>CAVQCK010000014.1:0-260236 GCA_963710955.1 uncultured Actinomycetes bacterium | reverse complement strand
CGATGAGCCGGTCGATCTCCTCGCGGGTGTTGTAGACGGCGAGGCTCGCCCGCGTGGTCGCGGCCACTCCGAGCCGATCCATGAGCACCTGGGCGCAGTGGTGGCCGGCGCGCACCGCGATGGCGTGGCGGTCGAGGATCTCCGAGACGTCGTGAGCGTGCACACCCTCCATCTCGAAGGAGACGATGCCGACGCGGTCGTCGCCCGCCGGCGGGCCGAAGACCCGGAGCCCTGGAACGTCGGCTAGGCGCTCCAGCGCGTAGGCGCCCAGCTCCGCCTCGTGGGCATGGGCCGCGTCGAGGCCGACGCCGTCGAGCCACTCGACGGCCGCGGCGAGGCCGATCGCCTCGGCGATGGGCGGCGTTCCGGCCTCGAACCGGGCCGGCACGTCGGCCCAGGTGATGCGCTCCTTGGTCACCTTGCGGATCATCGAGCCGCCACCCTCGTACGGAGGCATGGCGTCCAGTAGCTCGGGGCGGCCATAGAGCACGCCGACGCCGGTCGGGCCGTAGAGCTTGTGCCCCGTGAAGCCGTAGAAGTCCACGTCCAGCGCGGCCAGGTCGAGCGGCAGCTTCGGCGCCGCCTGCGCCCCGTCGACGACAGCGATCGCGCCCGCCTCGTGGGCGAGCCGGACGATGTCCGCGATCGGGTTGACGGTTCCCAGGACGTTCGAGATGTGGGCGACGGCGATCAGCTTCGGACCGCGCTCCAGCGCACCTTCCAGGGCCGTCATGTCGAGGCGCCCCTCGTCGTCCACGGGCACCCAGTCGAGCTCTGCGCCGACCTCTTTGGCCAGCAGGTACCACGGGACGATGTTCGAGTGGTGCTCCATCTCCGTCAGCAGGATCCGGTCGCCCTCGCCGACATTGACCCGGCCCCAGGCGTGGGCGACCAGGTTGAGCGCGCCGGTGACGTTCCTGGTGAAGATCACCTCCCGGGGGTTCGTCCCCAGATGGCGCGCGATCGTCGCCCGCGCGCCCTCGTAGAGACTCGTCGCCTCCTCGGAGAGGGTGTGGACGCCGCGGTGGACGTTCGCGTTGTGCTCGGTCCAGTACCGGTCCATCGCCTCGAGGACCTGGAGGGGTGTTTGAGCGGTCGCGCCGTTGTCGAGATACGCGAGCGGCTGCCCGTGCACCTGCCGCTCCAGGATCGGGAACTCCGCGCGGATCTCGTCGATCGAGCGGGAGCCGGCCGGCGATGTCACCGAAGCGGTTGCCATCGGGAACTCCGCCGCGCCTACGCGGCCGCCTCGACCTCCTCGCGGATCCAGCCGTAGCCGCGCTCCTCGAGCGTCGCGACGAGCTCGGGGCCGCCCTGCTTGACGATGCGCCCCTCGAACATGACGTGAACGAAGTCGGGCTTCACGAGGTGCAGGATGCGCTGGTAGTGGGTGATGATCAGGACGCCCATGTCGGGCCCGGCGAACTGGTTCACGCCCTCGGCGACCGTCCGGAGCGCGTCGATGTCGAGCCCGGAGTCAGTCTCGTCCAGGACCGCGAGCTTCGGCTGGAGCATCGCCAGCTGGAGGATCTCCATGCGCTTCTTCTCGCCGCCGGAGAAGCCCTCGTTCAGGTACCGGCTCGAGAAATCGCGCGGGATGTTGACGAGCTCCATCGCGGCCTCGGCCTCCTTGCGGAAGTCCTTCAGCTTGATCTCGGGCTCGCCCTGGGCCTCGCGGTGGGCGTTGACGATCATCCGCAGGTACTTCGCGACGGTCACGCCCGGTACGGCGACCGGGTACTGAAATGCCATGAAGAGCCCCGCCCGGGCGCGGTCCTCGGGCGCCTCCTCCATGATGTCCTTGCCCGCGAAGCTGATGTCGCCGCCCGTCACCTCGAGGGACGGGTGGCCCATGATCGCGTTCGCAAGGGTGGACTTGCCGGACCCGTTCGGGCCCATGAGCGCGTGGATCTCGCCCTTCGAGACCTCCAGGTCGAGCCCCTTCAGGATCTGCTTGTCCTCGGCGCTTACGTGCAGGTTGCTGATCTCCAGATCGGCCATCTTTCTCCGTTGTCTTGGGTTGTCAGGAAGACGCGGCTACGCGGCCTGGCCGGCAAGCGGCTCTCGCGCCGTGTGCTGATCGGCGAACTCGACCAGGTCCGCCAGCGTGGTCCCGGCCAGGGCCTTGGTGATCCCGCCGTGAACCCGGGTCCACAGAAGCTTGGTCGCGCAGGCCCGGTCGCCGTCCGACTCGTGTGAGCACAGCACCCGGCCCTCGGGCATGTCGTTGAAGCATTCCATCGGGGCGATCGGCCCCTCGAGCGCCTGGACGACGTCCAGCATCTCGATCTGCGACGCGGGCCGCGCCAGCCGGTACCCGCCGTGCGCGCCCCGAACGGACGTCACCAGGCCCGCCTCGCGCAGCTTCGCTACCAAGTGCTCGAGGTAGGAGAGCGGAAGCGTCTCGGCCTCGGCGACCGTGCTCAGCGCAACCGGCCCGCCGCCGCCCTCGGGGTCGTCCGGCGCGCGGCGGCCGAGCTCGACCATGAGGCGCACGCCGTACTCAGCCTTCGTCGAAAACAGCATGGGCCGTAAATCCTACTCGACAGGTCGGATAAGCGGCCCGCCGTCTACGCCAATCGGAACTCATTGCGAAACTCACGCAACAGCGCCTCGCCGGACGGTGCATCGTCGGATTGAGGCTCTCCCGACATCGCCGCCTCGGCAGCCCGGGCCAGCGCGCTGAAGAACTCCTCGGTGCGCATGGCAGGACGCGTCTCCCACCGGAGACGTGCGATCTCGTCGCCGCCGTTCCACATCGCGTGCACGGCTCCGGCCGGAATCTCGAGGACGTCGCCGGTCACGAGCGTTCGCTCCTCGCCGTCGAGCCGCACCGTCACCTCTCCGGCGACGAGCTCGAACCTCTCCTCCTGTTGCGGGTGGAGGTGCGCCGGCGGCTCGGGGGACCCCGCGGGATAGGTGGCCTCCATCTCGAGGAGCTCGCCGTGCGTTTCGGCCGCGGTCCTCACCAGGCGCAGTGTCATGCCGGTCGCCGGATTTTCGATCACGTCGCCCGCTGCCACGCGCCTACGGTAGCGGCCCCCCTTGGCCGGCCGGTGAGCCGATTAGGAGTGCTTCGCCTTTTTCACGGTCCGCCACAGCTCGCGGCCGTGCTTGGCGTCCCTCGCGGCGAAATACAGGGTGCCGCCGACAGCCGTCAGGTCTCCCGGCTTGCTGCCCCGGAAACCCGGCCAGATGTCCTTGACCAGCGTCGTCCCTGCGCGGGTGCCGTCGCTTCGCCACAGCTCGTAGCGGCCGTGCCTGCCGTCGTCGGCCGCGAAGTACACGTGTCGATGTACGGCGGTGAGGTCGTTCGGGTAACTGTCGCGCGCGCCCGGCTTGATGTCCCTGACCATCCTGGTCCCCGACCGGGTGCCGTCGCTTCGCCAGAGTTCGCGCCGGTGGGCGCCGTCGTTGGCTGCGAAGAAGAGGGTGCCGTGGACGTCGGTGAGCTCATTTGGGTAGCTGCTGTCGCTGTAACTGCCGCCGGGGCCCGGCCGGATGTCCTTGACCATCCTCGTCCCCGCGATGGTCCCGTCGCTTCGCCAGAGCTCGCCGCCGTGGCTACTGTCATAGCCGTCGAAGAAGAGCGCGTCGTCAACGGCGGTCAGGTCGAATTGATTGCCGGATTCGGTGAGCATCGTGGTCCCCGCCGCCGTGCCGTCGCTTCGCCACAGCCCGTCGTGATGGGCCTCCCGGGTCGCTGTGAAGTACAGGGTGCCGTTGACGTCGGTGAGCTCGAATGGATGACTGCTGCCGCCGGGCCGGATGTCCTTGACCATCTTCGTCCCCGCCGCCGTGCCGTCGCTTCGCCACAGCTCGCGGCCGTGGATGCCGTCGCCGGCAGTGAAGTAGACGGTTCCGTTCACCGCGGTCGCGTAGGACGGGTCGCCGGGCCCGCTGCCGGGGAGGATGTCCTTGACCATCCTCGTCCCCGCCGCGGTTCCATCGCTGCGCCACAGCTCGCGGCCATGCGTGCCGTCATCCGGGTCGAAGTAAACGGTTCCGTTGACCGCTGTCAGGTAGAAGGGCCGGTGGCTGGACCCGCCGCCGGGATAGATGTCCCGGACCATCCTGGTTCCGGCCCTGGTGCCGTCGCTTCGCCACAGCTCGGTCCCGTGGACGCCGTCGTTGGCGATGAAGTACAGGGTGTCGCCGGCAGGGGTAAGCAGCTCTGGGGCGCTCGGTTTCTCCCCCGGATTGATGTCCTTGACCAGCTTGGTTCCGGCCCTGGTGCCGTCGCTTCGCCACAGCTCAGTCCCGTGGACGCCGTCGTCGGCCGCGAAGTACAGGACGCCGTCGACGTTGGTGAGCGAGGTGGGGTGCGCATCCTGCGCCCCCGGGTTGATCTGCGTCACGAGCTCGGCGCTGATCCTCGCCTGTGCCGAGGATGCCTGGCTCGCGAAGAGGAGGCCAAGCGCCGCGAGCGCCGCCACCGCGAGCGCCCTGCCCACACGCCGTCTGATGGTGGTCCTCATCACTGTTCTCCTCCTGCCCGCTTCCTCCCGTTGGAACCCGGCGCCGCCAGTGAAGTTGCGTGGGCTCAGCTCGCCTGGTGGACCTTGCGCGCCGCCCGGATGCCGCTCCGCACAGCACCCTCCATGTAACCGGGATAGAGGTCGTCCGTGTGCTCACCGGCAAGGTGGATGCGGCCCGCGGGCTGTCGCAGCGCCTCCCAGTAGGGGACGACCTGGCCCGGTCGAGGCGCCATCCACGCGCCGCCGCTGTAGGGCTCCACCGGCCACGAGACCGACGCGTACTCGATCGCTTCCCGTGCCGAGCCTGGGAAGACGTCTCCGATCCATGCGCGCGTCGCCCGGGCGCGCTTCGCCGAGGTCTCGGGCTCGAAGTGCCGGCTGTTCGCGCCCGCGGCGTATCCGATGAGCACTCCCGGGCGGCCCGCCTGACCGTTTGTCGCCTCCCACGTGGCGCCGAGCGGGAGATCCGAGTAGACATCGCCGCTGAAGCCCTCCTGACGCCAGAAGCGACGCCGGTACTGAAGCAGCGTCTTGGTCGCCCGGCCGTACGCCAGCTTCGCGATCCCGCCCTGCAGCGCCGGCGAGAGGCGCGCGGCGCCGAGATCGACGTTCCGCAGTGCCGGCAGCGGGGCCGCGAGCACGCAGAACTCCGCTTCGAACGTCTGGCCCGCTGCCTGTACCTCCACGCCCGCGTCCGACTGCGCGATGGCGTCCACCGAGGTCGAGAGGCGCACGGGCTGGTCCAGCCGGCTGGCGAATGCCTGGGGCAGTTGCGAGTTACCGCCTCGGATCCTGAACTTCTCGATGTTACGGCCGGGCACCGATTCGTAGACCTTCTCGCCGGTTGCGTAGGTGAGCAGCGAGAGGTCCTCCGGCTGCGCCGCGTAGTCGTCGCGGACGTATCCCTCGAGGAGAAACCGCCCCGGCTTGCTGGGATCGATCTGGTCGATGGCCCAGCCGACGCTCCTCGAGTCGAGATGCGCCTTCGTCCCGACCGGGTCGGCCGGGTCGAGCCCCCGACCCAGCTCGTAGATGAGGCGGTAGAAGCGGTCCGTGTCCCGCGTCGAACGGCGCGTCTTGAAGCGGCCCAGCTGCTCCCGCTGCCCGCTCACGTAGACGACGTCGTCCAGCCCGGCGAATCCGCGGGTTGCGTTTTGAAGCGGGAGCCCGAACCTGCTGCAGTACGCGCGGACCCGCCGGTGCACCACGTCCACGTACTCGCCGCCCGCCTCGGCGTGCTGCCCGGCCCGGAACGGATCGCGAACCGTGTACACGCGCCCTCCGATCCGGTCGCGGGCCTCGAGCACGGTGACGTCGAATCCGGCGCGGCCGAGCTCATATGCCGCGGTCAGCCCGGCGAGGCCTGCGCCCACGACGATCACGCGGTCAGATCCCGACGTGCCGCCTCGCCCGAACGCGGCCGAGAGCAGATCCGGCCCGGCGATCACGGCGGCGGCGCCCGCGGCGCCCGCAATCACCAGACGGCGCCTGGTGAAACTGGCATCCATGCCGCCCCCGAGGCTACCGGGCGGAGCCGTGCGCTAGGGCTCGATCAGGCCCTTGCGGATCGCGCCCGGTTCGGGTGCTCAGTCATCTTGGCCCCGGTGGCCGCGTATCCGTGGCCTTCCACAGCTCGTCGCCGTGGGTGCCGTCGTCGGCAGCGAAGTAGAGGGAGCCGTCGAAGTCCGTGAATCCACCGGGAAAGCTGGAGCCGCTGCCGGGGTTGATGTCCTTGACCATCGTGGTCCCGGCCTCGGTGCCGTTGCTCCGCCACAGCTCATCGCCGTGGACCCCGTCGCTGGCAGCAAAGAGCAGCATGCCGTCGTAGTCGGTGAGGCAGCACGGCAGGCTGTCGTCGCCGGCATTGATGTCCTTGACGATTCTCGTCCCCGCCCGCGTGCCGTCGCTTCGCCAGAGCCCGTAGCCCTGGGTGCCGACTGGGCCATGGAAGTCGATGAAGAAGAGCGTCCCGTCGACGTTCGTCAGTTTGTCGGGAAACGACCCATGGAACTCCTTGAGCTTCGCCGTCCCCGCTGCCGTGCCATCGGTTCGCCACAGGGCGTCGGCGCCATTGGAGGCGAAGAAGAAGAGCCTCCCCCCGACGTTTGTGAGTAAGAACGGGCCGGCGTAGCCGGCGCCGTGGCTGTCCTTGACCCTCTTCGTCCGCGCCGCGGTACCGTCGCTCCGCCACAGCTCGTAGCCGTTGGCGCCGTCGTTGGCGCCGAAGAAGAGGGTGTTGCCGCTCACCGTCAGTGATTGTGGGTCGCTCCAACTGCCGCCGGGGTTGATGTCCTTGACCATCCTCGTCCCCTTTGCGGTGCCGTCGCTCCGCCACAGTTCCTCGCCGTGGGTGTGATCCTCGGCGCTGAGGTAAAGGGTGCCGTTGAAGTCGGCAAGCGCACTGGCGTATTGGACGCCCTTGATCATCTTCGTCCCCGCCCCCGTGCCGTCAGTTCGCCACAGCTGATAGCCGGTGTCGGTTGTGAAGAAGAGCTTGTCGCCGGCCACGGTCAAGTCGCCCAGAAAGCTGCCGTACTCGCCGGGTTGGATTTCCTTGACGATCTTGGTCCCCGCCCGGGTGCCGTTGGACTTCCACAGCTCGGGCCCGTGAAGCTTGTCTCCGGCCCTGAAGTAGAGCTTGCCGTGGAAGGCGGTGAGCTGCTCTGGATTACAGGCGGCGGCGCCCGAGGCGGGAGTTGAGTAGCAGCCCGGGTTGTGGCCGTGCCGGAAGGTCATTACCATCCTCGTCCCCGCCGCGGTCCCGTCGCTTCGCCAGAGTTGGTTGCGGTTGGCGATGAAGTAGAGGGTGCCGCCGGCGTTGGTGAGCCAGTCCGGGTTGCCAGCTTTGCCACCGGGGTCGATGTCCTTGACGAGCCGCGCCGTGACCCGCGAGGCGCCCTCGGCCGCGGATGCCTGGCCCGCAACGAGGACCCCGAGCGCCGCCAATGCCAATGCCATCGCGACCGCCCGCCGGGTCGTATCGAGCCTTGTCACTGCCGTCCTCCCGAATCCGCCCCGGATGTTTGAACCCGCCGCCTCGGGCGAAGTTGCGGGACTACGGCTCGATCAGGCCCTTGCGAATCGCGTAGCGCACCAGCTCGACACGGTCGCGCATGCCGAGCTTCTTCATGGCATTCGAGCGATGGTTCTCCACGGTCTTTTCCGAGAGGTGCAGAATCTCCGCGATCTCACGATTGGTGTGCGCCTCCGCGACCAGCTTCACGACCTCCTGCTCGCGCGGCGTCAGCTCGTCTTCCCGGTGGGAGCCCTCGCCTAGGACGTCCTGGATCAGCGCCCGTTGGGCCTCCGGCGTCAGGAACGGCTCGCCGCGCTCGACGGCCCGGACCGCGTCGATCAGGTCCGAATCGGCCTGGGCCTTCAGCACGTAGCCGGACGCGCCCGCCTTGAGCGCCTCGAACAGGTAGCGCTCGTCGTCGTACATCGACAGGATCAGGATCGAGACGTCGGGCGCCTGCGCGCGGATCTCGCGCGTCGCCTGCAGGCCCGTCAGCTTGGGCATCTTCACGTCGAGAATTGCCAGGTCGGGCTTGTCGCGGATCGCCATGTCCCTGGCCTCCGCCCCGTCGGATGCCTCGCCGACGACCTCGATGTCCGTCTGCCGCTCGAGGAGCATCCGCAGTCCCGAGCGGACGATCCCGTGGTCGTCGGCGATCAGGACCTTCATCGCTGTGGAGGGGTCTGCTTGGAGGCCTGGCTCGGCATATGCCCGTTGCGCTTCCACTCCCGATTCCTATCGGCTGGCGCCAGGGGCACCGTTAGCCGCACCCGCGTGCCTGAATCCAACCGCGACTCGACCTGCATGTCGCCGTCCACGAGCAGCGCCCGCTCGCGCATACCGGCGATGCCCAGGCCCCTGGCCGCTTGGTCGAAGGTGAAGCCCGAGCCGTCGTCGGCGACCGTGAGCTCCACGCGGTCGCCCTGGCGCGCCAGTTTCACATCGACGCGCTCGGCACCCGAGTGTTGCGCGGCGTTGGACATGGCCTCCTGCGCCACCCGGTAGACGACGAGCTGCACGTCCGTCGGCAGCCCCGAGAAGTCGCCGCTTGACTCGAATGTCGCGTTGACCTTGCCGCGGCGGCCGAGCTCCTTCACGTGGCCGGCCAGCGCCGCATTCAGTCCGAGGTCATCGAGAGCGGTCGGCCGCAGCTGGCGGGCGAGCATGAGGAGCTCCTCCATCGCCTGGTTTGCGAGGGCCTTCGTCTCGGCGAGCTCGTGCGCGAGCTCCACCGGCGCCTTGACGCGGGCCGCCTCCAGGCGCAGGAGGAGCGCCGTCAGCGACTGATTCACCTCGTCGTGGAGGTCGCGCGCGACTCGAGCGCGCTCCTCCTCCTGCGCGGCGAGCGCCGTGCTGGAGGTCCGCCGCCGCTCGGCGTCGAGCCGCTCGAGCATGCGCCTGAACGCCCGGTTCAGCCGCACGACCTCCTCAGGCGCTCCGCGGTCGTCCGCCGGTGCCTGCAGGTTGGCGCCCGGCCGGGACAGGTCGGCCCGCTCCATCTCGTCGACAAGGCGTTCGAGCGGGCGGAAGCGCCGCTGGAGCATCATCACGTTGACGAGGATCGTCAGCGCCACCGCGAGAGTCAGGATCACCAGCAGACCGCCGTGCACGGCGACGTTGGAGTCCGGATTTCCCACGACCGCCGTCACCACGACCGCCACGATGATCAGCAGCAGGTTGGCGACGAGCACCTGGGTGAGGAGGTTCTTGCGACGCATCTCGATCTAAGTATCGGCCTCCGGAGCGTCCGTCGTAGCCCGGGGACGCTTCCGTCGCCCTATGGGGACTAGGGGTTGGCCCCTAGTTAAGTCAGGTGCCTGACCCCACCGGAATCGGGACATCTTTGTGCCACCATTGGACGACCGTTCGAGTCCATCGCCCAGGAGTTCGCCCCTCGAATGACCACTACAGGTAGATCAAACTTCGTCGCCGGCCTCCGCACGGTCATCCTGATGGCCGCGCTGGGCGGCCTGCTGGTCGTCATCGGCTACGCCATCGGCGGCCTCAAGGTCGCGAGCGTCTTCCTGGGCATCGCGCTGGTGATGAACTTCGTCGCCTACTGGTTCAGCGACAAGATCGCGATCGCTAGCGCCGGCGCAAAGCCCGTCTCCGAGGCGGAGGCGCCGCGTCTCTACCAGATCGTGCGTGACCTGACGACGCGCGCCAAGCTCCCGATGCCGAAGCTCTACGTCATCCCGAGCGAGCAGGCGAACGCGTTCGCGACGGGGCGCAACCCCAAGCATGCGGCGGTCGCCGTCACGTCGGGAATCACCAAGCTGCTCTCCGAGGACGAGCTCCGCGGAGTCCTGTCACACGAGCTTGCGCACGTTCGCAACCGCGACATCCTCACCACGTCGATCGCCTCGGCGATCGGCGCGATGATCACCTGGATCGCCTACCTCCTCCTGTGGTTCGGGGGCGACGACCAGTCACCGATCGGCCTGATCGCCAATCTGGCGCTGTTCATCCTCGCGCCGATCTCGGCGACGCTCATCCAGCTCGCGATCTCGCGCCAGCGCGAGTACTCGGCGGATGCGACCGGGGCCGAGATCTGCGGCAACCCGGAGTCGCTCGCCTCGGCCCTACTGCGGCTGGAGGAGGGCGTCAAGGCTGCACCGATGCAGGTCAACCAGGCGACCGAGCCGCTCTACATCGTGAAGCCGTTCACGGGCGGCGGCATCGCCAGCCTGTTCTCGACGCACCCGCCGATCGAGGAGCGGGTTCGCCGGCTCCGCCAGATGCGGCCGACCCTCTCCTAGGGCGACGGGGCCAGCCGGGGGACCGGGCACGCCCGCATGCCGCCGACGTGCTGCGCGAGATAGCAGTACGCCGGCTTCGGCCTGAGGGCGGGGCTCATGACTCCGTAGGTGCCAAAGCGGCTGGTGCCGCCGAGGTCGGAGAGCGTGTAGATCAGGAACAGGCGCACGTTCAGTCGGCGAGCCGCGTCGTACATGCGGGCCAGCACCGGTCCCTGCTGGTCAAGCGGAACGTTGAAGTGCCCTGTGCCCCCTCCGGCGCCGCCGATTCCGACCTCGGTTATCCACAGGGGCTTCGAGCCGTCGTTGAAGCGCTCGCTCACCCTTCGGAGCTGCTCGAGGTTCTTGGTCATGCCGGCGACCCACGGCTCCTGCGCCGGGTATGGGTGCGCTCCGATCCCGTCGAAGGACCGCTTGCCGTCGATCTCGTAGACGCGGGCCAGGAATTGAGCCGGCGGGATCTTGCCGCGCGACGGCGCGTTCGGCGACAACCCCCCCGTCAGAATGGGCCGATGGAAGTTTGCCTGGCGTGCAGCCTCGTCCGCGCCGCGCAGCAGTCGCGCGTACATGGCCGGGTTGGGGTGAGGGGCGAAGAAGCTGACGAAGTTCGGCTCGTTCCAGACTTCCAGCGCACTCATCCTGGGTAGGTGGGTCATGAGGGACCGGAGGAACGCCTGCCAGTCCCCGACGTGCTGCGGTGAGGGCGGGAACGTACAGCTGGTACAGCTGCCGGGCCGATTCCACCCCGGTGATCGCGCCCATTCGGGGGTTCCGTAGGCGACGACGATCGGCCGGATGCCGCCACGGATCATCGTCCGATACCGGCTGACCACCGGGCCCCAGTTGAAGAGCGGCACGCCGCGAGCCTTCGCCTCGGATGGGGGCAGTGGCTCGATCGAGCTCCAGAGCGCTTCGATCCGGTCCGTGTCGGCTCCCGCCCGCGCAGTCAGAGCGATCTGGTCGGCTCCGGTGATTCGCGTGCTGCCGGGACGGCACGGCTGCCCTTCAGGCACCCGCGGCGCCTTGCTCGCCCCCGGTGTGGCCACCGGGCCGTAGCAGATGTCCAGCCACCCGGTTCCCGTGAAGCCCCATGGCGGGGACTGGGGCCGGTTGTGTTTTGGAAAGGTCACGCTCGGCGCCGTGGACTGAGGCACCGGCACGGGGGAGGAGCCGGACGGCGCCGGCTGGCCACCCCCCCGGAGGAGCACTGCAAGAGCGATGCCACCGCCGACGGCCACCAGGGCCGCTATGACGATCAGTCCGCGCCGTCGCCGCGGCGGGATTCCTCTCGGCGTGTGATTCATCGAAGGGCGGGCATCATCGTGAACCTCCGCGCGGCCCGCGGTCATGAGCTACCATCGCGCGCTCCCAGCCTCCTGGGCGCCGCCATGAAGTTTCAAGTGCGCGGCTGCCAAAGCCGAAGATGAAAGACGGATGCGGAGGCTGCTCGAAGTCACGCGACCTGCCGCAACCACGAGGAGGCTCGCCCACCGATGACCGCCGCTTCCGCCCCCCATGGCATTGCTCGGGCCGCGTCCAGGACCCTGCGGCCCGCCGCGTTCACGTCGGTCCTGGTCCTCTTCGCCCTCCTCCTGACGGCGGTGACGCCGGTGGCCGCCGACGCGGCGAAGAAAGTGCCGAAGGGCTTCTTCGGTCTCGCTGAGGGCGGCAGCTTCGGTCCCAAGGACTATCAGCAGATGCACAAGGCCAAGGTGGGCACCTACCGCCTCACGCTCGCCTGGAGGGCCGTGGAGCCCCAGCGAGGGGTCTTCCATTGGTCGTCTCTCGACGCCAGGGTTGGCGCGCTCGCGCAGAACGGGATCACCCCCGTCGTCATGATTTTTGGATCGCCGGGATGGGTGACCGGCAGTAACAACCCGGGCGTCCCGCCGCTGAACAGCAGGGAGCTGCAGGCTTGGAGTTCATTTCTCACGGCGGCGGTCAACCGCTATAGGAGCGGCGGCCAGTACTGGAAGGCCCATCCAGGCATTCCCGCGAAGCCGGTCGAGTCGTGGCAGATCTGGAACGAGCCGAACCTTCCGAAGTACTTCGCGAAAGACGGTGCGGGAGCGAAGTCGGTGCCCAAGCCCGCCAAGGCCTACGCGAAGCTCGTCAAGTCCTCAGACAAGGCGATCCACAAGGCCGACAAGCACGCCAAGGTCATTCTCGCGGGGCTCAGCAGCAACGCGAAGAAGAAGAAGCTCGAGCCGAACACTTTCATCAAGAAGTTCCTCGAGGCCAAGAAGATCACCAAGCGCTTCAGCGCCGCCGCCCTGCACCCATACGCGCCGAAGATCTCGAAGTACGAGTCACGGATCTCGGAGTTTCGCAAAGCGATGGACAAGAACGGCGCGAAGAAGAAGCCGATCTGGCTGACCGAGGTGGGGTGGGGTTCGAAGCACGGCCACGGCAGCCTGAACAAGGGCAAGCATGGTCAGGCGAAGCTGCTCAAGAAGTCGTTCAAGGTGACCCTCGCGAAGCGGCACAAGTGGGGAATCGGCCGGCTGCTCTGGTTCGACTGGCGCGATCCTCCCAAGAGCCGTGGGGTGGGCTGTAGCTTCTGCCCCTCCGCGGGCCTTCTCAAGAACAATGGGAAGACCAAGCCCTCGTACAAGCAGTTCAAACACTTCACGAAGCTGCAGGGCAGGGGCGGCCATCACCGGCACCACCACTAGGCCGTAACGTCGCCTCGCAGCACCCCGAGCCTCGGTCGGTGAGCGGGCTATACTTTTTGAAGTAAATCCGGATCGAGATTCAGGAGTATTGATGGCGACAGCGGCTGAGCCGATCGAGCAGGTCAAGGAGAGGATCGACCTCATCGCGAACACGAAGGCGCGAGAGGAGGTCGAGGCGGGCGCGAAGCTGATCGACGTCCGCGAGCCGCACGAGTGGGACGAGGCGCACCTGGAGGGCGCGATTCACGTTCCCCAGGGCGAGCTCCTCGACCGCATCGGCGAGGTCGCGCCGGACCCCTCCGAGCGGATCGTCCTCTACTGCCGCACCGACAACCGCTCCACGCGCGCGGCCGATGCGCTCCGGGACCTCGGCTACGACAAAGTCGCCGTGATGGAGGGCGGGATCGTCGACTGGCAGGAGGACGGCCTCCCCGTCGTGGCGGCGAAGGGGCTCACCCCCGACCAGCGGATGCGGTATTCCCGGCACACGCTGCTGCCGGAGGTCGGAGTCGACGGGCAGGTGAAGCTGCTGAACTCCAAGGTCTTGCTGATCGGCGCCGGCGGGCTCGGCGCGCCGTCCGCGTTCTACCTCGCGGCGGCCGGGGTCGGCACCATCGGGATCGTCGACGACGACGTCGTCGACGAGTCGAACCTCCAGCGCCAAGTGATCCACACGACTGACCGCGTGGGGATGCCCAAGACGGCGTCGGCGAAGGCTTCGATCGAGGCGCTCAACCCCGACGTCAAGGTGGTCGAGCACCGGACCCGCCTGAACGCCGAGAACATCCTCGACATCGTCGCCGACTACGACGTGCTCGTCGACGGGGCCGACAACTTTCCGACCCGCTACCTCCTCAACGACGCCTCGGTGAGGCTCCGCAAGCCGGTGGTCTCGGCGTCGATCCTCGCGTTCGACGGCCAGATCTCCACCTTCGTCCCCTACGAGGGCCCGTGCTACCGGTGCCTGTATCCAGTGCCCCCGCCGCCCGAGATGGCGCCCAGCTGCGGTGCTGCCGGCGTCCTCGGCGTCATGGCCGGCGTCATGGGCCTGCTCCAGGCGAACGAGGTCATCAAGCTCGTGGCCGGGATCGGCGAGCCGCTGATCGGGCGACTGCTTCTCTACGACTCGCTCGGAACGCGGTTCACCGAGCTCAAGGTCAAGCGCGATCCGGACTGCCCGATCTGCGGCGACCACGCGCCGGAGATCCCGGAGTCTGAGATGGGCAAGTTCCCCGACTACGAGGCCTTCTGCGCGGGCGAGCCGGTTCTGCGCGCGTAGCGGCGGCGCGTTCCATACCTCGACGCATAGGATTCCCAACCCCGATGCCGACCGTGAAGATCCCGCCAGTGCTCCGCGCCCAGACCGGGGGTGAGGCCGAACTCGAGACGCCGGGCTCCACCGTCGGTGAGGTCCTGCGCTCGCTCGCGGATGCGCATCCCGGCACGAGCTCGCAACTCTTCGCCGACGGCGGCGACCTGAACCGCTACGTCAACGTCTACCTCAACGACGAGGACGTGCGAGTGCTGGACGGGCTCGATACCGCCGTCGCGGACTCGGACACGGTGGTGATCCTGCCGGCGATGGCCGGCGGAGTTCTCTGACGGGCCTCATATCCCGTGCTATGGTGCCGGTTGGCTAGGGACCACAACCTCCAAGGAGGAACCTCAATGCAAGGCGGGCAGAGACGGGACTTCGTTGTGCTGCGCATGGTGCTTGGGATCGCCTGTGTGGCAGTGATCGGACTGATCGCGGCGCCGATTGCGCTCGCGGGCTCTCCGGCGGGTGACCAGTACGGCTCGGCGTTGCCGGGCGGCGGCAGCGGTGGCAACACCAGCGGCTCGGGCCCGAGCGGCGGCTCCACGACGATTCCGGTGGCGCCTGACTCTTCGTCGAGCAGCCAGTCGGCGACGGGCGGCTCGAGCGACTCGAGCGCGACCAACGCCAAGGCCAACGACACCGGATCTGCGGGCGGCTCGTCGCACAACGGGCACAAGGCCGACACCCACAAGGCGTCGGGCAAGGCGTCGGGCAACGGCTCCGGCGGCCCGGGCAAGGTCAACCTGGACAACTCGGGTAACTCGGTGCCCCAGGTCGCCGCCGACTCGGCGGGTGACAGCTGGCTGCCGTTCTTCATCGGCGGCATGGTGCTGCTGGCGTGTGCGGCCGCCGCCCTCGTGTTCTTCCGGAACAGGCGACGCACCGCGCAGGGATGAAGATCGTCAAGCGGGTCGCCGGAAGCCCGGTGCGCCGGGGAGTCGGGCTAGCAGTCGTTGCGCTGATCGCGATCCTGCTCGCGACGAGTGTGGCGGAGGCCAAGGGCGGGTCCAACTTCTTCGGCTTGGACTACTCGTTCCACTCCCTCCTGAGCGACAAGGACCCGTCGACTCTCAAGAAGAGCGGCGCGAAGACCGTGCGGTGGACCTTCTTCTGGCCTCGCATCGAGGTCAGGCAGGGCCAGTTCGACTGGTCCCCGGTCGACAACTTCGTCGGTGACCTCGCCGCCAAGGGCATCAAGGTCCTGCCGACGCTGAACGGATCGCCGCACTGGGTCGAGAGCAAGGCGGTGAAGCCCCCGATCGACTCGAAGAAGGCGCGCGACGCGTGGAAGAACTTCGCCACCGCGGCGGTCAAACGCTATGGCCCGGGCGGGTCCTACTGGGGAGGCCCCTATCAGGCCGATCACCCTGGGAAAGCGGCGATCCCCATCGGCACCTGGCAGGTTTGGAACGAGCCGAACCTCAAGAGCGCCATGAATCCGCCGAAGCCCGGCGCCTACACAAAGGTCCTGAAGCTCGCCCACGGAGCGATCACGAACGCCGACCCGAAGGCGCAGGTCATGTTTGCGGGCATGCCCGGCTACTCGGGCGACATCAACGCCTGGGACTTCATCAGGGGCGCCTACAAGCATCACGCCGCCAAGTACTTCGACATCGCCGCGTTGCACCCGTACGCGCGGACGGTGAAGCAGATGCTCGGCGAGATCGAGCGGTTCCGCGGGGCGATGAGCAAGGGCGGCGATGGCCACACGCCGCTGTGGGTGACCGAGATCGGGTGGGGATCGCTGCCGAAGAAGGCGACCCCCTTCGGGCTGACGAAGGGCAAGCAGGGGCAGAAGCGCATGCTCAAGCACGCCTTCAAGGCGCTGAAGAAGAAGCGCCACCAGTTGCACATCAAGCGGGTGATCTGGTTCAACTTCCGTGACGGGAAGGGCGGCGGGGTGAAGACCTGTAGCTTCTGCTCGTCGGCGGGCCTGCTCAAGTACAACTTCAAGCCCAAGCCGGCCTGGCAAGCGTTCCGCGACTTCACCCACTAGTAGCTAGTAGCGCGCATGACGGGCATTCCGGACGCTCGCCGAGTGGTGGCGGGCCCGGCTGAGAGCCGTGCTATCTTGCCGCGGCAGGCTGGGATCGACCCTCAGGGAAGGAGCCCGATGGAAAGCGGGAGACCAGGGACGAGGTCATGTCGCTGAGGGTCGGCTGAACGATGCGTGAACAGGGGTTTGTGATGCGAAGACTGCTGGGATTGGTGGCCGTGGCGGTTGTCGGTGCGCTGCTCGTGGCGCCGGCGGCAGAGGCGAAGGGCGCCAAGAACCTGTTCGGGCTGAACTACGTGTTCAAGGAGATGAACGGCAAGGACGCGCGCATGCTCAAGAAGAGCGGAGCCAAGACTGTGCGCTGGCAGATGCAGTGGCCGCAGATCGAGCCCACCTCCGGGCACTTCAACTGGTCCGTGCAAGACAAGATCGTCGGCGACCTCGCCGAGAAGGGGATCAGCGTGCTGCCGATCATGTGGCGCACGCCGATCTGGGCGCAGAGCTGCACCACGCGGTGCAGCATCAAGCCACCGATGTCCTCGCAGAGCGCCAAGGATGCCTGGCAGGGCTTCCTCCAGGCGGCCGTGAAGCGGTATGGCCCCGATGGGAAGTTCTGGAAGCGGTTCAAACGGCAACATCACAACAAGAAGCCGCGGCCGATCAAGACCTGGGAGATCTGGAACGAGCCCAACCTGGCGACCGCGATGAGCCCGCCGAGTCCCCAGCTCTATGCGAAGCTGCTGAAGCTCTCCAAGGGCGCGATCAAGGACGTGGATCGGCACGCGGACGTGATGTTCGGGGGCCTGCTGGCCCACTCACCAGCCGGCCCGACGGCTTCGAACTTCCTCGATCAGACCTACCAAGCGCTCGATGCGCTCGGCGTCAAGAACGGGTTTGACGCTGCGGCGATCCACGCATACGCGCCGTCGGTCAAAGACATGCTCGCGGATGTCGGTCAACTGAGGGACGTGATGCGCCACAACGGTGACGGCAAGGCGCCCCTGTGGATCGCCGAGATCGGATGGGGCTCGGCGCCGAAGAATCCCGCCAACGGCGGGCAGACGAAGGGCCTGCAGGGCCAGAAGAAGGTCCTCAAGCAGTCGTTCAAGGCGCTGAAGCAAAAGCGCAAGAAGTGGCACATCAAGGGGGTGCTGTGGTTCAACTACCGCGACTTCGCGTCAAGCGGCAACCCGCAGTTCTGCGCCTATTGCGGCTCGGCGGGCCTGTTGAACTACAACTACTCGCCCAAGCCGGCCTGGGACGCGTTCCGCAAGTTCACCCACTAGGTTCGCCGCTCGTCGATCGCTGACGCCGGAGGGTCAGCCGCCTTCTCACCCGGGCGCGGAGCTGCGCGATTGCGCTCGGACCGCCGCCGCCGGCGAACAGCTCGGCCGGATAGGCGTACGTGGGGCGGGCGGCGCGGTAGCCCTGGACCCGTCCGCGCACGCCGGCCAGGTTCCGGTCGACGAGGGCATGTGCCACGGACACGCCCAGTTCGCGGACGAGGATCGCGGGGAGCCGCCTCGGCGTGATCACGTTCCACTTCCGGAGCACGTAACCACGCCCGAATCCGGTCAGGTAGTTCTTACCCACGGATCCCGCCCCGAGGGTCGAGGCGTGCCTGTGGGTCCCCTGTGCACCCGCGACGAGCCTGCACCGGCCGCCGTGGCGAATCATCCGCAGGGAGAGCTCCACCTCCTCCCAGTAGGCGAAGATCCGCTCGTCGAAGCCGCCGACGGCGTTGAACGCCTCCCGGTCGAACGCCGCGGCGGCGCCGACGGGACACGGAGGATCGGCGGCGCTCCCCAGGACCGACAGCGGCTCGCCGTTCAGGTAGTCGAAGGCGAGGAGGGTGTGGTCCAGCAGGACACCCGCCGTCTCGATCAGGTCCGGGTCCTGCGCGTCGCGGAGCACCCCGGTGGCCATCGTGACTCCGGCCTGCGGGTCGACCGCTGACGACAGCTCCGCGACGAAGGGCGGGTCGCAGACGACGTCGTCGTTGACCATGAGGAGCACCTCGCCCTCGGCTCGCGCCGCACCCGCATTGACCGCGCGCGAGAACCCGAGGTTCCGCTCGAAGCGAATCCGCTCGACTCCGGGGTGTCGCTCGCAGGCCCGTCGGACCGATCCGTTCGGGCAGCCGTTGTCGACGACGATCACCTGGTGCTCCGCGGTCTGCGCGGCCAGTGAGTCCAAGAGGGCGTCGAGGCGATCGCCCGTGAGGCTGGGGACGATGACTGACGCGCTTCGGCTCAACGGCGGGCGTTGCGGAGCTCGGCGAGCGTGCCGGCCGCGAACCCGCCGCCGAGGGCGAGGGCCCGCGCGACGAGGTACGCGGGCAGCCGGCCCGTGAGGCTCGGCTCACGCGAGCGGCCGAACCGGAGGAACGGGATGGAGCTCGCCGCGAATCCGGCGGCGCCCGCCGCGGCGAGCCGCAATCCGCTCCTGTGGACCGGCGCGACGGCCAGGCCGAGGACGACCACGCCGGCGAACCCGACCTGGAGCTTCAGCCCGAGCGGCGTATACGTGTCCTGGATCAGCTTGTCCGGGTGGTGGCGGCCGATCCGCGCCTTCGCGTACCCGATCCGGAACTTGCGGCGCACGTAGGCGCGCAGGCTCGTGTGATGGTGATGCCTGACCGCCGCGCTGGGCACGAACGCGATCTTCAGGCCGGCGTCCGCGATCCGAAACGAGAGCTCCTGGTCCTCGGACGTGGCGCCCTGGAAGCCCTCGTCGAACCCCCCGAAGCGCCAGAACTCGTCGCTGCGGTACGCCGCGCTGTAGGTGGCCACGAGCTCGACGCTCTCGTGCCGGGCGAGCTCCCGGTACTTCTCGTCGTACTCGAGCTGCGCAAACCGGGCGGCCGGCTCCGGCTGCACGCTCGTGGTGATGCCCCGCGCCGCGACCACGCCGTCGTCGTCCAGGCTTTCGACCAGTCGCTCAACCCAGTCGCCGACCGGCGCGCAGTCCGCGTCGGTGAACAGGAGGAGCTTGCCGCCGGCGGCTTTCGCCCCGCGGTTGCGGGCCGAGCCGGCGCCTCCGCGGTCCTGGGTGATCACCTCGGCGCCCATCCGGCGAGCGATGTCGGGGGTCTCGTCGGCCGATCCGTCGTCGACCACGATCACCTCACCCGGCAGCACCGTCTGCTCGGCGAGCGCCGTGAGGCACCCTTCGATGGTCGCGGCGGCGTTGAGCGCCGGAATCACGACCGATACGTCGGCGCGCGTCTCGCGCCGGGCTGGGGCGGGCACTAGCGGGTTCTCAGGACTGCGCGGCGCGTCGGCGATTTCGGTAGACGAGCACCGCCCCCGCCGCGCCGAGCGCGACCAGGCCGGCGATGAACCACGGAACCCAGCTGTCGCCCGCGGAGTCAGCGGCGATGTGCGGTACCGAGCTGTTGGCGGGCGTCGCTGTGTTCGACTTCGTGTTGCCGCTGGTGGGCGTCGCCTTGGCGTGGTTGTTCTTCTGCGAGGCCTTCGAGCCGCTCTGCGAGGACCCGCCACCGTTCCCGCCGGAGGCGGTCGAGGCGCTGCCGGTATCGGAGCCACTCGTCTCGGTTCCCGAGGAGGAGCTCGGGGCGACCGGGATCGTCGACTCCGCGGTGCCGCCGGAGCTCGACGCGCTGGGGCTGCCGCCCCCGTTGCTGCCGCCGACCCCCGGCAGCGCGGACCCATACTGGTCCTGGGAGGGTGACGTGGCTCCCGCCGTCGGCGCAAGGACCGCCGCGAAGAGTGCGATCACCGCGACCGCGAATGCGAGCCGTGGCGTGTGGAATTCCCTGGGTTGCGCGCCATCCATAAGAGCGCCTCCTTTGACTCGTGTCCCAGCCTTCGCTCCCGGGCCATGATAGTCCGACGGGGGCCGGCCTGCAGATCGCGCGGCAGGCGGCTGCCTACAATGCGCAGGTCATTTACACGGGCGGCTTGCGAGGCGGGACCTCGCGCGAGCCGGGAGTGCACCTCACCGTTCGAGGCTAGCCCTCGCGCTGAGTCCGCCCAGACTGCGCGGCCTTTGTGCCCGCCCACCGACCTTGAAAGCGCTCACTTCAGAGTCACAAAACGGGTTCGTCAGCCGGATCAACCCGGCGTGGGCGGCGCCGGTGCTGATCGCCGCCGCGTACGCGGCGCTCGCGTACTCGAACGGCGGCTACTCGACCGAGCTCATCGCGGCAGTGACGGTCGGCGTCTGGTGGGTGGTGATCCTCGCGCTCATCACGCGGGTAGTGCCCCGGCGACCGATCCCGCCCCTCGCGATCGTCACGGGCGTGTGCCTGGCGGCATTCGGGGGTCTGACGGCGCTGTCGATGATCTGGGCCAACGATTCCGGCCGGGCGTTCACCGAAGTCGTGCGCGTCGCCGGCTACCTGGGCCTGTTCGTCCTGACCGTGTTGGTGTCGGCAAGGACCGGTGCGCGCCCCTGGCTGGCCGGGATCGCGATCGGGATCGTCGTGATCGTGGTCGGCGCCGACCTCAGCCGGTTCGACCCGTCCCTGTTCGGCGGCGCGGACCGCAGCATCTTCGTGAGCCTTCCGGCGAGCAACGGACGCTTGAGCTATCCGGTCGGGTACTGGAACGGCGTCGGAGCGATCGTCGCCATCGGCATTCTGCTCCTCGGCTGGTTCGGCTCCTTCGCCCGCAACAGGCTCTGGCGAGCGGCCGCCACCGCGACCCTGCCGGCACTGATCCTGGCCATGTACCTGACGTCATCGCGAGGCGGGCTCGCCGCCACCGCGATCGGCATCTGCGTCTTCCTCGTCTTCTCGCGAGAGTGGGTGCGCGTCCTCGGCACGCTCGTGATCGGCGCCCTGACGAGCGCTGTTCTGATCGCGCTCACGTCGCAATGGGAGGACGTCAGGCGCGCCCTGACGACGCACGACGCTTACGTTCAGGGCCGCTGGCTGGCACTGGCCACGGTGCTGTGCGTGCTCGCCGCCGGGGCGGTGCGATACGCCGCCGACGGGTGGCTCGGGCGGGTGCGGCTCCCGCGCAAGGTAGCGCGGCGGGGCTTGGCGGCGGTCGTCGTTCTCGCGCTCATCGCGCTGGCCTTCTCCCACCCGATCGACAAGCTTCGCCAATTCTCGAACTCCAACGACATCGGCTCCGCGAGCTCGGCGACCGGCGGCGGCCACATCGGATCCTTATCCGGCACCGGGCGCTCCCAGTTCTGGGGCGAGGCCATCAACGCGTTCGAGAGCGAGCCAGTGATCGGGATCGGCGCCGGCAACTACGAGCTCTGGTGGAACCAGCACCACACGATCGGCGTCGTCACGATCGACGCCCACTCGCTGTACCTACAGACGCTCGCCGAGCTGGGAATCCTCGGGATCCTCCTTCTCCTCGGCTTCCTCGGCACGGCCCTGTACGCCGGGTGGCGCGCGGTCGTGCGGCGTCCAGACGTGGGCGACGGGGGGGAGGTGATGGGTGCGGCACTTGCGGTCTTCCTCGCCGGCCTCACCTCCGCGGCGTTCGACTGGACCTGGCAGCTGCCGGCCGCCTTCGTACCGGTGGTCGTGATGGCGGCGCTGCTCAGCGGCCCGGCGAGCCAGCCGGTCGCCGTGGTTGCTGAGCCCGGCGCCACCAAGCTGATGCCGAGGTGGCGGGCCCGAGGCGGCCAATACGGGCTGGGCGTGGCGACGCTCCTATGCGCTTGGGTGGCCATCTGGGTCGCGGGCGACCAGCTCGTCGCGTCGATCCAGCTCGACTCGAGCCGCACGGCCCTGGCGAACGGGGACTTCGAGAGCGCGGCGCAGAGCGCGCGCAACGCGTCGGCCATCCAGCCCTGGTCGTCCGAGGCGCAGCTGCAGCTGGCTCTGGCGGAGAAGGGGAACGGCGATCTCGCCGCCGCGACAGCAGCAGTGCATGAGGCCGTCGACCGTGCCTCGCACGACTGGCGGCCCTGGCTGGTGGCGGCAGAGGTGGCGGCCGCTGCCGGAAATCGCCAGGCCGCCGAGGCGGGGCTGGCCGCAGCCAATCACCTCAGCCCGAGGGCCCTACGGGTGAGTTTGGCCCCGCAGCGGTAGTTTCGCGGACTTCGTGGGTTACACAGATAGGCATATGATGATCCGAAGGGGGAAGTGGGTACTTTGGACGCCGAGTGGGCTCAGGCAGCGGATAGAGCGATGGGCGGGGCTGTGACCGAGCCCGCGCGTATGGACGCGCCCGTTTCGGCCGGCCCGCAGGACGTCGTTGGCGCCCGAAGGCGCTTCCGCACGGAGCATGCCGAGCCGACGATTCGCGAGGTCGGCCGACGCCGGTTCTGGCGCGAGTCCCTGCTCCGCCGCATGCTGGGCGGCGCGGACGTCGCCGCCGCGGGCCTCGTGACCTTGGTGGCGGCCACGAGCACCCCCGAGCTCGTCTGGTCGCTCGCGATCCTCCCGGTCTGGGTGGTGCTGGCGAAGCTCTTCGGCCTCTACGACCGCGACCAGATGTCGATCCGCCATCTCACCGTGGACGAGCTGCCGCAGATCGCGGCCTGGGCGGCGGCTGGTACGGCGACTCTGGGCGCGTTGCTCTACATCGTGCCGATCCCGGCATTCACCATGGCGCACGCGGTCCTGATCTGGTTCTGCATCACGACCCTGGGCGCGTTCCTCCGCGGCGGGACGCGGTGGCTGTGGCGGCGCATCACACCGCGCGAGCTGACCTGCGTGCTCGGCAGCGGTGACCTCGCGCGCGCGGCGCGGCGCAAGATCGAGCTCTTCGAGGACATGCATCTGAAGCTCGTCGACGTCGACGAGCGCCTGCCGCACGGCGGGGAGAACGGGGACGCCAAGGAGCTGGTGATGATGGTCGACCGGATCATCGTCGCGACCGAGCAGATGGACGTCCCGTGGATCGGCGAGCTTGCGGTCGCCTGCCGGACCCACGGCGTCAAGCTCAGCGTCGTCTCACCGCTGCGCGGTCGTGCGGGCCCGCTGCCCAGGCTCTCCGAGGTCGCGGACCTGCCCGTGCTCGAGTACGACACCCGTGACGTGCCGCGGTCGACGATCCTGATCAAGCGCGTCTTCGACGTGGTCGCCTCGTCCTTCGCGCTGATCATCTGCGCGCCGCTGTTCCCGATCATCGCTCTCGCGATCAAGCTCGACAGTCGCGGCCCGCTCCTGTTCGTCCAGACTCGCGCCGGTCTCCGCGGAGTTCCGTTCCGGGTCTACAAGTTCCGGACGATGCGCGACGGTGCCGACCAGATGCTGGAGGAGCTGGTCCGGATCGATGATCTGCCGGAGCCGGTCTTCAAGTTCAGGCGCGACCCGCGCGTCACCCGCGTGGGTCGGGTGCTGCGGCGTCTCAGCCTCGACGAGCTGCCGCAGCTCGTGAACGTGCTGAAGGGCGAGATGAGCATCGTCGGCCCGCGGCCCGAGCAGATCGAGCTCGTCCGGCGCTACCGGCCCGAGCACCGCTTCCGACTCGCCGTCAAGCCGGGGATCACCGGATCGATGCAGGTCTTCGGGCGTGGGGCGCTCAGCTTCTCCGAGCGCCTGGCGGTCGAGCTGGACTACGTGGAGAATCTCACCCTGAGCCGGGACCTCAGGATCCTCCTGCAGACGCTCCCGGCTATCTTCCGCGGCACTGGTGCCTACTGAAAGTCTCCGCGCCGCGAGCTCGGCGTCCGTCGAGCAGGCATGGGGTGACGGAGTGCCGGGGCTCGACGCTGGCCTTGACGAACCAGTTCTGAGCGACGTCGCCATCGGCACGGGCAGCGCCGTCTTCGTCAAGGGACGCTGCGCGCCGCCCGCCGGACGCCGGATCGAGCGGCTGACAATCGCCCTCGGGGGCGAGGAGCACCCGCTGATGGGCCATGGCATCTCCGATCGCCGCGTCGGGGGCGCCGGCGACATGTGGTGGGGAGTCGTGCCGCTGGCGCCGGTGGCAGAGCCGGTCGAGACGCCGCTGACACTGCGCGCTGAGCTGGATGGGGGCCTGCGCGCCGACGCACTGCTCGCGACCTGGCGCCTCGTGCCCGGGCTCGACGTTCAGCCGTTGCTTCTGCCTGCGGCGAGGCGGGAGGCGACCCGACCCCTGGTCGCCGTCTGCATGGCGACCTTCGACCCGCCCCTCGACCTGTTCTCGCGTCAGATCGAGTCGATCCGCTCGCAGACTCACGACAACTGGGTCTGCGTGATCAGCGACGACAACTCGACGCCCGAGCGGCTCGCCGAGATCCGCGAGATGCTGGGTGGCGACGAGCGCTTCGTTCTCGTGCCCTCCGAGCTCCGCCGTGGCTTCTACGGCAACTTCGAGCGGGCTCTCGCGCTGGCCCCGGCCGAGGCGGATTACCTCGCCCTGGCCGACCAGGACGACAGCTGGCACCCCGACAAGCTCGAAGTGCTCCTAGGCGAGCTCGAGGACGGGGCGGTGCTGGCCTATAGCGACACCCGGGTCGTCGACGAAAGCGGCCGGGTGCTCTCGGACACGTACTGGCGCTACCGGGCCAACAACTACACGGACTTCACCTCACTCGTGATCACGAACGCGATCACGGGCGCCGCGTCGCTCTTCCGCCGGGAGCTCGCCGAGATGGCTCTCCCGTTCCCGCCCCCGCACGGGGACATCTTTCACGACCACTGGCTCGCGCTGGTCGCAATGGCGACCGGTGAGATCCGGTATGTCGACCGGCCGCTCTACGACTATGTGCAGCATTCCGCGGCGGCGCTCGGCTTCTCGAAGGCGAACGCGGGTCGCGGCCGGTGGGGGGGATGGCTCGCGGACGTCACGCTGCGCATGCTCCGGCTCGCCTCTCGGGTGGTCCGCCCGGTCGGCCAGGTGCGTTACTTCGAGAACTACTGCCGGCTCGTGCTCGAGTCGCGAGCGCTCGAGCTGCGGGTGGGCGACTCGCTCAGCCCGGCGGAGCGTCGCGCGCTGCGCCGGATCTCCGAATGCGACGGCTCGCCGGCCGGGGCGGCGTGGTTCGCGATGCGGACGCTTCGCCCGCTGATCGGGCGCAACGAGACGATGGGCATGGAGCGGGGTCTCTTGGCAGGCCTCCTGTGGCGCCTGCTGGCGGGCCTTCGCTCGGGGGTCTCTCGCGCACGGAGCACCGGGTAGCGTGGCGGGACGGAGCTTGGACTCCCTGAGGCAGAGCAAGACCGCCCGCAGGCTCCTGTTCGCGCGAGACTCCCTGCGACGGGGCTCGCCCCGTCTGCGGCGCGCTGCCGCGAGCCATCCCTCGCGCGACGCGCTCGTGCCGGTCCTAGTCGACTACTACAGCCGCGACGGCAGCACGCTGACGATGCGCCTGCTCGGCTCCTCGCCGCAGGTGGCCGTGGGTGGCACCTATCCGTTCGAGCACAAGTTCTTCGCCTACCTGTGGCGCTGGTCGCGCCTGCTCACCCGCCCGGACTGGGACGAGGGGGAGTGGGACACCAACGACCTGGGATCCATCCTCCAGGAGCGCGACAGGTCGCTGCTCGGCCCGCCGCCCTGGCGCCGCCGCGACCTCATGGAGGGCACCGAGCCTGCTGCGCCGTCGATGTCGAGGCAGGCCTTCGATTTCGCCTGGCAAGAGTTCTCGCGGCGCGCCACGGCCGTCACCCGGGTCGCGCATCGCGATCCCGAGGCGGACGTCCGCTACTACGCCGAGAAGCACATGAACTCATGGCTCCTGGACCGGACCGAGCTGCCGCCGCTCCGCCTCCTCGTCCTGCTGCGCGACCCGCGCGACACCTACGCGTCCCTGCTCGCGTTCCGCGAGGCGGCGAAGGCCGAGCTGGGCCAGCGGCAGGCCACCGACGAGATGGACTACTTCCGCCGGTTCATCGAGCGCCAGCGCGACCGGCTGCGCTGGATCGCGGGGCTGGAGGAGGGGCCCGACACGGCGATCGTCCGCTACGAGGAGCTGGTGAGGGACCTTCCGGGCGTGGCGGGGCGCCTGTCGGCCTGGCTGGGCGTCGAGCTGGATGCGGATTCCGTGATGCGGGACAGGCGAGTGGGATGGGTCCATCGCACCGCGGAGAGCCCCGCGGCGTCCATCGGAAGGTGGCGGTCGGACCTGCCGGCCGACGTCGCCGAAGCGATCGGGCGCGAGCTCCGTCCCGAGCTCGAAGTGATGCAATTCGAGCCGTGACTCAGGCAGGGAACAAGGATCTCCCGATCCCGCCGCGCGAGCTGCTCGCGCGGACCGGGGATCGTCACGACGACCAGAGTGATGAGTGGCTCCGCGACTTCTACCTGCGAAGCGGCCGGGCTCGCCGGCTGGCCATCCAGCGGGCGCTGCCGCGGGACTTCTCGTTCGAGGACAAGCGGGTGCTCGATTTCGGCTGCGGGGCGGGTCGCGTACTTCGGCAGTTCGCGGACGACACCGAATCGGGCGAGTTCTGGGGCTGCGACCTCTACGAGCCGACGATCTCCTGGCTCCAGCGGAACCTCACGCCGCCATTTCGCTTCTACGTCAGCGAGGGGCGCCCGCTGCCCCATCCCGAAGAGTCCTTCGACCTCGTCTACGCAATCTCCGTCTTCACGCACATCACCGACGACTGGGCCGAGTGGATGCTCGAGCTGCATCGGATACTCAAGCCCGGCGGATTCCTGCTCGCCACCTTCATCGGGCCGCGGGTCTGGGAGCGCTCGCTGAAGCGCCAAGTGGACGAGGACGAGCTTGGGATGGCGATGCTCAGGTTCGACCAGTCCTACGACGAGACCAGCGGCCCGCTCGTCCTCCACTCACCCTGGTGGATCGAAGCCCACTGGGGGAGGGCGTTCGAGGTCGAGACGCTGTGGCCGCACGGCTTCGCGTGGCCGCGCAGGGAGGGGGAGACCCAGGAGGAGGTCGAAACGGCGCTTCTCGGAGGCCATGCCGGGCCACGGGGTCTTCGTGGGGCGCAAGCGGGCAGGGTCGTTCTCGCCCGCTGATCTCGAGCGTGACGAAGTCGGCGATCCACGGGAGCAGCGGGCTCGGCGGTTCCAGGCCGAGCTGCGCGAGAGCGAGCGAGCTCGCGCGGAATCGCCTGAGCAGCGAGCTGGGGCGGGGCGCGCTCTTCGGTTGGGCGGGATCAGGGCGCGCCTGTCGCGATCCCGCGGCTCGGGCCGCTAGATCTCCTCGGCCACGCGCGGCGCCCGCTTGATGAAGTACCAGGCGCCAAGAACGCAGGCGGCCACATAAACGAGGGCCGGGATCAGGAGGCCCTGGCCCGGGCCGTTCACCACCTGCGTGATCGGGGGCGCAGCAGGGTCGATCATCCAGATGCGCGCCTGCTCGAGCATCGGCACGAAGGGATTCATGATGAAGAGCGCGCCGCGGAGGCTCGAGGGCACCGCGTTGACCGGGAAGATGATCGGCGAGCCGTAGAAGAAGATCAGCGAGATGACGCTCCAGACGGGCGCCGTGTCCCGGAAGCGCACGTAGAGGCTCGACAGGAGCAGCGCCATCCCGATCGTCAGGATCAGGAACCCCAGCACGATGATTGGGAACAGCAGCCACGTCCACATCGGCTGTACTCCGCCGATCAGAAAGAAGACGACGAGGACGACCACGTCGGCGCTGAACAGGAGTATCGAGGTGAGGACGACCGAGAGCGGGATGATGATCCTCGGGAACTGCGTTTTGCGGACGAGTGACTCCCGCGCCACGACGGCAGTGGTCGCACGGCCAGTGCTGCTCTGGAAGATCGCCCGGTACAGCATGATGTTCATCAGGAGCATCGCCGGGTAATGCGGGATCAGGCCGCCGAAGCGCGCAACGCTCGAGAAGACGGCGTAGAGCACGCCGAATATCAGGAGCGGCTCGGCCACCGACCAGGCCATGCCGAACGCGGCTCCCTGGTACCGGGTCCGGAGCTCGGTCTTCGAGATAAGCCACAGGAGCTGGAGGAACCGCTTGAGGTCGCCCCCGAATGCCGCCGGGCCGCGAACCTCGCGGAGGGGGATGCTCGGGGTCTCGGTCACCGACGTCATGAGCCGCGCTGCTCCTCCTGGGGCGCGGAGCCGGCCTTGCCCAGGTCCTCGATGTGCACGCTGCTCTCGAGTGACAGCAGGCCCTGGCCGCGATAGCGGTCCCCGGGGATCGCGAAGTCGATCGACTTGGCGTCGGAGAGCGCCCGGTCGTTGTCGCCCTCGTCGCGGCGGTTGACCGCGCAATGGAGGCTGTAGACATCCGGCGTGAGGCGGTTCTCGATCAATGCCTCGATGTGAAGGCGCTCGCCCGCCTCGATCCGCTCGCCGCCGCGCAGATCGGTGGCCGGCGGGGAGAAGATCCGCGCCCGGTTCTGGTTTCGGATCTCAAAGCGGAAGGTGGCGTTCTCGATCGCCTCCTTCGTCTCGATGACCGCATGGACGCGCAGATCCTCCGACTCGGAGACGAGCGGCGTCGTGTCTCCCTGGAGGTCGCCAATCCAGATGTCGGCGAGGTTCACCGGGTAGTAGACGTCCTCCGACAGGATCTCGTCGCGCGTCGGGGTGCCCGAGATGGCGAGTTCCGAGTAGCGGCGCGCGCACTCGTACGGATCCCCGATCCGCTCGATGCGGCCGCCCTCGAGCAGCATGCAGCGGTCGCAGAGCTCTTGGATCGCCGTCATCTGGTGGCTGACGAGGATGACCGTCTTGCCGCGGTCCTTGTAGTTCTGAAAGACGTCGCGGCTCTTGCGCTGAAAGGCGCTGTCGCCGACAGCGAGGACCTCGTCGATCATCATCACGTCGCCGTCGACCTCGACCATGATCGCGAAGGCCAGGCGCACCTTCATGCCCGAGGAGTAGTTCCTGAGCTTCATCGACTCGAATCCCTGGAGTCCGGCGAACGACATCGCGCGCTCGAAGCGCGCCTCCGACTGCTTCCTGGTCAGGCCCATCATCACGCCCTGGATGACCAGGTTGTCGCGGGCCGCAAGCTCCGGGTGAAAGCCGAGCCCCAGCTCGATGATCGGCACGATCTGCCCGCCCACCCGGATCGATCCCTGATCGGTGCGGTAGATGCTCGCCATGAGCTTCAGCAGCGTGCTCTTGCCGGAGCCGTTTCGCCCGATGATCCCGAAGAACTCTCCCTGCCCGATCTCGAACGAGATGTCCTTCAGCACCGGCAGCATCCGGTGGCCGTGGTCGCGCTTCGGGTGAAGGAAGCGGCTGATCAGCGTCTGGTTCGCTTGCATTGGGACCCGGAACGACTTGTAGAGACCGTCGACCTGGACCGCCAGCGGGAGCTCGCGGGGAGCGCCCGCAGCTGGCGGCAGATCGAGCCGCTCCACGTCGGCCGCTGCGATCAGCTCAGGCTCACCTCGTCGCGATCGCGCCCGGGCGATGCGAAGCCAGGCAATCGAGCGAACCAGGTTGCTGTCGCGCTGCATCGTCTCCGTCGCGCCGCCGAACCGGGCGCGGATGGCCCGCGCCGTGAGCCAGGCCATGCCCCGCAGCGAGTCGCTTCCGAGAACGCGCTCGACCGCCTTCGCCCGGTCGCCGGCGAGCTCTCCCCCGAACCGCATCTCGAGCACGGTGGCCGCGAGCACCAGCCGGCGATAGTGCTGATAGTGCACGAGTCCCCAGCCCTCGAGGACGCCTCCCTTCTTGATGGTCTCCATGCGCTCCGCGATCGTGCTCGAGGCGCCCTGGTTGGCTTGCTGATGTCCCAGGGCGGCGCCGTCGTGCTGGACGTAGTCGTATAGCGGCCGCGGGACATAGGCGATGTCACCACGGGCCATGGCGACGATGGCGATCCAGTGGTCGTGCCGCTGTTCGGGCAGCTCCTGCGGAAACGGCAGCGCGTAATCGAGGACCTCCCGGCGGAACATCGAGGCTGCACCCGTGACCGTATTCGCGATCAGGAGCGAGGCGAAGTTCGTGTGGTTGTTGCGCCGCTCCGTCCAGTAGGTGTCCGAGATCTCCTCGCCGTTCGGCTTTACGATGCGCATGTCGCTGTACGAGAGCTGGGCTTCTGTTCCGAGCGCCTCGCGTAGCGACTCGAGCTTGTCCGGGTGCCAGTTGTCGTCCTGGTCGCACAGCGCGACGAGCTCCGCCTCCTGAGGGACCAGCCCGAGCGCGCGCTCGAAGTTGCGGTACACGCCTCGCTGCTCGTCCGAGGGATGGAGGCGGAACCGTGGATCGTCCCCGAGGATCTCCCGCATCTCCTCGAGGCGCTTCTCTCCCGAGGCGTCGTCGCTGATCACGCAGGCCCAGTTCTCGTGCGTCTGCCGCCGGATCGACTCGATCTGCCGCCTGAACAGCTCCATGGGCGGGCGGTGCGTAGCCATGGCGATCGCGATCACGGGTCCGCCCTTGGGATGCCAGGTCCGGTGCCCATTGCCGCCGTTGCTCGTGGCCGCCCTGCCGTTGCCGTGCGCCGTACCCGCGGTGGGAACCGCGCTGGGAATCAGCTCGATCTCGCCGAGTTCGGCGCGAACGTCGCTGCCGTCGCTGAGCCTCGCGCGAAGCCCGACTCGGAGCACCGAATCGCTCGTGCCTGCCGGAATGCGCGCGATACCCCACCAGCGGGGTCCAGACCGGTCGCGACTGTCGAGCGGCGGCAGTGCGTTCGCGAGAACCTCCGATTCGATCCCGTTGGCCACGACGCTCAGGGACTCGATCCGCTCCGTGCCCATGTGCCACGTGCCCCCGAGCGACAGCGCGTTTCCCTTACCGACCGAGAGGGAACCGGGAAGACGCTCGCCGAGGGTCGCATGAAGCTTGGTCACGCCGCCTCCACGAATGACTTGATCTGCCGCACGAGCGCATCGTCGAAGGAGTCCTGCCAGCTCCGGCTCCAGTCGACGCGGGAGCCGCGGATGCGCCGGTCGACTTCGTCGATCCCGGCTACCGCTTCGGCGAGGCCGCCCTTGATCGCGTCCACGGTGGGATCCACGGGGATCAGGTTTTCCGAAATCGCCCGCAGCGAATCGTAGGTCTTGTTCTCGAACGTGCTCGTCACAACCAACATGCCCGCGGAGGCCATCTCCAGCGGGACGAGACTTGGGTGGGGGGTGTCCATCAGCGAGAGGCCAACGGAGTGTTCCCGCAGGAGTGAACGGTACTCGTCCTGGCTCTGGCGAGGCAGGACCTCCATCGAGGCGGTCCCTGTTATGCGGACGGTGCTGGGCTCCATGGCGCCGACGCCGTAGTAGCGCCAGCCGCTCGGCAGGATGCCGTCGTCGATGGCCCCCGCGATCGCCATCAGCCCGAGCTCGAACATGTTGCGCTCGGCGTGCTCCTCCGGCCGCGCATAGAACAGGAGGCTTGCGGCCTGCCTGCGCATGTCGTCCGGCGAGGGGGGGTCGACGGACGTGATCGCGTTGCGAAACGAGACGGATCTCTCGTCGCCCGCCTTGGCGCCCTCCGCGAAGACCCCGATCGAGTGGTTCCGGCAGTAGTCCCGGAGCAGCTCGGTGGAGAACACGGCGAAGTGAGGAAACGTGTACGCCTGCCTGGTCACGGCACCCAGCGTCCCGACCGGGTAGGTGAGCGGGTCGTACTCCTGGATCACGAACACGAAGCGCTCCCGGTCGAGCTCCTGCGTCGCCTGGTGGGCGAGGTGAGCGGTCCAAGAGGTTGTGGCGATGAAGCAGTCGCGCGGGTTCACCTCGAGCGTGAGCAGCTCGCGGGCCGGCGCGAACTCGACCTCCACCTTGTCGAGGAGGGTGTCCAGGCCCTCGTAGCCCCGGAGCTGGTCGCGCCAGGTGTCGGGGAGCCGGGTGGGGTCGACGGCCACTATCCGCACTCGCAGGCCCTGCTCGGCGAGCCTGCGCGCGAGGTTGAACTTGCCGATGTAGGCGCCGAAGAAGTGATCGAGATCGATCGTCGGCACCAACATGTTCACGCGCGGCTCCGCGGTCGAGGTCACGCGCAAATTGAGCGGCGTGATCTTGCGCGTGATCTGATGGACCAGCTTGGGCGCGTCCGCCGGTGGGGTGCTGCCCTCGGACGGCGGCGGCGGCGTCGGAAGGGCCTGGCCGTGGCTCTCGCGCCGGCGGCGCCGGAGGCGACCCTGGACCTCGACGAAGCGCCGCCATGCGATGCCGCGGGCGATCAGGCGCTCCTGCCCCATGGTCGGTGACCTGCGTCGCCGGGCCCCGAGCGAGCGAACGGCCATCCTCGCGGCGAGCGGGAGCGAGCGGTCTGCCTTGGTCATGCGCTTGACCGCGCGGCGCTTGGAGCCCGTCAGCTCGTCCCCGCAGCGCATCATCAGGATCTCGGCGTGGAGGCGGGCTGAGCAGGCGTTGTAGAAGTAGTCCAGCCTCCAGCGCAGCAGCCGCCACGACAGCCCCGCTCGGCCCTTCAGGCGCGACTGGGGGTCGCTCGACCTCGCGGCGTCACGCTTCTTCCAGCTCGCGCCCCGGCTGCCGAAGGCGTTGTCCGAGTGCTGGACGTAGTCGTAGAGGGGTCGCTCGATGTAGGCGATCCGGCCGGTCGCCAGCGCGACCATCGCGAGCCAGTGATCATGGAACGCGTGACCCAGCGCCGTCGGGAACGGGAGCGCGTAGTCGAGCAGGCGGCGCGGGAACATCGTCGCCGCGGCGGTGATCGTGTTCGCGACCAGCAGCGACGTCATGTCCGTGTGGTTGGTCCGGCGATCGGTCCAGTAGGTGGGGGAGATGAGGTTGCCCTCGCCGTCGATCAGATTCATGTCGCTGTAGGCGAGCGTCACCCCTGACTCGAGTGCGCCGCGGAGGGATTCGAGCTTGTCCGGATGCCACCGATCGTCTTGATCGCAGAGCGCCACCAGCGCGGCCTCCTCCCCTACAAGCCCGAGAACGCGCTCGAAGTTGCGGTAGTAGCCCAGGCGGCTCTCGGTCTGGGAGAGGGCGAAGCGCTCGTCCCCCTCCAATTCCTCCCGGATCGCGGCATAGACATCGGGCCGCGACTGATCGTCGCTGACGAGGCAGACCCAGTTGCGGTGGGTCTGGCTGCGCAGGGACTCGACCTGCGCCTTGAACAGGTCGAGCGGCGGGTTGTAGGTCGTCATGCAGACGGCGATCAGCGGCTCATCCGTCGTCGGCGCGGTCGGGAGCGCCACGCCGCCGTTCGACGTCTCGGGAACCACCAGGGGCACGCCTCCGATTCGCCTGGTCGATACCTCGCCGGTCGACAGCGTCGCGACCAGCTCGAGCTCTATCTCCTCGTCGCCGTTGGCGCTCGCGAACGGCATGATCGCCCAGAAGCCGCTCCGGTAACGGTTGTCGTGGGGGTCGGTCCGCCGGTCGTAGGCCACGAAGACGTCGGCCCGGGGCATCGAGTGCGTGAGGAGCGGGTAGGTCGAGTCGTTCGCGCGGATGCTCAGGTCGATGATCCGGCGCTCGCGGTGAAAGCACCAGCCGCTGACGAACATCGCGTTGCCCCGGCCAACGGCCAACGGCTCGGGGCGAGCGGCCTCGAGCTTCGCGAAGAGAAATGGATCGTCCAGGTCCCGGACAGTTTGCATTCTGAAAGTGTGCCCCGCCTGCGAGGGTGGCCCTCCCGCCACCGCCGGGGAAAGTGTAGCCGTGCCCGCTAAGGTGCTGACGGCACGATGCTGGGCAGGAGCAAACCGAATTTCCCCGGAAAGCGGGACATCGGCGGGGACTCGCTTCAACCCCTGCTCGTCGACTACTTCACCCGCGATGGCAGCACGCTCACGATGCGGTTGCTCGCCTCCTCTCCGCAGATCGCCGTCGGCGGGAGATATCCGTACGAGCACAAGTACTTCGCATACCTCCTCCGCTGGTCCCGTCTGATCGAGAAGACCGAGTGGCCGCGAAAGGTGTGGAACGAGGGAGGCCTCGCCAGCCTGAGCCAGGAAAAGCAGATGCCGCTCATGGGCGCGCCGCCCTGGAACGAGCGCGAGCTCCTCGATCCGGCCGAGGGTGACGAGCGGTTCTCCGAGTATGCGTTTCGCGTGCTCTGGGAGGAGTTCTCGCACCGAGCCACCGCGCAGACGCGAAGTCGGCACGAGCGGCCGGACGCCGACGTCCGCTACTACGCGGAGAAGCACCTCAGCACGTGGCAGGTGGACCTGAGCGGTCTCCCGCCGTTGGGGGTGATCGCCGTCCTGCGGGACCCGCGAGACACCTACGTGTCGATCGCCTCCTTCGCGCAGAAGCGGGAGCGCGTCGGCCGGACGCGCTCGATGGGACAGCAGCCGGGGGAGTCCCACGACGCGTGGCTCAAGCGGCATCTGGCTCGCCAGCGGGACCGCATGCGGTGGCTTCGCGAGGCCATCGATTCCGGGGACATGCCGGTCGTCCGGTACGAGAACCTCGTCTTGAACCTGGACGAGGAGGCGCGGCGGCTGGAGGAGATCCTCGGCGTCGAGCTGGACCCCGCCGCGGTCGCGGCCGACGAGAACATGCGGGCGACGCACGTCAGCGCGGCGACGCCCGAGGCGTCGGTCGGCCGGTGGCGCCGGGAGATGGACCCCGCCCTCGTGAAGAGGTTCAACGACGAGCTCGGCGCCGAGCTCGAGGCGCTCGGATTCGACACCTCCGTGCCCGAGCGGGGCGGCAGCCTCGCCGAGAGTCCGGCCACGAGCTCATGAGCGAGGAGCGGCAGCTGATCGACGCCCTCGCAGCCGCAAACGAGGACCGCGCCCAGCTCCGCACGGCTGTCGTCGATCTTCGCGGCCGTCTCGAGGGCGTGCGTCGCGAGCAGGACGAAACCGAGCGCTGGCTCCGGTCCCTGGAGCGCTCGCGAAGCTGGCGCATCACCCGTCCGCTACGCGACGCGGGCGCGACGTGGCGCTCCATGGCGCACCGCCTGCGAACCCGCTCCGGCCGCCGCGTCTGAGCTACCCTCCGCGCCCGTGCCGGGGACCGAAGACGCACAAGACGTGCTGCGCGCCGCGGAGCAGGAGCACGAGCTGGCCCGCCAGGTTCTGATCGATGGCGGAGGAGCCTCGACGCCCGCTGGCGGGGCCGCCGCCATTCCGGTTCGCACCGATGGCGAGCTCGATGCGCTCGAGTCGAAGCTCGTCTGGATCTTCGGGTCGCCGCGATCCGGAAGCTCGTGGATGCTGCGGCTGCTCACGGGGCACCCAGACGTCGCGCCCGTGAACGAGTCGTACCTGGGCGCCCACCTCGTTCCGGTCGGCGGGGAGGTGGAGGCCGGCGAGTACTACGAGCATGGTGAGCGCGCCGGCGATGCGAGCTACTTCTTCGCCCGCGACTACATGCCGGTGCTGCACCCGTTGCTCCACGAGCTCGTCCTTCGCGGGTTCGACAACCAGCTCAGGCACATGGGGTTCGACCCGGTTCCGAGGTGGGTCGTGATCAAGGAGCCCAACGGCTCCCATGCGGCGGACACGATTGTCTCGCTTCTCCCGCGGTCCCGAATGCTCTTCCTGTTGCGGGACGGCCGCGACGTCGTCGACTCCATCCTGGACGCGATGCTCGGCTCCGACAGCTGGTGGGCGGAGCGCACGCGCCAGCTCGGCCGGCCGCCCCAGGAACGCCTGGCGTTCGTGGTTCAGCACTCCGAGCTCTGGGTTCGCCGCACGATGGCGAGCCAGCGCGCCTTCGAGTCCCTCCCCGAGGAGCAGCGCCTGCTGGTGCGCTACGAGGAGATCCTCAGCGACACGCCGACGCAGCTGCGCCGGATCTTCGACTGGCTCGACCTCGGGCTGAACGAGAAGAACCTGGAGGCGATCGTCGAGCGGCAGGCGTTCGACTCGGCGCCCAAGGATCGCCGCGGGCCGGGGAAGCCGATGCGGGCGGCGACGCCGGGCCTCTGGCGCGAGAACCTGACCGAGGACGAGCAGCGCACGATGCACGAGATCATGGGCTCCAAGCTCAGCGAGCTCGGCTACGACGTCTAGGCCTTCTCCGGGCTCGCGCTTGCATTCGTCCGCCCCAGGTGGCAGGCTGCCCGCCTGTGCGGGGCAGGCGCGAGAAAGAGAACATCCAGCACAAGAAGGACCTCGACCATGCGTACGAGGAGTGCCGGCGCCTGCGCCAGGAGGCCGCGGCCGGTCTCAGGGGCGCGGCGGACGAGGCCGGGACTGGACACCTGGACGTTGCCCTGAGGCATGCGAAGGCGGCGCTGGCCGACCTCGAGGCCGCCAAGCAGGCGTGCGACCACTGGAAGAGCCTTCACCCGATCGACTGACGCCCGCGCCGCGGGCGCCGGCTCAGAAGGCGAGCGGCGTGTATTCGTCCGGGAAGGCCGACGGGCCGAAGAACCAGGTCTCGATCGCGTAGCGCGTCTCGGTCATCCCCGGGTCGGCGGCCGTCGAGTGGAGGAACAGCTCGTCGAAGAGCATCACGTCCCCCGGTTGGAAGATCGGGCGCTTGATCCCGACGTCGCCGGCGCACTTCTCGGCCACGTCCTGGGCGACGGACCAATGGAACGCGGTCCCCTCGGTCCCGGTCTCGGCGATGTAGTCGAGGCGCTTCGGGACGATGTCGAGCCCGGGGGCGACGTCGCCGCATCGCGACAGCGTCAGCCAAACGTTCAGGGCACGGACGTCGCCGAGGAAGGCGCCGTCCTGATGCCAGGCGCTGTAGTTGTTGCCGGGCAGGAAGTCCGGATTGACGCGCCGCAGGGTGCACTTCTCGATCGAGATCCCCGGGCGCTCACCGAGGTAGCCGGTCGCCAGCCGCTGCAGCCCGGCCCGGTCCATCGCCTCGAGCATCGAGAACATCACCCGCGGTGAGTCCGTCGCCCACAGGCCCGACGCCGTGTTGACCCATGCCCTGGAGCCGAGCTGGAAGCCGGCCTCCGTGTTGAACTCCTCGTAGTAGCCCTCGGGGTACGAGCCGCCCTTCTTGTGCGCCTCGTGTGCCTGGAAGGCCTGCTCGATCTCGCCCGCGAGCCGCTCGGCCTCGGCCGGGTCGAGGAGCCCCCGGACCAGCAGTGCGCCTCTGCTCGTGATCGCGGCGCGCAGGAGCTCGGGCGTGAGCTGGTCGGGCGTCACCTCGATCAGGTCGCCCTCAGGGAGTGCGTCGAGCGCCGGCTCCGGATAGTCGGCCGCGCCGGTCGACTGGGGGCCGAGAGCGATGCCGGCCCGATGTCGCAGCTCGAGGATGCGCCGCTCCTTCTCGGGGTCGCGGCGCTCGAGGTTCTCGGCCGTCAGCCGCGCGATCTCCTCGAAGCAGCGATCGAGGTCCTGCGGGGTGGCCGGGGTTGCCGTGGACTGCTCCAAGGCGCGCGCCTGCCTCAGAACGCGACGGGCGCGTAGCCCTCGGGGAACTTGGACGGGCCGAAGAACCAGCTCTCGATCGCGTAGCGCGTGTTCGGCATGTCGATGTCGGCGCCGGTGGCGTGCAGGAAGAGCTCGTCGAAGAGCATCACGTCGCCGGGCTCGAAGATCGGGCGCTGCACGGGGGTGCCCTCAGAAGCCTCGTCGACCATTGCGGGGGAGACTGACCAATCGAACGCCGCGCCCTCGGTCCCGCTGGGGACGACATGGTCGATCCGCTTCGGGACGATGTCGAGGCCGGGGGCTGTGTCGCCACAGTGCGAGAGAGTCAGCCAGACGTTGAGGGCCCGGACGTCGCCGAGGAAGGCGCCGTCCTGGTGCCACGAGATGCCGGTGTGGCCCTTGACCACGTCGGGCTGGACCTTGCGCAAGGTGCACTTGTTGATCGAGATCGTCGGGCGTTCGCCGAGGTAGCCGGTCGCGACCTCGCGGAGGCCGGTGCGCTCCAGAGTCTGCGCGAAGTCGAACATGAGCTTGGGGGAGTCGGCCAGCCACAGGCCGGAGGCGTCGGTGACCCAGACGCGTTCGGCGAGCTCGTAGGGCGGGTCGGGCCCGAACTCCTCGTAATAGGCGGGCGGCCGCTCCTGGCCGGCGTCGCGCTTGTCGCGGGCGTCGAAGGCCTTGTCGATCTCCTCCACGAGGGTCCCGGCCTGCGACGGATTGATCAGCCCGCGGACGAGCAGCGCCCCGTTGCGCAGGATCGCCGCGCGGAGGATCTCCGGCGTGAGCTGGTCCGCCGTGACCTCGGGGAGGCCGTCGCCCGGGAGTGCGTCGAAGTCGGGCTCAGGGAAGTCCGGGATGGCGCCAGCGTGATGCTGGAGCGAGATCCCGGCGCGATGGCGCAGCTTGAGCAGGCGCCGCTCGTTGTGCGGATCGCGCTCCTTGAGGTTCTCCCCCGTCAGCCGGTCGATCTCCGTGAAGTACCGCTCCGGATCCTTCAGGGCGACCGTGTTTGCCGTTCCCTGCTCCAAGGCCCGACAACCGTAGCAAGAGTCCCGTGAGGCTTCGATCCCGGCCCGAATCGCCCCACTACACTGCCCGCCACGTGAGCGGCGGGGAGCAGACGACAGCCGAAAATGCCGGGACCGACACGAGCGGTTGGGGCTATTCCCTCGCGAATCTGCGCGAGCTTCTCTTCGGCTGCCTGGACGCGATCCAGGCGAAGTCCGTGCTCGAGGTCGGCTCCTACAAGGGCGAGCTGACCAGCGACCTGCTCGCGTGGGCCGATGGGTCGGGCGCGAGCATCGCCGGCCTCGACCCCGAGCCGCCCGACGAGCTGCTGGAGCTCGGCAACCAGCGCCCCGAGCTCGAGCTGGTGTTGAAGACGAGCCACGACGCCCTGGCGGAGATCGAGTTCCCGGACGCGATCATCATCGACGGCGACCACAACTACTACACACTCCGCGAGGAGCTCCGCATCATCGGCGAGCGCGCCCCGGGGGCGGAGATCCCGCTGCTGATGTTCCACGACGTCTCCTGGCCGCACGCCCGCCGCGACACCTACTACGTGCCGGAGCGCATCCCCGAGGAGCATCGCCAGCCGCTTGCCCACGAGGTCTACCTGTCGCCCACCGAGCCGGGCGTCTCCGAGGACGGCGGTCTTGCCTACATCTGGGCGGCCGAGCGGGAGGGGGGACCCAGAAACGGGACCCTCACCGCGATCGAGGACTTCGCGGAGGGAATGGACGGCCTGCGCCTGGTGGTCGTGCCGGCGTTCTTCGGCTTCGGCGCGCTCTGGCACACCGACGCCCCCTATTCGGACGCCGTGGCGAGGGTCCTGGACCCGTTCGATCGAAATCCCCTCGTCGAGCGCCTCGAGGCCAACCGGGTTTCCCAGATCGTCGAGCGCTCACGCGACCTCGTGCGCGCCCGGAAGGTCAACGACGAGCTCACCGAGCGCTCGAAGGCGCAGGGCGATCGCCTGCGCGAGAAGGAGGAGGAGATCCGCGAGCGCGCCGCCAGGCTGCGCGAGCTCGACGCGCGCCTGCGGCCCCAGCAGGCCGTGCTTCGCAGGCTTCTCAACTCGCGCGCGCTCGCCCTGTACGAGCGCGCGATGCGGCTGCGACGGCGCGAGCCGGTGGTCAGTAGCGACGAGATCAGGCAGGTGCTGGGCGAAGACGACGCCGGCGGCGCCACCGAGCCCCGCGACAACTAGGGGCTCTTCAGCTCCCCGCCGGGAGCGGCGCCTGAGCGGCGCCTCCGCACGTAGCCGCCGATGGTGCGCCGGGGCTCCTTGATCAGTCTGCGCAGGCGCCCCTCGCGGGGTGGCTTGTTGGCACGTTCGGCCTGGAGCCTGGCGGCAAGCCGGTCCTTGGCCTCCCGCAGGCGGGTGGCCTCCTCCTCCATGTCCTCGCGCTGGCGGAGGAGCAGGTCGATCCGGGCATCTCTGTAGAGGCGGGAGGAGAGGGCGATCATGCGCTCGGCCGATGCCTGGGCTTCGGCCCGCCGGGCGCGGGCCTTCCAGTCCTCCGGGTCGCCCTCCTTGCCGACCAGCGGCATCCGCCCGTCCCACTTCTCGGCCACCTTGACGTGCGCCTCGATCCAGTTGCCGACGTCGCGGATCAGCTTCAGGTCGTGGTGGTGGACGACCTTCAGGTCGGCGGTCACCACCTTCTTGCCCTTCTCGCGCGCCTGCAGGCAGAGGTCGAAGTCGTAGCCGTGGATGGCCTGGCCGAAGGACTCGTCGAAGCGGAGCTCCTCGAGCGCCCACGGCGTCAGCCCGAGGACGAAGCCGTCGACGGTCTCGACCTCTCCGGTCTCCGCGTAGGTTGGGGTCTCCTCGGGCGTCCAGGCGAGCGCCGGGACCTCCCCGCCGCCCAGCTCCTCGTAGCGGTGGGTGAACGAGGCCCAGGTGACCGAGCCGTCCCACCAGGCGATGTTGCGCACGCCGATCGCGCCGGCGCAGCCAACGATCGCAACGTCCGGATCGCTGAGCGCGTCGCGGATCTTCTTCAGGAAGTCCGGGTCGATGATCTCGGCGTCCTGGTGGATCAGGACCAGCGCCTCCAGGCCGTCCAGCTTCCTGGCCTGGTCCATCAGCATGTTGTAGCTACGGAAGACCGAGCCGGTGCTCCCGTGCGCCATGAGCTCGGTATCGGGCTCGGCGACCAGCCGGATCCCCGGCTCGGCACAGCGCTCATAGACCTCCGGGTCGGTTACGGAGACCCCGAAGGCGATCATCGTTTTCCCCTCAATGCCTCATGTGTGGACGATTGGCGCATCCGACCGCGGCTCTGGCCTTCAGATCAGAAGGCCAGCGGAGCGTAGTCCTCGGGGATGGTGGACGGACCGAAGAACCAGCTTTCGATCGCGAACCGTGGCTTCGGCATCTCGGGATCGGAGCCGGTTCGGTGCAGGAAGAGGTCGTCGAAGAGGAGCACGTCGCCGGGCTCGAAGATGGGCCGCAGGATGCCCAGCTCGCCTGCGGCTCGCTCGGCGGTCGCCTGGGAGATCTGGTTGTCGAACATAACCTCGTCGCCGCCGGTGGGGACGAGCTCGTCGAGGCGGCGCGGCACCAGGTCGAGACCCGGCGCCTCGTCGCCGCAGTGCGAGAGGGACGCCCAGACGTTCAGGGAGCGGACGTCCCCCATGAAGGCGCCGTCCTGGTGCCACGCGCCTGAGACGCTGGGCTCGGCCTTTCGCAGCGTGCACTTCTGGACCGACACGGCGGGCCGCTCGCCGAGGTAGCCGCCGATCGCCTCTCGAAGCCCGGCCTGCCGGAAGCTCTCGAACATGTCGAACGCCAACCGTGGGGCGTCCGCGGCCAGCACGCCCCCGCCGTCCTGGATCCAGGGACGCATCGCCACGAGGCCGGCATCGGGCCTGCCGAGCGCGAACTCCTCGTAGTAACCCTGCGGGTCCGAGCCGTCCTCCGCCTGAGCGACGCGATCCTCGAACGCGCGGTCGATGTCCCCAGCCAGGTCAATCGCCCGATCACGGTCCACCAGGCCGCGAACGAGCATGCAGCCGTCGCGCAAGATCGCCGCGCGGAGTACTTCGGGGCCGAGGTCGGCGGGTGCGAAGTCGGGGAGCTCCGTGCCCTCCCGCTGCGGAAGGCGGTCGTAGGCGGGCTCCGGGAACGGCCGCTTGCCGGACCCCCTGGCCTCTGCGGCCAAGGCGGCGCCGGCGCGATGCCGAAGCCTCAGTATCCGTCGATCGAGCTCGAGGTCGCGCTCGGCCTCATTCTCACGACTGAGCCGCTCGATGTCCTCGAGCGTCTGATCCGCCGAAACCACCGCAGATTGAGGGGATGCGTCCACGGGCGCTAGAAACTAGCAGCGTCCATCGCGTCGTATAGGCCGGGATCAGTCGCCCGACGGGGGCTCGGATGCGTTGGGTTCGGCGGCCTCGCGGGAGTTCACCGGTCGCGCCGGAATCCCGACGACGGTGGTTCCCTCAGGAACGTCCTCGAGCACGACCGCGTTCGCGCCGATGCGGGCCCCGGCTCCGACGATCACCTTGCCCAGCACCTTGGCTCCGGTCCCGATGCTGACGCCTGGTCCAATCGTCGGACCGCCCCAATCGCCGGCTCGCAGCCCGATGGTCACCCAGGGGCTGATGATCGCGCCTCGCCTGATCTCGACGATGCCGTCGAACACGACCTGGCCGTGCACGATGTAGACGCCCGGCTCCATCACCACCGGGTCGCCGATCGAGACCTGGGCGGTGAGCATCGCCAGCTTGTGGGCAAGGCGCGGCAGTACGGGTATGCCCCGCCGCTGGAGCGCGGCCTTCAGCCGGTAGAGCGCGTGGGCGAGGAAGGCGTCGCTCACCCACATCAGCCTCAGGACCTGGATCACGGTGTCGAGCGTCCCGTGGAACTCGTGGCGCTCGAAGCGATGCTGCGCGGTGATGCGGGCGTCCGCCACCACCGCTTCCCGCAGGCCGGGGTGGCGGGAGCGAATTCCCACCATCGGGTCGGACATCAGTGCTCGAGCACCAGACCCAGGAAGCGCTTGGTCCGCTCCTCGCGAGGATTGTCGAGCACGTCGGCGGGCTTGCCCTGCTCCATGATCACGCCCTGGTCGATGAAGATCAGGCGGTTGGCGACCTCGCGCGCGAAGCCCATCTCGTGGGTGACGACGATCATCGTCATTCCCTCCTGCGCCAGCTCGCGCATCACGTCGAGCACCTCCTTGACCAGCTCGGGGTCGAGCGCGCTCGTGACCTCGTCGAAGAGCATCACGTGCGGGTCCATGGCCAGCGCGCGGGCGATCGCCACCCGCTGCTGCTGGCCGCCCGACAGGCGATCGGGGTACTCGCCGAACTTGTCGCCGAGCCCGACCCGGTCCAGGAGCTCCTTCGCCTTCGCCTGCGCCTCCTTCGAAGGCCGGCCCAGCACGGTCTCTTGCGCAAGGCAGACGTTGTCCATCGCGCACTTGTGCGGAAAGAGGTTGAACGACTGGAACACCATTCCCACGCGCCGGCGTACGTAGTCGACGCCCTCCTCGGCGCCCTTCCCGGTGATCTCCTTGCCCTCCAGGAAGATCCGGCCGGAGTTCGGCGGCTCGAGCAGGTTGATGCACCGAAGCAGGGTCGACTTGCCCGAGCCCGACGGCCCGACCACGCACACGACCTCGCCCCTTCGCATCTCCAGGTCCACGCCGCGCAGGACCTCGAGGTTCCCGAAGCGCTTCGTCACTCCATCCAGGCGGAGGATGGTGCCGTCCGTGGGCACCGGTGCCTGGTCTTGTTCCATCGTTGCCATGCTAGATGCCGGCACCAAGGGGCGCCCCGGCAACCGGCTCCGGCTCGCTCCCATCGTCTCCGCCCGTGGCCGGGCCACGTTGCGTTCGCTTCTGCTGCCGGTGAATCAGCCAGTCGACAAGCCGCGCCATCGGAAGCGTGACCACCAGGTACATGAGCGCGGCCAGGGTGAGCGCCGAGCTGTTGAACGTGTTCGACTGAATGTCGAACGACACCTGGACGGCCTCCGGCAGGGAGATGATGCTCACCAGCGAGGTGTCCTTCATCAGGGCGACGAGGTCGTTCAGGAGCGGCGGGACCACGGTGCGCACCGCCTGCGGGACGACCACGTACCGCATCGCCTGGGCATGGCTCATGCCCAGCGACCGCGCGGCCTCCATCTGTCCGCGCGGCACCGACTCGATGCCCGCGCGGTAGACCTCGGCCATGTAGGCGCCGTAGGTGACGGTGATCGCCCCGACTCCGTACCAGAATGCCGCCGGTTTGCCGAAGAAACTGGGGATCGCGATGAACTCCGGGAGCGGCCCGGGCGTCGCATTCGTCGAGGACAGCGCCCCGAACCCCCCGTAGATGAGCAGGATCACGAGCAGGAGCGGGATGCCGCGGAAGACGTCGATATAGGCGATCGACAGGAACCGGATAGGAGCGCCGAGCTTCCCCGGGACCTGTCGCAGCAGTGACAGGATGAGCCCCCAGATCAACGACAGGATCCCGCTGATCAGGAACAGCTCGAGCGTCATCGTCGTGAACGCTTTGAAGACCGTGCTGAAGTGGTCCGCCATGAAGTTGATGTCGAAGTACTGGCTTATGAACTGGCTCATCTCGTCTCCTTGGTCAGGCGCCTGGCCTATGTTCCGTCAATAGGAAAAGGCGCCTGAACGACGGCGCCTTCCCAGTTGCTGCTTGCTGGTCCCCTCGTCAGCTCGAAGGCTGGAACTCCTTCGGCGGCGGGTTGGTGAACCAGTGCTCGTAGATCTTCTGATAGGTCCCGTCGGCGATCACGCTCTTCAGGGCCCCGTTCACGGCGTCTTGCAGTGCTGTGTTCTGCGGCTGCATCGGGAATCCGTACTGCTCGCCGGTCTTGATCGTCTGGACGACGTCGAGCTGCGGATACTGCTTCAGCGCGAAGGCCGAGACGGCGAAGTCGTTGATGACTCCGTCGACCTGGCCGGCCTGGAGAGCGTTGAACGCGTTCCCGATCTCCGGATAGGACTGGACCTGGGCATCCGTCTTGTTTGCCGCGTAGTCCGCGCCGGTGGTCCCCTGCTGCACGCCGATCCTGGTGCTGCTCGTGATGTCGGACGTCGACTGCAGCGAGCTGCCCTTCTGGACCATCAGCGACTGGTCGGCGTTGAAGTAGGGATCGGAGAAGGTGACCTTCTGCGCGCGCGCCGGGGTGATCGTCGTCGACGAGGCGACGATGTCGAACTTGCCGGCCTGCTGGTCGGCGAAGATCGTCCCGAAGGCCGTGTCGACCCACTTCGGCTGCAGGTTGAGCTTCTTGGCGATCGCGTCCATCATGTCGACGTCGAAGCCCGTGTAGTCGGGCGGCTTGCCCTGCTCGAACGGCGGATACGGGATGTCGGAGCCGATGGTCAGCGTGCCGGGTGTGATGAGCCCCAGGTCGCTGCTGCTACTGCCGCCGCTCGTGCTGGTGCTCGAGCTGCTGCTGCCGCATCCCGCGGCGATTCCGGCTACTGCCACCGCCGCAACAACCGCGGTGACCACTCTCATCCTGGTGCCCCTCAACATGCTTGGCTTCCTCTCTTCGTGCGTTTTCGCGCTGCCGTGGGGAACATATCCGCTTCCTCACTACACTTCCTGAAGCGATGCCCGAGGACACCCTCAACCGCCCTTGTGGCGGGCGCTACGGCAGCGTCCTCGAGGCCGTCGGCAACACTCCGCTGGTAGAGCTCCCGCGGCTCTCGCCGACGCCCGGCGTCCGCATCTTCGCCAAGCTCGAGGGCCGCAACCCCACCGGCTCGGTCAAGGATCGCGTCGCGAAGGCGATGATCGAGGGGGCCGAGGCCGAGGGCGCGATCGCACCCGGCCAGACGATCCTCGAGCCGACGTCCGGCAACACCGGCATCTCGCTCGCGATGATCTGCCGGCGCAAGGGCTACCCGCTCAAGGTCGTGATGCCCGACAACGTGACCGGGGAACGCACGCAGCTCCTCGAGATGTACGGCGCCGAGATCGTCTACTCAGAGGGCGCCAAGGGCTCGAACGGGGCCGTGGAGCTGGCGCTCGAGATAGCCGAGGGCGACTCCTCGTACTACATGCCCTACCAGTACGGCAACGAGGCGAACCCGCGCGCCCACTACGATGGCACCGCGCCCGAGATCCTCGAGGAGCTCGACACCGTGGCCGTGTTCGTCGGCGGGCTCGGTACCGGCGGCACGCTCATGGGCGTCGGCCGGCGGCTGAAGGAGCACGACCCCGAGACCAAGATCGTCGCGGCCGAGCCGATGCAGGGCGAGCTCGTGCAGGGCCTCCGGTCGCTGGACGACGGCTTCATCCCGCCGATCATCGACCTCTCGGTGCTCGACCGGAAGATCATGGTCTCCAACCGCGACGCGATCGTGTGGACCAAGCGCCTGCTGACCGACGAGGGCATGTTCGCGGGTGTCTCGACCGGGGCGATCGCCGCGATCGCCGTTCGAATCGCGGCTGAGCTGGACGAGGGCAACGTCGTCTTCGTCGCGCCCGACGACGGCTGGAAGTACCTCTCCTCGGGCGTCTACACCAAGCCGATCGAAGAGCTCGAGGGCGTCGACTCCACCGTCTGGTGGTAGCGGCCGACAGCCGCCGCCCAAGCCGCCGACCCGCAAGAGCCTAAGCTTCGCGCGCAATGGCGGCGGTACTGGTGTTCGGCGGTAGCGGGATGCTCGGCCACGAGCTGTGGCGCACGTGCGCAGAGCGCTTCGATGCCTACGCGACCGTCAGGTCCGACGAGCCCGGCGGGCCGGTGACGGAGGCGCTCGACCCCGACCACATCGTGCCCGGCGTCCGGGCGGAGGAGCCGCGGACGATCGCCCGGGCACTCGACGACACCGGCCCCGACGCGGTCGTGAACTGCATCGGCATCGTCAAGCAGGCGGTCGAGGACCCCGAGCCCGCGATACGGGTGAACGCATTGTTCCCGCACGAGCTTGCCGCCGCGTGCCGTGAGCGGGATGTCCGCCTGATCCACGTCTCCACGGACTGCGTCTTCTCGGGGAAGACCGGCGGCTACGTGGAGAGAGACCTTCCCGACCCGGTGGACACGTACGGTCGCTCGAAGCTCCTCGGGGAGCCGGCGACGCCCGGGTCCCTGACGATCCGGACGTCGATGATCGGGCGCGAGCTGGCAACCAGCCATGGCCTGCTCGAGTGGTTCCTGGCTCAATCCGGCGGGTCAGTGCGAGGATTCACGCGGGCTGTGTTCAGCGGACCGACGACACCCGTTCTCTCCCGCGCGATCGCCGACATCGTCGAGCGCCATGAGGCGCTGGACGGCCTGTGGCACCTGAGCGCCAAGCCGATCGCCAAGCACGACCTGCTGGTGCAGCTTCGCGACGCCTTCGAGCTCGACGTCGAGATCGAGCCGGACGACTCGGTCGTGATCGATCGCAGCCTCGACTCCAGTCGTCTCCACGAGGCCACCGGGTTTCTGGCGCCGAGCTGGCCGGAGATGGTGGCGGAGCTCGCCGCCTCCGCCGATGACTACACGCACTTGAGGCAGGGCCTTGCTCGACGGTAAGCGCGTCATCGTCACGGGCGGCACAGGCTCGCTCGGCCAGATCCTGGCACGCCGGCTGCTGGAGGGGGAGCTCGGCGTGCCCGAGGAGGTCGTCGTCTTCTCGCGGAGCGAGGCGCTCCAGCACTCGATGCGCCTGGCGTTCCAGCACCGGCGTGTGGCGACCGATGACATCGTCTACGACGAGGAGCGCCACCAGCGGCTGCACTTCCGCATCGGCGACATCCGCGACTACGCCGCGGTCTCGGCCCTGCTCCGGGGTGCGGACGTCGTCTTCCACGCCGCCGCCATGAAGCAGGTCCCGACCTGCGAGTACCACCCGATCGAGGCGTTCATGACCAACGCCATGGGGGCGCAGAACATCGCGCGGGCGATCAGCGAGCAGCAGCTCACCGTCGACACAGTCGTCGGCATCTCGACCGACAAGGCCTGCAAGCCGGTGAACGTCATGGGCATGACGAAGGCGCTCCAGGAGCGGATCCTGCTCGAGGCGAACCTCCAGTCGCCCAAGACGCGGTTCATCGTCGCCCGGTACGGCAACGTGCTCGCGTCGCGCGGTTCGGTGATCCCGGTCTTCAGCGAGCAGATCGAGCACGGCGGGCCGGTGACCGTCACGACGCCGGAGATGACCCGCTTTTTGCTGAGCCTGGACGAGGCGGTGGACACCGTCTTCGCGGCGCTGCGCGACGCGCAGCGGGGCGAAACGTACGTCCCGCGCGTGCCGACCGCCCGGATGGTCGACGTCGCGAGGGCGATGATCGGCGACCGCGAGATCGAGCTCGAGTACATGGGCATACGCCCGGGCGAGAAGACCCACGAGGTCCTCGTGTCCGAGGAGGAGGCGCCGCGGACCTATGACCGCGGCGAGTACCTCGCGATCCAGCCCATCCTGCCGGAGCTCCGGCCCGCGGAGGTCGCCGGGGAGCCGTATCAGGGGCTCGAGTACAGCTCGGCGGATGACTTGGTGGGCCCTGACGGCGTGCGCGAGCTGCTCGAACGCCACGGCATGCTCCCGGGCGGTCAGCCGCAGCCCGCGCGATGAAGGTCCTGATCGTCCTCGGGACCAGGCCCGAGATCATCCGGCTGTCGCGAGTGATCGAGCGGCTCGACCGCCACTGCGACCTGACCCTCGTGCACACCGGCCAGAACTTCGACCCGTCGCTCAGCGACGTCTTCTTCGACGAGCTCGGCGTCCGGGCACCCGATCGCTACCTGGGGATCGAGGGCGACGGGTTCGCGGACCGGGTGGGGCGGATCCTCGCCGGCGTCGACCCCGTGCTCACCGAGCTCGAGCCCGACCGGCTGCTGGTCCTGGGCGACACGGACAGCGGGCTCTCCGCGTACGTCGCCAAGCGGCGAGGCATTCCCGTGTTCCACATGGAGGCCGGGAACCGCTGCTTCGACGACCGCGTGCCCGAGGAGGTCAACCGGCGCGTCATCGACCACTCCAGCGACGTCCTCATGCCGTACACGAATCGAAGCCGCGACAACCTGCTGCGCGAGGGCATCCACCAGAGCCGGATCCTGGTCACGGGCAACCCGATCAAGGAGGTGATGGACAGCCATTGGGAGCAGATCGATGCCTCGGACGCCCTTGGCGATCTCGGCGCGAGGCCCGGGGAGTACCTGCTCCTGACCGTCCACCGCCAGGAGACGGTGGACGTCGAGCGGCGCCTGCGGTCATTGCTCCAGGGCGCGGTGGGGGGCGCCAGGGAGCTCGGCATTCCGCTGGTGTTCAGCGTCCACCCGCGCACCCGAAGCCGCCTGGACGCCTTCGGGCTGACCCTGGACGAGGACGTGGTGCGACCGTACGAGCCGTTCGGCTTCTTCGACTTCGTCGCACTCGAGCGAAATGCCCGCTGCGTGCTGACCGACAGCGGCACCGTCCAGGAGGAGTGCTGCATCATGGGCGTGCCGACGGTGACGGTGCGGGACACCACCGAGCGGCCGGAGACGGTGGAATGTGGAAGCAATGTGCTGAGCGGGGTGGAGCCGGAGGGCATCCGGAGATGCCTGGACCTCATGCTGGATGAATCCCGGGGGTGGGAGCCGCCGCCCGAATACCTCGTGGACGACGTGAGCACGACGGTCGCGAACATCGTCCTGTGAGCGAGACCACGGCGCCGCCGGACGTCGAGCAGGGCGGGTCCGAGGCCCAGTTCTCGGCGGCCGATCCTGGCAAGGCCTGGCGTCGCGGCCAGGGGCTGCCGGTCGTCCCGGCCTTCGACGGCTACCGCGCCTGGGCCATCCTCGGGATCGTCCTCTTCCACGTCTTCTTCGTCACCGGCATCCTGCTCACGTCGCTCCACCCGGCCTGGGGGCTGTTCACCTGGGCGATGCTGCCTCGGGGCATCGAGGTGCTGTTCATCGTCAGCGGCTTCGTCGTCTACCTGCCCACCGTGGCGCGCGATGGCAGCTTCGGGAAGGCCGGCGCCTACGCGATTAGGCGCGGGGCCAGGATCCTGCCCGCGTACTGGCTGGCGCTCGTCGTCGCGATCCTGCTCCTTGCGGTGGTCAGCGACTCGCCCGGCGTCCCAGGGGTGGGGCCGATCGTCGAGCACTTCACGATGCTGCAGACGCCGGCGCTCATGTGGGACCAGGGCTTCCCGCTCGGGCTCCACGTGATCGCGCCCGTGTGGACGCTCTCACCGGAGATCACCTTCTACATCGTGCTTCCGTTCGTTGCCTCGTTCTTCTTCCGCCGGCCGCTCTGGGGGCTGGTCGGGGCCGTGGTCGTGGTCCTCCTGTGGCACGCGCTGTCGCACAACGCCGACGGCGTGGCGGGCGTGTTCGGCGGCAGCCTGAGCCAGGCTTCCCAGGCCCGCATCGGCCTCTACTACGCGAGCCAGTTCCCCAACTGGGTATTCGCTTTCGCGATGGGCATGCTCGGCGCGTGGGCCTACGTTCGGATCCGCGACCGCTGGCCGGCGGACCTGATCGAGCGGCGGGCGGCGATCGCGACCGTGCTCGGCCTCGTGGCCTGGGCCCCATTCGTCTACCTGGCGTGGCACGAGGCAGTTGGCAGCTCGCAGGGGATCTACGCGCACGAGTCGCTCTGGGTCACATTCGGGTACCCCGCGGCCCTGGCGACGACGATGGTGGCGCTGGCGCTGGCGCCCGCGTGGATGCAGTGGCCGGTGGCGAACGGGGGCATCCGGCGGATCGCGGACGTCAGCTACGGCGTCTACCTCATCCATTTCGCCGTGATCTTCTTCGTGCTCCACGAGTTCTCGCTCCCGCACGACCGGTCTCTGTGGGCTGTGATCGTGTGGTCCGCGATCGTCTTCCCGGCCTCGCTCGCCTACGGCTACGTGTCGGCGCGTTTCCTCGAGCGGCCCGTCAGGCGCTGGGCGCACCGGTTCGGCCGCCGCGAGCAGGCAGCCGCCGAGGTTCGCGCCGCGGCGTGAGCCCGCTCGCGCTGGCTAGATTCCCCGCACGGTGAGCCCGGCGAACCAGCCACCCGTATCGATCGTCCTCGCCACGTACAACCGGCGGGACTGGCTGCGCCTGGCGATGGACAGCGTCCTCGGGCAGAGTTATCCGAACCTGGAGCTCCTGGTGATGGACGATGGCTCCACCGACGGCACGCCTGAGCTGCTCGAGGAGTACTCGCGCAACCACCCACCGGAGCGGTTTCGCGCCGTCCGGCACGAGAACATGGGCCAGGCCCGCACGCTCAACCGCGGCTACGAGATGGCGCGCGGCGAGATCCTCGGCTACCTGTCCGACGACGACCTCCTGGCGCGAGGGGCGGTGGCCCGGCTCATCGCCGAGCTGCGCGAGCATCCAGACGCGGTGGCGGTCTATCCCGGCTACCGGATGATCGACGCCGACGGCGAGATCGTCGACACGGTGCGGCCGATCGAGTACTCGCCGGTCGAGGCGTTTCGCCTCCACGACACGATCATCGGCCCGGGCGGCCTCGTGAGGCGGGGGGTCCTCGAGGCCACCGGCGGCTGGGAGGAGAAGTGGCACTGGATGGGCGACCTGATCCTGTGGATGCGGGTGGGACTGGCGGGCAGCGTGATCCGGGTCGAGCACCCGGTCGCGTCCTGGCGCCGCCACCCCGGCGGCATCACGATCGAGACCAGCCTGGAGCGGGCGCGCCAGCATCTCCAGCTGGTCGACGTCGGCGCTTTGCTGCTCGACCTCCCTGCAGACGCGGTGGGCCTTCGCGCCGAGGCCCTGCGCAACGCGTGCGTGATCGGCGCCTACTTCGGCGGCGGGCTAGAGATCGCCGGCGGTCCGCCGTACATGGCGATCGACCTCCAGCGCCCCGAGATCTCCTCCTTCGGGTCCGGCCTCGGGTACGGCGACCTCCTGGACGAGCGCGCCGCCGAGGCCGCGAAGCTGTGGCGGGAGCTGGCTCCTCTTGTCGTCGAGATCGTCGATCGGCGGACCGGCTCGCAACGCGAGGCCGCCCCTCCGGGCGCAGGACTGGACGCCGCGGTGCGGCGGCTGCGGGATGTGGGCGCGCTCGCCCGCGAGGACGGGACCTTCGCCGACGCCGCCGACGGCGAGATGCAGTCGGCGCTCTGGGAGGCGGCGAACGACTGCCTGCCGGACGTCGATCTCGAGCAGACGCGCTACCTGCTAGTCGACCGGCGCCGGGAGGCGCTGACCGAGGACGAGCTCGGCCAGCTCACGATCGATGCCTTCCACGCATCCATTCCGAGGCTTCGCAACGCGATCGCCGCCTTCCGGCGGGAGCTGGACTCGGCGCCGGACCGGACCCCGGGCTGAGCCGCGTGGCGGTCGCCGAGGACCGGTTGGACGAGGTCGCCGAGCGCGTTCGCGAGCTTGCCGCCGACTACCGGCCGCCGTCCTTCGACCACGTTCCCGATCCTGACACGGCGCTCTTTCTGTGCGCGATCGACCACAGCACCGGCTATCGCGAGGAGCACACGGTGGCGGGGGAGGGGCCATTCGCCGGCAGCGCGCTGCTGTGGGCTGTGGCGATCGACGCCGCGGACGGCGACCCCGGAGCGCTGACGGCGGCGCGCCTTGACGGCGTGACCGGCACCGAGGTGGCGGACCTGCTCCAGATCGACGCCGAGACGGTCGCCGATCCCGACCGCCGCGCGATGCTGTGGCGGGACCTCGCGACCGGGCTGGAGCGACACCATGGGGGAGAGGTGCGAGCCCTCCTCGCCGCGGCGGACGGCCACCTGGGTGGCGAGGGTGGCCTGCTGGCGCTGCTGGCCCGCTACGAGGCCTATTCGGACCCGCTGCAGAAGAAGCCGTTCCTGTTCGCGAAGATCTGCGAGCGCCGCGGCTGGCTCGAGGTGACCGATCCCGAGCAGTGGGAGGTGTGCGCGGACAACGTGCTGATGCGGCTGGCGCTCCGCTCGGGGCTGATCGAGCCGGGCGAGCTCGCCGACGTCCGCGCGGCGACTCGCGACGCGTTCAAGCAGGTGGCGGAGCGTTCGGGCGTGCCGCCGCCGGTGCTGGACGACCTCCTGTGGGAGCTCGGCCGCGGCGATCCGGATCTGGTCGGTGCCGAGGCGGGCGATCTGCACGAGCCGCCGCGCGATCCGGCCTCACACTGGTACTGAGCGAGGCAGCTACCAGATGATTTCGGGCGGGTTGTGCGCGTACCCGAAGAACCACACGCACAGCGCGACGACCGCCATGATCATGCCGGCGTAAAGGAAGATCTCCAGCGGCCCACGCAGACTCCGGTCGTGATCGTCCTCAGCGTCCTCCGGCCTGAGCACGCCCGTGACGCGCAGATAAAGGCCGTTGAGCCAGAACAGCACCGGGGCGAACAGTGCCATCGCGATGGGTATGAGCAAGACGCTCATCAGGAAGTGTCCGTTCCAGGAGTCCGTCATGCGCCCGAAGGACCAGAGCAACCCGAACGGGATGCCGACCCAGAGGAAGAGGCTTCCCAGGCCCAGCAGGAGGAGGATGAAGCCAGCCGCGACACGGTCCAGGGTGCGCACGATGGGCCTTCGCTCCATTGCCGTGGCCCGCGCCATCACCGGGCGGACCGCCACGCATAGATGAACGCCAGGACCAGCATTACCGCGATCTCGGCCACGGTGGCGATGGCGAAGAGCAGGCTGACGCCGTACATCACGTGCCAGAAGCCGGCGATGCCCAGGATCGAGCCCAGCAGCAGGAGGGTCAGGCGACCGAGTCCGAGCGCCTCTGCAATCCGGTTCGGATTGGACCTCTCCGTCGGCTCCATCCCCTCATCCTCCGATCGGCGCCCTGGGGTTGGCACCCCAGAAGGCCAGCGTTCCCAACATCCCAATGACGTGGACGAGGACGATGTTAAGCACCATCGACCGGGCCGTCGCCGTACCGACCCCGACCGGGCCGCCGGAGGCTCGGTACCCGTAGTAGCAGCCGACGAGAACGATGGCGGTGGCCATCACCATCGCCTTGATGAAGCTGAATAAGAGGTCGGGCGGGTTCTGGAACTCCCAGAAGATCAGCGAGTAGCCGCCGGAGCTGACGTCCCCGATCTGGATCACCACAGCCAGATAGGAGGCGAGGTAACCGACCCCGATCGCCGCCAGATAGATGAACGGCAGGCACATCCATGAGCCCAGGAGTCGCGTTGCCGCGAGGAAGGTCATCGGCGGAACGCCCATCACCTCGAGGGCGTCGATCTCATCGGAGATCCGCATCGCGCCGAGCTCGGCGACGATCCCGGTGCCGACCTTGGCCGCCATCATGTAGCCGAAGGCGTAGGGGATCACCTCGCGCAGGTCGCACCAGGCGGCGAAGGTCCCGGCGTTCGACGGCGCGCCGACGCTCCTCGAGAAGTAGGCGCCCTCGATGCCGCACTGGAGACCGAGGATGAAGACCAGGCCCCAGATGACGATGGTTGACCCAAGAATGAGGATCCCCGCCTGCCTGAGCGCCTCTCCGAAGAATCGAAAGACCCGGCCCGAGTAGACGAGCCCCATCGTGCGACCGCAAAAGCGGGCGATCTCGCCGAGCGAGGCGAGCCAGTCCCTCGGTACTGCGAGCCAGCCGGGCATCAGGCACTCACCAAACGGGCACCGAGGGGCGAACCTCGTGGCGATGGTGCGATTTCCGCACCATGGGTGCGGTTATCCATCCATCGTCGTGGTTTGCCCTCGGTGCCGTCGTCACTTGATCACGTTCAGTTCAGGGTGGGTTGCCAAGAGCGTCTGCGTGAAGACGTAGTTGAAGGCAAAGAACCCGAGGAAGGACAGGACCACCGCCTCGTTGACCGCCCGGCCGACCCCGGCGGCGCCTCCGGACGCATTCATCCCCTTGTAGGAGCAGACGATCGCGATGATCGCCCCGAACATCGTGCACTTGAGGATCGAGCCCCAGAGCTCGGTGGTCGAGGCGTTGTTGAGCAGGGTGGCGAAGAAGCCGCCGAGCGGCGCGTTGTAGGCGAGCTCGGCGAAGATGCCGCCGGCGATCCCGAACAGCAGGGCGTAGACGTCGAGCAGGCCGGTGATCAGCATCAGGGCTAGGAAGCGCGGCACGACCAGGTTCTTGATCGGGTCGACGCCCAGGACCTGGAGCGCGTCGAGCTCCTCGCGGATCTTCCGCGCGCCGAGGTCGGCGGTGATCGCGGTGCCGGCGACCCCGGCGACCACGACCCCGGTCACGAAGGGGGCGAACTCACGGACGCTCGCGAGGATGAAGAAGCCGCCGAGGCGGTCGAGGGCGCCGAACAGGGTGAGGAAGTTGGCGGCCTGAAGGCCCGGGGCTCCGAAGCCGAAGGCGACGGTACTGATCAGCATCGGAAACCAGCACAGCTGCAGGGCGAAGATGAACTGGCTGATGAACTCGCCGCCGTAGGGGTAGGGCGGGCGCACCGTCGCCGTGATCGTCTTGCCGGTGAGGATCATCATGTTCCCCACCTGCTCGAACAGGCTCTTTGCGGGCAGGAACGCTCTGTCTGCGACGGATCGGACCACGACTGCCTCCTATGGCCGCCTCACGCGGCCCGGGTAACGGACATCCGGACGAGACCTTCAGGCGCCACCAGTTCATGAGCGCGCCGACTGGCCCCCACTTCGGCTGGACCTCAAACGTCCCGCAGCCGGGCTCTCCGAGGTCCTCGCTGGTGACGGTCTCCCACTTGTGAGCGGCGGGATCGACCGCCATCTCCTCGAGCCTCGCGCGCGCCCGGCGCTGCACCTCGCCGCGGCGCTCTGACGCCGCCCGTGCTCTATCCAGGCGCTCGATCAGGTCGTCGCGGATCCCCTCGAGCTCGGCCATGGTGGGGACGTGGCCCTTCGGGCGAAGCAGCGGGTGGGTGGGCTCGCCGGGCTTCCGGGTGTCGCCCGGGTAGGAGGCCAGCTGCGCCTCGAGGTGGGCGATCTGGCGCCGGAGCTCCTGCCGGCCCACTCGCTCGTCGGTCGCGACCTCGGGAACCTCGGGGCTCTCGGTGGTGCTCTCGCCGAGGTCTAGCCCGACGGGCTCGGTGGCGGAGCTGGCTGCGTAGATCGCCCGAGCCAGGTCCCGCGGATCGACGCCGTTCTCGCGGGCCTCCTCGACCGCGTCGGCGGCGAGCCGCTCGAGGTCTGGGGAGCGGGGGGCGTCCTCGGCCACGAACGTACCCAGGCCGTGCCGCGAGGCGATCAGGCCATCGTCCAGCAGGCGGCGGTAGACCGAGCGGGCGGTGTTTACGTTGACCCCGGTCCCGCTGGCGAGCTCGCGGACGCCTGGGAGCCGAGCCCCCGGAGGGAGCTGCCCGCTGGCGATCAGCACCCGCAGCCGCCACGCGAGCTGGGCGCCAACGGGGAGGTCGTCAGCACGAGCCAGGTCAGGCGCCAGGCCGGCCGCGGCGGGCGTGGGCTGGGTGGACTGTGCCATTGCGCTAGCACACTAGCACTCCCGTATTTGGAGGTCAACCACCGTGCGTGGGCGCGCAGAACCGCGTTGGTAGCCTCAGGCGACCGTGAGGATCGCCCGTCCATTGCTCGACGAAATCGTCGCTCATGCTCGTGAAGACGTCCCGGACGAGTGCTGCGGGATGGTCGCTGGGACGAACGGGCAGGCGACCCGCGTCTATCGGGCCCGCAACTCCGAGGCGAGTCCGTTTCGCTACACGATCCACCCCCAGGACCAGTTCAAGATCACGATGGAGATCGAGGACCGGGGCGAGGAGATCGCGGCGATCTACCACTCCCACACCAAGAGCCCTGCGGAACCGTCGCAGACGGACATCAACCTCGCGGAGAACTGGCCGGAGCCGCTGTACCTGATCTGCTCGCTCGCCAACGAGGACGCGCCGGAGGTGCGGGCATGGGCGATCCGCGACGCGAAGGTCGAGGAAGTCGGCCTCGATGTCGACTGAGTCGGACGAAACCCAGGTTCGCCCGCTCGCCTGCCCGCGCTGCGCCCGCAAGTATCCGCTCGAGGAGCGCTTCTGCGCCGACTGCGGGATGCCGCTCGTCTACGTCGGCCGGGGCGAGGAGCAGCCAATCACCGAGACGCACGAGCGGGCGCGCAAGATCAAGCCGCAGTACACGGGCGGGAGCCAGGTGCGGGCGGCGCGCGCGTCCAACCTCGCCGAGGCGGAGATGATCCAGGGGATGCTCCTGGAGGAGGGCATCCCGAGCTTCCAGCGCCGCAGCCGCGGCTTCGACGTCCCCGACTTCCTCGCCGCCGGGCCGCGCGACATCCTCGTGCCCGAGGCCGGCCTCGAGGCCGCCCGTGAGGTCCTGGCGCAGACGCCGGCCGTAGACCAGCTGATCCAGCCGGATGCGGCGACGGGCACCCGGCCCCTGATGCTGCTCGCCGGGATCGTCGGGGCCATGGCGGTCGCCGTCGGCCTCGCCTGGCTCCTGCTCCAGCTCGGCAGCTAGCTCCGCTCGGTCGCCTCGACCGGGTAGCCGAGGGCTGCCAGCTCGTCGCGAAACTCGCGCGAGAAGCGCTCGGCCAGCCCAGGGTCCAGCTCCGTGCGCCAGCGGCCCACGGATGCCTCCGGCGTCGGCGCGCTCACGTGCAGCTTGCGCAGTTCCTCGTCGCCCGCGGCCGCGTCGGGATCGAGCCGGATGGAGAGCCAGTCCTCGAGCCGGCGCGCCTGCCCGCCGAGGTCCGTGACGAGATCCTCGTAGCGAAGGACCGGGAAGGTCCCGGCGCTCTCGACTTCCGCGATCCAGCGCATGCGGGTGCGCTCCCGGTCGATGAAGCGGCCGAGGCGCTCGTCCTCCGACTCCCCCGGCGCCGGCCGCGCGGCCTCGAACTCCGCCCGGCCCTCGCTCTGGCGCTTGGCGTCGAAGGCGAGGAACGAGACGTACATGTCCCGGGGGTCGCGGACGAGGACGAGCACCCGCAGGTCGGGAGGAAGCTCGCCGAGATCGATCAGACGGGTGTCCTGGTGCTTTTCGGCGTAGTAGCGGACGTCCGCCTCGGGGTCGCCGTGCTCGGCGCGCACCTGCTCGGTCGCGCGCCGGGAGAACTCGCCCCAGGCGGCCTCGAACATCCGCTTCGAGATCGGGTCGTCCGGGTCGTGGAGGAGGTCCGAGGGCCACGGTGGCGGCCCCATAAGCGACTTCATCGACTCGAATGTCAGCGAGGTCAGGTCGATGTAGGTCCACCACTCGCTCTTGTCGCGTCGCTCGAGCAGGCGCGACCAGCGCCACAGGTAGGCGAAGTACTTCTTCTCGTACGGGTAGGGCCCCGGGATCGCCACGTTCGGCGATGTGGCGAGGAGGCGCATCAGGAGCGTGCTGCCGTCGCGCCCGGTGTGATCGACCAGGATCGGTGTGAGCACGGCTGGGAAAGCTATCCGGCTGACAGCTCGTCGCCGAGGTCGAGCGCCCCGACCTCTTCCGGGAGGTCCAGGCGGCGCTCGGTGAGCTTGCGCAGGTAGCTGCGCCACTCGCGCTCGATGTCCCGGAACCGGCCGTCGAACGCGAGCTCCAGCGCCGCCCGCGGGCCGTCGCGCCGCAGGCGCGATGCGAGGACGTCGCACGCGTCCGGGCCGCGCTCGCGCTCGAGCAGGTCGAAGATCGTGCCGCCCAGGATGATCGCGTCGCGGGATGAGGGCGGGAACGCTGGCGGCCTGCGGTCTCGGAGCCGGGTGCTCACGGCCGCCCGGAACAGCAGCACCTGGTTCGAGTAGTACTGAGCGGCGCCCTCGATCAGCCAGGTCCACTGCAGGTAGCGCAGGAAGCGTCGCGGGCCCCATGGCGGTGGGAGCCGTCTGTTGTTGGCGCCGAGGACCACCTGCACGTAGAGGCGCTCGGGCGTCCCGCGAAGCGCGGCGAGCGAGTCGTCGCCGGCAGCGCGGCGGTCGAGATAGGTGCCGTTGAGGACGTGGAGCTCCGTCGCCATCGCCCAGCCGGCCAGGTAGCGGCGGCCCGCCGGAGCCGCGGCCAGCCGCGCCAGGGGCAGGAACGGGTGCGCGGCATCGAGCCAGCCCGGGGTCGGGTGGATGATGACCGTGATCCCGCCCGGCACGTCGTCGAACCGCTCCTCGAGCTTGAGCCGAAGGTCCTCGAGCGCGTCGAGCGTGCGCTGCGCGTAGTCGATGTCGTCGCCCTCATGCCGAGCGATGAAGCTCAGAGACTCCGTTTCGATCCACGCCACCGGAGACGAGGTTAGATGACGGTGCCCTCGCCGCCGAACGTAAAGACCGAAATTGCGGGTTCGCGGCGGCCCGGCCGCCGGCTACTTGATGTGGACGGCCTGCTGGAACGTGGGCCGGTTCACCCACGGCATCCGCGGCTGGCTGATCGCCCCGACGGCGCGGTAGTTGATCGAGTCCGCGCACTCCTGGGCGCTCGCCTGGTGCTGGTCCAGGCCGAGCTGGCAGGGCCCGTCGGGATAGAGCTGCGCGTCGCTCGAGTGCGCAAGTGTCTCCTCATGCGGCCGCGAATGTAGCCATCCCTCGCCGCCGATGCGCCGGTTCAACCGGTGCCCAGGCTCCGCGATTGTCGACTTCCGGCGATATATCCGGAGAAAATCCGACAATCGCGCCGCGTCTAGGTTCCGCGGGCCGCCTCGGCAGCCCGGTCCCGCTCGTAGTCCAGCTCCGTCCGGACCCCCAGTGCCGCGAGCGCATCCCTGGCCGCGTCGATGCTCTCAGTGCCCACCACGGCCCGCGCGAGCGGGAGCTCCTCGAGTGCCGGGCCTGGATCGAAGAAGAACGCGAGCGCCCCGATGGGCCCGAGCTCCACCTGCCGGCGCCCACCCCGAATCGGGACGACCCCGGTCTCCCCGCGAGCGCATCTGGCCACCATGAGGCTGGCCTCGGTGGGCACGCGCTCCGCTGCACGCTCGAGCTCCGTCCCGGCCTCAAGCGTCACTCCCCAGGTGCCAATCCATGCCCCGGCGCGCCCGAGGACTGCCACGCGCTCGAGGACTTGGGCGGGCGTGAGCTCGCCGTCGCATCCGGCCCCGATCACGGCCAGGACGGGATCCTCGCCGGACCCAGCCTCGAGCATCGCGGCCACCATCACGGCGTCGCAGAGCGGGCTCGCGAGCCCCTCCTCGTCACCGCGGCCCAGGACGTCGCCGCCGACGTCGACGCCCACGAGCAGGTCACAGTCGAGGCGCTCGATCGCCGCCGCGATTCCCCGCGAGGCCCCGGCGACCCCACGCGTGATGTCGATTAGCGCCGTCGGGGCGCCGGTGAAATCCGCGATCCCGGTCTCGGCGAAGGCGACGCCGTCGTCGGTCGTCGTTGCCTTGTCGGCGAGAACGGCGCCGCCGTCGAGCCGTTCGCCGCCCCGAATCTCCTCGATCGGCCGGGGGCCGGGCCTCGGGTCGATCGCGAACCGCTCCCAGGCGACGCCGCCGAGCGCGAACGGGGTCCCCAGGGACTCGCAGAGCCGGGCCACTGCCAGGGCCCCAACGACGTCGCCGCCGCCCCCGATCCCGAGGACGAGCGCCCGCCGCGCGGACTTGATTCGCTCGATCACGCGGCCAGCATTACAGCGGCCGCGCGCCCGGGCCGCAGGAGTTGCGTTCGCGGTGGGGCGAGAGCGAGCCGACAGCGATCAGGGTGAGCACGAGTGGCCAGGGACGCATCTGCCCAGCTAGACGCGTCACGCGGCGGTTAGTTGCGGCCGGCTGCGGTACGGGTGCTCAGGCGGGGACGGGTTCGGCCTCGCCGCAGATGTCGCGGATCTCCGCGGCGGCGCGGTCGAACTCCTCGTCCGCCATCACCGGAGTTCCCTCGAAGGGGAGCTCGCGATCGATCTCGACCCACGAACGGCACCCGTGGTACTCGTCGCGGACGCGAACGGTGACCGGGCGGGGGATGCGGTGAACCCGCAGCAGGAGCACGTGGAGCGGATGGCGGCGCTTCCACCGAAGCCGCTTGTTCGCGTAGTCCTGCGTCCAGACGTGGAACGGCGAAAGGCTGTCGACGATGCGCGGGTCGCTGGTCTCGAAGTGGTCGGCGACCTCCGCCCAGGAGCGGATGCGCACGCGATCGGGCTGCGCGATGCCGCCGTCCTGGAGGAGGGCCCGCGGCGGCGGCTCCTCGTCCGGCCACACTCCCTCCTCGAGGGCGCGGCGAAGCTCGGGGTGATGCGACTCGCGGACCAGGTCGTTGCGCTGGTGGTCGAAGGTGGGGTAGAGGAAGAAGCGGTCGTACTCGACCTCGAAGTGCTTCTCCTCCTCGCGGATCCCGCCCTTGCGCAGGGTCACGAGCTGCTCCCCCTCGGCCAGGGCGCGCACCGTTACGGCCCACTCTTTGAAGGCAATAGGCATTGCTTAAGTCGTTCGGATCGTTGGTAAAGCGAGCTTGGACGTCGCCGGCGCCGTCTTCATCTGAAACTGGCTGACCGGCTAAGGCGCGTCATTTTAGAGGAGGTTCGACGAATGTCAAAATTTGTGTTTATGTTGCGAGTTCGTCAGCGAATCCGAGCATGATCTCGTTCAGACGCTCGGGGGCCTCCAAATGGCACCAGTGCGCGGCGCCGGCGACGACCGCGGTGCGCCCGTCCGGGACCGCCGACGCGATCGCATCGGCGAAGACCGGGGACGCGACCGGATCGTGCTCGCCGCAGGAGGCCAGTACCGGGCATGCGACCCGATCCGTGTCCACCATGTGGCCTACGGCCGTCGCCGCGCTGCACTCCGCATAGGCCTGCGGGTCGTTGGAGGCGATCAGGTCGCGGAAGAGGCCTACCAGAACCGGGTCGGAGGCCCGCCGGGCCTCGCTCAGCCCGGTCCCGGCAACCGTGGTCGCGATCTCGTCCATCCGCCCCGCGCGGGCGAGCTTCACCCGCTCCTCGAAGACCGGCGCCGCAGCCTCCCGCCAGCGCAGCGCGCCACCGATGGTCATCAGGCCCGTGATCCGCTCGCCAAGCCGTGCGCACGCGTGCTCGGCCACCATGCAGCCGACCGAGTGCCCGACCAGGACCGGGCGCTCGACCTCCAGGGCGTCGAGCAGCGCCACGAGGTCGTCCGCCCACTGCTCGACCGAGTAGGGCCCGGGCGGCTTGGCGCTCAGCCCGGCGCCGCGCTGGTCGTAGGCCACGCACGGGCGGCCGCGCTCCTCGCAGGCGGCGAGCTGCGCCCACCAGGAGTTGATCGACCCGCCGAGGCCGTGGACGAAGACGATGGGGGCCGAGCCCTCGGCGCCCGGCCGCGTCTCGTAGGCGAGGTCGACGCCGTCGAGCTCGATCCGCTCCACCATTCGCGGAGCCTACGCCTCCCATGGCGCATGAGAGAATCGGGCCGATGCCGGAGGAGGAAGGCCCGAGGCAGGCGGAGGGCGCGGGAGCGCCGGCCGACCCCGACGCGGCGCTTCTCGAGCGGCTCCGCGCCGGCGACGAGGACGCGTTTCGGGCCCTCGTCGAGGAGCACGGCCCGTTCCTGATGCGCCTGGTGACGATGCACGTGCCCAGCCGGGCGATCGCCGAGGAGGTGGTCCAGGACACGTGGCTTGCCGCGCTGAACGGCCTCGATCGGTTCGAGGGCCGCTCGATGCTCCGTACCTGGCTCGCCAGCATCGCGCTCAACAAGGCGCGCACGCGCGGCACGAGGGAGGGGCGGATCCTGCCCTTCGCGCTGCTCAGGCGGCGCTACGAGGAGGGGGGAGGCCCAGCGCTCGACCCGGAGCGCTTCCAGGGCAGGCGTGGCGAGCGCCCCGGTTGGTGGGCCAGCCCGCCGGTGGCCTGGGAGGACCCGCAGGCCCAATTGGAGGCGAACGAGACGCGCGACGTGCTGCTGAAGGCGATCAGGGACCTCCCGCCGCGCCAGCGCGAGGTGATCGCGCTGCGTGACATCAGCGGCTGGGACGCCGAGGAGGTCCGCAACGCGCTGGACCTCAGCGAGACAAACCAACGAGTGCTTCTGCACCGAGCGCGCTCGAAGGTGCGCGCGGCGCTCGAGGAGCATTTGAAACCCGAGACCGAGGAAGCGACTCGATGAACCGGCGCCAAGGCCCAATGCTGACCTGCCAGGAGATGGTCGAGCTCGTGACGGACTATCTCGAGGGTCGCATGGACGACGACACCCGCGTCCGGTTCGAGGAGCATGTCGCCGAGTGCGACGCCTGCACGCTCTACATCGAGCAGATGCGGATGACGATCGTCGCCCTCGGGCACATCCCGGCCGAGTCCATCTCGCCCGAGGCCGAGGAGGAGCTCGTGGCGGCGTTCCGGAACTGGCGCGCGGAGACCGCCTGACGCCCTAGCCCCTGGGAGGGCCGTAGCCGCCCCCGCCCGGGGTCTCGAGCCGGAGGCGATCACCGGGCCGCAGGTTGCCGGCCGCCTTCGACGGCAGCGGCTCGCCGTTCAGGAGGTTTCGGCCGCGCTCTCCGTCGGCGCCTCCCTCGCGGCCGCGCGGCGCGTGGGCGCGGCGCTCGGTGATCAGCGTGAAGCCAAGAGGCGCGAGCGCCTCCAGCTCGCGGACGAGCCCGTCGCCGCCGTGATGCGCGCCCTCGCCGCCGCTGCCACGGCGGACGCTGTGCTCTCGCACGCGCACGGGGAACTCGGTCTCCAGCGCCTCGGTTGGCGTGTTCAGCGTGTTCGACATCGCCACGTGGATCGCGTCGGGCCCGTCCGCGTTCGGGCACGCCCCCTGACCGCCTCCGAGCGTCTCGTAATAGGTGAAGCTCTCGCCCGCGAAGGTGAAATTGTTCATGGTCCCCTGCCCCTGTGCCGGCACCTCGGTCGCGCCGCCGAGGGCCGACAGCACCAGGTCGGCGACGCGGCTCGACGTCTCGACGTTGCCCGCCACGACGGCGGCCGGGAACCTCGCGTTCAGCAGGCATCCCTCCGGGGCGATCACCTCGATCGGCCGGAAGGCGCCCGCGGACGGCGGTGCGTCGGGGTCGGTCACCACTCGTACCGAGAAGAACGCCGCCGACTTGGTCACCGACAGCGGGCAGTTGAGGTTGCCCTCGACCTGGGCCTCGGTGCCCGTGAAGTCGAGCGTGAGACGGTCGCCCTCGATCTGGGCGCTCACGCGGAGGCGGATGTCCCTCTCCGGGCCGGCTGCGTCGTCCTCCAGCACGTCCTCGGCCTCGTACGTCCCGTCCGGCAGCTCGCTGAGGCGGGCTCGGGTGCGGCGCTCCGCGTAGTCGAGGATCTCGGCCATCCCGGCGCGCAGGACGTCGGGGCCCTCACGCTCGAGTAGCTCCAGGAGGCGCCGCTCGCCGGTGAGGTTCGCGGCCCGCTGCGCGCGGAGGTCGGCGAGGCGCTGAGATGGGTTCCTCATCCGGTGCGCGAGCCCCTCGAGCACGTCGTCGGTCGCGCGCGTAGGAGGGATCACGACCCCCTCGTCCACGAGCCGCACCGAATCGGCCGGCATGCCGCCGGGCGTCGGCCCACCGATGTCCGCGTGATGTGCGCGGCTGGCCGCGAAGCCGAGCAGGCCTCCCGAGCCGGCGCCGGCGGGGGCGAAGATGGGCGAGATCAGCGTCACGTCCGGCAGGTGCGTGCCGCCGCGATATGGGTCGTTGAGGATCCAGACGTCGCCGGGCCGGTGGTCCTCGTCGAGGACGGCCGCGACCGCGTCGGGCATCGACCCCAGGTGGACGGGGATGTGCTCGGCCTGCATCACCAGCTCGCCCGCCGAGTCGAACAGCGCCGTGGAGCAGTCGTGGCGCTCCTTGATGTTGGCCGAGTAAGCCGAGCGGATCAGCACGGCGCCCATCTCGTCGCAGGCCGCGCGAAGCGCCCCGACCAGGACCTGAAGGCCGACCGGGTCGAGGCCCCGCCCGCCTTGCTCGGGGCCGCTCATCCGGCTCGCTCCGCGACGATCGTGCCGCGATCGTCGGCTCGGGCCCGCCAACCGGGGGGCAGGACCAGCGTCGCCTCGGGAAGCTCGAAGATGCAGGGGCCCTCCGCCTCGGCGCCGGCCTCCGGCTCGCCGCGCAGAACGGCCGCCTCGGCCCACTCGCCGCCGAAGCGCGCTCTGCGAGTGCGGCGCTCGAGCGCTCCCGAGGTCGCCGCCCGCGGCTCGGGGGACGGGCCTGCCACGGACACCGCCACGCGGATGTTCACCAGCTCGACCGGGGCATCGGGATCGCGGTAGCCGTAGCGGCGCTCGTGCTCCTGCGCGAAGCTCGCGGCAAGCTCATCCGGGTCGGGCCGCTCGGGGCCCGGGACGGGGAGCTCGAACGCCTGGCCCGCATAGCGGAGCTCGTAGGTCACCTCGACCGTCGCGTCCTCGAGCCCCGCGGCCAGGGACTCCCGGAGCGCGGCGACCTCGGCGGCGACCCGGTCGGCCGTGAGGTCGTCGCCGGCGAGCATCACGGTGCGGGCCGTGTCGCGACGGCGGTCCGAGGCGATTAGGCCGAGCGCGGAGAGGACGCCACTGGCGCGTGGGCAGAGGAGCCGGCTCATGCCGAGCTCGTCCGCCAGGGCCGAGGCATGCATCGGCCCCGCCCCGCCGAACGGCATCAGCGCGAAGTCGCGCGGGTCGATGCCACGGTCGACCGTCACCACCCGGAGCGCGCGGATCATCTCCTGATTCGTGACGCGGACGATCCCCTCCGCGGTCTGGAGGGTCTCGAGGCCGAGCTGCGTGCCCAGCCTCTCGACTGCGGCGGCCGCAGCCTCGACGTCGAGGTCGACTCCGCCCGCCAGCGTCGACGATGCGTCCAGGTAGCCCAGTAGGAGGTTCGCATCGGTGACCGTGGGCTCCGTCCCGCCGCGGCCATAACAGGCCGGGCCGGGGTCGGCACCGGCGGACTGCGGGCCGACCCGGAGGGCGCCGCCATGGTCCCGCCAGCCGATCGAGCCGCCCCCGGCGCCGACGGTGTGGACGTCGACCATCGGCAGCTGGATGACGCGCCCGTCGATCTCGCGCGAGTCCGTGCGGCGGACCCGCCCACCCTCGACGGCGCACACGTCGCACGAGGTCCCACCCATGTCGATGCCGACCGCCTCGCCCTCGCCGGAGAGGCGAGCCAGAAGGGCCGCCCCGACGGCCCCGCCGGCGGGCCCGGACAGCACGCTCCAGGCGCCGGCGCGCGCGGCCTCGGCGGCGGGCGCCACGCCACCGGACGACTTCATGATCAGCGGCGCGGGCAGTCCCAGCTCGTCACACGACTGCGAGAGGCGGCCGAGATAGCGGCCGAGAAGGGGGGAGAGGTAGGCGTCGACGACCGTGGTCGAGGCGCGCTCGTACTCGCGGAATTGCGGCAGCACCTCGTGGGATGCGGAGACGTGCACGTCGGCCAGCTCTGCGCGCAGTCGCTCGGCGATCGCCTCCTCGTGGCTCCGGTCGAGGTAGGAGAACAGCAGGCACACGGCGACCGACTCGACGCCCGCGTCGCGGATCGCGCCGGCGATCCGGTCCGCCTCGCCGTCGGGCAGCGGGTCGATCTCGCCCTGGGGGCCGACTCGCCCGCGGGCGCCGACACGGAGGTCGCGCGGCACGAGCGCCACCGGCTTCGGCGCACACAGCCGGTACAGGTCGGGCCGGTTCTGCCGGGCGACCTCGAGGACATCGGTGAACCCCTCGGTGGCGACCAGCGCTGTGCGCGCGCCGCTCTCGGTCAGGAGTGCGTTCGTGCCCACGGTCATGCCGTGCGCGAAGACCTCGACGTCGCCGGGCTCGGCTCCCACCCGATCCAGCACGGCGTGGACCGCTGCCAGCACACCGCGGGAGACGTCGTCCGGCGTCGAGGGCGATTTGGCCGTGTGCAGGTCGGTCCCGTCGAAGACGACCGCGTCGGTGAACGTCCCGCCGACGTCGACCCCGAGAAGCATGCGCGCAGCCTCTCAAAACGCCGGACCGCCCGGACACGCGAAGGGCCCCGGCGAACCGGGGCCCTTTCGCTGTCGGTATCTCTCCGCCTGGCGGGTCTTGCCTACAGCGCGGCGAGCGCCCCGAGCTCGCTGTCGAGCGCCTCCACGGCGCTGTCAGGAATCTCGGCGCTCTCGAACGTCTCCTCGAGGTGCTTGTGCGACGGGCAGTAGTCACGGCCAGGCAGCGGGGTGCGCTGGCAGGGCGTGCCCTTCCTCGTGTGTGCGTTGCACTGAGGCGGACGGCCGTCGAGGCCGACGCCCTCGGGAAGCTGCTCCAGGAACTCCGTGGCGAGGCGAATGTTGGACTCGATCACGCGCCAGACCAAGAGCTGGTCCTGCATCGTGAAGTACGGACGCACGTCGTTGAAAAGCGAGCGCGCGGGACGTGCGAAATAGCGCCGGTCGTAGGTCAGGCGGCGAATCGCGGCCTCGCACGAGTCCAGGACCTTCTGCTTGTTCCGGCACTGCGTCGGATCCGAGTCATCCTCGATGACCCGCGATCCCAGTTCCCGGTACATAGAGCGGCTGAATCGATACATCCTCTTCTCGACCCCCTGTGGTTGTCCGTTCCCTTTCCATGCCCCGGGCGTTCCCTGCGCTACTGACGTCCCTTGAGGCGGGCGGCACTATCCCAACGTGCGATTGAGTGCAAGGGGCTCTGGATTAGGCGCTTGTTAAGCGGGATCGGACAGGAAGGAGCCAGAAATCGCGTGCGCCCGCCGGTTCGGATAACGGCGCACGCACGGAAGGACGCGGCGATCGCTCAGATCGCCCAGTCCATTGTTCGGTGTGGCGCGGAGGGCACCGGGCTGATTCAGCCCGGTGCCCGACCGCTCAGCGACTCAACTGGAAGACGAAGTCGAACTTGGTGCCGGCGGGGTTGTGGTACTTGAGCTTCATCTGGCCGCGCACGTCCTTGTACGCGCCCGTGCCCCCGGTGATCGCGAGGACACTGTTGCTGGCGTCGTAGAACGGGCCTTCGACCGTGATCTGCCCCTTCTTCAGGAACGTCGTCCACATGCACTCCCACGACTTTCCGACGACGATGCGGACGCACGATCCCTGATCGGTGCCCACCTTCTTGGTGTCGGCGGCGTTGAACACCTTGTTCGCAAACGTGAGGATGTTGCCGGCGTGATCTGCCTTCGTGCCGTTCGTGACGGCATCGGTCGTCGCGTGCTCGACCACCTTGATCGTGGCGCTGGCGCGGTGCTGCGAGTGGCGCGCGCTCGCGCCCACCGTGAGTCCGAGCACCACCGAGACCGCCAGAAGCGCGAGTGCGAGTAGCCGCTTCATCTCCACCTCCTTGTCCGGGGACCGTTCGACGCTACCGCGTCGACGGCCCTCCGATGGCCCGCGTGCAGGCTGATTTGATGGTTCGGCCAAAGTGGCGACCGCGATTGCTCCTGATCGTCGCGAAGCGCTTGACGCGGTCGTGTCGGGAAGAGAGAATCGGACTCGCCCACCCCTCTAAGAAGGAGGCCGGAGTGTCCTGGAACCTGAAGGGCAGCTACTTCGAGACGTGCTCGTGCGACCTCATGTGCCCATGCAACATGTCGTTCGACCACGGCGCGACCTACGACTTCTGCCGCGTCACCCTCGTCTTCAACATCAAGGAGGGTGAGATCGAGGGGACCGACGTCAGCGGCCTCGGCGTCGCCGCGATCGCCGACAGCCCCAAGGTCATGACCGAGGGCAACTGGCGCCTTGGCCTGTTCATCGACGACCGAGCCGACGACGAGCAGATGGAGAAGCTCACCGCGGTCTACGGAGGCCAGAAGGGCGGCCCGATGGAAATGGCGGCGGCCCTGGTCGGCGAGATGCTCGGCGTTGAGCGGGCTCCGTTCGAGGTCGTCGAGGATGGGCTGACCCACAGCGTCAAGATCGGCGACGCGATCGACTTCGAGATCGAGGACATCGTCCCCTTCGGCGTCGAGACGGGGCAGCCCGTTCGGCTCGTCGGCGTCTTCCACCCGGCCGCGTCGGAGTTCAACGCCGCCGAGGCGAAGCGCTCGAAGATCAACGCCTTCGGGATCGAATACGAGGGGAAGACCGGAATCTCGGCATCCGAGTTCGCCTGGGCCGCCTGACCTAGGTCACCTGCGGCGGGACCTGCGTCGCAGGATTCCCCAGGCACCGAAGAAGAAGACGACCGTGAACGCCGCCAGGTAGCTCCAATACACCGCGGTCGCCGCCGTCCCGGCGTCCTTGCCGTAGGCCGCGATCAGCGGCGGGCCGAGCGGGGAGCCCCCGTCCGCGAGGATGTGGCGGACCCCGAGGTCATGGCCGAGCGCCTCGAAGGCCCAGCGATCGGGAATGATCGTGCTGATCGCCGCGCCCGCGCCCGCCATCTCGTGCACCGGGAGGATCGCTCCGGAGAACAGCACCGCCGGGAAGCAGAGCATCGGCAGGGCAAGAGTCGCCTGGGCCGGGTTGCTGACGCCGGCGGAAGTCATCAGCCCGAGTGTCAGCGCGGCGGCGGCAAGGAGGGCGAGCGTGATGCCCATCGTCAGGTAGGTCGTAGTGCTGGCGGCGGGCAACCTGTCCAGGGCGCGCAGGACGGCGAGCATCAGCACCACGACGAAGACCAGGAACGGAAGCAGCACGGCCATCTTCGCCCCCAGATACGCGCTGATCCGCTGGCCGACCAGCTGTTCGCGGCGCATGATCGCCTGTTCGGTGACGATCTGAAGCAAACCGTAGGTGAGTCCGAAGAAGAACGCGCCGAAGGTGACCCAGAACAGGATCATCGTGATGGCGCTCGGATTCGGGTTGGCGAATTCGAAGGCCCCGGGGCGGAACAGGACGGCGAACATCGCCACGACAAGCGCCGGCGAGCCGAGGAGGATCGCCATCGTCAAGCGGTTGCGCACGAGCGTCTCCAGCGTCCTCCGTGTCAGCACCGCCCATTCGCGCGCGAATCCGATGCCCTCGGGGCTCTCCGGCGCATCAGGCTGGACCGCGGTCGAGGCGGGGGCGCCGTTCTCGCGATGGCTCTCGAACCGCCTCGCCCACTCCTTCGGCGTCTCTTCAGAGGCGAGGCGCTCGTAGATCTCCTCGACCCGCTCGACGTCGAAGTACTCGAGCGCGTCGGCGACCGTCCCGTCGAACGCAAGGTGGCCCTCACGAGCGAGGAACACCACTCGGTCGGCGCAGGCCAGGTCCTGAACCGAATGGGTGGTGAAGACCACCGTGGAGCCGCCGTCGGCGAGTCCGCGCAGCAGCCGCAGCAGTTCGCTGGAGCTCGCTGGATCGAGGCCCGAGGTCGGCTCGTCCAGGAAGAAGACGGGAGGGCTGGTCAGCAGCTCAACGGCGATGCTGGCGCGCTTGCGCTGACCGCCCGACAATGCACCGACCTGGACGTCCGCGCGATGCGAGAGGTCGAGTGCGGCAAGGGCCCGATCCACTGCTGAGTCGACGTCGGCCGAGGATCTGGACTGCGGCAAGCGCAGCGCGGCCGCGTAGCGCAAGGTGCGCTCGAGCGGCAGATCCGCGTGGATGATGTCGTCCTGCGGCACGTAGCCGAGCAGCCTGCGGAAGCTGTCGAAGTTCTCGTAGAGGTCTACGCCGTCGAATCGCACCTCGCCGCGCTCGGCGGGCCGGACGCCCGCCAGCGCCTCGAGAAGCGTCGTCTTGCCCGCGCCGCTGCCGCCGACGACCGCGACGAGCTCACACGCTTTCACCGTGAGCGATACGCCCTGCAACACATGCTTGCCCCCCTTGACCGTCTGCCAGAGGTCGCTCGCGGCGATCTCCACGCCGCGGGTCCTGCGGGCGGCACCGCCGGCGGATGCGCTTGCTGGTTCGGTCCTCGATTCCTGGCCGACGTCGAGTACCAACGAATCCATGGTCCGACCCTCTCACCGGACGAGGCGGGGGTGTGTGCGAAGGGTCACAAGCCCCGGGGCAACAGTGGTACGGTCAACTCAGTCCAAAGGATTGGACGGGCGCTCGACGGCTGATCAGCCGCTTTAGACCATCTGCCTGCCTCCGCCTAACCCGACCCGTCGGAGGTACGCAGGTGAGTAAGCGCAGGTTCGGTCCCAACGCCGCAATCGTCGTCGGTTGCCTGGCGCTGTTGCTCACCGGTGGGTTGGCGGCGGCACCGCCGGCAGGCGCCGCGACTCAGACGTTCGATACCCCCGTCTTCGGCGGTTACGACTGGGTCGTACCTTCGGGGGTAACCACGGCCACCTTCGACCTGAACGGAGGCTCGGGCGCCGGCGTGGGCGGCTCGATTGGGGGCAAGGGCGGGGAAACCGTCGCGACGATTGCGGTGACGCCGGGCGAAACGCTGAAGATCAACGTGGGCGGCGCGGCCCCGGCGCCGGGCTCCGGCTCGGGTCCCGGCGGCGGCGGTGGGACGGGAGATCCCGTCTGTGCCGAGGGCGGCTTCGCGTGCTTCGGTGGCGGTGGGGGCGGCGCGTCCGACGTCCGACAGGGCGGCACCTCGGCCGCGAACCGGGTGCTCGTCGCCGGTGGCGGCGGCGGCGCCGGCGGAGCGAGCTCCGGCTTCTGCAACGACGTCGGCTGCATAACGTCGGTCGGCGGTGGAGACGGCGGCGACGGCGGCGCGTCGGGGTCGCGCGGCGCCGACGGTGCCGACGGCGCCCTGGAAGGGGTTCACACCGGCGGCTGCGGCGGCGGGGGCGCAAGCCAGATTGCCGGAGGAGCCGCCGGCGGAACCAGCGGGGAGCTCTGCAACGGCCCCACCGGCAACACCGGCGGTGGACTCGCGGAGTTCGGCGGCAGGGGCGGCGACTCGGCCCAGGGCGGCGGGGCCGGTGGCGGCGGTGGCGGCGGCTTCTTCGGAGGCGGTGGCGGCAGCGGCGGGGCCGCGAGGAGCGGCGGCGGTGGCGGGGGTGGAGGAAGCAGCTTCGCCGAGCCGTCAGCCACGAACGTCTCGTTCACCGGCGGCGCGAATCTGGGCGATGGCAAGGTGACCATCACGTACAGCGGCAGTGAGGTGGCACCAGCGAACACCTCGCCGCCTACGATCACCGGAACCCCGGTCGCCGGCCACACCCTGACCTGCAACAAGGGCAGTTGGTCGGGATCGGCGCCTAAGACGTACGCCTATCGATGGCTCCGCAACGGCGTCGCGATCACCGGCGCGACGAGCGCCGGCTACCCGGTCAAGTCGGCCGACGTCGGCAAGCAGGTCAGGTGCCGAGTGACCGCATCCAACAACGCGGGATCGGCGATGGCCACGAGCGCCGCGGTCACGATCAAGACGCCGCCGAAGAACACGGTGGCGCCGACGATCTCCGGGAGCCCCAAGGTCGGCAAGACGCTCACCTGCAACAAGGGCACCTGGACCGGGTCGCCGCCGATCACCTATCAGTACCAGTGGCTTCGCAACGGCAGCCCGATCGCGGGCGCCACCGGCACCACCTACGTCGCCAAGGCGGCCGACAAGAACCGGTTCCTGAGCTGCAGGGTGACGGGCCACAACGTCGCCGGCACGGCGTCGAAGATGAGTGCCGCCGTCAACGTCACGTAGCGAGTCCGGCGCCACCTCGACCTAGCTCGTGTTGTCCTTGTGCGCCCGTGGGCGGCCAAGGTCGCGGCATTGTGCCGTCTAGTGAGTGTGCGTGCCCCGGACGGTGCGCCAGGAGTCCCACGTGATCTTGAGGATCACCGCGGTGATTCCGAGGCCGATCAGGGGGTCCGCCGCCGGCACACCCAGCGCGACCACGGCCGCGCTCGCCACCACCGCCAGGCTGACGTAGGCATCGGCGCGAGCATGGTTGCCGTCGGCGATCAGCGCCGGGCTATCGAGCGCCCGGCCAGCACGGGTCCGGATCTGGGCCGCGATCCAGTTGCCGCCGTAGCCGATTATCCCGGCCCCGGCAAGAGCAATGAGATGGGTCGGGGTCTGGGGGTGAATCAACCGTGAGAGCGCCTCGGCTCCGGCGACGCAGGCGGAGATGAAGATCGCCGCGACCACGAACAGTCCCGCGTATCGCTCGGCGCGTTCGGATCTGAGCAGGAAGGCGATGCCGAGAGGTATCGCCGTGGCCGCGTCGCCGAAGTTGTGGATCAGGTCGGCGAGCAGGGCGATGCTGCCGCTGGCTATGAAGATCGCCGTCTGAGCCAGCGCGGTTATCCCGAGGACCGCGAGCGAGAGTCCGACGGCGCGCAGGCCCTTGCGCGACCGCTTGATGCTTCGGTCGACGAGGCCGTGGGAGTGGCCGTGCCCGTCATGAGCGTGGTCGTGACTGTGGCGGTCTGAATGATCGTGGCCGTCGTCGCCGTGACTGTGAGGCCCGCTGTGCGGGTGCTCGTGGACCCGGGGCCCGTGCCGGTGAAGATCACCGCGTAGTGGCTCGTACGGGATCGAGTGACCGGTCATGGGGAGGAATGGTAGGCAGGAGACATGCTCCTGAGACGGCGTTTGTGAAATCACCGCGAGTCGTCGAGCGCTAGGGCCAGCGCTGGGCTGTGAGCGACTCGCTGGCCTCGATCACAAGGTGGACGCCGTCGAGGTCCGGGTCCTGGAGCGGGTGGTCGGTGCGGCGGTGTGGGCCGCGCGACTCGCGGCGCTCGAGGGCTGCCAGCGCGATCAGCCGCGCGAGCGGATAGGGGTCGTCCTGCAGCGGCTCCAGGGATGCGGCGTTGCGCTGCGGCCCCGCATGACGCCAGACGGCCTCGCGAGTCTCTGCCGTGGGCGGGTCGAACCTCCACTCCGGCAGCGGCGGCGGCTCACCTGCCGGTGCGGCGGCTGCTGCCGCGGCGGCAGCTCGGGCGCCGAACACGAAGCATTCGCTGAGCGAGTTCGAGGCCAGGCGGTTCGCGCCGTGGACTCCGCTGCAGGCGCATTCGCCCACGGCGTAGAGGCCCGGGAGCGTCGTCGTGCCGTTGAGGTCGCAGACCACGCCGCCCATCAGGTAGTGGGCGGCCGGGGCGACCGGGACCGGCTCGGCGCGCGGGTCGAGGCCCGCGGCGCGGCAGGCGGCGAAGACGCTGGGGAAGCGCTCATCGGGAATCGGTCGCAGGTCGAGGACGACATGATCGGAGTCGTCGGCCTCCATGCGATCGAGGATCGCCGCCGTCACCTGATCTCGAGGTGCGAGCTCATCGGTGAACCGCTGCCCTGACGCATCGAGTAACTCGGCCCCCTCACCGCGGAGCGCCTCGGTGAGGAGTGTGCCGTCGTGCTCGGTACCTGGAAGCGCGAGCGCGGTCGGGTGGAACTGGCAGAACTCCAGGTCGGCGAGCGCGGCGCCCGCGGCATGGGCCAGCACGGTTCCGGCGCCGATCGCGCCCCAGGGGTTCGTGGTCCGGCGCCACAGCGCGGCGCCGCCGCCCGTCGCGAGCACCGTCGCAGGGGCTGCGATCGCCCCAGCATCGGTCACGACGCCGGCGCAGGAGCTCCCGTCGCTCCAGAGCGCGAGGACCGAGGTCTGCTCGAGCACGCGGATGCGATCGTCGGCGCCGACGAGCTCGGCGAGCCGGCCCGTTATGGCGCGACCGGTCTGGGCTCCTCCGGCATGGACTATGCGCCGCGCCGAGTGCCCGCCCTCCAGGGCGAGGGAGAGATCCCCGTCCGGATCCAAGTCGAAGCGGACCCCGCGCTCGCGGAGCTCGGCCACGGCCGCGGGCGCCTCGCTGGTGAGAACCTCCACCGCTTCCGACCGGCAGAGCCCGCGACCGGCGTTGAGCGTGTCCTGCGCGTGCCGTGCCGGGGAGTCGTCGGCGGCGAGCGCTGCCGCCAGGCCACCCTGGGCCCAGAAGCTCGCGCTTTCGGCGAGCGGCTTTCGCGAGACCAGCGTCACGGCGGCGCCGTGCTCGGCCGCCCTCAGCGCGACGTAGAGGCCGGCGGCCCCGCCGCCGACAACGACGACGTCGGTTTCGATTGGTGGTTCGGCGCCGCTCGCCGCTGGGCCGCTCAAGGCGTGGATACGGTATCCGCGACAGTGGGGCTGTATCTCTCCCATCCAAGCTCGCTCGAGCACGACACCGGCGCCCATCCGGAGAACGCCTCCCGGATCCGGGCGATCGAGGCGAGGCTCGATGAGGCCGGTTGGCCGGGTCTGAGTCGGATCGAGGCTCCGGTGGCCACCCGCGAGGAGCTGGCCCGGGTCCACAGCCCTGGCCACATCGATGGGATCGAGGAGCTCTCCGCGCGGGGTGGGGGCATGATCGACGTCGACACGATCGCCAGCGAGGGCTCGTTCGAGGCCGCGCTCCATGCGGCGGGGGGCGCGGTCAACGCGGTCGAGCGGCTGCTCGCCGGCGAGGACGCCTTCGCTTTCTGCGGCCTGCGCCCGCCCGGCCATCACGCCGAGACATCCCGGGCGATGGGGTTCTGCCTCTTCAACAACGTCGCGGTGGCGGCGAAGCACGCGATCGAGGCTGGTGGCGTCGAGCAGGTCCTGGTGCTCGACTGGGACGTCCATCACGGCAACGGGACCGAGGCGATCTTCGCCGAGTCCGACGAGGTCCTCTACGCGAGCATCCACCAGTGGCCGCTCTATCCGGGAACGGGATCCGCCGAGTACACCGGGACCGAGGTGGGGGAGGGCTTCACGGTCAACCTCCCGGTGCCGCCGGGCGCGGGGACGGAGGAGTTCCTCGCTCTGGTCCAGCACGTGGTGGTGCCGATCGCGCACGACTTCCGCCCGGGACTTCTCGCGATCTCGGCCGGCTACGACGCCCACCGCCGGGACCCGCTCGCAGAGTGCTCCGTGGACACCGAGGGATTCGCGGACATGGCCGCGTCGATGCGCGACCTGGCGGCGGAGCTCGACGTGCCGGTGCTCTTGTGCCTCGAGGGTGGCTACGCCCCCGATGCGCTGGCGGAGTCCGTGCTCGCCACGGTCGAGGCGTTGGAGGGAGACCGCGAGCCCGCCGAGGCGGCGGCCGAGCTCGCTCGGCCTTACGCCGAGCGCCACCGGGACCGGTGGCCGGCGCTCACGACCTGAGCGGCTAGAGCGTCACCCGGTCCTTGAGGTCGGTGAGGAGCGACTTCGGGAACCCCGGGACGTAGTCGAGGTCGTCCACGGAGTCGAACCCGCCGAGGCGCTCGCGGAAATCGAGGATTCGCTTGGCCTGGGTCACCGAGAGGCCCAGGGCGCGAAGGTCGTCGAAGCCGGCGCTGGAAAGGCTGATCGGCCCGCCGGTCAGTGGCGCCGGGTCGGGCTCCTGCTCGGCGACCGGCTCGGGCTCGGGTGCCGGGTCGGGCTCCTTGTCGTCGGCGTCGCCCTTCGGCTGGCGGCTCCCGCCCCTCACGTCGGTCGCCCGGGCGCGCTCGGTCGCCCCGCTCGCCATGTCGGTCACGTCGCCGATCCGGCCCTCGATCGCCTTGTATCGCAGCTCGCGCTCGCGCTCCACCTCGCGGGCAGTCTCGCTCTCAATCTGGGTCGCGCGGCGTTCGGCCGCCAGCGCTCGGTCGTGGGCCTCGTTGAGCTGGCGGCGGGTCGCGGCGAGCTCGCCCTCGATCGCGGCCTTTGCGCGCTCGATCTCCTCCTCGCGAATCCGGTAGCCCTCTCGAGCCTCGCGCTCAGCGCCCTCCCGCGCCGCCGCGACCTCCTTCGCGACCCTCGCGTCGGATTCGGCGCGCATGCGATCGGCCTGCTGGGAAAGCTGTGCCTCGGTGCGTTCAGCGGCGCGCTGCTCAGCCTCCGCGGCTGCCTCGCGGGCCTGCTGGCGGGCCTTCGTCTCGCCCTCTTGGCGCAGGGCCGCGACCTGGCCCCGTAGCCACTCGGACGCCGCCGTGCGAGCCTCGACCGCGGTGGCGGCCGCGGCACTCTCGGCGGCGCGGGACCGCTCCTCGGCCTCCTGGACGCGGCGCTCGGCCGCGGCGACCGCCCGCGCGCGCTCGGCGCGCTCGGCGTTCAGCTCCGCGGTGACGGCGGCGATGCGCTCCTGCGCGGACTTCTCGACCTCGGCGCGGGTCGCGGCGACGGCGTCGGCCTGGGCCTGCTCGGCCTCCGCGCGCAGCCGCTCGGTCTCGGAGCGGAGGCGCTCGGCCTCCTCGGTCCGCACACGCTGCTCGGTCTCGGTCCGGGCGGCCTCGGTCTCGCGCAGGACCCGCTGCTCGGCGTCCTGCTGCGCCTGCTCGAGGTCGCGCTTCGCGCGCTCCTCGGTCTGCTCGATGCGCTGCTCGGCCGCCGCGATGGCGTTCTCGGAGCGCATCTCGGCGGCGGCGATCGACTCCCCGCCTCCGTCGTGGCCTGCTCGAGCTCCTCCTCGCGGTCGCGGACGCGGGCGTCGGCGGCCGCGGTGGCCTCCTTCTCGGCACGTTCGGTCTCGGCCTGGACCAGGCGCTCGGCCTCGGCGCGGAGGCGCTCGGCCTCCTGGGCGAGCTCCTGCTCCGCGACGCCGACCCGCTCGGCGGCTGCGAGAGCGCGCTCCTCGATCTCCGCGAGGCGGCGGTCGGAGCTCTCGACGAGCCTCGTCTTCTCCTCGCGCTCCTGGGCGAGCTCATCGGTCCGCATCTGGAGCTCGGCCGCGAAGCGCTCCTCGGCCGCGGACCGCGCCGCCTCGACCTCCAGGCGGGTGCGCTCCTCTGCCTCCGCGCGAATCCGGTCGATCTCCGCCTTCGCGCCCGCCTGGGCCTCCTTGCGGGCGGTCTCCTCGATCTGGCGGCGGGTCGTCTCCGCCGACTGAAGCGCCATCTCCTCGACCTCGCGCCGGGAGGCCTCGGTCGCCTCGCGGGCGCGCTCGTCGGCGCTTGCCTGGGCTTCCTCGGCGGCCTCCCGCCGACCGCGGTCCTCGGCCTCGCGGACCTGCTCGTCGGTCTGCGCCTGCAATGTCTCCAGCTCCCGGCGCAGGTCGGCCGTCTCCGCAGCAACCCGCCGGTCGGCCTCGGAGCCGAGCCTCCGCTCGGCTTCGACCTGGGCCTGCTTCGCCGCGGTTGCTCGAGCCTCGGCTTCCTGGACCTGGCTCAGAGCCTCCTGCACCGCTTGGCCGGCATTTGCGTCGCCCGGAAGCGGCGCGGGGGCCGGCGGGCGCTCGGCCGACTTCAGGCGCTCTTCGTACTCGCGCCGAGGCGCTCGCGCTCGGCGGCGACTCGCCGCTCGACCTCCGCCTCGTCCACGACGGGGGCGGCGGGCTGCTCCCGCCTCTGCTCGAGTTCCTGCTGCTGCGCGCCCTCGCGAGCCTCGGCAAGCTCTCGCTCGAGCTCAGCGGCCTGACGCCGGCCTCCTGCGCCTCGCGCTCGGCGCTCGCGGCGCGCTCCTCCATGCCAGTGAGCCTGCCCTCGAGCTCCTCGAGCTTCGCGGCGGCCTCGACCTTCGCCCGCTCGAGATCCTCCTCGAGCGCGAGGATCTCATCGATCGAGCGCTGCTCCGCCGCGTCGGCCGCGTCCGCGGCCGCGACGCGGATCCGCTCCGCGGTGTCGCCGCGGCGTGACGACGGCTCCACCGGCTCCTCCGGGGGCTCGGGATTGGAATCGGTCAGTTCGGTCTCCGGCTCCGAGGCCTCATCGCCCGGCTCGGACTCTTCATCGTCTACCCGCCATTCCTGGGTGCGGGCATCTCCTCCACGGCGTCGTCGGGCAACAGCTCGTCGGGTTGGGAACCAGTCGGCGATTCGTCTTCCTCGCCACCCTCGGAGTCGGAGCTCCGTCTGAAGATTCCTCGGCCGCGTGCCATGCGCCTCGCACTCTACGAAAGATCCTGGCCACGTTCGATTACTTCGCCATACGCCTCGATCACCCGGTCGGCCATGAGCTGTGCGGAGAACCAGGCGGCGCGGTCGCGTCCGGCCACCCGGGGGTCGTCCGCGTCGAGGTGGGGCCGGATCGCCTCGGCCCACACGCCCGGGTTGAACGGGGCGGAGAGGCAGCCGTCCACGCCGCGGAGCAGGAAGGGCGCGATCCCGACCGGGGTGGAGAACACGGGGACGTCGCAGGCGAGCGCCTCCACGGCGATTAGCCCGAAGCCCTCGTTGTCGGACGTCACGACGACGGCATTGGCCGCGTTCATCCAGCTGGGCATCTGACCGGAGTCGACGCCGTCGCCGGAAAGCAGTTCGGCGCCCACCACATCCGCCAGCTCCCGGGCGCGGTCGTAGCGCTTGACCGGCCGCGAGGTCGCGGCTGGGAACAGCAGGTAGCGGCCATTCGGGTCGAGCCCCAGGGACTCCCGGGCCTCGGCCCGCGATTCCCGACGAAAGCGGTCGAGGTCGGCGCCGGCGGGGAGCACGGCGTTCGCACCCGGGCGGCGCGGCAGCGCCGGCCGCTCCCCCTCGGGGCTGAAGAGGGCCAGCGACGCGGCCGCGATCAGGTCAAGCCGGCCCACGAGTCGGCGCGACAGGAAGCCGGTCAGCGGATGGCGGACGTCGGTGCCGTGGAAGGTGACCACGAGGGGCCGCGCGCCGGCCAGCTTTGCGCACCAGCCGGCGAGGCCGAAGTGGGCGTGGACCAAGTCGAAGCGCTCGCGGCGCAGGATGCGCCTGATCGACCCCACCGCCCGCGGGTAGTTGCGCGTGCCGGCCGGAAAGGAGTGGAGCTCCACGTCCACGCCGGATCGCCGCAGCGCGTCCACCTGGTCGCGAACGAACTGCCCGCGCCACGGCGCCGCCTCGTCGGGCGTGATGTTGGTGACCACCAGGACGCGCACGGCGGCCAGCGTATCCGCGCTTCGACGCGAGTGAGAGTCGCCGTCAGCGCCGCTTCAGCGCGCGCAGGAGCTGATCCCCACGGGGACTGCCCAGGCCGGTTGCGTTGTCGAAGCCCCTCGTTGCCTTGAGGGAGGAGTCCATGTCTCCGGTGACGAGGTTGGTGGAGATGCCGTCCTGACGGTCGACGTTGTTGCGGAAGAGATTGACCACCTGGGCGAGGGTTGTCCGCACGGCCCGCACGTCGCGAAGGGCCTTGCCCCCGTAGAGGCGATAGAGCGCGGGGTTGACGAAGCCGTGATGAAAACCGGCCGCCTGGTCGGCGAGGGCGATGTAGCCGGCGAAGAGAGGCGACGCCACGCTCGTGCCGCCGACCGGGTACTGGTTGTACCGCGTGGATCCGTCGGGGAAGGTCTGCGTCTGCCCGATCAGCATGCCGGTGGTGTTATCGCCGTCCATGGAGATGTCGGGGACCACCCGCCCGCGGCCACCCCAGCGCTTTGCGAGCGTCCCGGGTACGACGCCCTTCTGGTAGCCGGGCTCGGAGAACAGGCGCGTGGTGCCGCCGGTGCCGCCGCTGTCGAACGGGCCCGGTGGGGACGGCTGCCAGTCCCCGCGCGAGAGCTGCGAGCTGTGCAGGCCCCAGGCGGTCTCGAAGCGGTAGTTGTGCGACGGGCCGATGGCGAGGGTGTCGCCGCCCATGGCGGTCACGTGGGGGCTGGAGGATGGATAGTCCGTCGTCACGTAGCCGAACGCAGCCTTGTTGTCGCCGTGGTCGCCGGTGGAGAAGTAGAGGCCGATGCCCTCGGCGATCGCCTGCCTGGCAGTCTGCTCCTCGCTCGCGATCAGCCCCTGAGGGTTCAGGGCGTCCGGGAGGCCGTAGGAGTTCGTCACGATCCGCGCCGACCGGTGAGCGACGACCCAGTTCACGGCCTGAAGCAGCCCCCGCCCTTCATCTGCCGCGCTGACCAACGTCAGGCGAGCCCCCGGCGCCATCGTGTGCGTGGCCTCGACATCAAGCGTCTGCTCCGAATACCACGCGTGCTGGAGGTTGGGCCCGCAACGGGTGTGGCAGCCGTGGAAGCTCTTAACCGTCAGGCGCGGAGGCGGCAGCCCGTGGCGGCGGCTGTACTCGGCCAGGTCATCGCGGAGGGTGGGTGACTTGAAGGCGTCGACGACCGCGATCCGCTGACCCGAGCCGTCCTTGCCGGCCTTGATCCGGTGCCGGACGCCGTAGACCGACTGAAACTGATGCGGCCGGTATCCGCACACCTCCCACGGCCGCTTCGACCCGTAGGCGCTCGGCTGGTGCAGGGCGATCTTCTCCCCCCAGAAATGCGAGCACGGCCCCGGTACGCGAGTTGCCGGGCTCGGTGGCGCCGCGAAAGCCGTCATGGGCGAGAAGTGCGTCTCGTCGAGGCCGACGACCGCGAGAACCGTGCTCGCGAACCGCGTAGGTACCGAGATCGGCTCCGCAGCCGCCCGCAGATCGCCGGCGCCGGTCCGGTAGACCCGAAGCGAGGTGTGGAAGGCCCGGTTGATCTGCGGGACGCTCCCGGTCGCGTCGACCAGCATCCGGTTCGCGGAGACCCCGGTGACATTCAGCCCCTGGGCCTCGAGCCAGGTGCGTACGGTCCGCATCTGGGCGCTGGTCGGTGAGAAGCGATCGCGAAAGCGGGCAGGGGAGAGGTAATGCGCGTAGCGGCGGTTGGCCGGATCCGCGACGACCGCGTTGAAGCGGTCGAGCTGTGCCTCATGCCGCCACCGCAGGGCGACGGAGAAGGGCACGGTGCCGCGCGCGTCGCGAAGCTCGTGGGATTTCGTCGCGTAGGGAAGCGGCCCTCCGACGAGCTCAGTCCGTTGGGCGGCCCCGCCTGCGGCCGCGCCCCCCGCCGTGGTCAGCAGAGCGAGACCGACGGTCGTTGTGATGACGGCCAGACCCAGCGTCACGCCGCGTACCCGCGCTCTGCCTTGCACTGGGAGGAGTCGTATCAGACGGTGTGGCGGCGGCGGGGATGGCCGGGCTCAGCCCGGCGACCTGACGACGTGCTTGAACACCCGCCAGGACGGCTTCGGGTCCTGGTTGTTGTGGAACAGCCCGGAGCTCGAGCAGAAGGTGCAGCCGGGGGTTCCCGGGGGCGGATCCCGCCAGCGATACCAGTAGGCGTGCCTGATCTGCCAGCGCTGGCGATACTTCTTCAGGAGCGGGAAGGTCGCCTTCAGGAGCAGCTTCTGCCCCTCGGGGCCCTGGTTGATCGGCTGGTTCTTGCGGGGCTTCTTAGAGCCCCAGCCGAGCTCGGTGATCCACAGACTCGCGTTGCCGTCGTGGTTGCGCTGCATCAGCCGGCGCATGCGGTCGATCTGGATCAGGACGTGGCCCACGTCCGGCGCGTACGGATGCAGCGCGACCGCGTCGAACTTGCGGCGGAATCGCTTGTGCTTGTAGAGCTTCTTGAGATAGGTCCAAGCGTGCATCCGGACGTATCCGGGCATGCCGCCGAGGATGATCTCGGCCTTCGGATCCACCTTGTCGATGGCGTGGTGGGCGAGCCTGACGAGCTTGCGGTACTTGCGGGGCTTCACGTACTGAGCGCCGCCCTTGATGTTCTGCTCGTTCCAGATCTGCCAGGCCTTGATCGGCCGCGGCTTGGCGTTCGGGAACGCGTGCCGGTAGAGCGTCGGGTTCGTCCAGTACTTGCCACCGGGGCCGTACCGCTTGACCGCGGCCTTCAGGAACCTGCGCCAGCCCTGTCGCGCGGCGGGGGTCTTGAGCGGTGCGCTGCCAAAGGTGGGCGCCGCCCACGCCGGGGAGCCGGCCACCACCGGCAGGACGCCGATGCCGCGGTTGGCAAGCGCGCCGATCGTCTCGTCGGTGATCTGCCAGTCATAGGTGCCCTTCTCCTTCTCGACCTCCGACCAGCGAAAGCCCCACCGCGCGGTCTTGATCCCGCTCTGCTGCATCCGCTGGAGGTCCCGGTTCGAGAGACAGTTGTGCTTCTTCGCAAACAGCCCGGTGCCCAGCAGGCCCGAGTCGCAACGCACCGCGAACGGGTCAACCACCCCCGACGAAGCCCTTGCCACCCGCGCTTGCGGTCGCGGCCATCGCGGCGAACGCGAAGGAGGCGGCGAGCCCGGCCACCACGATGCGCATTGCGCGTCCCTGAGCTTGCGTCTTCGTCCTCGTCACTCTCACGTCCCCCGGGCCGCACCCTGCCGCGGCGAGGTCAAGCGTACGGTAGCGGCTTCCCGGGGGTGCGAACTCAAGCCGGGGGAGGCCCTAACGGCACGACGGCGTCGAGGATTCGGGGCACTTTCGTCTGGACCCGTCACACCTCTCAAGTGAGCATCGGGCGAAATCCGAACAGGAGGAATCGATGCTCGCAAAGCTCGCCGCATACATCCAGACGCAGTTCCTGCGCCGCACCCGCGGCATCGTCGCGGCGCTCGAGGGCGAGCGCGGACAGGGCACGGTCGAGTACGTCGGCCTGATCCTGCTGGTCTCGCTCCTGATGATCGGCATGGTCGCCGCGATGAAGGGATTCAACGGGCACCTCAGCGCGGCGCTGCGCCGAGTTCGGCCTACCTCGGCATCGAGGCGGTCGGGCTTCCGGACCAGCGATTTCGGTCGCAGCCTTGCGCCCACCGGACACCGGATGTAGGGTCGCCTGGAGGCGCGACCCCTAGCGCGTGCCCAACAAGGGAGGACAGGATGCCAGCCAAGCTTCGCCTCCACGCCGCGACTGCGACGCTCGTTTCGCTCGCGGCGGTCCCGCGATCCCGACCGCGGTCAAGCCTGATGCGCTCTTGGCTTGTCGCCGGGATCGTCGCCTTCGGGCTAGCGGTCGCGTTCCTGGTGAGTAGCGCCTCCGCCCGTGCCACCCCCCTGCTGGGGTTCAACGACGGATGGGTGCAGAGGAGCCTGTACGACCCCTCGGCCTCTGCGGCGGACTTCGCTCACATGGACTCGCACCTCGCGCGGGTGACCTACGACTGGAACGACCGCCACGACAAGGCGAACATCCAGCCCACGCTGAATGCCATGCACGCGGATGGCATCGACACAATCATCACCCCGTACGACAACGACGGCCCGGTCGCCAACCCGAACAAGACCTATCAGACCAAACTGTGCAGCGAGGCGAAGAACATCGCCGCCGCCAATCCCGGCTCACCCATAGAGATTCTGAACGAGGTCAACCTATCGAGTCAGGGCGACTTCACGCCGACGGAGTACGCGACGCTGTTTAAGGCCTGTAGCGACAAGATTAGGAAGGCCGGTTTGAACAGCCGCATCCTCCCCGCTGCCGTGTCCATGGTGCCGTGCAACTCCAGCGGCGAGAACTGGCTGGACGACTTCGCGAGCCAAGTTCGCGACTACTCGTTCACGATCAGCGTCCACGTCTACCTGGGCGGCTGCTGGGGGTGGACGTCAGACCCCGCCGCGGTCCCCCGCCTCATAATCGCCCAGACGCGAAACGCGCCGGGATATGCGGATCGCGACCTATGGGTGACCGAGGTGGGTTATTCGAGCGGTTCCCTGCGGAGTGACGAAAGCGCCCAGAACACGTGGCTGGGCGGCTACATACACGAGCTCGTCCTCGAAAGCGGCGACCAGCACATCGACCGGGTCTACGTGCATCGGCTCTACGACGTTGACCCTACGGACAACAGCTGGGACGGTCGCTGGGGCATCAAACGCGCCCCTCCCTCCGGGGATTCGTGGAAGCCGGTCGCCGACACCATCCTGAGCGAGGGCTTCTAGTCAAATTAGAGGCGCATACGCAAAGCCGCGAATGCAGGGCTTTTGCGTGTACGAACTAATGGCTAATGTTTGAACGGCAGGCAGGGCGTGGACTTTTGACGACGCGAGATACTGCGTAGGCGATGTCGCAGGAGAACGTCGAGATCGCGCGGCGCTGGTATGAGGTCGCCACGAGCAAGGCGGACCTGTTGGCAGCGATGCCGAGGACGATGGCCTTCTGCCATCCCGATGTCGAATGGAGCGCACCTGAAGACGGAACGACGTATCGCGGTCGCGAGGGCGTCAGGCGGCGGCTGGAGGAGTGGCTCAATAGTTTCGACGACTACCGATACGAGATCGATCGGATCATCGACTGCGGAGACGATGAGGTGCTGGTGAAGGCGAGCGAGGTCGGGCGCGGCGCAACCAGCGGTGCCGAGGTTCGCCAGACCAACTACGAGCTGCTCACGATCCGTGACGGGCTGATCGTTCGCATCCGCGAGTACTACGACGAGCGCAAGGCCCTCGAAGCCGCCGGGCTGCGGGAGTAGGCCAGGGGCCATTAGACCTCGAAGGACGCGATCCAGATCGGCTCGCTGGACACCATCGCGGCGCTGATCTAGGCTCACCCAAGAGCCAATCGCTACGAGGGGAGAAGGTGCGATGCCCAGGTACGTGAGCCTGATCAGCTGGACCGGGAAGGGGATAGCGGCGTTCAAGGACACCGTGGATCGCTACGACGCCGCGGTGGAGCAGTTCGAGAAGCTCGGCGTCCACTTCGTGGACACCTACTGGACATTGGGCCAGCACGACATGGTCGTCGTCACCGAGGCCCCCGACGACGAGTCGCTGACGGCCGCGCTGCTGGCGCTCGGCTCGACGGGAAACGTGCGCACGAAGACGATGCGGGCGTTCTCGCGTGAGGAGATGCGCGGGGTGATTGACAAGGCTTCCTAGGCGCGTCAAGGGACGAAGCCCTCGAAGCCGCCGGGCTGCGGGAGTAGCCGGTGTCGCAGGAGAACGTCGAGTTGGCGCGCCAGGCGTACGGTGCCTACAACCGCGAGGGAATCAACGGGATCCTTGAGTACCTCGATCCTGCGGTGGAGTGGCGAAATCCGATTGAGTCGCCAAACGCGGGCGTCTTCGTCGGACCTGAGGGTGTCCTTGAGTGGCAGCGGATGGTCGACGACGCCTTCGAGGAGATGCACTTCGAGCCAGAGCGGATCGAAGAGCTTCCTGACGGGCGAATCCTCGCAGTGCTTCGTTTCCGGTTGCGCGCCCAGGCTAGCGAAGTCACCACCGAGGTCCCATTTGCACACCTCATAACGTGGCGCGACGGCAAGGCTACGGCGCTCAGCATGTACACGAGCGAAGCCGAAGCCCTCGAAACCGCCGGGCTTTCGGAGTAGGCGATGTCGCGGGAGGACGCCGACCGCATCCGTCGGGCCTATGAGGTCTGGAACGAGTCGGGTCCGGCAGCGGTGACCGAGAAGTTCTGGGCCGAGGACGCCGTCTACCGAGAGGGACCGGGCTGGCCCGATGCCGGTGTCTACCGAGGACGGGCCGCGGCGCTCGAACGGATGCAGAGCCTGATCGATCTTCTTGGGCCGATCGCGGTACACCTCGATCAACTGATCGACGTTGGCGATGGCCGCTTCGTTGCCTGCACCCGCATCGTCGGCGAGAGCGAAGCGGAGGCGCCCTACACGAGGTCCTTCGCCGTCGTTCACCGCCTGAGGGACGGCCTCATCGTCGAGGCCGACTACTACCTCGACCGCGGGCAGGCTCTGGAAGCGGTCGGGCGCGCGGAGTAGGCGATGTCGCAGGAACGGCATCCAGAGCACCGCCCCGTCCGGCATCTGTTGAGCGCATGGCGAGCAGCGCGTTCATCCACCTTCACTTCTGCTTTCAGGCGAAAGGAGCAGCGCCTCACCATCACGCCCCCTTTCCCTCAAGCAAGCGATCGCCGGACGGATTCCCGACTTAGACTTCCAGGCGAGGAAATTTCTGCCGCCATGACGGACCAGCCCGAGAACGCCGAGCCGACGTCCGCCCGTCGAGCGCTGAAGTTCGTCGGCGGTCTCGGCGCCGCTCTGCTGGTCGCAATCGCGACCGCGATCGGAACCGGCCTCGGATCTAACGTGTTGGACCTCTTCGGCGGCGGCGACGACAAGGGGAACCCCATCTCGTACTCCGCGAGCGAGCAGGTACTGGAGTGCGGTACGCACTTGTTCGTTCCCGAAAAGCAGGCAAAACCTCTTATCTCGGGCACCACCACGACGCCGAGTCCAATCCCGAATTGGGAAGCCTTCCGGAGCACAAATGACGCCCTCGTCGCGGGTAAGAGCGTGATCCAGGTTTCGATCCAGGGTGAGTCCTCTCGCACGGTCACACTGACCGCGATCGACTTCACGGTTGACCGTCGGCCTCGCCCTTCCGGCGCCACCTTTTTCCAGCCCTGTGGAGATGCGATATATGGACGCTACGTAGTGGCGGACCTCGACCGCCAGCCTGTCGCGGTGACTGGCACGGCCGACGACCCGAAAGCGGCGCTGGACCCGGAGGATCCGGTGCGCGGGGCGGCGCGCAGTTCGTACAAGCCGATCAGCTTTCCATGGACCGTTTCCGTGACCGACCCTCTGCTGCTCCAGGTCGTGGCATCGACCGAGCGCTGCTATTGCACCTGGCGCGCGGAGATACCGTGGAGCAGCGGCGAGCAGACAGGCGTGATATCGATCGACAACAACGGCCGCGGCTACACCGTTGTCGGTAGCCAGGGCACCAAGGAATTCCAAAACACCGGGACCGGCAAAAGCGTCTGGGCCGAAATTCCGGACTGAAGCGGCAATAGTCCTCGCCGAAGCCGCTCAATCGTCGGCAGCGTTTGGATGAGGTCGTGCGAGCCGCGGCCGTGCCTTGGACGAGGAGGAAGGCGAGCGCACCGCTGTGCAGAGTTGCTGCCTTGCGCGAGAAGCAGCAGCCCGAACTAATTACAAACTCTAAACAGCAAGCAGGGTGCGCGATGCCTGCCGCCGAGTCGTCCTGATCACGCCCTCCCTTGCCCTCAGTGCACGCCGGGTGTAGGTTGGCCCGGAACCGCGCAAGCCCCCGCGCGGCCATATAGGGAGGACAGGATGCCAGCCAGGTTTCGCCTTCACGCCGCCCCCGCGACGTTCGTCTCGCTTGCGGTGATCCTGGCGTTGGCCACCGTGGGTGTCGTCGTTCTGGGTGGCGGCAAGGCCGCCGCCGTCCAGCAGGTGAGCTGCGGCGACACGATCACCACCGACGCGACCCTCCACCACAACCTCGTCAACTGCCCCAACAACGGCCTCCTGATCGGCGCCGACAACGTCACCCTCGATCTGAACTACCACACGATCGACGGGGACGGCACCCCGTTTTCCGGTTGTCACCCCCGAAAGGAGGTCTGCGACGTAGGGGTGGTCAACGACGGTCACGACGCGGTCACCGTCGTGCATGGCTCGGTGCGCCAGTTCGAGGGCGGCGTCGGCATCGGCGGCGATCGCAACCGCCTGCTCGGGGTCTCGCTGCTTCGAGGAACCGCTTCTACGGCCTCGGGCTGTTCGGCTCCGACCGGACCGTGGTGCAAAACAGCGCCGGAAACCGGACGAAGGGCGCTGGTGACCAGGTGGGGATGCTCATGTTCCAATCGCATCACGATCGGATCCTTAATAGCTCCTTCCGGCACAACGTCGGTGGAATCCTCTCCGTTGAGTAACACCAACACCCTGATCAGGGGCAACCTCTTCTCGCGCAACCGCGTCGATGGATTCTTCATGGAGGGAGGCGACGGCTTTCGGATAACGCACAACCGCGCCGTGCGAAACCAGGAGAGCGGCATCGCGCTCGGCCCCGGCAGTGACAACGTGATCACCCGTAACCACGTCTCCCGTGCAGGCGACGGCATCGCGGTCGCAAAGGGGCACGGCAACCTCATCGCGCACAACGTCGTCGCCCACACTGACAACGGCATCAGCCTCGGAGTCAACGGAGCGGGACCGCTCTCCGGCGCCCGCAGCGTCGTCCGCCGCAACCTGGTCAGGGACAGTCGCAAGGACGGGTTCTTTGTCCGAAACAAGGACCGCCATAGCCGCCTCAAGGGCAACGTCGCCAAGCGATCGGGAGACGACGGCTTCGACGTCGAGAGCCGCTCGGCGAAGCTGTCCAACAATCGGGCGGTGCGAAACCACGACCTCGGGATCGAGGCGGTGCGCGGGGTGATCGACGGCGGCGGGAACAGGGCGAGCGGCAACGGCGACCCGCGCCAGTGCATCCACATCGCGTGTAGGTAGCTTGCGTCCACGCTCATCGCCTACGAGGGCGAACCAATGCCTAATCTTTCAACGGCAAACAAGGCACCGAGCTCGCCGACCTGATCGTCCACAAGATCACGGAGGCGGTGAACGCAATCGCGTTCATGTAGGCGCGACTCCGCGGAGCCGCGCGGCTCATTGCTCCAGCGCTACTCCCGCCGGCGAATCCTGACCTGACAGACTGGCGGCGTGCCGGGCTCGCGCAGCTACGAACGGGGTGCCGCCGACCTGCGGCCCGTGCAGATCGATCCGGGCTTCGTCCGCACCGCGGACGGCTCGGCGCTTTACGCGCAGGGTGAGACCCGGATCATCTGCACCGCGTCGGTGACCAATTCGGTCCCCCGCTGGATGGAGGGCTCGGGGCGCGGTTGGGTTACGGCGGAGTACGCGATGCTCCCGGCGTCCACGGGCGAGCGCAAGGAGCGCGACACCAAGAAAGGTCGCCAGGACGGCCGCGGTGTCGAGATCCAGCGCCTGATCGGCCGCTCGCTGCGGTCGGTCGTGGACCTCGAGGCCCTCGGCGAGCGCAGCGTCTACGTCGACTGCGATGTGCTCCAGGCCGACGGCGGCACGCGCTGCGCTTCGATCACCGGCGGGTACGTGGCCCTGCGGCTGGCGCTCGAGGCGCTGATCGAGGCCGGGGATCTCGAGCGGATGCCCTTGACCGGGTCGATCGCCGCCGTCAGCTGCGGCATCGTGGACGGCGACGCGCTGCTCGACCTGGACTACTCGGAGGACTCGCGGGCAGAGGTCGACGCCAACGTGGTGATGAGCGGCGACGGCGGCCTCGTCGAGGTGCAGGCGACGGCGGAGCGCATGCCGGTCTCCCGTGCTTCGTTCGACGATCTTCTCGCGCTCGCGGAGCCGGCGATCGAGGCGCTCCGCGATGCTCAGGAGGCGGTCACGAAGGCTGGCCTGGACTGACGTTCCAGCCGCGCGAGTCGCCACCACGGCCGAGCGCTATCGTGGCCCGATGAGGCGGATGCCACGGATGGCGGTCACGGCGCTCCCCTCCGTGATCCTCGGGCTCTGGGCGGCTGCCCCCGTGGCGCAGGCAAGCCTGGCTTTCGAGGTCAACACCACGGGCGACCTCCCGGATGCATCCGTCGGCGATCACGTCTGTGACACCCGGCCAACAGTCGCCGGGGATCAGTGCACGCTGCGGGCCGTCATTCAGGAGTCGAACATGGAGGCGGGTCAGGACGGCATCTCCTTCGACATCCCCGGCACGGGCGTCAAGACGATCGCCCCGAAGACCGATCTGCCGCACATCACGGGACCCGTCCAGATCGACGGCTACTCGCAGGGTGTCGCGAGCCCGAACACGAAGCCCCTCGCGCAGGGCGACAACGCGGTCCTGCTCGTGGAGCTCAGCGGCGAGCGCGACTCTTCGTCCGGCGCGACCGGGCTCACATTCGAAGCGGGAGCCGTGGGCAGCTCGGTCAAGGGCCTCGTCCTGAACCGATTCTCCGGCACCGGGATCGCCCTCAACGGGGGTGCCGACGCGACGATCCAGGGCAACTTCATCGGCACGGGTCCCGCTGGCATGGCCGCCCACGGCATGGGCTTCGACGCCGTCTTCGACGACGCTCACGCTCAGGTGGGCGGGACCATGCCCGCCGATCGCAACGTGATCTCCGGCAACGGGCGGGACGCGGTTACCGGCAACGGCACGCACACCATCCAGGGCAACTACCTGGGGACGGCGGGCGATGGTGTCTCGCCGCTCGGAAATCAGGGCTCCGGGATTCGGCTCTTTGGGTCGAACAGCATCGTGGGTGGCGCGGGAGGAGGGGCCAACGTCATCGCGTTCAACCACAACGACGGGATCACGATGTTCAACCCCTCGACGAACAACCCGATCAGCCGCAACGAGATCTTCTCCAACGGCGACCTCGGAATCGACCTGGGCGACGACGGCGTCACGCTGAACGACCTCGGTGACGGGGACACCGGTCCGAACGAGCTGCAGAACTTCCCCGCGATCACGTCCGCGACTCGCGGCGCGGGCGGCGCCCTCACCATCGGCGGACGGCTTCGGAGTACGCCTAGCCGGACGTTCACTCTGGAGTTCTTCAAGAATCCGCCCGGTGGCGACGAGGGTGCGACCCTCATCGGCACGACCATGGTGTCGACGGATGACACGACCGGGCTCGCAACCTTCACGTTCCACCCCACTCGGTCGGCGTCTCTGGGTGACCGGATCACGGCCACCGCGACCAACGTCAACCACAGCACCTCCGAGTTCTCGGCGCCGCGCAAGGTTGTCGCCCCTTAGGCGACCTCGTTGCATGGGCTGCGGGACCCGGTCCGACTCCCACGGCCCTCTGACAAACTCGCTCGGCTGATGGCGCTGGAACGAGCCGTGGTGGCGACGCGCAACGAGCACAAGCTGCGCGAGCTGCGGGAGATTCTCGACGGGGTGGAACTGGTGCCCCTACCCGCGGACGTCGAGCTGCCGCCCGAGGACGCAGAGACATTCGCGGAGAACGCGCTCGACAAGGCGCGGGCCGCCCATGCCGCCACCGGCCTGCCGGCCATCGCCGACGACTCCGGAATCGCCGCGACGGCGCTCGGCGGCCGCCCCGGTCCGCGGTCGGCGCGGTACGCGGGTCCGGACGCGACCGACGAGGAGAACCTGAACCTGCTCCTGAGCGAGCTCGCGGACAAGGACGATCGCTCCGTCGCGTACGTTGCCGCGCTCGCCTACGTCGATGCGGAGGGCAACGAGGAGCTGGTCGAGGGGCGGTGCGAGGGGACGCTGGCCGAGCAACCGCGAGGCACCGGAGGCTTCGGCTACGACCCGGCGTTCGTCCCCGCCGACACCGGCGCCGAGGACGATCGCACGATGGCCGAGCTCGACCCAGACGAGAAGCATGCGATCAGCCACCGGGGCCGCGCAGCGCGAAGCCTCGCCCAGGTCCTGGTGTCGAAATGGTGAGGGGCACCAAGTCGCGCGCGGCCACGATCAGTGTGGCCTCGAACGCGCTGCTGATCGCCCTGAAGATCGCCGCCGGAGCGATCACGGGGTCGATCGCGATCCTCACCGAGGCGGCCCACTCGGCCATCGACCTCGTCGCGTCGGTGATCGCCCTCGTCTCGGTCCGCAAGGCCGACGAGCCACCCGATCGCGAGCACCCCTACGGACACGAGAAGGCCGAGAACCTGGCGGCGGCGATCGAGGGAATGTTGATCCTCGTCGGCGCCGCGATCATCATCTACGAGGCGACGCATCGCCTCGTGGTGGGCGCCCAGGTCGAGCACCTGGGGGTGGGCCTCGCGGTGATCGGCTTCTCGGCGGTCGCGAACCTCGGCGTGTCGACCTATCTGGGCCGCCGGGCTCGGGCGCTTCGATCCGCCGCGCTCGAGGGCGACGCCGCCCACCTGCGCACCGACGCGCTCACCTCGATCGGCGTCTTCGTCGGCCTGGGCCTCGTCGTGATCACCGGAAACGACGTCTTCGACGCGATCGCGGCGCTCGCCGTCGCGGTGGCGATCGTGGTAGCCGGCATCCGGATCCTCACCCGATCGTCGCGAGTGCTGATGGACGAGGCACCGCCGCCCGAGGAGCTCGACCGGATCGAGGCCGCGATCGCCCGCGCCCGGCCAGGGGAGATGGTCGGCTACCACAAGCTTCGCGCTCGGCGGGCGGGTGCCCGTCGCTACATCGACCTGCACGTCCAGTTCCGTGATGGCACGACCCTCGAGGCCGCCCACGAGCTGGCCCACCGGCTCCGCGACGCGATCGAGGCCGAGATCCCCGACTCCGACGTCCTCATCCACGTCGAGCCGGAGGGCGCCGTGCACGATCCGGAGACGCGCGAGACGCAGCCGTACCGTGCCGGCTGACTCGTGAGACCCCGGTCAGAACAGGTTCACGGCCGCCGACAGGCCCACCGCGCCGACCACGATCGGGTAGCCGACATACCCGTTCACGGCCAGGACGAGCGCGCCTATGGCGCAGATGATGACCACTGTGAGCCAGGAGGCTCGCTGAAGCGACACGGCTATGTATGTTGGCGAAGTGAGCAGCGTCAATGCCGAGCGGGTCCCAGCGGAGGCCGCCGAGGCGGCCGTCGGCCGGCTTCGCGAGATGTCGGCCGACCTGCGCGGATGCGCGCTGATCGGTCCCGGCGGTCAGGCGCTGGCCGCCACCGGCGAGGTCGATAGCTGGGCCGAGCCGGCCGCCGAGCTGCTGGCGGCGGCGGACGCCGCCGGCGATGAGCCGGCGAGCCACGTGCACGTGGCGACCGAGGACGGCGAGGCGTTCGCCGTGCGCCACCAGGACTTCGTGATGGTCGCAGCGACCGAGCGCTTCACGCTGGCATCGCTCATGATCTTCGACATGCGAGCAGTGCTTCGAGACCTCGTCCGGGAGCTGGCCTGATGGTCCCGAAGCCGCAGCGCACGATTCTCAACAGGGTCTCGAGCTACGCGGAGGAGGCCGCCGCCTACCTGCGCCGGAGGCGCATCACGCGAACCCCCTTCGCCCGGGTTCACTACGAGGGCGGGCGGGCGGTCGCCTACCCGTCGGACACCGATGCGGGCCGGGCGCTGTTTCGCGCCGCGGCGAACGTGATCGACGCGGCGCGGGAAGGGGGATCGGCGACGAGATGACCGAGACCGCACCGGCGCTGATCGAGTCAGACTTGGCCGCCCGCATCGTCGAGCGCGCGCTCGAGCACGGCGGCGACTTCGCCGAGGTCTTCTGCGAGCAGCGCGCCGGCCTTGGCCTGGCGGTCGACGAGTCGAGGGTCGAGCGCGTGCAGCGTGGGGCCGAGCGCGGCGCCGGCGTGCGCGTGGTTGTCGGCGAGACGACCTACTTCGCCCACGTCGACGGGCTCGGGCAAGCTGACCTCGAGCGCGCCGCCGACGCGGTGGCGGCCGCGGTGCGCGGCGAGCGCTCCGAGCCGCAGGCGCTCCGGGCCCTCCAGGCCGCGCGCTCGCAGGAGATCGAGACGCCGCCGGGCGATGTCCCCGCCGAGCGCAAGGCCGACCTGCTCCGGACCTGCGACGAGACCGCGAGGGCCACCGGCGCGGAGATCGCGCAGGTCATGGCCAGCTACGCGGAGGGCCGGCGCCTCGTCACCGTCGCGAACTCGAGCGGGCGCTTCGCGAGCGACGACCGGACGCGCGTGCGCCTGGGGGTCCAGGTGGTGGCGCGGCGCAACGGGACCGTGGAGACGGGATTCGAGACCCTCGGCGGCCATCGCGGCTTCGAGCTGGTGGAGGCCGGCGCCGGTGAGCGCATCGCCGAGCGCGCCGCGCAGGTGGCGCTCACGCTTCTGGACGCCGATCCGGCGCCGGCCGGCGCGATGCCGGTGGTGGTCGGCGGCGGCTTCGGTGGCGTCCTCTTCCACGAGATGACCGGCCACGGCCTCGAGGCGGACCACATTCAGAAGGGCGCCTCGGTCTACACCGGCAAGCTGGGCCACAGCGTCGCCGAGCCCCACCTCGACGCCTACGACGACGGCCGCCTGCCCGGCGAGTGGGGAACGGATGGCATCGACGACGAGGGAACGCCGACCCAGCGGACCGCCGTCATCCATCAGGGCCGGATCACGTCCTACCTCTACGACCTCGAGCGGGCGCGCAAGGACCACGTCGAGTCGACCGGCAACGGCCGGCGCGAAAGCTTCCGCCACCTCCCGATCCCGCGAATGACCAACACCTACATCGCACCCGGCGAGGCGCGGCCCGAGGAGCTGATCGCCGAGATCGACAAGGGCTTCTACGCGGTCTCGTTCGCCGGCGGCCAGGTGGACCCAACGACGGGGGACTTCGTCTTCGGCGTCTCGGAGGGTTATCTGATCGAGGGCGGCGAGAAGACCAAGCCGTGTCGCGGTGCGACGCTCATCGGCAACTGCCTCGACGCGCTGGGCAAGATCGACGCCGTGGCCTCGGACTTCGACATGAAGACGGGTTTCTGCGGCAAGGGCGGCCAGACCGTGCCGGTGGGCACGGGCCAGGGGCACGTGCGCATCCGCGAGCTGACCGTCGGCGGAACGGCCGTCTAGCTGCGGCCGGCCTTACCGCTCGAGCACCACGGGTTCTTCGGCACGTTCGAGCACGGGTTCGGCATGCTCGGCAGCTGCTTCTTGGGCAGCTTGTGCATGACCACCTTGGTCTGGCGGGGATAGTTGTCGGTCGGCAGGCAGGGGCCATCGCCGAGGAGCTGCGTGTCGCACAGCACCTCCTGGGTCAGCTCCAGGTTCTGGTCGGCGGTGCCGGCCTGCCCGCACTTGCCGTTGGTCTTCTGCAGCGTCGGCGGCGAGCTGCCGTCGGGAGCCTGGTTTCCCTTGAAGCAGTTGATCGGCTTGCCGTTGGAGAGCGTGATCTCGCCGAAGTCGCTGTTGGTGCGATTCCCGAAGAACCCGTTCTTGGAGAACTTGTTAGAGAAGAGCTGGTTGGCCCAGTCGTCGTAGGTGCAGCTGAAGCCGGGGAACAGCGTCGCTGAGCCGCCCTGGCAGTGCTGGCCGGGCGGCGGCGTCTCGTTGTCCGGGTAGGGGATGAAGAGGACGCCCCAGGCCCCGTTGTGGACGATGCGATTGTCCATGACCGTGTCGAAGCGCCCGCCGGTGATCGTCATCCCCGTGCCCACCGGCCCGAGCGCCGCGGCGCCAGCCGACGGCACGTTCGGGTTGTTGTTGTCGTGCACGTAGTTGTGAATGAACGCCCAGCACGACTCGGTATGGGTGATTGGGCTGACCTTCCCCTTCTTGGCGCAGTGCCCGTTCTGCGGTGAGGGCCAGTCGTCGTTGTTCTGGCTGTTGGTATCGAAGCCGTCCTTGTTGTGGTCGAACTCGGAGTTCTTGACCACCAATCGCCCGCCGGCGTTGGTGCCCGAGTAGCCGAGCGCGCTGTACTCGGACCAGGAGTTGTCGATCTTCTGGTTGCACAGCTTCCGGCATGCGCCGATGTAGTAGTTGGAGTCGTTGAAGTTGCTCGAGTAGGTGTGGTTCAGGACTCCCGGGCCGTTCGAGTTGCTGGTGAAGAGCCCATACGCGGCCGCCGTGTCGGGGTTGTTGGGATCGAAGAAGGTCGTGGTGGTGTTCAGGTAGGCGCCCCTGTACTTGCCGAGCCCGAGCTGCCCGCTGCCGTCCCCGCCGTTCCACCAGATCTCGTTTCCGCTGCTCGCCGAGCCGCTCAGGAAGTTGCAGGCCGTCAGGTTCTGGATCGTGACGTCGTTCGTCTTCCAAACGACGATCCCGTTGCGGCCCATGGCCGACCCGCCCTGCTTGGCGCCGAAGTCCTGGGAATTCTTTGCGTCGCTGCACGGCTTGGCGGCGTTCGCCTTGGTGCCGTCGACGATCGTGCGGTTGCGGCTCATTCCACGGATGTGGAGGTCGGGCGTCTGCACGAGGACCGCTGAAGGCGGGATGTCGCTGCCGGGCTTGGGCGGCTTCTTGAGGTCGTTGCGCTCGTGGTAGTCGCCCGGCCCCACGAGGATCCAGTCGCCCTTGTGCGCGGCGTTGACCGCCTGCTGGATCGAGCTGTACTGCCCTTTCACCCCGCGGTAGGTCCCAACCCTCAACACCCGGGCGCTCGCGCCGCCCGCGAACCCCGCCAAGAGCATGGCGGCGACAACTCCAATCGCGCCGGCCCCGACTCCTACGCGCCGCACACTGTTACCCTGCGGCCGCATTTCGCGCCGGAGCCTACTCCTATCCGCCGAGTCCGGCAACGATTTCATCGGCGGCCAGCTCGCCCGAGCGAATCGCCCCGTCCATGTAGCCGACCCACTTGGGAGTCAGCTCGGAGGCCGCGAAGTGCACGCCGTTCACCGCCCGCCCGGCCACGTGCCCGATGCTCGTGATCACGCCCGGCGGGCTGTAGGAGCCATAGGCGCCGCGGGTGAACGGCTCGGCGGCCCAGACGAGCTCGAGGTAGCGGCGGGGGTGCCGCGCCCGCGGGCCGAAGTAGCGGGCGAAGCATTCGAGCGCCGCTTGCCGCCGTGCGTGCCGGGACTTGTCGTAGAAGTCGCTCCCGGCGTCGCCCTCGAAGAACCCGACCAGCACGCCGGGCTTGCCGTCGCGCGGCGAGTTGTCGTAGGTGATCTTCACCGGGCCGGTGTCGCTGATTGTGAAGCCGTTGAGCCCCTGCGGCCGCCAGAACGGCTCGTCGTAGACCGCGTTGCACTTGATCGCCGTGCCCATGGGCTGGCGCTGCGCGAGCTGTGCGTGGGAGGGGAGGAGGGGTGGGTGGAACTCGATTCGGTCGACCAGCGGCGGCGGCACGGCGACCAGCACCCGCCGTCCCTGCCATGTCTCGTGCCGGGTGGACACCAGGAACCACCCGTCCTTGCGGCGGATGGTCTCAACCGCGGCCCTCAGCACGACGCGATCGCCGAGCTTCGCGGCCAGCCGCTCGGAGAACTGCTGCGTTCCGCCGACGAAGCGGATCGTCTGGGCGTCGCCGACGAGCGTGAACACGTTGCCGCCGACGCTGTGGATCGCGGAGAGCAGGTCCAGCAGGGAGACGTCGCGCGCCTCGGCCCCGTAGACACCCTCCACGACGATCTGGATCAGCCACCGCGCGTCGGGGGTGTGCGAGTTCGCCTCGGTCCAGGTCTCGATCGTCTCCGAATCCCACTGCTCCGCGTTGGCGGCCTTCCACGGCTCATCGCCGACCGTGGCGGCCATCGAGTTGAGTCGCGAGATCATCACCTCGAGCTCCGCGAGCGAGGCGGGGTTGACGGGCGGGACGCTGCCGCTCCACCGCGTGAGCTTCCCGTTCCGGAACATGAGGTTCTTGCCTTTGGCGTAGGTCTCGAACGTCTTGATCCCCATCTCCTTGGCGAGCGCCAGGACCTTGTCCTGGCCAGGCCCGGCCCACTGACCGCCGAGCTCGACGACCTTGCGCTCGTCGATCCGGCGGTCGAAGGTGCGGCCGCCAACCCGATCGCGCGCCTCGAGCACCGCGACCGAGTGGCCCTTGCGGCGCAGCCGCGCCGCCGCGGAGAGCCCCGCGAGGCCGGCGCCGACGACCACGACGTCGACGCTCCCCTTAATGCGGCGCCCGGCGGCCTGCGCCGATCCGGCGAGGCCGGTGCCCGCGAGGCCGGCCGCGGCGGCGCCCGTCGCGGAGAGCGCGGCGAACTTGCGCCGGCTGATGCGCCGCGAATCCGGCTTCGATTCCTCCGGTGCCATTGGGCGATCGTAGGATCCCGCACCGCCGGCCGCGCCGCTCGGGCTCTAGAGCGGGGTCGCCCCGCCGCTGCGCAACTCCCAGAACTCCAGGTGCAGGCGCTTGGCCGTCTCTCGAAATCGAGGCGCATAGCGGTCCGGCACCGTCCGCGGCAGCGGGATCAGCAGCGCCCGGTTGAGCAGCCCCTCGCGATCCTCGGCCTCGATCGCCTGGCGGCAGTCGTCGCATGCCTTCCGCTCGCCGCCGTCGATGGGGTAGGACCAGCGTGGCCGGAGGCTGCCGCAGAAGTCGCATCGCACGAACACATGTTCGCATAGCCGTCAAGGCCTCACACGGCGGTTTAGACTCGAACACAGATTGTCTCTGTTTCGCCGCCGATCGCAGGATGCTCCGTCGGATGGGCCGTCCCCAGCCGAGATGCGTGGACGCGCCGCGGAGATCTCGGATCCGGGCGCGCTTGGCTGGGAGGTCGTATGGGAGGCGCTCAAGACCGAGGAGCCGGCCGACGACCCGAACACGATCGCCCAGGAGCTCGGGCTGGACGAGGAGCGCGAGCTCCATCTCCCCAAGCAGGTGGGGGGCTATGCGACTGAGATGAGCGGCATGCGCCACGGGCGCAGCGTGAAGCTGCGGCTTGGTGTGATGCCCTCGATATGGCGAAATCAGCCCGCCACCGAGGTGGAGCTCGACTCGCCGGTGGCCCCGTTCAGCATCCACGCTGACGGTGGTCGGATGGTCATGGAGTCGGGAGCGCTTCCGGAGGTCGACGAGGTCCTTGCGGGTCTGGCGGAGTCCCCCAAGGTGTGGCATGACGTGGTGGTCGAGGGCGGGCCGGACGGCATCCTCGCTCGCCGCCCGATCAAGATGAAGAGCCATCCACAGGGCTACGTGTACGACCTGTGGCTGGTGGAGCGCCTGGCCGACAGGCTCGGCGCCTAGCCCGGGCGCTCCCCACCGGAGAGGAGCCGTTCGAGCTTGTCGAACGAGTCGCCCCAGCCCTCCCGATGCAGATCCCAGCGCCCCTCGGTCTTGAACGCCCCTTGCGTCAGGGCGACCTCGGTTGAGTCGTCCAGATCCCGGAACTCAAGAGTGGCGAGGGTCTCGACGTCGTCCGGGTCGGGCTCCTCCCAGATGAAGGTGAAGACGAGCCGGGCGGGCGGCTCGACCTCGCGGAACGCGCCGATCAGGTAGAAGGCGTCGCCCTCGGGCGGCTGCATCTCGATCCGGTAGCCCCGGCCCGGGTCGGGCTGGAAGTCGAGGCTCGCAATCCTGAATCCCTCCGGCCCCCACCACTGCGCCAGAACGTCCTGGTCCGCGAAGGCGGCGAAGACCTCGCGGCGGGCGGCCGGGATAACCCGTTCGATCTCCAGCATGAGCTCGCTCGACGAACTCCCCATGCGTCGATCCTATGCGGCCAGCTAGATTGCGGGCGATGGAGCTCGCAACGATCGCCGAGCGCGCCGTCCAGGCGGCGCAGGCCGCCGGCGCGACCGACGCCGAGGCTTACGTGCAGGACTCGGTGGGTCGTGAAATCCGCGTCTTCGACGGCGAGGTGGAGAGCCTCACCGACGCCGGGCAGCGCGGCCTCGGCGTCCGTTGCTGGATCGACCACCGCTCCGGCTACGCCTACGGCACCGACCTGAGCGACGAGGGCCTCGTCGGCATCGCCGCCGGCGCCGTCGAGGCGGCCCGGATCGCCGATCCGGACGAGTTCACCGCCGCGCCCGAAGCGGCCGGCGGCGAGGCGGCCGAGATCGAGGGGCTCGTCGACCCGAGCCTCGCGGACTGGAACACCGAGCGCAAGATCGAGCTCGCGCAGGCGGTCGAACGCGCGGCCCGCGCGGCGGACGAGCGCGTCGTCGCCGTCGAGACCACGGTCTACGCGGACGAGGAGGAGCGCGTCGCGCTCGCCTCCTCGACCGGCCTCTCCGGATCCTGGGAGGCGACCAGCGCCTACGCCTACCTGCAGGCGATCGCCGAGGCCGACGGCGACAAGCAGACCGGCCTGGGCCTCGGGATGGGCCGCTCGCCGCAGGCGCTCGACCCGGAGGAGATCGGCCGCGAGGGCGGCGAGCGCGCCGCGTCGCTCCTCGGCGCCACCAAGCCCTCCTCGCGCACCTGCCCGGTCGTCCTCGACCCGCTCGTGGCCGCGAGCTTCGTGGGCATCATCGGCGGGACCCTCTGCGCGGACGCGGTCCAGCGGGGCCGCTCGCCGTTCGCCGGGATGCTGGGCGAGGAGGTCGGCTCGGCCGCGCTGACGCTCACCGACGACGGCATCGACCCCACGGGCCTCAACTCTGCTCCTCTCGATGCGGAGGGCGCGCCCCGCGGATCGACTTCGCTGATCGAGGCCGGGACGCTCGCCGCCTACCTGCACGACTCCTACACGGCGCGGCGACAGGGCGACGGGACGCGGACGACCGCGAACGCATCGCGCTCGGGCTACCGCTCGCCGCCGGCCGTCTCCACCTCCAATCTGATCGTCGGGCTGGGGGAGAAGTCCTTCGAGGAGCTGCTGGCCGAGGCGGAGGGCGGCGTCTTCGTCACCGACGTCGCCGGCCTTCACTCCGGTGTGAATCCGGTCTCGGGCACCTTCTCGGTCGGGGCGACCGGCAGGCTGATCGAGGGCGGGGCGCTGGCGGCCGCGGCCGACGAGTTCACGATCGCCTCGGACCTCACGTCGATGCTGAAGGCGGTCGCCGCCGCCGGGCGTGACGCGCGCTGGGTGCCCTTCGGCGGCTCGGTAAAGACGCCGGCGATCTTGATCGCCGAGATGGCCGTCGGCGGCGTCTGAGGCGCGCGGCTAGGAGACCGGCGTCGGCGGGCCCAGGTGGAAGCCCTGGGCGTAGTCGACGCCCAGCGACTTCATCAGTTCGAGCGTGCGCTCGTCGTTCACGCGCTCGCCGACCGTCTCCAGGTCCAGCGACCGCGCGACGTCCACGATCGAGCTGACGATCTCGCGGTCCACGCGGCTCGAGGCGAGGCCCCTGATCAGGTCGCCGCCGATCTTGATGTGGTCGACCGGTAGGTGCTTGAGGTAAAAGAAGGAGCCGAAGCCCGAGCCGAAGTTGTCGAGGGCGAAGCCGCTCCCAAGCTCGCCCACCCGCTCGGCGAAGGCGCGGGCGCGCTTCAGGTCCGAGACGGCGATCTGCTCGCTCACCTCGAGGATCAGGTTCGCGGGGTCGGCTCCCTCCTCACGCAGGGCGTCGGCGAGAGCGTCGGTGAACTCGGGGTCCTCCATGGTCTTCGCCGCGACGTTCACCTCCAGGCGCAGCGGCTCGCCGTTGGACTCCGCCGCAATCAGGCCGACCGCCCGGTGAGCCGCGCGGCGGTCGAGCTCCTGGACGAGGTCAAAGCGCTCGGCGTCCGGCAGGAACGCGTCGGGCGGCAGGATGTCGCCCTCGGGGCTCTGCATGCGGATCAGCACCTCGTGACGGTGGACCTCCCGGCTGGCGAGATGGACGATCGGCTGGCGGTAGAGCACGATCCGGTCCTCGTCAAGGGCCTCGCGGATCTGATCGGCCCAGGAGCCGCGGCCCTCGGTGCGCGGCGGCAGGCGCCGCGAGTACATCGCCACCCGGTCGCCGCCGGTGCGCTTGGCCTCGTACATCGCCCGGTCCGCGGCCCCGACCGCCTCATCGGCGCCGGTGAAGTTGCGGCGCAGGCTGGTGAGCCCGATGCTGATCGTGGGCCGGATCGGCTCGGCCGAACCGACCTGCTCGTGATTTCGAAAGCGCTCCAGGAGATCTTCGGCGACCGCCGCCGCCTCGTTCACCCGTGAGCCGCGCAGCAGCACGGCGAACTCGTCGCCGCCGAGCCGGCCGACGGAGTCGGTCTCCCGCAGGCGATCGCGCAGGAGCTCCGCGGTCTGGCGCACCAGGGCGTCGCCGACCTGGTGGCCCATGGCGTCGTTCACTCGCTTCAGGCCGTCGACGTCGAGCATCAGCAGCGAGCTGGGGTGGCCGTCGCGGCGCATCAGCTTGATTTCCAGGTCGAGCTCCTCGACGAAGCGGCGCCGGTTGAAGAGGCCGGTGAGCGGATCGTGGTCGGCCAGGAACTGAAGCTGGCTCTCGAACGACTTGCGCTCGGTGACGTTGGTGATCATGCCCTCGTAGTGGAGGCGCTCCCCGGCCTCGGCCCGCAGTACGCCCTCGTCGCGGACCCAGATCACCCGCCCGTCCTTGGTGATCATCCGGTACTCGGAGGCGAGCGGCACACCGAGGATCGAGTCGCGCTGCTCCTCCTCGAGCACCCGGTCGCGGTCCTCCGGGTGGATCCGCCGCGCCCACAGCGTCGGGTCGGCCGTCCACTCCTCCTGCGAGAAGCCCAGCATCGGCTCCAGCTGCGGCGAGACGTACTCCCACGCGCCTTTGGCTCCCGGCTCGGCGATGTAGCTGACCGCAGGGAGCTCCTCCACCAGCCTGCGGTAGCGACCCTCGGCCTCCTCGAGGAGCTCCTGCGTCGCGATGAGGTCGGTGATGTCGGTCGCGATCACCACGACGCTGATCACCTCCCCGTCGTCGCCGCGCAGGGGGGAGGCGTTGAACATCAGCTCGACCGTGCTGCCGTCCTTGCGCGTGGCCGTCATCCGCCTCCGGAAGTGCGCTTCGCCGCCGAGAAGCTGCTCGAACGCCGCATCGACACCGGGCAGCCTTTGATTCGCGTTGAAGTCGCGGACGTGGCCGCCGACCATCTCGTCGGGCTCGAAGCCCAGGACCTCGCGGCAGGCCTCGTTGATGAACCGGATCCGCCCGTCGACCCCGATCAGCGCGATCACGTCGCTCGAGGTCTCAACGAGGGCACGGTAAAGCCGATCCGCGCCCCCACCCGGGTTTGGGTCGGCTGACATCAGATGAGTCCCGTCCGGCGTTTACCGGGCATACGACTCATCGGCGGTGTGGCTGAATCCCTTCAATGCGGCCTCTCCTTGGCCAACGGATGTCTGTGTCTCCAGACCTCCAGATTAGGGCTACCCCGTACAAGCGTCCGCTACGCCGTTGCGCACCTCCACTTCCTCGCGTCAACGCAATCCGCGTCCGGAAAGCGGACGTAGATTGCGTTGACCCTGTGGTTATGCGCATCGGGCCGCAGCGGATCCCCCCAAGTTCTCGCTATTTGCGGACTTTGACCGGCGCACGGGCCTGACGCGAGTGCTTGCATCAATTCACTCGATCCGGTGAATTAGAGGGGGAGATGTGGTGACCGGGGGCGCGCGCCGACTCGGTGGGGTTCTGATCGTTGGAAGTCTCGTATGACCACGGTCACCACTGCCCGCGCCGTCGCGGTCCCATCGGAGGAGTCGTCGGCGTGGAGGGAGCGATCGGCGCGCCTGTACGAGGAGCTTCGCCGGCCCGCGCGGGCGATGGTGCGGCGGGCATTCCGCGGTGCGTTCACCGATGACGAGGTCGAGGACGTCTACTCCAACGCCTGGGTTGGAACGCTGCGCGCCCTGGAACGGCGCCACCGGGACTTGGGCGACGAGGAGATCCGCAAGTACGTCCTCACCGCGGTTGCCCACCACGCGAGCAAGGAGCTTCGACGGCGAAAGCGCCGCCCGGTGTCACCGCTCGAGGGCGTTCATGCCGTACCCGACGGCGGGCTCACCCCGGACGAGACGGCGGCGAAGCGGGAGGACTCTCAGATCGCGCGCGATGTCCTCTCGAGCCTCCCGCCGCGGCGTCGGGCCGTGATGCTTCTGCGCTACGGCTGGGGCCTGGAGCCGCAGCAGGTCTGCGGCCTGGTCAAGGGACTGTCGGCGCGCGCATATCGAAAGGAGATCACGCGCGGTGTCGACGAGCTCGCCGCGAAGCTCCGCCAAGTGCAGACGGGCGAATGGTGCTCGGACAGGGAGCCGCTTCTCAAGGCATACGCCGCGGGCGTCGCCGACGACGAGCAACGACTGCAGGCGCAGCAGCACCTCTCCCATTGCCGCCACTGCACAGACTTCGTCGGGCGCCTGAGCGGGCACCTGCACGACATCGGAAGCGCGGCCGCGGTCCCGGCTGCAGCTGAGGCCCTCGGCGACGGGCGCTTCTCGCTCGTGGATCGGGCGGTCGAACTCGCTCATCGCGTGAAGGAGTCGGGAGCAGGTGTGTTTTCCCGAGCGTCCAACGACGCAGCGCAGGAGAGCTCCGCTCAGACGATCAGCGTCTCGAGCGGCGCGCGGGGTGCCGGCGCCGCGGGGACCGGTCTCCTCGCCAAGATCGCGGGAGCCGGGACCGCTGGAAAGCTGGCGACCGTGTGCCTGGGCGGTGGGATCGCCGCCTCGGCCTGCCTTGCCACCGGTGTTGTGCCGGCGGAGCTCCCTGGCCTCGGCGGAGGCTCGAGGCCGGACAGACCGACCGCCACCGTGAGGCCCGCGGGCCATGCCACGAACGTTCAAACCGCGGAGCTCGGTTCACCATCGGACGCGAGCGCGCTGCCAGCCCCTCCGCCGGCTCCTGACCCCCAGCCGACGACGACCCCCGCGCCGCCGCCGCCAACGACGACGACCACCGCACCGCCGGCTCCGACGACCACGACGCCGATTGCACCGACCGCTCCTCCGAGCGATCAGGAGTTCGATGTGGCCTCGGCGGCGCCGAGCTCGACCGGTGGCAACTCCTCTTCCGGCGGGGGCGGGAGCGGCACGGCGGTTACGAAGGAGTTCGGGCCGTGACCCGAACGCTTGCGAGCTGGCGTTCCACCGTTGGCGGTGCAGTCGTCGCCGCGGCCCTGATCGCCCCATCCGTGGCATCAGGGGCAGGGCAGACCTACGAGGTCGTCCAGTGCGATCCCCTGAACCGCGGAGTCGCGGGCGCCGCCCTCGAGGACGCGCCTTCGTATGCGGTCAAGCAGGGATGCGGCGACCCGAGTGAGGACCACGCGATCAAGATCAGCAACACCCGTTTCGCACAACCGGGCCGATCGGGACGAGTCCGCTGGTCCACTCAGTCACCGAGCCTGGGAATCGTGGGCGCGTCGCTCCAGGCCAAGCTCCGCCGAGACCGGGGACACATGGCCCGACTCTGGATGGCGGACGCCGACGGCGACGAGCTGGCCAGGGTGGCGACCGGCAGCAAGAACGGAACGGGCTTCCGGCATTACTCGTGGCACTCGTCAATCCCGAGAGCCGAGCAATTCATCGCCCACCTACGCTGCGATCACCGGGGCGGGTGCAAGCGCTCCGACATCGCGAAGACCTGGCTGCGAAACATTCACTTCGAGGTCGCGGACTACACGGACCCGCGGCTGACCGTAGTGCGAGGCTCACTGCTTGCACGCGGGTGGCTCCGAGGGGAGAAGACGCTGTCCGTGGACGGGACGGATAGCGGGTCCGGGGTGAGGGGGTTGTCGGTTGGCGCGAATCGCCGCCCTGTCAGATCCGAGCCGGCGTTCTGCACGACGCTAGCCGGGACGGTCATCGCCCCGAGTTTTTCTCCGTGCCCCTCAGGCTGGGGGCTCGACACCACGATTGCCACAACGAATAATCGCCTACACGATGGCGCAAATGTGCTGTTCGTCTGTGTCCTTGACTTTGCGGGCAACCGGACGTGCGAGGAGCGCCAAATCCATGTCGACAACACCCCGCCAAGACTCTCGTTCACCAGCTTTCAAGATCCCAACGATCCTGAACTGATTCGGGCATCCGTGGTCGACCGGGCTTCAGGCGTCGCTGGTGGTCGCTTGTACTACCGAGCGGTTGGCACGGCGACCTGGCAACCGCTGTTGACACAGCACCGGTTGGGCCAGCTGCGCGCGCGCGTCGATTCGACCGTCGATCCGCCAGGTCGCTACGAGTTCATGGCACGGGCCACCGACCTTGCTGGCAACAGCACCGTCACGACGCAGCGATCCAACGGACGGCCGATGATCCTGACCTTTCCCCTGAAGTCCGGAGTCAACCTGCTGGCCCACCTTCCGGGTGGAGCGCACCGCTTGACCGTTGGCTATGGCAGACCCTCGAGAGTCTCCGGCGTTCTTCGCGACGCGTCGGGGGAGCCGTTGGCCGATGAAGGCGTGACGGTTACGGAGTACTTCGGACAGGGGGCGCTGATCGACACACGGGTGCGCACGGTGCACACTGATTCACGCGGTCGCTGGAAAGAGCGGATCCCAGGCGGCCCGTCGCGGAAGATCATTGCGAGCTATCCGGGGACGCGCCGGTATCTGCCAGACCAGACGCAAGTAGGCAGCCTGCGCGTCAAGACGAAAGCAAGCCTTCACATCTCGAACCACAGGGTGCCCGAAGGTCACCGGGTCGCCTTCAAGGGCCGCATCGGTCATCTCGCCGCTCGGATTCCGCCAGGAGGAAAGCTGATTGAGCTCGAGGTAAAGGAAGGAAAGAGCTGGCACACCGTCCGGCGTCCCTTCTACACGCGGTCGAACGGCAGGTACCGGCTCAAGTATCGCTTTGCTCGCTTCTACGTATCGAACGTTCGCTACAGGTTCCGCGTCAGAGTGATCCGTGAGCGGAACTGGCCCTACAAAGCGCCGGTAAGCTCGCGAGTGCGAAAGCTGGTCGTCAAGGCTCACTGATCGGGCCATGAGGGGGAGAGTGAAGATCAGCCGGCATCTCACGTACGCGAACGTCACATCGACGATCGCACTGATACTCGCGATCGGTGGAGGCGCCGCCTATGCCGTAGACAAGATCAATTCGCGCGATGTCGTGAACGGCTCGATTCGCTCAGTCGACCTGAAGAACCACAGGGGCGTCCGCGGCGCTGACGTCAAGCGCGACACCCTCACCGGGAAACAGATTGACGAGCAGCGACTCAACGGGTCTGCGATTGCGAAGGTGACGGGAGCCGAATCCAGCGGATGTGCCTTGGTGGTTGCACCCAAGATCTGTGTGAAGAGCACACTCGCGCTGACGCGATCGTCACGCGCTCTTGTCATTGCAAGCGGGAACGAGGAAAGCCTTGGTGGGGCGGGCCAGGCTTCCTGTCGCATAGGCATCGATGGTCGGGCTCAGCCATTTGCCGTTGACCCGGGCGAAGCTGCGACGGACAACACGGGCCCAACAGCCACAAATGGCTTCGCTCGAACTTTTCTGTCGCCGCAACCGCTTTCGGCAGGGCAACACTCGATCGCTCTCACGTGCAAGCGGCTCGCGGGGCAAGTCCGGATCGATTCGCCGACGATCGCTGCTGTGGCCGTGGGGGCCGGCTGAACCTAGCCTCGTCCTTCGGAACTCGCTGCCACCGGGGACGTCGAGTCAAGTGAATTCACATCCGGAAACCGGATGCAGATCAACATGATCGGTGGGTGACGGCGCAACTCGCGCGCCCTCCGCGGTTTGAAGCAGCAGGTGGCGGACAGGCAAAGAGCCCTGGGCGGGACTACGGCGCGCGGCGGCTGGATACTCGTCGCGGCGCTGGCGGGGCTCTTTGCCTTCACTTCTTCCGCGATCGCGAAGCCGCAACCCGGAGACCTCGATCGCTCGTTCAGCGGAAACGGGGTCGCCGTCGATGCAGTTCCGCCGGGCTACAGCACCGCCGCGGCGGTTGCGATCGGCCGGCAGGGGCGGATTGTCGTGGCCGGCAACAACGCCAAGGGGTTCGCGCTCGCTCGCTACAAGGGGACGGCCGGCTTGACCGGTCGCTTGGGGGCGACGGCGCAGTCTCCACACGCTTCAGCCACCGAAAGGGGTACGGCTACGCGGTGGACGTCGGCCACAAGGGCTCGATCGTCGTGGCCGGTCAGGCGTGTACCTCGCCGGGCGTGTGCGACTTCGGCGTCGCCACATACAACTCCGATGGGCGCCTCGACCGCTCGTTCGGTGACGGCGGCACGGTAACGGTGGGGTTTCAGGGGGAGGACAGCTTCGTCTCCGGCGTTGCGATTCAGCCCGACGGAGGGGTCTTGCTCGGCGGGACCACGTGCACCAAGCTGGGGATGGCTGCGAGTTCGCGCTCGCGCAGTTGGATCGAAACGGCCAGCTGGACAACTCATTCGGGCACGGCGGGATCAGGGTCACTCAGTTGCGGGACACGGCCACCGGCAAACCGCTGAACAGCACCGCGACCTCGATGGCGATCGATCACGGTGACATCGTCCTGGGTGGGTTTACCGGAGGACACCGCATCGCCCTGGCCAGGTTTCGGCCGGACGGTGGACTACGGACCCGCTTCGCACACGGCGGAACGGAGACGCGCGTGCTCAACCACCTCGCGAGCATCCAGACCCTCGCGATCGATGCCAAGGGCAAGATCGTGGCGGCGGGACGTACGAAAAGGGATGCGAACACCGTCTGGGCCCTCGCGCGGTTTGAGCCAGACGGCAGTGTCGACCACTCGTTCGGTGACTGCGGAGACCTCGCGACCACGCTTCCAGGTGACCGTCGGGTTGACGCACACGCGGTGGCGATCGACTCCCGGAACCGGATCGTCGTGGCCGGTGCACCTGGCTTCTCCCTCGTCCGCTATCAGCCGAACGGAAACGTCAATCGGGCCTTCGGACACCGAGGGAAGGTCCGTGAGGACTTCGGGTTCGGGTCGGCGCGCGGCCTGGCGATCGACTCGAAGGACCGGCCGGTCGCCGTAGGGGCCGCGAAGCGCCGGTTCGCGGTCGCCCGGTTCCTCGGCTAGCGCCTACAGGTCGTAGCGCGCCAGGTCCGAGTCCAGGCGCTCGCGCTCGGCGTCGTCCAGCGGCTTGTCGCCGTTCGTCGACGATGCTTCCTTTTCGCGTGTGCGGCCGGCGCGACGCCAGCGGCGCAGGCCGAAGGCGATCGCGATCGCGGCGATGATGATCGCGATGCCCGGGACCAGCCATGCGGTGAGGTCGAAGCCCGACTTCGGCGGCTCGGCGAGGACAGCGGTGCCGTACTGGGCGACGAGGTCGTCGATGATCTCGCTCTCGGTCTTGCCCTGAGCGATCTCGTGGCGAATGAAGGCCCGCTCGCGGTCGGCCTGGGGCGAGAAGGAGAGGTTGAGGGCGGTGCCGCAGACCGGGCACATCACCTGGTTCTCGATTTCGGGGAGGTTGGCCTGCGCCTGCGGCGGGGTGCCGGGCATCGCGCTGGTGGCGAGCGCCGTGGTGGGGAGGAGGAGCGCCGCGGCGATCGCGAGGGCGGCGACGGTGGTGCGGCCCACGAGCCTCATTGCTTCGCCTTCCCGGTGATGAACGGGGTGACGTTGGCGTCCAGGTAGCGCTCGGTGACCGGTCCGAGGCTGTGGAGGACGAGCTTGCCCTGGGGGTTGACGAGGAAGGACTCGGGGACGCCGGTCGTCTTCAGGTCGTTGGTGGCGAAGTCGCCGTTGCCGTCGTGCAGCTGCGGGTACGTGATGTCGTGGCTCTTGACGAAATTGAGGCCGTCGGTCGAGAGGTCGTTGGTGTCGACGCCGACGATGGTGAAGTCCTTGCCTCGATTGGCGTCGTAGTAGCGCTCGAGGTCCGGGGACTCGCTCTGGCACGGCGGGCACCACGAGGCCCACACGTTGACCAGCACCCAGCGGCCCCGGTAGTCGGCCACGGAGCCGCTCCCGTTGCCGTCGAGCTCGGGTAGGGAGGTTGTGGCGCCAGGCACCGTTTGGCCCAGTGCAAGGGCGGAGCCGCCCTTCTTCACCAGGCCGTAGGTCAGCAGGCCGACGACGGCCAGCGCCGCCAGGACGACCACGGTCGTTCGCACGCTCACGACAGGAAGGGTAAAGAGCCGGCGTGGGCGCCTAGAATTGCGCCTCCGCTGCGGACGTAGCTCAGCTGGTAGAGCGCGAGCTTCCCAAGCTCGAGGTCGCGGGTTCGAGACCCGTCGTCCGCTTTTCCTTCGCAGGAGCGCAGCGGCGCGAAGCCGCCTGCAAAAGCCCGTAATTGCAGCATGGGCTGTGGCGAAACTGCCCGCAGGGGTTTGCAGGGGCTTTCGGCGGGTCCGTCCGGACTCGGTCGCATCTCGGTCGCAGCGGAGAGGGAACTCAGTAGCAGGGCGCAGGAGTTTCCGCAGTGAGCGCGGCGCCAATCAGGCGTTGCGTCGTCTGCGGAGCCTCCCTTGAGGGACGACGCTCAGATGCCCGCCACTGTGGCGGACCGTGCCGTGCTGAGGCGGCTCGTCTCAGACTGCTCGGATTTGGTCACCGACGGAGTATCTCAGCCTCGCTCGCATCGAAAGGAGAGCTATCCGGTGCTCAGCGGGGTGGGAGCCGGACCGGAGAGAGGACGACCGCTGCGGTGAGGCTCACTGATCGGCGTCGTCGAAGTGCTGGATGAACATGTCCGAGCCCGGAAGACCTCGGATTCGTGGCCGTCTTCCCAGCGCACGAAACATGGCGGCGCCCCGTTTTCACCGAGCACCTTCAGGATCTCGCCGTCTCGTTCCGGTTCACCCTGATGGTGGCCCCGAACGAACGACTAGGCGATCCCCCGGCCTCGCGTGAGGGGTTGGGTGCTCATCTGAAGCCACATGAGCGAAGCGAACGGACACCCAGGGAGGCAAACACCGGATGCCCGTTCTACGTAGCTAGAGAGAGATGCGTACTACGCAGAATCAGGTTCGCACCGTCAAACGGGGCGGGACATCCGCATTTTGCCGTAGATCCGGCGCGGAGAACTCCGGTCATCCCCCACGCAGACTGTTGCGGCCTGCCCTCCGGCCTACTCCCGCCGTTCGGCGGCTTTGAGGGCCTCGGAGCGATCCAGGAAGTCCTCCTGCCGGACCACCAGGCCCCGTCGAAGCTTGAAGAGCTGAAACACCGGCTCGCCTACGGCCACACCGCTGCCCGATCCGTGTCCCCTCTGCTGAGTCGTGACGAGAAACCTGTCTCCGAAGTCGAGGATCTCCTCGGGGTCCCACCGGATGTCCTCGAATGCATCGAGCCAGTATCGCCAGAGCTGGAGGTACCCGTCGTGGCCGTAGAGAACCGCCTCGACGTCGGGAGGCATCAACTCGCCGCTGGGACGGTATTCGTGTTCGGGATCATGGCCAACAAGCAGGACCTCGAAGTCGCGGCGATTACCCGCCGCGTATGCGCGACCTACCGAGCGGGCGAGCATCAACCGCCGAAGCCGGGATCGTGGCGACAGCCGCATAGACGCGTCGGCGAGCAGGCGGTAAAGGGCGGGAAAGCGAACGAACAGGCGCTCGTCCAGGCTGCGGTGCCGACTCGCTCTCTCACTGAGCGGAGGGAGTGCGATTCGGACCCCGCGCAACACCTCGACGTCCTCCTGCGACATCGCCTACTCCCCCAGACCGGCGGCTTCGAGGGCCTCCTCGGGACTTTGGTACGGCTGCATTTGCCGGATCAATTCCTCACCTTCGGGGTACGCGGTGGCCCAGTTAATGGCGGGACGCAGTTTCTTCCGTTCAGCACCATTGCCTGCACGGGACCCGCTTCCAGGTGCTGCTGGGATAGGTGACGGCCACCTCCCAGCCTGCGGTGCTGAATTGAAGTGGGTGGGCGAGTGCCTGGTGTCTCATCCGCCTCGTGATCACCGGTTCGAGCGCGAGGAACTTGTGGTTGAACAGACGAGCGACCTGATAGTGGAACTTGGCATCGCCGATGCCGAACGTGCGGGCATTGATGACGCGATAGCGGCCGTTGTCGACCTGTTGGTCGTATTGGTCCACCGAACCGAAGTGGCCATCGCGGGTGAAGAAATGCGAGTGGCGCTGCGGTTCCGCGCCGGAGCAGATGTGGGCCTTGTGAGCGAGTTGCCACCCGGTCTTGTCGGGGAAGTAGTCGCCTACGACACCCGGCGCGAGCCGCCGGAGGTGGACCTTTTTGAGCCCGTGCACGAGACCGTTGCACGTATGCGTCTGCTGCCAGCGCCCAAAGATCGGATTCTTCGCCAGCGCGGACGCAGTGGGTGCATTACGCGCCAAAGCCACGCCGACGCCGAGGGCGGTGAAGGCGAGGAGTGTTGCCATCACGATGGTCAAATGGCAACCAAAGCGTTGACGCATGAAGGACCTCCCAATCCGTCTGGGCGGAGGCCAGGCGCGTCGGCGAGTCCGTTCGGGCTTGTCGGCAGTAGGCGATCCGCCGGTGTGGGTCCGACCCTCTCACGGGAGGCTCGGGGGGTCAAGTAGATGAAGGGGCTACTCTCGCAGCCCGGCGGCTTCGAAAGCTTCGGCGCGGTCGACGAAGTCCCGCTGCGAGACCGAGAGGCCCTGTCGAATCGTGTAGAGCTGGAAGACCCGCTCGCTCATGGCCACGCCGCTGCCCGATCCGTGCCCCCCTTGGCGTGCCGTGACGAGAAGCTTGTCTCCAAGGTGGAGGATCGGGGGTCGAATCGCAGGTCCTCGAACGCGTCGAACCACCTGCTCCACAGCTTGCGATAGCCATCGTGCCCGTAGAAGACCGGCTCAAGATCGGGGGGCATCAGGTTGGCGCTGGGCCGGTATTCGACATCGGGATCGCTGCGCATGAGGACAACGTCGTAATTTGGCGCGCGTCCTACTCCGGTGACGCGAACAACAAGAGTGCCGCCGGAGCCTGCAATGCGCCAAAGGAGTCGGTGAGCATCACCAAGAATTGAGTCGGAAGACTCATTCCGGTGCCGCGGACGCTCTCTGATGACTAGCCGCCGCGGTACCCGGAATCTCCGCCGAGCTGATCCCGACATGCCGCCGGCAGGTGAGCGAGTGCCTCCGCCCAACTGAGGTGCGCATATCCGGCATGACCGTCCTGGTCAGCCCTCCTACGGATTGGTCAGGGACGAGTAGGCCAGATCCCATTCGCCGTCGAACAGGTTGGCCACGCCGTACACGTCCGCGGAGCGGACGAGGACGTCGTTGTCCCAGACCCATGGCACTGCCGGAGCCTGAGCCATGATCTGGTCGTCGATCTGCCCCCAGGTCTGGGCCCGCTGCTTCGGATCCTGAATCGTCACGGCGTCACTGATCTCCTTGTTGATCTTCGGATCGTTCAGCTGCGGCCAGTTGGGATTGTTCGACGGGTTGATGCTGTCCCCGCTGAACGGCACCTGCAGGATGGACTGCGGATCATTGAAGTCCTTGATCCATCCCCCGTTCGGGCACACCTGCGGCTGGTTCGCTGGAACCGCGCAGAACTTCGTGATCATGATGTCGTTGGCGGCAGGCTGGAAGTTCACCGTGAACCCCAGCTGCTCGAGCTGGTGCTGGAACACCGTCGCGGTGTCCTTGCCAGGCGGAGCGTCGTCGCCGACCATCGTGACGTTGCACACGGAGCCCTCGCACTTCCCGCTCTTGAACCCGGCCTTCTGCATGTACGACTTGGCCAGGGACGGGTCTCCATTCGGGTTCTTGATGAAGTCGAGGTTGGGACCCTGCAGGCCACCAGCCTCGTCGAACCCTGGAATCAGCGGCGGGATGAAGTGCGTCGCCACCGGCCCGAACAGCTCGCCGCCGCGGGTGTTCCGCAGCGCGGTCCGGTCCGAGTTGGCGATCACGGCTTTCCGGATGTCCATCGCTTGCGCGGCCGACAGGCCGCTGCCGGGCCCGAACGGCGGCCTGGTCATGTTCAGAGCGACGTAGCGGCTACCGCCCGACGGGACGGCGACCATCTGGTCCTTCGCGTGCTTCGATCCCGTGGCGACCTACTGCACGACCGTCTTCGACGGCGGGAAGTCGCCGCTGATCTGGTCGTTGCCCGAGAGGATCTTCTGCGAAGCCGACGTCGGATCGCTGAAGCCCTCCTGGATGTCGATGGCGTCCAGGTACGCCGGACGGTAGTCGCCCTCCTTGGAGCCGGTCCAGTTCGGGTTGCGAACGAGCTGGATCTCCTTGCCCGGCTGGTAGCCCGTGAGCTTGCCGGTGCAGTTGGAGTTCTGCGCCTTCGCCGTGTGCGTCGAGGAGTCGACTTTGACGTCACAGTCGTTCTGGACCATGTACGGCCCGGTGAACGTCACGTACTGGCCGTACGTCGACGGACTCTGGGCGTCGTCCTTCTTCGCGTACTCCTCAGGCACCGGTGCGCTCACCGGAAGCGACAGGGCCTGGATCACCGGCACCGACGAGGTGTTCGTCAGCTTGATGTCGAGCGTGTGATCGTCGGGCGTCGTGATCCCGGAGATGTTCGGCGCCGTGGTCTTGTCCTGCTTGATCTGGTTCTCGGCCTGCTGGAAGCCGACCACGCCGTCCAGATACGCAGCGGTGTAGCCATTTGGCACGCCAGGAAGGAGCGTTCGCTCGATCGCGTACTTCACGTCCTGCGCCTTGACCTCGCGATTCACGGGCGGGCTGTAATGGACTCCGCTCCTGATCGTGAACGTGATCGTCTTGCCGCCGTCGGTGACCTTCGGCTGACCGTCAGCCAGATCCGGCACCGGCTGGGTGGCGTTGGGAGGCCAACCCATCAGGGTGCGCTGCGAGGCGAGGGTGAGTGAATACGTCACCTGGTAGTACGCCGCGCCGGGGTCCATGTAGTCGATGTCCCCCCCGTTCAGCTCCGTCAGCGTCCCGCCCTTCTGGGCGTTGTCCGGCGCCGCCGTCCGAGCCTTGAAGTCCGACGGAATGCCGGACTCCGCGCTCCCGCTCGTACTGCTACCGCCACCCCCACATGAGGAGAGCGCGATGGCGAGCCCTGCTACCAGCAAAGCCGGCAACAGCAGCCTGAGCCTCGTCAATCGCATCTTCGTTCCTTTCGGTTGGGATGAGGTTGTGCATTTATTAGCGATCAACACCTGAGACCAGCTCCACCCGCGGCCTGGCCTAGGCGTCCTTAGTTGTCGCCAGAGCCGCCGTCGTCGCCCTGATCGTCATTGTGGTCGCCCTGGTCGTTGTCGTCGCCCTGCTGGACGTTGGCCGGATTGCTCTGGCTCTTGCCGGTGGCGCAGGCCTTGTTCGTGTGCTTCGCGTGCGCCCGGGCCCAGTGGCTGCCGTGGTGGTGATGACTAGCAGCGTGCCCGCCCCTGGCGAGCGCCGACCCCGGCAAGCCAGCAGCATCGCCGCGACAAGTGCGAGCAAGCCGATCAGCATCAAGCGCTTCATCATGGTGCCTCCAATCCCTCTCGTGGATCCGTACGTGTCCTGCACTTCTTCCTCGGTCCGCGTCGGCGGCCGTCTTTAGCGGTCCTTGCTCGCGTCCACGCGACATTGGCCGCCGCAGCCGGACGCGCGGCACTTCTGCTTTTCGCGCAAAGCAGAAGTGATGGGGAGTAGATGCCTTGGTGTGGGGACCCGCCCAGTCTGCACCGTTGCGATGTGTGATGGAAAGTGCCCTCCGCACGTAGGACACTTGAGACGTTGCGAACGCTCTCGATCATCTTCATGTGCCGTGCTCGTCGCATTGCTTGGCTGTGGCGGGTCGAGCAACACAGCGACGGTTACCGGCACCCTGACATTCGCGGGCGGGGCGATCAGCTCGACTCATCTGGATGTGGGTCATCCGCATGTGTGGCGCCCCTGTCCGGTCGCGTAACCCTGGTCGACTCCGGGGGTCAGACGGTGGCCACGCAAGAGCTGCGGAGCGGGCAGGAGTATCGCTTCCAGGTTGCACCGAATAGCTACCGGCTCGCTTAGTGCTCCACGTGCCACATCCGATAGCCGTCGGCGAAGCGCGAGACCACGAGGGTATGCTGAGCCAGGCTCGCCCTCTTGTTCGTCCCCGGTCGTAACGGTGGTCGTAGGTGAACACGACAACCGCGCGTCGCGCGACCTTGGGGCCGCACAAGAACCTGACCTCGCGCCCGCGAGCGCCAGCATCGGCGGCGGGACGGACCCTGATCGTGATCTGAGGAGACCGTCCAACCCGGCGCTTCGCGATCCTCCTGGCGGACTTCTCGGCGGCGGCGTTCAAAGGCAGGGCGGCGAGTGCGCGCCGAGGACAACGCTCGAACCCGGCGAATTTGTCCTGCTTCGGGCCGACCGTGCTCGTGTTCGCCGTGTTACCCGCGCCACCGCATCCGGCGACCAGCAGCAGCGCTGCGAACGCGACAAGCAGAACGGAGCGACGCATTGGAGACCCGAGGGCATCATCCCACCACGCGCTGGGCGGAGCGCGGCGGTTGACGCCTGTGAGTTCGCCTGCGTCGCGCTGCTGCTTTCGCGTGAAAGCAGGAGCATTTGCCCGCCCTCACAAACTGTCGTTTGTGAGAGCGGCCGGAATCCGCCGCGACGGCACGTAGCCTGAGCGTCGTCGAGAGGGTGAGAAGGAGGTTGGGTCCGAGTGGCCACTTCGGTTTCAGTCCGCAAGCACGGCCGCCTCACGGTTCGCATTGACCGAGATGGGCACGCGCTCGTTGTGCGAGTGCTGGGCGACCTCGACATCGCCAGCGCCCCAGCGCTCGAGGACTCCCTGCGGCACGTCTTAGAGAGTGGGGCACCGTCCATCGTTCTCGACCTCACGGGCGTGACGTTGATCGATCCAACGGGCCTGCGCGCGCTGCTGTGGGCCGCCGGAGAACTCACGCAACGACGGGGATCGCCTTCGGATCGACGCGAGGTCGGCCGCGGTCCGCCAAATGTTGAAGCTGCCGCAAGACGAGCAGCGGCTGATGCTGGCGATCGATGCCTGGAATTGGGAAGACCTCGACGCCTTTGTGGACGAGCCGGACCTGGATTGCTAATGGCCTCGCGCTTGAAGAGACGGATTGAGCAGCCTAGGACCGGGCGCCCGCGTTCAGTCCTCGACCCGAATGTCCTCGACGGTGAACGCCTCCCCGACGAGAGTGCCGAGGGCACGGCCAGGGCGCTCTCTGAGCTATCGGCCGAAAGCCGGGCCGTCAGGAGCTTGGTATTCGGGGTGGGAGGCCCACTCTTCGGTCCCGGTTGCTCCATCCCTGCGGAAAGGCGAAACGCGACTTCTGCTTTTCGCGCAGAGCAGAAGCGACTGCAAGCGGATGCACGGACCGAGCGACAAGGCAAGAAGACGGTGATCCTCGGTCCCGACGACTGAGGCTCACTGGGCGTTGAGGGGGCCCTTTCGCAGCTGATGGGCTGAGGACGGTCGCGCGGCGGGCCGGAACTCGGTGATTTGCCTCCTCACCATCGACCGGATTGCGGGAAACTGGGACCGGATCTGATAAGGCGAGCAGGCGGAGGAGAGCGCATGGGAACGACGGGCACCGAGACGACGGTCCGCTCCTACGAGGAGGCGTGCGCCTCGCATCGCTGGGAGATTCCCGAGCGCTACAACATCGCCGCCGACGTCTGCGACAAGCATCCCCGCGACAAGCCGGCGATGGTCTGGGAGGACTTTCGCGGCACTCGGCGCGACGTGAAGTGGGGCGAGTTGCAGTCGCTGGCGGCGCGGGCGGCCAACGTGCTGCGCGCTCACGGCGTGGAGCGGGGCGACCGGGTCGCGGTCGTCGCGCCGGCCACGCCGGAGACGGCGGCGATCTTCTTCGGCACCTGGAAGCTCGGGGCGATCCTGCTCTCGATGTCGGTGCTCTACGGCGATGAGGGGATTCGCCACCGGGTCGCCGACTCCCAGGCGAAGCTGATCGTCTGCTCGCCGGAAGAGGCCGAGCGGATGCCGGGCGACCTGGTCGAGGAGGTGCTGGTGCTCGACGAGGAGCTGCTCGCCGGCGCCGACGATCACGCCGAGACCGTCGACACGGCGGCCGATGACCCGGCTCAGCTCTACTACTCCTCGGGGACGACCGGCCTCGCCAAGGGCATCCTCCATGGCCACCGCTACATCCTCGCGCACGAGGAGTTCGTCTATTGCCACGACGTCCGCGAGGGCGAGCTCTTTCACGGCATGGGTGAATGGGCGTGGGCGGCGGGGATCGCGCCGCTCCTGGGCCCGTGGCGCCTCGGCGCGACGCAGTTCGTCTACGTGCGCGAGGGCGGCTTCGACCCCCAGAAGCAGCTCGAGGTCCTCTCGCGTCACGGCGTGACGAACGTCTTCACGACGCCGACCGCGATGCGGGCGATGATGGCCATCGAAGACGCGGGGGAGCGCTACCCGCAGAGGTTCCGGGTCGTCTGCTCCGCTGGCGAGCCCCTCAACCCGGAAGCGATCCGCTGGTTTCGCGAGCAGTACGGGGTCACGGTGCTTGACTACTACGGGCTCACGGAGTCCTATCCGCTGTGCGCGAACTATCCGTTCATGGAGGTTCGCGTGGGCTCGATGGGGCAGCCGATGCCCGGGTGGGACGTTCAGATCCTCGACGAGGACGAGAACCCGGTGGCCCAGGGTGAGCGCGGTGAGATCTGCCTGCGCGCGCGGTCCAACCCGCACTATCCGCTCGGCTATTGGAACAACCCCGAGGCGACCGAGGAGGCATTTGGCGGCGAGTGGTTCCACAGCCGGGACGCCGCCTCTCAGGACCGCGACGGCTACTACTGGTACTCGGGGCGAGCCGACGACGTGATCATCTCCGCCGGCTACCGAATTGGCCCGTTCGAGGTCGAGTCGGTCTGCATCGAGCATCCGGCGGTGTTGGAGGCCGCGGCGGTCGCCTCACCGGATCCCAGGCGAGGCAACGTGGTCAAGGCGTTCGTCGTGTTGGGCGAGGGCCACGAGCCATCCGACGAGCTGGCCGCCGAGATCCAGGGTTTCGTGCGCACCCACCTGTCGGCCTACGCCTATCCGCGCAGGGTGGAGTTCATCGACGAGCTGCCGAAGACGCTCACCGGCAAGATCCGCCGCATCGAGCTGCGCGAGCGCGAGGTCGCGCGCGGTTGATCCCACACCGATCTCACAGCGTGACCCGACGTCCATACGCTGGCCCAGCACCCGCCGTCTCAGCCGCTCCCGTACTGCGGAGTCGGGATCGCCGTGATCGCCTTCGGGGGCGCCCAACTGGCGAGGCTCTTGGTCGGGGTTGGTCCTGGCTGCCACACCGCACGGCGTAAGGCTCACATGAGCGCCCGGCGATCCGCGGCAAGGAGCACCGCCCGTTGCTCGCTTCTGCTTTCGCGTGAAAGCAGGAGTGCTGCCTCTCGCGCAGAGCGGGCGCCCGGTGATCGTCTAAGCCGTTCCGAGCACTCGACCGAGGCCCGGCCGTGCAACGACTACGGGAACCGCTCGCCGAAGATCTTGCGCGCCCCCTTGGCGCCGTCGTTGAAAAGGAAGAATGCCTTCCCGCTCGCTCCGCCTTGACAGGCATCGCCGTCCTGGTTGAACGGGTTCGCGGTGCAATCGGAGGAGATAGGCGACTTCGTCCCCAGCGTCAGGCCGGCCGTTGAGCGCTTGATCCCATTCGGCGTGTCGAGGACGAACGTGGGATTGGCGGGGTTCGTCAGGTGCCCAACGAAGAGCCTCGTCGTGCCGCCGACCTTCTGATGCCAGGTGACAACCGGGGTGTGGCGGGCGAACGAGATGTCCGGGACGCTCGCGTCACCGGCTCCCGCAGAGAGCGACTTGCCGCCATTGACGAGCGCGAAGTGACTGCCGTTGACGAGCCGCGAGGCGAAGATGCGCGAGGTGCCGTTCACGTCCTCGGCCCACACGACCCACGGAACCGTGTCGCTGTGCGGCGTCATAGTGCCCGCTGAAACGCGTGGGTCCTCCGCGTCGGCGCCAGCGTTTCTGTTCAGCGTGCAGCGGTTCTCGGCAGGCTTCGAGGCCAGGCACGGCCCGGCATGGTTGGCCCCCGACGTATCGAGGATCTGACCGCCGTTCGTGTGTGCACCAACCGCCTCCCAGGCGAAGCCCCCGTCGACCGTGCCCTTGGTGCCGGCCGGCGGCGTCACCGCCTTCGCGGCGAACACTCGCTCGTTTGTGACCCCGAACTTGCCCGTCTTGATCTCGTACCAGACCGCCCACGGCACTGAGTCGTTCGGACCGGTGAAGGCGATATCCGGCTCGATCCCGGGGCGATTCGGGTCGACGTCTAGCGACGGTTCCTTGGGATTACCGATCGGCGAGCGCTCGACCCCGACCTGCTGCCAGCAGAAGCCGCCCTCGGGCGTACCGCCTGAGGGCTTGGTGCCGGGCGGACAGACGGTCGTGTTGGGTCCGATCGGCTTGACGACGAAGATCTGGTCCTTGTTGGGGCCCTCCTCCATCCAGATGATCCAAGGACCGGGCTTCGTTGGATCGCCGGCGGCGTTGCCGCCCGCGATCGACGGATCCTCCGCGTCCTTGTTGGTTCGGATGTTGAGCGAGGGTGGGTTCGTAGGTCCAGCGGCTCCCGGACGACCCTGCCCAGCGAATACCCAGACGTCGTTCGTTGCATCGAAGCGCGAGGCGAAGATCTCCTTGTGACCGAAGGGGCTGGTGTTGTCCTCGTACCAAGTCGCCCAGGGAACGGTGCGCCCAGCACCTGCGAAGTCGATCGCCGGTGCCTCGCCATCGCGGTTCTGGTCGAAGTTGACCGAGGAGGCGAACGTCGGACTGGTGCTCGAGCGACCGCCGACGGTCCCGTGGCCCTTCGTCACCCAGTCGGTGCCATTGAAGGCGCGTGAGAAGACCATGTTGATGGGCGGAGGTCTGTTTCTCAAAGACCGTCTCGGTCCCGCGGGCCTCGAGCCGGTCGCGGAAACGTTGCTCGGCGCCGCGTCGAGGAAGCCGGACGGGGCCACTCCTCGAGCCACCGCTCGGCGAACGTGGCGCAGGTGCCGAAACTGGTAGCGCGACTGGTAACAGCCAGTTCGCGAGACCGCATGGGGGTGCGGGATGACGGGCATCTTCAACACTTCGTCCGCTTCCTCCCGTGGGGCCGCTAGACCATGCGCCGCGTGGGAGTAGCGACCTCATCCACTTGACCCGCCGAGCCTCGGGTGCCAGGATCGCCCCACATCGGCGGAACGTGGATCGGCGACCAGCCCGAACGGACTCGCACTCGGCCGACGCATCTGGCCTCCGCCCCTCGACCAAAGGAGCCTCAGATGCGCCAAACGGATTCGTTCCCACCTGACGTTCGCCAATGTCGCCTCGCTCGTGGCCCTCTTCGTCGCACTCGGCGGCACGACCTACGCCGCCACCGGCGGGAACTTCATCCTCGGGAAGGCGAACTCGGCTAGCTCGACCAGCTCGCTCACCGCACCGGTCGCCGGCAAGGGGCTTCAGGTGACCAATACGAGCACTCACGCGGGCGCAGCGGCCCTGGGCCTGAACGTCGCCAGTGGCCACGCCCCGTTCACGGTCAACTCGGGGGCGAAGGTCGCCAACTTGAACGCGGACAAGCTCGACGGCCTTGATTCCACGGCGTTCCTGCCGAGCGCCAACGTCAAGTCCTGGAACTGGGTCGCGGCGCCTTGCGTCAATCCCAGCGATTCGGGTTGTGAGTCGACATTCTCGTTCGGGGGGCTGATTCTCACGGCCGTGTGCCATTCGGAGGGGTCGACCGCGCACCTCGAGCTCGACAACAGCAGCTCGTCCAACGCGGTCAGCGCCGCCTACATCACCTCGGACGCGTCGAACAACGCTCACCAGACCATCGCGGACGCCGGTTCGCCGATCTTCGACGCGTCGACGTCCACCCAGCTGGACTCGCAGGGCAGCCTCATGCACGGTACCGGGCTCACCAATAGCCCCACCCCGGAGTCCGTCAACTTCGACGCGGAAGTTCAGTCCGACACAGTCCACGCGTTCTGCGGGCTTCATGCTGTCGCGGTCAGATCCAGGTAGGGAGGAACGGGGCGCCCGGCCTCAATTCGACCTCGTCCACGAATTGGCGATGAGAGACTTCGACTATGTCCGAGCCCACCCGGCCGGCCGGCTGGTATCCGGACCCCAACTCGGATCGTCGCTGGCGCTGGTGGGACGGCGCGTCCTGGACCCATAACACCGCACCGCGCTGGTCCCCGATCGAGGTCGACAAATCGCGCATCCGACCAGGCGCCTGGGCCTTCGCGCTCGCAGCGATCCCGGCCCTAATCGGCATCGCCGCGGCGATCGTGCTCGTCGTCGGGGCCATAAACGCGGGGACGCGGACGGTCGACCGTTTCACCGCCCCACTCACCCACTTCACCGCGCCCGGGTCGGCGGCGGTGACGCTGCAGGCGGGCGAGGGGCAGACGATCTACACGACCGCTGCGGGCTCCCGCGGCACGGGGCCGCCGAACAGCGGCGATCTCAGCTGCGCGGTCCGCGGTCCCGGCGGTCAAAGCGCGCCCCTCAGCGCAAACGACAACGTGACCCTGCGCCAGAACGGCACGCGCTACCGCTCGCTCTACGACTTCACCGCCCCGGTTGCGGGCACCACGCGGGTCAGCTGCCGTCCCGCCCTCCGGGCGCGTGGGCCGCTTGAGCTTGCGATCGGGCCGCGCTTCGAGGTCGGGGAGGTCGTCGGCATCGTCCTGCGGGTCATCGGCGCCCTGGCCGCGCTGTTTCTCGGGTTCGGCCTCGGCGTCGGAGTCGGGGTGCTGGTCGGCGTGCTGCGCGACCGCAGCAAGCGGAGCCTTCAGGCCGAGGCGGCGGAGAAGCCTCCGCCGGACGCTCCGGCCTTTGGTGGCTAGACCTGCGGCGCCAACCCCACGGTGAGCGTCCGGTCGGTGAACGAGACACCGGAGCCCCGCGCTTGGAGCTCCACGGTGTAGGTGCCCGGCGACTCGTTGCACACGAAGTACGCCAAACCCGTCTGACTCGTCCCAGGGGCTAGGTGGTCGTGAAGGTGCCCTCCTCGGGCTTGCCGTTCATCACCGCACGCAGGTTCACGGTGGCCGACTTGCTGTTCGCGGTGTTGTCGATTTCGACGGCGCCGTTGATCAGCATCACGGTGCCTTGATGGTTGACCTTGACGGTTGTCTTGGCCACCGTCTGGAAGGCGCCGGTGCTCGAGACCTTGTTGGTGTTCGTCACCCCGTCGGCTCCGAGCGTGATCGCGAGGTCGCGGGCGTCGATCGAGCCGCCGATCACGTTCGGGTGATCGCCGGACGGCGGGTGATGTCCGGAGATGGTGTCCGGACCGACCTGGCTGTTGGACGTGACGACCAGGGCCGCGGTGGCGGTTCCCCCTAGAACGATGAAGACGGCGAGCACCGCCATCACGTTGGCGAAGCTGAGGCGGCTGCGGATTGCGGCCATGAATTGACCCCCCTTAACGAGCGTCTGACTCGACTTGAACGACCTACCTCACGCTCTCTCCCTAGAAGTGGAAGCGGTGGTGCTCGATCCGCGCTGGGTGCTCGTGCTTGGCGCTCACCGGCAGGAAGCGGAAGGTGATCACGGCGCCCAGGAGCAGCACGACCAGCGGGACGATGAGGGCGGCCGAGATCGCGCCCGCGCTGGTCGTCGGCCCGTCGTTCAGGTTCTGGAAGATCGCGCCGCTCGCCGCGAGGAGGAGCGCCCCGGACATCAGGCGGACCATCCCGAGGACGCCGGCCGCCACTCCCGCCTTGGCCCTGGGCAGGGCCGCCATCGCCGCGCTCGAGACCGGCGCGTAGAGCATCGCCAGGGAGACCCCGTAGACGAGGAATGGGACGAACACGGCCCCGTACCCGTGGTTGCGGCCCAGCAGAGCGATGGCCGCCGTCGCCGCCGCGCAGACGAGGAGCCCACTGACCAGCAGCGGCCTGGCGCCGACGCGCTGCATCAGCCTTCCGGTGAAGGGGGAGATGAAGATCATCGGCAGCGTGATCGGCAGGATCAGCGCGCCGGCCTCGATGACCGAGTAGCCGAGCGAGCCCTGCAGGAACTGAGGCTCGTAGAACATCACCGTCCAGTAGGAGCCCACCAGCGCGAGCGCCGCCACCGACGCGCCCAGGAAGACGCGGTTGTCGAACAGCGAGAAGTCGACCAGCGGCTCCTCGACCCTGTGCTCGACCACCCAGAAGGCGGCCAGTAGGAGCAGGCCGCCGACGAAGGGGAGCAGCGCCGCGGCGCCCCAGGCCTCGGACTCGACCATCGCCAGGACGACGAGGGCGAGTCCTCCCGTCACGGTGATCAGCCCCTGCACGTCGATGCGCTGGCTGGATTCCTCGTCGCGGGTCTCGGTCGCGAAGACGCGGATGATCACGATCGCCGCCGCGCAGAACGGGAGGTAGGTCCAGAAGATCCATTGCCAGCCGATCGAGTCGACCAGCACGCCGCCGAGGAGCGGCCCGATGCCGAGGCCGATCGATGAGATGGCGGCCCAGATCCCGACCGCCGTCGCCTGGCGCTCGGGCGGGAAGGCGTTGGAGGCGATCGCCAGGCTGAGCGCGAACATCGCGGACCCGCCGAGGCCCTGGATGAGGCGCGCCCCGATCAGCATCTCCTCGCCGGTCGAGAGCGCCGCGACCAGCGCGCCGAGCGCGAAGACGACCACGCCGCCGATGAAGACCCTTCGCCGGCCGAGGATGTCGCCGAGCCGGCCGCAGGTGATCACCGTCGCGGCCAGCATCAGCAGGTAGGCGTTCTGCACCCACTGCAGGCCCGCCTCGGAGAGGCCGAGGTCCTTGTCGATGACCGGCAATGCCAGCACGACCTCGGTCGAGTCGAGCATGAGCACGAACAACCCCAGGCAGGACCCGACAAGCACCCACCATGTGCGCCCGGTGCTCATTTGGCAGACGAGAGGTTGACCGGCCGACCGGCGGCTAGCCCGAGCCGACGCTCACCGTGTCGTTGCTGAGGTGGAGGGTGCCGGTGACCCCGTTTGCGCCTCGGAACTGGATTTCGCCAGTCTTCTGGGCCGAGGTGCCGACGTCGCGGCCCGTCGGCGCGCTGGTGATCGTGACCGGGCCGCTGCCCTGGACGTCCACGTCACGGGCGTTCTGCTTCACGTGGACGAAGTCCTGGCGGAAGACGACCAGCCGGCCGGTGCCGTGGTGGTCGGGGTTGGCTCCGGCGTAGACGGCGGTGAAGTTCTTGTGGTCTGAGACCCGCCAGCTGTTGGTCACCGGCCACAGCTCGGCGGGCTGGATCGGGCCGCCCACGCTCGCTCCGTGGCCGACGATCCGCGCCGCGTAGGTGTGCTGCATCTTGGTCCCCGGCGGGCCCTGGTGCTGGTGGCGCGAGCCGGGATGCTTGGTCCTCGTCTTGGGAGGTGCGCCCGGGCCTCCGCCGCCGCCCTTGGGCTGCCGCCGCCGCCGCCGCCGCCTCCACCTGGAGGCACGTTGGCGCTGGTCGTGGTGGAGGAGGTCGTGCTGCTTCCGCCCGACCCGCACGCCGACAGGCCCACGGCGACGGCGATGGCCGCCGCCGCGACGGTCAGGGTCATGGGCAGCCGAGTGCGTCGCATGGTTGGGCCTCAGCCCTCCTGAATATTGATGAGCTCCCGCCCCACGCAGTCGTTCTGGTGGCGCAGGCGCTTCCAGCTCTGGCGGACCGAGATCGGGAACCCCTTGGTCGCGGTGGCTCCGTAGAAGCAGAACTTGTGATGGCGGTGGGTGTGGTCCCAGCGGCGCCGCACCTTGGACCACTGCTTGACGTGGACGGACCGGTAGATCTCTGGCAGCGGCCTCTTGATGCCGCCGAACGAGACCTTGGCGAGGTCGCGGTAGTCCCAGTGGTTCGCGCAGCTCTTGCCCTCCGGGGGGCACTCGGAGGCCGCGCCGTAGTTGAAGAAGAGGCCGCCCTTGGCGCCGCGCGTGGCGCCGCTCACCAGCGCCTTCGAGTCCTTGGGCCGGCTCCACTGCGGCTCGATGTCGCCGGCCACGGCCACACCCTCGTGCCCGTAGCCCTGGCGGCGCTGGTAGCGCTGGAGGCGCTTGGCCATCTTCGCCTGCCGGCGCCCGGCCTCGCGAAGGTTCGGCGGCCTCATCCAGCCGGGCGAGTTGTTGGTGTTGCCGTAGGTGATCCGCACCGAGCCGCGGCTGTAGCAGCGCTTGTGGTTGCGATACGAGTGCGCCGCGGCCTTGAGCGCGGCGAGGACCGTCTGGTTCGCGAAGTGGGGGCCGGTCCGGAGCTGCGCGCCCCAGTTGTGGTTTCTGCGCTCGGACTTGCCGAAGTCCATGAGCAGCAGGCGGGTCTGGTTGGACTGGCGGCGGGCGAAGGCGCAGGCGTTGCTGCGAGCCTGGCGCCGCAGGTCCTTGGAGCCCTTTGCGGTCATGTACCAAGCGGGCACCGGATGCGGCGCGTCGCGGTGGTGGCCGCGCTTGGCGGAGTCGGCCTGGTTGCCGGCGCCGGCCACCTCGAACTCTCGCGTCGCGGTCACCGTGTTGCCCGCGGTGTCCGTCGCCCGCACCCGGAAGGTGTAGGAGCCGTCGGCGAGGTCCGCCTCAGGCTGGTCGCTCGCGTCGCTCGAGCACGAGCCGAAGCTCGGCGTGCCCGTATCGATCGAGCACTCGAACGTGGCCGACTCGTCCGTGGAGGAGAAGCCGAAGGTGGGGCGGGCGTCGGCCGCCTGTCCGGTGGGGCCGGAGTCCACCGAGACGTCCGGCGCTTGCGTGTCTACGGTGAAGTCGCTCGTCGCCGTGGTCGCGTTGCCCGCCGCGTCGGTGGCGGTCACGCGGAAGGTGTAGCCACCGTCGGCGAGGTCGGCGGGCGGCTGGTCCGTCGCTGGGCCCGAGCAGGGCCCGAACGCCGCGGTGCCCGTGTCGATCGAGCAGGTGAAGATGGCGGTGTCGTCGGTCGAGGTGAAGGCGAGGATGGGCCGCGGGTCGTTGGTCGGGCCGCTCGGGCCGGAGCCGATCGCCACCGGCGGCGCCTGGGTGTCGACGACGAACGTCCGAGAGGCGGGCGTGGCGTCCACTCCCGCGGCGTCGCGGGCGCGGGCGGAGAAGGTGTGCCGGCCGTCGGTCAGGCCCGTGAGCGCCTGCGGCGAGGTGCAGGGGGCGAACGGCGCCGAGTCGAGCCGGCAGGCGAAGGTGGCCGTCGCGTCCGGTGAGGAGAACGTGAACCGAGTGCCCGAGCTTGCGATAGCCGCGCTCGGCCCGCTGTCGATGGCGGTGTCCGGGGCAGGGGCATCGGTGACCGCGAACGCGATCGCCGCCTGGCAGGCGACGAAAAGCGCCGCCAGGAGTGAAATCGCAAGTCGAGGTCTGCGCCGGCTGATCCGTGCCCACCTAAACAACGGGTCTCACCTTAGGGGACTCCCGGGCAGACCGGACCGGAATCCGCGTGCCTGGGAAGTTCCTCGCACGGCGCCTCGCGGGGGTACGCTTGGACGGCCATGGCGGCGGATGCCGCAATCGAGCTCACTGGGGTGGTGAAGGATTTCCGCGGTGTTCGCGTGCTCGATGGGGTGGACCTCGTGGTGCCGAGCGGCGCCATCACTGTGCTCATCGGTCCCTCGGGGGCCGGTAAGACCGTCACGGTCAACCACATCGTCGGCCTGATTGACCCGACGAGGGGGACGGTCAGGGTTGGGGACAAGGATCTGGCCAGGCTCTCCGACACCGAGCTCAACGAGCTGCGCCAAGGGCTTGCTGCAGTCCTCCAGGGCTCCCTGCCCTTCACCTGCGGGCTCTTCTATTCGATGAACGTGTACGAGAACGTCGCCTCACCGCTGCGGCAGCGGAGGCCCCGGTGGGCGCCCGAGCGGATCCACGAGGTGACGATGGAGAGCCTCAAGCTGGTTGGGCTCGCGGGGAACGTCAACGACATGCCGGACACCCTCTCGTCCGGGATGGCGAAGCGAGCGGCGATCGCCCGCGCCCTGGCGCTCGAGGCGCCCATCGTGATCATCGACGACTTCGACAGCGGGATCGACAGCGTTCGCCTGGCGCTCCTCTGCGACCTGCTCAAGGAGATCCAGCGGGAGATGGACTGGACGTTCCTGGTCACGACCCACGACATGACCGCGGCGCGCAAGCTCGCCGACTACGTCGCCGTGATCCACGAGGGCCGGATCGTCGCGAGCGGCAAGGCGGACGAGGTGTTCGCCGACGACTCGCCGCTGGTCAGTCAGCTCATCGGCGGCGAGCTGTCCGGGCCGATCCAGCTGCGGTCGCCCTGAGCCGGACTCAGATCTCGAGCCGCGACTCCTCGAGGTCGAGCTCGGTGAAGACGCGGTTCATGACCTCGTTCGAGAGCTCGCCGGTGCTTCGCATCTGGATCAGTGCCTCCCGCTGTGCGCCAAGGACGATCTGGACTGTTTGCTGGTAGGCGAGCGAGCGGTCCTCGTAGCCGTCGTCCTCGATCTTTCCGGCCCGGGCCGCGAAGCGGCGCATCCGGTACTGGTACAGCGCCCGCATCCGCTCGACCGTTTCGTCGCGGGTCCACTCCTCGCCCTCGAGCTCGTCGAGCTGCGCAAGCGCGGCCTTCGTGGCGACCAGCCGGGCGTGAATCTCCTCCGTTTCCTGGGCGCCGTCGCCGGTGATGTGGAGGGCGCGGATCACCGCAGGCAGGGAGAGCCCCTGCACCACGAGGGTGAAGAAGATCACCGAGAAGGTGAGGAAGATGATCAGGTCGCGGTTCGGAAATGCGGCGCCCGCATCGGTCGTCAGGGGGATCGCGAGTGCGGCGGCGAGCGAGACCGCGCCCCGCATTCCGCTCCACGCGACCACGAACCGCGACGCGGCGGTCGTGCGCCTCGCCCGCTGGCTCTCGCGGCGATCCACCGCGCGGATGAGGTAGGGCACGGTCATTGCCCACACGATGCGCGTGAGGACCACGACGCCGCTGATGGCCAGGGCGTAGCCGGCCAGGTCGCCGACCGAGTAGCCACCGAGAGAGTCGACCACCGCTCGAAGCTCGAGGCCGACGAGCACGAACAGGACCGCGTTGATCAGGAAGTCGAGGATGTCCCAGACGAAGAGTCCCTGGAGCCGCGTTCGAGCGGAGATGATGCTGGGCCCCCGCACGCCCATGTAGATGCCGGCCGTGACCGCCGCGAGAACCCCCGAGGCGCCGATCGCGTTGGCGGGGATGAAGGCCGCGTAGCCGGTCAGCAGCGAGATGGTGATGCTCACCTGGGCGTCCTCCGTGCGCTTGCGGATCTCGGCGACGACCCAAGCCGATCACGAGGCCGATGGCGACGCCCCCGGCGGCGGCCAGCACGAAGTCCATGCCCGCATTGGCGAGCGAGAAGCTGCCGCCGACGACCGCCGCGACGGCGACGCGGAAGGCGACCAGGGCGGTCGCGTCGTTGAAGAGGCCCTCGCCCTCGACGATGCTCACCTGGCGGCGCGGGACGTCGAGCCTCCGCATGATCATCGCGCCGGCGAGCGGATCGGTGGGGGAGACGATCGCGCCGAGCACGAACGCCACCTCCCACGACATGCCGGGGATGAGCTCGTGCGCGACGAGCGGCGACCGCGCACATCGTCACCAGGACGAGCCCGATGCTGGTGATCGAGATCGCCCGCAGATCGCGGCGCAGGTCGCCGAGGTTCGCGAAGAAGGCGGCGCTGTAGAGCAGCGGCGGCAGGAAGACGACCAGCACGACGTCCGGATCGAGGTTCACCTCGGGCAGGCCGGGGACGAAGCCGACGAGCGCGCCGCCGATGACGAGCACGATCGGATACGGGATCGACAGGCGCCGGGCGAGCGCGCTCAGGCCGGCAACGGCGACCAGCAGCCCGGCGATCAGCAGCTCGGCTTGGCCCACGCCCAAAGTTTGACCGCCGCGGCGCCGGTCGGCTCCCATCGAACTCTGGGCGCGTTCTCAGGCTCTTCTCAGGGCTCGGTGATGTCGTTGGCCGCTCCCCGGACCCCAACCCCCAAGGAGCTACTCAGATGAGGAAGTTCAACCCCCGGTACCTCTACACGGCCGCGGCCACCGCGGCGATCACGGCAGCGGTGATTGCGATCCCGGCATGGGCCGCCTCGGGCGGCGGCGACTCGACCGCCCAGAGCCAGGCGACCGCCACGGCGCCTGCGCCCCCGCCCTTCGCCTACGGGCTCACGAGGGCAAACGCGCCGAGCGCGGCCGAGATCAAGCAGTCGCGCGCGAAGCTCGACGAGTTCGCGAGCTGCCTGAAGGACCACGGCATCGATGTCCCGACCCCCGGCAGCACGGCCCAGCTGCAAGCGCCCAGCCGCCGTCGAGCTCCGAGATGCAGAAGATCACCAAGGACTGCGGCACGCCACCGGCGCCGCCGGCCGGTCTCCCCCCGCTCGGCAAGAAGCAGACGGAGGAGGCGCGCAAGGCCATGGCGAAGGGCGACTGCCCGCGGCCACCGGCGCTTCCCGCACCCAGCGGCAAGTAACGCCGAGCGATCTCCACCCCCGGGCGCCGCACAGGCCCGGGGGTGGCAGTCGCTTTCAGTCCGAAGGGGTATCCGGCCTTCTGCCACTCCTTCACGCGAAAGCAGCGGCGCCGTCCTAGTTCAGGTCAGAGCGGAGATACTGCGTAGGCGATGTCGCAGGAGAACGTGGAGATAGTTCGGCGCTACTTCCAGCTCATCGATCGCATGCTTGGCGAGTATTGGGCGGATCCAGTCCCCCTCAGCAGCTACCCCGAGACCGAGGAGGCGTTCAGGGACGTGCAAGCCGATGCGGAGTGGAAGCCGCCCCACATGGAGGCGTTTCGCGGCAAGGATGCGTGGCTGGCCGCCGTCACCGATTGGCTCGACGCGGCCGATCACTGGCGCATCCTCGTCGAGGATGTCTCGGACCTCGGCGGGGATCAGGTCCTCGTCGAGAGTCGTAACGCAATTCGCGGCAAGGGCAGTGGCCTCGAAGTCGATCAGGCCATCTGCACCGTGGTCACCGTACGCGAGGGAAAGATCGCTGCGATCTGGGACTTCACTGATCGCCACGCTGCCCTCGAAGCCGCCGGGCTGCGGGAGTAGCGCATACCTCAGCTTTACGCGAGGAGCAGAAGCGCCGAGGATCGGCTGCTGTGCGAGATACTCAGCGGCGATGTCGCAGGAGAACGTTGACTGGGTCGAGCGGTCACTCGATCACTTCGCTCAGACCGGTGAGCCCTACCTGGAGGGAATCGACCCGGCCGTTGAGGTCTACGACCACGACATTCCCGACGCCCGCAATCCGTATCGAGGCGCCGATGGGATCGGGAGATGGCTCGCTGACTTCGGCGAGAGCTGGGAGAGCTACGAGCTGCGGGCGGAGCAGACCCTCGATGGCGGGGACAAGGTCGTCTCGCTGTTTCGCATCAGTGCCGTCGGAGCCGGCAGCGGTGTCGCCGTTGAACGCGGGGATGGAATCGTCTGGACGTTCCGGGATGGACTCGTCGTGCGAATCGACTACTTCAACGACCAGAACTTGGCGCTCGACGCCGCCGGTCTGCGCGACTAGACGCTTCTGCTTCTCGCGCATGCAGAAGCCCTCGTTGGGGCTCCCGGGCAGGTAACTGGACCGCTGGAGCCGTTGCTTTCACGCGAGAGCAGAGGTCGCGCGTCTGAAAGTGCGGCGCGGGCGTTCGAAGTGGCAGCTCGACGGCTACAGGCGTGATCGCCGGGGCGCCTGCACCGCCCCGAGGGCGGTACAGGCGATCTGGCTATCAGCCGCGATGGAAGGAGACGAGATGGAGGATCTCCTTCGGCCCCTTGACCGTTTTCTCCTTGACGTCGCCCACCCCGTGCACGTACCACTTGTTGTCGAGCACCTTGGGCTCGAGGGGCGTCGACTCGCTGGTCCGCACCGCGTGGTTAGAGGACACGTACGGGGTTGAGACGTGTGCGTTGACGTCGAGGACCTTGAAGTGCGTCCTCGGCGTGGCCCTTGTAGAACTCCTGACGGGCCTTCTGGCCTACCTTCGGGTGACCGGGGATCAGGACGCCCGGTCGGGCGCCGTTCCGGCCGGCCCTGAACGAGCCAGCGCGACTGGTCACGTGACCGTGACGGTCGAGCTCCCTGGTGTTCTCGCCGAAGTACCAGATGTTTCCGTGGTGATCCTGCACGTAGAAGTCGTTGGTGACCTCGCGCGGCTTACTGTGCCTTCGGACCACGTCATGGACCACGGTGACCTGCACGCCCTCGATCTTCTTGGTCCGGTTCGTTACCCGCATGTTGTCCCTGAAACGGCCATCCGAGTCGACGCCTCGGTAGTGCCATTTGCTGCCGGGCTTGAGCGGAAACCACGGGTTGTCGATCCGGCGCACGAAGTCGCTGGGATGAAGCGTCTTCGGCCAGCCGGGGCCGGCTCCGGACTTGATCGTCTGCGAGCCCTGCGATGCGCCAGCCTGGGCGGCAGATCCGGCAACGGCCGCCACGATCAGGGTGACCCCAGCGAGTGCAAGGGCTTGCCGCTGTCGGATCGAAGTTCTTTTCGTCCTCACGAGGTGCCTCCTCTGTCGGTAAACCACTCGCGATCGACTCTAGGCTCGCTGCATGAAAGTCGAGTGAAAGGCGCTCAAGGCTGGATACCCTGGCGCGCCTTGGCACCCGCTGGCGATCCGATCGACGACCTGACCAGCTGGCTCGGCCTGCGGTGGGAGACCCCCGAGCGAGTCCGGCTGACGATCCGCCCGGAGCTCATCAACCCGGCCGGGCTGCTCTCAGGCCCCGTCGGCTACGCGATGGTCGACTACTCGATGGGGTCGGCGCTGTGGCAGCAGCGCAACAAGGGCGAGCGGATCGCGACCATCGGCATCTCCATCAACTACATCCAGACCGCGCGTGAGGGCGACGTGATCTGCGAGTCGGAGGTGGATCGCCGCAACGACCGGATCGCGGTGATGCGAAGCGAGGTCCGCCACGAGGACGGTCGGCTGCTCGCGACCGCCATCGGCAGCTTCGCGATCTTCCCGCGCGAGCGGCTGGGCGGCCACGAGCGCGGGCCCGACTCGCCGACGTCTTCGGAATCGGCTTAGTCGCGAAGGCTCGCGACCAGGCGCTCGAGCCCCTCGGCGAAGAGCTTCTCGTCGCGCTCGGGATCCGTGACCGAGACCTCCATCACCTCGGCGATGGACACCGTCGTCCCCTCGCTCGCATTTGCGACGCTGCTGGACCTGGCCTCGAAGCTGTGTCGTGAGTGCCCGTTGCCGTTGGCCTCGAGCTGCTCGTTGGCCGCGCGGCGAGCGGCGGCGAAGAGGACCGCGCCGGTCATGAACGACGAGAAGGTGTGCAAGGCGGCCGCGGCCTGCTCACCTTCCAGGCCCATGCGCTCGAGCACGTTCGCGAGCAGGCCGAGGGCGTTGGTGACGAATTCGTTCGACTCGGGCGTGGCGGCCATGTACGGGGCGAGGCGGTAGTGCGCGAGCCACGCCCGGCGCGTGGCGATCCCGCTGGCGACCAGTACCTCGGCGGGGTCGGCGTCGAACGGCATCGGCACCAGCTCGAGAAGCTCCGTCGTGGCCTGATCCCAGACGAGCGCGACGGCCGCGTGGACGATGTCCGACGCGGGAGGCGTAGTGGTGGTAGATCGCCGAGGGTGCGACCTTGAGCGCCGAGGCCAGGCTGCGAATGCTCGGCTCATCGCCGCCGGCATCGAACTGCCGAAGGGCCTCCGCCGAGATCTCGGCAGGGCTGAGGTGCGTGTCGCGTTTGGCTGCGAGCCTGGTCATCCTTGACAACCGGTCTCGACTTTTGGGGCGAGACGGTTACCGCACGACGGACGGTATCTACTTCGAGGCTAGGAGATGGGCGGGCGGCGGTCCGCCCAGGGCCGCTCGGCCTCGATCTGAGCGGCGAGCGAGAGCAGCGTCGCCTCGTCGTCGGGCCGGCCGACGAGCTGCACCGAGAGTGGGAGGCCCTCCCGGGTGAACCCGGCCGGCACCGCCGCGGCCGGATTCCCCAGGTAGTTCCACGGGGGCGTGAACCCGGTCCGGCGGGTCATCCCGGCGAGCGTCCACAGGCCCCGTCGCGAGTCCCACTTGCCGACAGGGACCGGCGGCTCGCCGATCGTCGGCGTCAGCAGGACGTCGCAGTCGTCGAAGATCGCGTTGATGCGAGCCGAGTACTTCTTCGTCACGGCCCGCGCATGGCGCACGGCGGCGTTCGGGTAGAGCCGCCCCAGCCGCGCGAGCTGGCGGATGTGCTTGCCCAGCCGCTCGGGATGGGGCAGCGAGGCGGCGTCGTCCGCGATGCCGCGCATGTAGAGGACGGAGACCTGGTTTCCGACGCCGCCGTAGTCGGGATCGCGCCGGGTGACGTCGTGGCCCAGCGAGCGGAGCAGGTCGGCGGTGTCTTCAAGCGCGCGGCGGCAGCGCTCGTCCAGCATCGGCGGCGCGAGGGTGCGCGCGACCTTGGGCGAGACGGCGATCCGCAGCTTCCCCGGCGACTCTCGAGCGGCGTCGGCGAACGGCCGCTCGGGGGGCGGGGGCTTCTCGGGCGCGAGGCCGCCGCCGGCCGTGGCGTCCAGCAGCAGGGCGGTGTCGAGGACGCTCCGCGTCAGGTAGCCGTTGACGGACATCCCGTGCCAGTGCTCCGCCAGCGGGTCGAGTGGCACCCGGCCGCGCTGTGGCTTCAGGCCGAAGAGCCCGCAGTAGGCGGCGGGGATGCGGATGGAGCCGGCGCCGTCGGACGCCGTGGCCGCCGAGGCGAGTCCCGCCGCCACCGCGGCCCCGCTGCCGCCGGAAGATCCGCCGGGGACGCGGGTCACGTCCCACGGATTCCGGGTGATCCCCCATGTGGGCGACTCGGTGAACATCGCGAACGCAAGCTCGGGGAGGTTGGTCTTGCCGATCACGATCGCGCCGGCGGCGCGCAGCCTCCTCACGATCTCGGAGTCCTCCCGCGCCGGCTCGTCCACCGCGCCGGTGCCGAGCGTCGTGACCTCGCCGGCGACGTCCACGGTGTCCTTTACCGCGATCGGGACCCCGAGCAGCGGCGCGTCGTCCGCCGACCCGCGGCGGCGCTCGGCCTCGTCGGCCTCCTCCAGCGCCTGCTCGGCGCGGACCACCCGGAACGCGTTCAGCTTCGAGTCGAGCTCCGCGATCCGCTTCAGATACAGCGTGACGAGCTCGCGCGGCGACACCTCGCCGGCGCGAACCATCTCTGCCTGCCTCGCCGGGCCGGCGAATGCGACGTCGTTGTCAGCCATCGAACGCGGCACTGTATTTGGCTGGCCAGCCGGAGGGATCGCGCTGGGCCGGATCAGGCCGAGCAGCCGCCCTGGAGCGTCGCGAGGAGGAGGACGCTGGCCGCGGCGTAGTCGAGCGCGGGCTCGGATGTCACGTAGTCGGCGCGCCGGTCCTCATACGAGGCGAACTTCGAGTCGAATGGGCTCTGGACGTGAAAGCCCTGGCCGCGGATCTGATCGATCGGGGCCGGCCCGCCGACCACGGCCCCGGTTGGGAGCGCCTGGCCGAACACCGACGCCCAGTGGTGCGGGTGGACCGGCGAGCCGGGCCCGTAGCGGACCACGAAGCTGTCCCCGAACGGGTTGCGGCCGAACATGTAGTCGCGGGCGCCGGCTGCGACTTTCCGTCCGCCGGGAAGGCCCGCGTCACACGCTGGCGAGGTTGGCGAGCGCGCCGCTCGCTCCGTTCTGGGCGGTCGTGCCCCAGGTCCAGAAGCCCGGCATCCCGAACGCGTTGTCGTGAGCCTGCTGGACGGCGATCGCGCCGAACTGGCGCAGGCGGTTGCAGGCGAACTGCTGGTCGCCGGCACTCCCGAGCGGTGGGGCACCCAGGGCTCCGCAGATGTCGGCGGCGGCAAAGCTCGCAAACGAGTCGACGACGCCGAGCGTCCCGTCGGCCTCGCTCTGCGGCGAGTGGAGCAAGCCGAGCGCGTCGTTCAGGTACGGGCGCTCACCGGTGGCACGGTAGAGCGCCGCAGCGCCACCGGCCATCGAGTCCTTCCAGTGCGGGTCGCGGTAGAAGCCGCCGGGCAGCTTGGGGTTCGGCTGGCCCGCCGCCTTGCCGGCCGCATACCACTGCCTGGCCTGGATCAGGTCCGCCGCTTCGTGGGTCCGGTCGTATGCGAGCGCCAGGGCGGCGGCGGCCTTGCCTGCGATGTCGCCCCCGACGCCGCCGGAGGGGATGCCGGGGTAGGCCTTGCGGTAGGCGATGCCGGGGATGCCCGAGTCGTCGTCCTTGGCCGGATCGCGGAAGCCGTGGTTGTGGTCGCGCTGGTCGCCGACCTGGGCGATGAACAGTTTGGGCCGTGGGTGCGCCTTTCGCAGCCACCGGATGCCGACCGCGGCCGTCGAGTCCAGCCTCTGGCGCTGAGCCGGGTCGATGCGCGCCGCCGCCTCGAGCACGGCCGCGGCGTACGAGGTGGTCTGCGCGAAGTGGATCATGTCCCCGGCGTCCATCCAGCCGCCCGTCAGGTCGAAGCGCCTGCCGTCGAACGGGCCGCCCTTCACAGTCGCGTCGTGCAGGTGTGATGGCCCGTGGTAGGGCGACTCGCGCCCGTCGGCGTTCCAGGCGAAGAACTTGAGGATCGTGGTGATCGCGTCGCCCGAGCCCGTCGATCGGACGATCCACGACGGCGACGTTTGGCCGAGCGCGGACACGCGCACCCGGTAGCGACCCGGCGAATCGGCGCCGGTGAGGGGCGCGGTGTACGCATGCACCCACGGCTTCGGGGTTCCGGCCGCCCCGTGGAGCGACCCGGTCCCGACGGTGCGTCCGCTGCCGTCGATGACCACATAGGGCTTCCCGCCCAGGTCCCGATCCGTCCCCACGACGGCCACCTTCGGGTCGCTCGGCGCGCTGGGCCCCCCGGTGCGGATCACAGAAGGGGCGCCGGCGTTCGCCGAGGCGGGGATCGCGAGCGCCGCCGCGAGCACGAGGGCGGGGAGCGTCCGTGCCGCCGGGCTCACCGCCCTACCCCGTCTGGCTCGTCGGGCGGACCAGGATCTCGTTGATGTCGACGTGGTCGGGCTCGGAGAGGGCGAACATCACCGTGCGGGCGATGTCGTCGTCGGCGAGCGCGTCCTGGGGCCTGTCGTCGAAGAACTCGGTGTCGGTCATCCCGGGCTCGATGAGGGTCACCCGGATACCGGTGTTGTCGTGCATCTGTCGCAGCTCGGAGCGAAGCGCCTCGCCCATCGCGGTCACCGACCACTTCGTGGCCGAGTACAGCGACCCCGGTAGCGTCCGCCGGCCGGCGACCGAGCTCGTCAGCACGTAATGCCCGGTGCCGCGCTCGAGGAGGTGGGGGAGGGTGGCCCGGATCGTGAGCGCAACACCGAGGACGTTGGTGAGGACCATCGAGCGCCAGTGCTCAGGCGACTCCTCCAGGAAGCCGCGCTTGGCGCCGAAGCCGGCGTTCGCGAATACCGCGTCGATACGGCCGAACGAGTCGAGAGCCGCTTTCGCCAGTGCCTGGTCGTCGTCCCAATCGGTGACGTCGCAGCGCACGCCGATCGCACGTTCCGCGCCTCCGAGCTCGTCGGTGAGCTCGTTGAGCCGATCCTCGCGCCGGGCGCCTAGGACAAGCCGGTAGCCGGCCTTCGAGGCGCGCCTGGCGGTCGCCGCGCCAATCCCGCTCGAGGCACCGGTGATCAGGAGAACCGGATCCTCTGGCATGCCTGGGCGATTGTATTGGCGCGGGCATCGAGCACTTAACGCCGCGCTGCCATAATCCGACGCCGCACTCTCTCGCTTTTGCCGTATGGATCCCAACGTCAAACGGAAGATCCGGCTGGTCGTCGCCCTGAGTGCCGCGGTTCTCTTGGCCGTGGCGCTCATCTACACGTCCTTCAGCGCCTCGTCGCAGGCCAAGGAGCCGTCCGATCTCGTGCACGCCTCCCCGGGCCAGTCGTATGAGATGACCGGCGTCGTCGTCCCGGGGTCGATTCACCACCACGGCTCGCTGCTCGACTTCCGCGTCTCCGACCGCGACAACTCCAAGGTCTCGATCCCCGTCAAGTACCGCGGCGAGGTTCCAGACCCGTTTACCGACGGCCGCGAGATCGTGGTGACCGGCAACGTCGAGAACGGCACGTTCAGGGCCGACCGCGACAGCCTGATCACGAAGTGCCCGTCCAAGTACACGACACAGGCGCAGCAGGATCCCCAGCACGTGATCATCACGAATTGAGGTCGCTCCAATGATCACTCTCGGGGCCGCCTGCCTGATCCTCGCGCTCGTGGTCGCGGTCTACTCGGCATTGGCCGCGCTGATCGGGACGCGCGGCGACCGGCGCTTCGCCGACTCCTCGCGGCGGGCCGTCTACGCGTTCGCCGCCCTCCTGACGATCTGCGTGATCATCATCGAGGCGGCGTTTGCTCGAACGGACCTCTCGCTGCAGGTGGTCGCCGACCACTCGTCGACGACGACGCCGATCTTCTACCGCTTCACCGCGATGTGGTCGAGCCAGGAGGGCTCGCTGCTGCTCTGGGCCTGGGTGCTCTCTCTGACCTCGTCCGCGGTCCTGTTCGCGACGCGGAACAAGCACCGAGAGCTCGCGCCCTGGGCGACGGCCATCCTGATGGGCCTCGGGGCCTTCTTCACCAGCCTGATGCTCTTCGACGCGAACCCCTTCGCCCGGCTCAGCCCGGTGCCGCCCGAGGGGGTCGGCCTGGAACCGCTGCTCCGCCACCCGGCGATGGCAATTCACCCGCCGATGCTCTACACGGGATACGTCTTCTGGGCGATCCCGTTCGCGTTCGCGATCGCGGCTCTCATTACGCGACGCCTCGACGCGAGCTGGATCCGCTCCACGCGCCGATTCGCGCTGATCGCGTGGCTCTGCCTGGGGGTCGGGATCCTGCTCGGCGCCCGCTGGTCGTACTCAGAGCTCGGCTGGGGCGGCTACTGGGGGTGGGACCCGGTGGAGAACGCGTCGCTCATGCCGTGGCTCGTCGGGACGGCCTTCCTGCACTCGATCATGGTCCAGGAGCGTCGGGGGATGCTGCGCGTGTGGAACGTGACGCTGATCTGCATGACCTTCTCCCTCGCGCTGCTTGGGACCTTCCTGGTGCGCTCGGGGATCCTGCAGTCGATCCACGCCTTCGGCGAGTCCACGGTGGGCGGCCCGCTGCTCGGCCTGATCGGGCTGGTGATAATCGGCTCGACCCTGCTGATCGTCTCGAGGCTTCCCGACCTGAAGTCCGAGAAGCGGATCGAGTCGCTGGTCTCGCGCGAGGCGATCTTCCTCATCAACAACCTGCTGCTGGTCGGGCTGGCGGCGGTGATCTTCTGGGGGACGTTCTTCCCGCTGATCTCGGAGTTCTTCACGGGCAGCAAGGCGTCGCTCGCGGCGCCCTGGTTCGACCACTACACGACGCCACTCGCGATCCTGCTCGTCCTCTTCACGGGGATCGGGCCGCTGTTCGCGTGGCGCCGGGTCAGCCTGGGTGTTGCGCGCCGCCTCCTGGCCTGGCCCGCGCTGGCCGCGGTCGTCGTGACCGGCCTGTTGATCCTGTTGACCGACGCGGACTCGCATCCGTTCGCGCTTGTGATGTTCGCCCTGGCCTCCTTCGCGCTGGCCGCGCTGGTCCAGGAGTTCGCGAAGGGTGCGGCTGCGTACCGCTCGCTCAAGGGCGGCTCCTATCCCCGCGCGCTCGCCGGGCTGTTCTCCCGCAATCGCCGCCGCTACGGCGGCTACGTGGTGCACGCGGGCATCGCGATCCTGCTGATCGCCGTCGCAGCGTCGTCGAGCTTCCAGACCAGCCGCGACCTGCGCCTGAGCCCCGGCCAGTCGGCGACAGTGGACCACTACAACATCAAGTACGTGAAGCCAACGGCCGAGATCAGCGCGCCCGAACAGCGGCTGACCCTCGGCGCCGTCCTCAAGGTCAGTAAGGACGGGGGCACCTACGCGACTCTGTATCCGTCGCGCAACTACTACTCCGGCGTGGGCGGCGGGACTCCGGTTACCGGCGGGCCCGGGGGAGGGCCGATCCGCAGCTTCTTCGAGGGCGAGGCCACGAGCGAGGTCGGGCGCAAGACTACGGTGAGCGGCGACGTCTGGACGTCGATGATCCCCGACCTCGGGCCGCTGAACCCGCTGATCAACAAGTCCGATCGCAAGCTCGAGCAGATCGGCAAGGGCGTCTCGCCGAAGAACATGCAGGCCCAGCAGGCGCTCGGGGCGCTTCAGGGCCTCGCTGTTCGCAACATCGAGCAGCGGTATCTCCAGGATCCGCCGCCGGCGACCTTCCGCGTCAACGTGAATCCGCTCGTGACTTGGATCTGGGTCGGTGGGGCGATCGCCGTGATCGGTGGCCTGGTCGCGATCTGGCCGGCTCCCGAGGCCCGGCGGCGCCGCGTCTCCGACGTCTACGCGGCCCGCCTCGCGCGCGAGCTCGGCCGCGCGTAGCCCACCGTGGAGATCGTCCTCGTCGTCCTGATCGTGGCCATCGTCGTGTGGTTCGTGAGCGTGCCCCTTCGCCGCACCAAGGAACAGGAGGCAGCGGCTACGCAGCGGATCGAGGACTCCAGGGTCGCCAACCTCGAGGCGGCCAAGGAGGCCAAGTACCGCGAGATCCGCGACACCGAGCTCGACCGCGCGCAGGGCAAGCTCTCGCAGTCCGACTGGACCCGGCAGGACGCGGAGCTGCGGCGGGACGCGGTCAAGATCCTCAAGGAGCTCGATAAGGCGAAGGCCGACGCCGAGAGCCCGATGCCCGCCGAGCGCCAGGCGCGCGGCGGCTAAACTGCGCGAGCGATGGCAGTCGTCCTCGGCGTATTCCAGGTGATCATCTCGATCGTCCTGATCTTCCTGATCCTCCTCCACTCGGGGAAGGACGCGGGGCTCTCCGGCGCGTTCGGCATCGGGCAGTCGGGCAGCTCGTTCGGGGGCGGATCGCTGGTCGAGCGCAACTTGGACCGGTGGACGGTCGTCTTCGGGATCCTGTTCGTCGTCAACACCATCGTCCTGCTCAAGATCTGACGCGCGCAGCGCGACGCGCAGGGCCGTCCTCCCAGGGTCTATATTGGCCGCTGGCAGGGGAAATCGCCAGGCATGGCACGGATCGCACCTATCGGCAGGAGAGGAAATTGGATCAGGCACGCGGCGATCGCCGCGGCGGTTGCGTGCGCTGCGGGCATCGGCGCCGCCGACGCCGGGGCCAGCACCGGGTCCCGGACGGTCGAGTACCGCGGCTACGAGATCCGCGTCCCCTCCTCGTGGCCCGTTCATCGCCTCGCGGCGAGCCCCTCCACCTGCGTGCGGTTCGACCGGCACGCCGTCTACCTCGGGCGTCCGGGCGCGGACCAGAGCTGTCCTGCCCACGTCGTCGGCCGCAGCGGCTCCGTGCTCGTCGAGCCGCTGCCGCGGGCCGCACCTGAAGCGGGCGCCGCGCCTGAGCTGAGGGCCCCCGAGGGTCGGGCCGCCCCGGAACAGCTTCCGGCCGCCAGGTCGGCGACCGAGTTGCGTGTCGACGTGCCCTCGGCCGGAGTCCAGGTGACCGCCGTATGGAGGCGCAATCCGGCGATCGTCCGGCGGATCCTCGACGGCGCGCGCCTGACGCCGGCGGCGAAGCCGTCGCGGGCCCCAGCCCGATCTTCTGGCCCGACGCGCGCCCCGGCTATCGCAAGCGCCGGCGCCTCGCAGAAGGGCCTCGGTTTCGATGCCTGCACGGCCCCCTCGAAGTCCGCCATGTCCGCGTGGTCCTCCTCGCCGTACCGGACGGCGGGGGTCTACATCGGCGGCGCCAATCGCGGCTGCAGCCAGCCGAACCTCACCCCGAGCTGGGTGCGAAAGCAGGTTGCCGACGGCTGGGGGTTGATCCCGATCTACGTCGGGCTGCAGGCGCCCTCGAACGTGTGCGGCTGCGCGGCGATCAAGCGCAGCGAGGCCAAGTCCCAGGGGCGGGCGGCGGCCCGGGACGCGATCGCCGACGCGCAGGCGCTCGGGCTCGCGAGCGGGAGCCCCATCTACTTCGACATGGAGGGCTACTCGCGGACCTCCACCAACAGCAAGGCGGTGCTGAGGTTCCTCTCCGGGTGGACCGCCCGGATCCGGTCGGGCGGCTACGTCTCCGGCGTCTACAGCAGCGCGGGCTCGGGCATCGTCGACCTCGGGAGCCGGTACGGGACCTCCTATAGGGAGCCGGATGACATCTGGATCGCGAACTGGGACGGGCGGCGGACGACCCACGACTCGTACATCCCGGACAGCTACTGGAGCAACCACCAGCGGATCCGCCAGTACCGCGGCGCGCACAACGAGTCCTACGGCGGCCAAACGATCAACATCGACAACGACTATGTCGACGGCGCCGTAGCCGGCGCGAGCGACCGCGACGGCGACGGCACCTCCGACGAGCTCGACCTGTGCCCAACGGTCAGCGGCCTCCTCTCGAACTCGGGCTGCCCCTTCCCGAGCCACGTCACCGGCGGACTGGCGCGCTACCTCGACTCCGTCGCCGGCGACCGCCGCCAGGGCGACCACTTCACGACCACCGGCGCCGTCGACCCGGCCTACAGCTTCCAGGCCAATCTCGGCTACCTCTTGAACACCCACCTGGCGGGCACCCAGGCCCTCTACAGCTGCACCTCCGACCGCGACCAGTTCGTCTCCCGGGCAGCGGACTGCGCCGGCGCCAAGGTCCTGGGGCTGATGGGCTATGCGTACTCGAAGCGCCCGCCGGGGATCCCCGCTGCGGCGATCTACAGCTGCCTCCGGGCGAAGACCGGCGAGCACACGGTCTCCTACGACCCCGAGTGCAACGGCCCCGACAACACCAACCTCGGCCGGCTCGGGTTCACGATCTCGGTCGTCTCCCTCGGCCGCTACCTCGACTCCGTCGCCGGCGACCGCCGCCAGGGCGACCACTTCACGACCACCGGCGCCGTCGACCCGGCCTACAGCTTCCAGGCCAATCTCGGCTACCTCTTGAACACCCACCTGGCGGGCACCCAGGCCCTCTACAGCTGCACCTCCGACCGCGACCAGTTCGTCTCCCGGGCAGCGGACTGCGCCGGCGCCAAGGTCCTGGGGCTGATGGGCTATGCGTACTCGAAGCCTTCGCCGCGGGGCCAGACGCGACCCCTCTATGCGTGCATGAGCCGGGACCACGAGCGGTTCGTCTCCACGAGGCCGGCGTGCAAGCGCCCCACGGACACCAACCAGGGGCTGCTGGGCTACGCGATGCTGCGCCCGTTCCCCGGTTAGTTTCCGGCCCCCTGCCGGTCCCTACTGGGAAACCAAACTCGTAAGGAGGATGCAGATGGGACGAATCGTGGTAACCGAGTTCATGTCCCTCGACGGGGTGGTCGAGGACCCGGGGGGAGCGGAGGACTTCAAGCACGGTGGCTGGGCCTTCGAGTTCAGCCGCGGCGACGACGGCGACAAGTTCAAGCTCGACGAGACCATGGACTCCGAGGCGCTGCTGCTGGGTCGCGTGACCTACGAGGGCTTCGCGGACGCATGGCCGTCGCGCGAGGGCGAGTTCGCCGACAAGTTCAACAACATGCCGAAGTACGTGGTTTCGACCACGCTCTCGGACCCGGAGTGGACCAACTCCACGGTCATCGCCGGGGACCTTGCGGAGGGAGTCGCCCGCATCAAGGACGAGGTCGACGGCGACGTCGTCGTCCACGGCAGCGCGACCCTGGTCCAGGCCCTGCTCGAAAACGACCTCGTCGACGAGCTGCGGCTGATGGTGTTTCCCGTCGTCCTCGGCGACGGCAAGCGCCTGTTCGGGCCCACGAGCGACAAGAAGGCGCTCGAGCTGGCCGACTCGAAGGTCGTCGGCGACGGCGTCTCGATCCTCGTCTACCGCCGCGCCGAGGCGGAGTGACGGCGATGCCGGAGCCGGCGGAGCTGACGCCGGTCGGCAGGGTGGAGTCCACTCTCACCGATCCGGCGTCGGCTCCGAAGCAGGGCTTCGAGGGCGCGCCCGATGCCTGGCTCGCCTTCGACCACTCGGTGGCCGACGCGCTCGCGGACGTCGCGGTGGGCGACCGGCTGATCGTCCTGACCTGGCTCGACCGCGCGCGCCGGGACGTCCTGCGAGTGCATCCGCGCGACGACGCGGCCAATCCGCTCCGCGGCGTCTTCAGCACGCGCTCGGCCGATCGCCCGAACCCGATCGGGCTGCACGCGGTGGAGGTGATCGCCGTCGACGGCCTGCGGATTCAGGTCCGCGACCTCGAGGCCCTGGACGGCACTCCGGTGCTCGACCTGAAGCCGGCGCTCGCAGCGCGCGGGGGAGTCGCATCCTCCGGTGCGGGCGCGCTCGGCCGCGGTCGAGTGGCGTCCCGGCTGCCGGCGGGGGACCTCGCACGGGCCCGGCGCTTCTACTCCGAGAAGCTCGGCCTGGAGCCCGTGGAGGAGCGTCCGGGCGGGCTTCTGTATCGCGGTGGCAATGGCGATTTCGCCCTGTTTGAGTCGGCGGGCGCCCCGTCTGGCGAGCACACGCAGATGGCCTGGGATGTCGACGACCTGGATGCTGCGGTGCGGGAGCTCCGGGATCGCGGTGTCGTCTTCGAGGAGTACGACTTTCCGGGTCTCACCACGCGCGATGGGATCGCGGAGGTTGAGGGGAACTATCCGAGCAAGGGCGGCGCCGGCGAGCGCGCCGCCTGGTTCCGCGACAGCGAGGGGAATCTGCTCGCCATAGGCCAGGCGATTCGATAGCCGGCAGATCCGTCCGGGGGAGCCGATCAGCGGTGTTCTACGGCACGGTCCCTGGAACGGTGAGCGCCTGGGGCGTGTGGGCCGCGACGCGGGGCGCGCGGCGGCGGATCGCGACGCCAGCGCCGCTGATCGTGGTCCTGCGGCCCGGGGGGTTCGGCGTCCACGTCGGGCTGGGCACGAATCGCGCACCAACCGAGGTACACCAAGCAGGCAACCCCCACGACCGAGGGGTAGAGGATCGGCCAGACCAGATCCACAAGATCAGTCTAGACCCGCGTCGAGGCCGGCTCAGTGGATGACAGCGCGGTCCACGGCCATGGCGCTGAACAAGAGCGCGAGATAAGCCAGCGATGCGAGGTGGACCGCAACAGCGGCGCGGCGCGAGGGACGGAGCCAGAGCCGGACCGCCAGGGCGAGGAAGCCGGCGCCCAGCACGAGCGCCGCGGCCAAGTAGAAGCCGTTGAAGAGTCCGGTGATGTAAGGCAGGGCGCTGAAGGCGACGAGCAGCACGGTGTAAACGAGTATCTGGCGCCGGGTCACCGCATCGCCGCGGGCGACTGGCAGCATCGGGATCTGGGCACGCTTGTAGTCGTCCCGGATCAGCAGGGCAAGTGCCCAAAAGTGCGGCGGTGTCCATAGGAAGACGATTGTGAAGGGATAGAGCGCCTCCCAGGACAGCCCTCCGGTGGCGGCGGCCCATCCGACCAGCGGAGGAACCGCCCCGGCGGCTCCACCGATGACGATGTTCTGAGGCGTTCTCGGCTTGAGCCAGAGCGTGTAGACGAATACGTAGCCCAGGAAGCCGGCGAGCGCGAGGCCGGCGGCGAGCGGGTTGACGGTCAGGGTGAGCTCAACCGCAGCCGTCACAACGAGGCAGATGCCGAACCAGAGTCCGTTGCGGGGATCGATCCGTCCGGAGACGAGGGGCCGGCCGCAGGTGCGGTCCATGCGTGCATCACGGTCGCGCTCGAGATAGTGGTTGACTGCGCCGGCGCCGCCCGCCGCGAGATAACCACCGAGCACCGTCCAGAGGATCGTCGCCAACCCTGGGCCGGAGGGGTCGGCGACGACCATCGTCGCGACGGTCGTGACGAGCAGTAGGCCGATGATCCGCGGCTTGGTCAGCGCAAGGTAGTCGCGCGCCACCGGTATGAAGGCCCGGTGCTCCGGGAGCGGGGCGGCGGCGACCCCTACACTGGCCGGCGCCGCGCCCGCGACGCCGGTCTCTCCGATCGTCCGCTCGCTCAGGGGGTTGCCCGTGCTCGTAGCGCTCTCCGTTCCCGGCCGCGGAGTGGTGACTCCATTCCGGTTAGTACTGATTTATACTTGTCCGCGCCGCTTTACTCCCGCTCATCGGGGCGGGAGAGGACAGAAGCGGTGAGGAGAGTGGGCGCGAATGCATCACCGTTTGGTGCCGGTGTTTTCGTCATCGCCTCGGGGCCCCGATGCGAGTATGTGGTCCCGGCGGCACTGCCGCGCCCTCGCCACCAGGGGGCCGATGCAATGAGGTCGCCCGCCGCTCGAGCGCTCCTCGTTCTCGTCGGGGTCGCGGTCGTGGCGGTGGCGGCGACGCTCTACATCTCTCGGTACCTCAGGTCACCGACGCCATTCGCGGCGGCACAGACGGGGCCCCACCGGGCCAGCCTGACGCTGGGCACCACCCCCGCCGTCGGCAAGCTCGGCCACAACCCGTCCTGGGTCTCCTACCTGGTGCGCACGAACGGCCACTGGGACCAGACAACCGTCTTCGACGTACCGGCCCATTCGCTCGTTCACGTCACGATCTACAACTTCGACGGCAAGAGCGGCCTGAGGAACCCGTTCCTCTCCCAGGTGCAGGGGACGGTGGGCGGCAACATGCGGGTCAACGGGAAGCCCATGGACGTCATCCCGCCAGCGGCTTCCTCGCATACGTTCTCGGTGCCCCAGATGGGCATCTCCGTCCCGATCGAGGGCCTCAAAGGCGACGCGCCGCACCAGTGCGCAGAGATGCCCTGTTCGCTCGACAAGGCCCACGAGACCATCACCTTCACGATGCGCACCGGCAAGCCGGGGCGCTATCGCTGGCAGTGCTTCGTGCCCTGCGCCGCCGGATTCATCGACGGATTCGCGGGACCGATGCAGACGATCGGCTACATGGACGGCTTCATCCACGTGATCTGAGACACCACGGATGTCAGAACCCCGCCACTTCCGACGCATGCTGATCCTGTGGGCCGTGCTGAGTGTCGTGGCGACGCCCATCGTGGTCCTCGTGGCGGCGCCGGGACTGCCGCCGGGGAACGGGAGCGCCGAGGCTTCAGGGCAGGTGACCGACAACACGGTTCTGCTGGGGATCGCGACGCCGATCGCAGCGCTGATGGTGGCCTTCTTCGCCTACACGCTCATCGCCTTCCGCCACCGCGACGACGGGCCCGATGAGGGAGTCGCGGTGCGTGGGAACCGTCGCATCGTCGTCGTGTGGCTGGTCGTCACCGGGGCCATCGTGCTGTTCGCGGCCGCCTACGGCAGCGACCGGCTGCTGGCCGGCACCGGGGCGGGAGGGGGACAGGGGCCCAACCCGCTCGCGAAACCGTCGGGAGACTCGCATCCGCTGCAGGTCCAGGTGATCGGCCAGCAGTGGAACTGGACATACCGCTTCCCGTCCTTCGGGGGGGTGGAGACGCCGCAACTCGAGCTGCCCGTCAATCAGGACATCGAGCTTCACGTCACCTCCCTGGACGTGGTCCATTCGTTCTGGGCTCGCCAGCTCGGCGTGAAGGCGGACGCCAATCCCGGCGTCGACAACGTCGCCTACGTCCGTCCGACCAAGATCCAGAGCTTCGACATCCGCTGCGCCGAGCTCTGCGGCCTCTTCCACGGGCACATGTTCCAGACCGGCCAGGTCGTCAGCGACCTCCGGTTCCAGGCGTGGATCAGGCAGCAACAGAGGGTCTACGCCCCGGCAACCAAGAAGCTGAACCCGTATAGCCCGTCCTACCTGCCCAAGCCCTTGAGGAGAGCCGGATGAACGCGTCGGCCACACGCGGCTCCCCCTGGCGAGCCGTCTTCGGCTGGAACGTGCTCACCGGCATCGTGCTCGGCGTCGCCGGGTTCTACCTGGGCTGGTGGATCGGGCACCAGATCCACGCGAAGAGCCTCGCCTACTTCGACGACACGAACCAAAACGACGTCGCCCTTATGTTCGGCTACCTGTTCTTCGTGATCGGGTTCCTGGTCGGGCTCGGATTCGCGAAGTACCCCCTCTCGAGGATCCTGGGCAGGGAGCCGTCGCATCACGAGAACGAGTCGGGCGGCCTCCGGCGGTATTTCGGCGTCTGCACCGACCACAAGGTGGTCGGCCTCCAGTACATGGTCGGCATCGGCGTCTTCTTCTTCATCGGAGGGCTCAACGCGATGCTGATCCGGACCGAGCTGTTGCAGCCATCCCCCCAGATTTTCGGCGCCGGCAACTACCTGACGATCGTCGGCCTGCACGGGGCGATGATGATGGGAGTGATGAGCTCCGCGGTCCTCGGGCCGTTCGCGAACTACCTCGTTCCGCTGATGATCGGAGCGCGCAGGATGGCGTTCCCGCGAATCGAGGCACTCAGCTTCTGGCTGCTGATGGCGGCCGGGACCATCTTCGTCACAACGATCTTCTTCGGCGGCTTCCCGACGGGCTGGACGGGTTACGCCCCTCTCAACGTCGAGGCGAACTGGGGGTTCGACGCCTACATCTTCTTCTTCGCCCTGGTCGGGTTGTCGATGATTCTCCTCGGGCTCAACCTGATCGTCACGATGGCGACGATGCGTGCGCCGGGGATGACCTGGAGCCGCCTGCCGATGTTCTGCTGGGGTGCGCTGACCACGTCCGGGCTGATGGTGCTCGCGGCGCCGGTCCTGATCGCAGCGCTCCTGATGGTCGCCTTCGACCGGAGCCTGCAGACGTCGTTCTTCCTGTCCAGCGCGGGGGGCAGCCCCTACTTATTCGAGAACCTGTTCTGGTTCTTCGGCCACCCGGAGGTCTACGTGCTCGCACTACCGGGCTTCGGGATCATCCTCGAGCTCCTGCCGGTGTTCTCACGCAAGCCGCTTTGGGGCTACCGGCTGGCCGTTGCCGGCATGCTGGGCGTGGCGCTGCTCTCGTTCTTCGTCTGGCAGCACCACCTGTTCGTCAGCGGGATCGACTCGGCTCTGCGCCCGTTCTACATGCTGTCCACGGAGGTGATCTCGATCCCGACCGGGTTCATCTTCCTCTGCGGCATGGCGACGTTGTGGCGCGCCACGATTCGCTACACGGTGCCGATGCTGTTCTGCCTCGCCTTCTTCTTCAACTTCTTCATCGGAGGCGTGTCCGGCTTCTTCCTCTCGGACACCCCGAGCGACGTGAGCACCCACGGGAGCTTCTTCGTCATGGCGCACTTCCACTACACGATCATGGGCGGCCTGATCTTCGCGTTCTTCGCCGCGATCTACTACTGGATCCCCAAGATGACCGGGCTGCGATTCAACGAGGCCCTGGCGAAGATCCACTTCTGGGTGATGTTCATCGCCTTCAACTCGACTTTCGGGCCGCTCTTCGCCCTCGGCCTCATGGGGATGCCGCGACGGGTCGCCACTTACGCCTCGAACCTGCAGCCGCTGAACATCTGGGTGTCGGTCTCGGCGTTCGTGCTGGGAGCGTCAATGCTCGTCTTCCTCGCGAACGTCCTCTACTCACTCGTCATCGTGCGCAAGCCCTCGGAATCGAACCCCTGGGACTCGAAATCCATGGAGTGGCAACTCCCGACGCCCGTCCCGGTGCACAACTTCGACCGCATCCCCACCTTCGACTCCGATCCCTATGACTACGGCGTTCCGCCGCCGCAGCCGCGGCCGGTTCCGGCGGGTGCGGCCGGCGTGGCGCCATACCCGGAGAAGAAGTGAACGACACCGTCGACACGACGAGCGATCCGTTCGCCGAGCCGCCGGAGGTTCAGGAGCGCAACCTGTGGCTCGGCGCTCGGGTGATGGCGGGCGTGACCATCATGTTCTTCCTCTCGTTCGTCTTCGCCTACTTCTACCTGCGCTCGCTCAACAACGGCGGGCGGTGGCGACCCGCCGGCATCGATCCGCCGCAGACATACGGCGACGTGATCATCATCCTGCTCGTCGCGAGCGCCGGGCTGTTCTCGTACGCGAACCGGGCCGCCCATCGGGGGCGCACTTGGTTGCCCATGGCGGGCGCGGCGCTGGCGCTCGCGCTCGCGGGCTGCATCGTCCAGGGGTTCGAGTGGGCGAACCTCGGTTTCTCTCCCACCAAGGGCGGCTATGCGAGCGTCTTCCTCGGCTGGACGCTCCTGTTCACCGTTTTCGCGCTGATCGCGATCTACTGGCTGGAAATCGTCTTCGTGACCGGGCTCCGCCATCGCAAAGGCGGGGAGGCCTACGTACTCCACGGGCTCGACGCCGCCTCCTTCTATTGGACGCTGCTGGTGGTCGTCGGCGCCGCCACCTGGGTGATCCTCTACCTGCTCTGAGCAGCGGGCATGCTCGACCCGAAGGCACTGCTCGATTGGACCGGCGGGCCTGCCTTCGCGTGGGTCGTGGGGGCGGCGATCCTCTACTGGCTGGGAGGACGCCGCACCGCCCATTCTCACGGCGCCGGCGGGAGGCGCTGGCGGACCGCGTGCTTCGTAGCCGGTCTCGCGACGATCGTCGCCGCCCTCGATTCGTCGATCGACGGGCTCTCCGAACAGCTCCTCTGGGTCCACATGGTCCAGCACATCCTGCTGCTCGTGGTCGCGCCGCCGCTGCTCGCGCTCGCCCGTCCGTGGAACCGCATGTGGCACGGCCTGCCGCTCTCCTTCCGGCGCCGGGCCGCCGGCGCGGTAGCCGGAAGCCCTCGACTCGCGCCCGTTCGAAGAGTGGCGCGGGTGTTCCAGGACCCCGTGGTCGCTTGGCTCGCCTTCAACGTCACGTTCGTCGCCTGGCACATTCCCGGCGCCTATGACGCCACTCTCGAGCACCCCTTTGTGCACGCGCTCGAGCACGCCATGTTCTTCGGCACCGCCCTGCTGTTCTGGACGCGGGTCATCGACTCGCCGCCCTGGCGCTCACCGCTCAGCGACGTGCCCCGCGCTGTCTATCTCGGACTCGCGATGGTGGTGAGCTGGGTCCTCGCGATCGTGTTCGCGGTGGCGACGTCGCCGGTGTACGCCCCGTATGCGGCGGAGGCCAGCCGTCCAGGCGGGCTGACGGCGCTGGCAGATCAACAGGTGGCAGCCGGCGTGATGTGGGTGCCCGGGTCGATCCCGCTGGTGATCGGCATTCTCTTCATCGTCTACCGATGGCTTCAGCCGAGCGGCTCCCGCACCTCGAGCGGGTATCCACTCGCGGAAACCCACGATTGAGCGAAGAGGAGGACGATGCATTCGATGCCCCACTTGCTCGCGATCTCAAGCGAGGTTCAGGGAATCCTCACCTTGGCGATCCCGCTCGGTGGGTTTCTCGCGGTTCTCGTGTGGTATTTCCTGCTCCTTCGTCGCCGCCACCCGGAGTGACGGGGACGAAGCCTCAGTCGCTTGCGAGCTGACCCCTTGCCGCTCGCCTTGCCGGCCGGTCGGTACGGACGGGGCGGGGCTGTCTGACGCGCTGGCGCCCAGTCCGCGCCTGGACATGCTCGCCGGAACGGAGATGGAACGGGAGGCGCATCGTCGCTGCCAGGAGCGTCAGGAGCACTACCACGAATACACCGTTCAGGATAATTGCGATCGTCATTCTGGGCCTCCTCCGTTTACCTCGGTAACGGCGGCAAACTTCGCAGCCGGAGCTTGAGACGACGTAAGACCTGCCTGAGAATTGCCTTAGAGAGCTCGGCTGCCCGGGCTGCCTCTCTGCGTTGCGGCTCTTTGCCCCGTACCCAAGCCGCCATGACTGAAAACCGGGCCGCGGCCGGACGGTCACCGATTCAACACTCGCCCTCGCGGCGGCTGAGCTGGCGCGTCGTCCCGGGCTTGGGCTAGGGTGCGCCGCGAGGGCAGCGACCGGAGGGAAAGCGGCGACGTCGGGATCAGTTACCAGGGGCAGGTTGGTCGGTTTTCGATTCCGCTGGTCGTGGGCGGCGCTGGTCGCCGTCGCGGCGCTGTGGCTGGCGCCGAATGCCCAGGCCTCGAGCGGAGCCGCGCAGAAGCTCGTCGACACCTACTCGCCGATCGTGATGCTGCGGGCGCAGACGGACGTCTGCGACAACACCCAGGAGCAGTACCAGCCAACCACGGTCGACGTGTTTCTCGACAACCCGCAGACGGTGCTCGACGCACCCGACGGGAAGGTCGTGACCAAGGCGCCGACCGCCGCCGACATCGCCGGGCTGGGCGACGGATACCACCTCAACATTCCCGGCGACCCGCTGAGCCCGGGCTGCAACTACTCGAAGGACTTCCAGGCGCTGCTGGACGCCGGCAAGGCACCGGCGATCACGTACGCCCGGATCGCGACCGAGCCAGGGCACACCGGTCTCGTCGTCCAGTACTGGTTCTTCTACTACTTCAACCAGTTCAACGACCTCCACGAGGGCGACTGGGAGGGGATGCAGATCGCCTTCGACGGGAGCACGCCGCGCCAGGCCATGGCGACCGGCCCGTCGGAGATCGCGCTGTTCCAGCACGAGGGCGGCGAGAAGGGCTCCTGGGACGATCCGAAGGTCCAGAAGGAGGGCACCCACCCGGTCGTCTATCCGGCGGCGGGCTCCCACGCCACCTTCTACTCGTCGGCCATCTTCGTCGAGAACGCGCAGGGCGGCTCCGGCCTCGGGTGCGACAACACGACGGCACCGGTCCGGCGCGTCGAGCCCAAGCCGGTGCTGATCCCGACCAAGCCGCGCGTCGGCGGCCCGTTCGAGTGGCTCACCTTCGAGGGACGCTGGGGTCAGAAGGAGAAGGGCTACGCCAACGGCCCCCATGGGCCGATGGACAAGCTGCAGTGGGACGAGCCGTTCACCTGGATGTCCGGGGTGCGCGATCGAAGCCCGCAGCTCCCGAGCGGCTTCTTCCTCGGCCCACAGACCACCGGCGTCTTCTGCGGGACGGTCGCGACCCTGTCTCACCTCGTGAACCTCGAGGCCAAGTCCACGCTGGCGGCGATCGGGGTCGTCGTCGGGTTCATCCTGCTGATCGTCATCCTCGTGAACCTGACGAAGTGGCGGCCCGTCGAGCTGACCCCCCTCCGCCAGGAACGCGCGGTCGGTCAGCTGTTACGCGCTGCGAGGCAGCTGTACGGGCGTCACTGGCGGCCGATGGTCCTCGTGGGGCTCACGTCGATACCGATTCTCGCGGCCGTTTACGGGGTCGAGCAGGCGGCCGTCGCCATCACGGGCGACACGGGTTCCGGGACCTGGATACGGGACGCCGCGAACCCGCTGGGCTACGCAGTCGTGGCGGCGATCGCGATCGCGTACCTGCGCGACCTCGAGCTCGGGGAGGGAGCGAGCTACGCGAGCGCGTTCGGCGACATGATTCAGCGCTTTCGGAGGGTCGTCCTCGGTCAGATTCTCAACTCCATCCTCGTGCTCCTGATCGCCCTGACCGTCATCGGTATCCCATTCGCGATCTGGAAGTACGTCGGGTGGCAGTTCGTGCAGCAGGAGATCATGTTCAGGGACAAGGGGATGCGGGCCGCGTTCCGCGGCAGCAGCCGGCTCGTCCGCGGAAGCTGGTGGCGGACCGTGCGCGTCGCGGGGCTCCTGTGGCTGATCAGCGTCGCGACCGGGCCGATCCTCGGCTTCGCGCTGATCTTCACGCCACTGCCGCTGTTCTGGGCCAACCTCCTGGGCTCGCTCGTGTTCGCGCTCCTCGTCCCGTACGTCGCGATCGGCCGCACGCTCCTCTACTGGGACCTCAGCGCCCGCCACCAGGAGGCCACGGCGAAGGCGAAGCGCGCGCCGCTGGTGGGCGCCGTGGCGCAGGAGCACCCCGGCGCCGGCTTCCGGGCCCGCGGCGACCTAGCCTTCCCGCCCGGTGGCGACCTGCACAGTCGGAGAGCGGACGGTCGCCTACCGGCGGATGGGCTCCGGCGCTCCGCTCGTCGTCGTGAACGGGTTCGCTGCGACCAAGGACGACTGGGACCCCACATTCCTTGCGGCTCTCACCGACCGCCGTGAGTTGGTCCTCCTCGACAACCGGGGGATGGGGGAGTCGCCGGACGACGGACTGCCGTTCACCGTCGGGGACCTGGCCGCCGATGTCGCGGGAGTGATTGATGCCCTCGGCCTTGCGCGGCCGGCGGTGCTCGGCTGGTCGATGGGCGGCTTCGTCTCGCTCGCGCTGGCACTCTCCGACCCCGGCAAGGTCTCCAAGCTCGTCCTGCTGTCCACGAGCGGCGGGGGAGAGCTCGCCATCCCCGCCGACCCGGCGACGCTGGCGCGCCTGCGAGACGTGTCCGGGACACCCCGCGAGCAGGCGACCCGCCTCATCTCGCTGCTCTTCCCCCCGGAGCGTGCCGCTGCCGTGGACGCCGAGTTCGGTGAGATAGTCGCCGGGGCGAGGTCGCGAGCTCTCCCCGGACCTGCTCGGGCGCCAGTGGCAGGCGCTCGAGGAGTGGGAGCGGCATGGGGCCTCCGACTTGGCCCGGATCTCCTGTCCGGCGCTGGTGGCTACCGGCGAAGAGGACGTCGTGTTCCCGGCCGCGAACGCTGCCGCCCTCGCGAACGCGATCCCCGGCGCGTGGCTGGCCCGCTTCCCGCACTGCGGGCACGGGTTCATGGCCGACCATCCGGAGACGCTCGCGGGATTGATCCGCACGTTCCTCGACGTCGACTGACGCGGTGGTAGAAACGCGGGGGATGACGGAGGTCGTTGAGCGCGAGCTGGAGGTCGCGGGGCTGCGGACCCACTATCGGGAGGCCCGTGACGACGGTGGCCCGAACATCCTCTACGTCCACGGCGTCCCGACCGCCTCCTGGGACTGGGTGGCTCACCTCGAGCGAACCGGCGGCATCGCCCCGGACCTGCCGGGATTCGGCTCGTCGGAGAAGCCGGCCGGCTTCGACTACTCGATCGCGGGCTACGACCGGTGGCTCGAGGCGTTCGTCGACGCGGTGGGGATGGAGCGCTTCTCGCTCGTCGTCCACGACTGGGGCGTGGTCGGCCTGGCTCTCGCGCAGCGCTTTCCGGAGCGGATCGAGCGCCTGGTCGTCTACGCGTCCGTGCCGTTTCTCCCCGGGTACCGCTGGCATTGGGTCGCGCGCATCTGGCGCCGACCGGTGATGGGCGAGCTCTTCATGGCGACCTCGTCGAAGTGGGGCTTCAAGCAGATCTCGCGTCAGTCGAACACGGCACCGGGCCCGCTGCCCGCATGGTTCGTCGACCGCATCTGGCGGGACTTCGACCGCGGCACGCGCAACGCGATTCTGCGGCTGTACAGGTCGTCGCCGCCTGAGGTCCTCGCCCGTGCCGGCACTCGGCTCGCTGAGCTGCGGTGCCCCGCCCTGGTCCTGTGGCCCACCGGCGACCCGTACCTGGGGGTCGAGTTCGGCCGTGCGTACGCGGACGCGCTCGGGGGCGAGGTGCAGCTGGAGCTGATCGAGAACGCGGGCCACTGGCCGTGGCTCGATCGCCCCGACGTGATCGATGCGGGCGGCGAGCTTCCTGCGGCCGAGCGCCTGACCTCGAATGGAGGGCGGCATCTCAGTGCAGCGGGCGTTGGTCCTCACCCCGCGCCGGCCCAGCAGCGCGGGATGGCAGCGCTTCTACGTCACGCTCGCCGGCATCCCGGGGCTGCCACAGCTCTCCTGGCGCCTCGTGCCGAAGGGGCGCCCGGTGCTCGTCCAGGCAATGCGGGTCGTGCGGTGCGCGTTCGACCACTTCAACCGCACCGGTTCGCTGCCGGCGGCCGTCTTCGACCGCGAGGCGGTGACGAACCAGGCGGCCGAGGTGCTCGGGACGGTCGGGACCTTCCACGGCCATCACGGGTGGCTCGAGCTGATGGACGAGGTTCACGAGGCATTCGACGCCGTTCGCCTCGAGCCCGAGCGCCTCGTCGGGCGTCCCCCCGGACCGGATGGTGGTCTTCGTGAGGCTGTCGGCCCGAGGGCGGGGAGTGGCCTGAGCGTGGACACGCCGATTGCCATCGTCGTGACGATCCGCCGCGGCCGCGCCGGCCGATTGGACATCTACCGCGACCCTGCGGACGCGGTCGCGGCGGTCGGACTGCCGCCGGCGGCGGGATCACCTCCATCCACGTAGGCTCACCCGTCGAACCGTGCTGGCTCTCCCGGACCGCCTCGTGAACGACGTCGCCCTGCCGCGGGCTCTAGCCCCCGTAGAACTCCACGCCCAGCACGATGGCGATCACGAGACCGGCGATGGCGATGCCCACGCGCAGGGTGTCGCCTGAGATCCGCCGGGCCCCGTACGCCCCGAGCTGGCCGCCGATCAGCGAGGAGACCATCAGGGTCACCGCGAACTCCCAGTTGACCGGCGCGAGGAATGCATAGACGCAGGCGGCGAGCAGGTTCGCGAGCCCGGCGAGGACGATCTTCACGGCGTTCAGCCGCTGGACCGTCTCGTCCACGAACAGGGTCAGCAGGGCGATCAGCATGATGCCGACCGCCGATCCGAAGTAGGCGGCGTAGGCGCCCGCGCCGGTCAGGCCGGCGACGAAGAGCGGTGAGCGCTCGCTCCCGTGCCGCGTCAGCCGCTGCGCGAGCCGGGGCTGGAGGAGGAGCAGCAGGCAGGAGCCGGCAACGAGCACCGGGACGACCAGCTCGAAGGTTGCGTTCGACGTGATCAGCAGCAGTGCTGTCCCGATGGCCGCGCCAACGAGCATGGGGACGACGAACCAGACGATGCGCCGCCGCTGGTGCCGCACCTCCGCGCGATACCCGATCGCGCCCCCGACGGCGCCGGGACGAGCCCGACGGTGCTCGTGACGTTCGCCGACAGCGCGGGTATCCCCAGCGCGACCAGCGTGGGGAAGGTGATCAGGGACCCGGCGCCGGCCACCGCGTTCGCGGCGCCCGCGCCGCCGCCGGCCGCCGCCGCGGCGGCGATCTCCGCGACTGTCACGGCCCCACGGTCGCTGGGCTAGTTAGAAGCGCTGCCGAGGGCGATCGAGAATGTATGTCTGCGTGACGATCTGCGTCTTACCGTCCCGCTTCGGAATGAATGCGATCACGCGCTGGTGGGTCGCACGAGCGACCACCGCGGTGGCGTCGTAGCCGAAGCGCGGCGAGCCGACGCCGCCGGCGGCCTCGGGCGCGACGTCGCCATCCGCGACCTCGACCGGATCCTCGGCTGGATTCTCCTCGATCACACCGGACCACGTCGCCCTAGACCTCGACGCTCATCGTCTTGGGCCTGCTGCCCGAGAAGCGGTGCCAGACGGCTCCGAGCGATCGGGCGATCTCGGCGGAAACCGTTTGATCGTCGGCTCGCTCCTGCGAGTCCGGGTGCGCAGCCATTCCGGCCTCACTTTCCCTCTCCTCGCTGTCGAGCCGGGGTCGAATGAGGGCGGAGGAGGAGGTGGAGGCCCAGCCGGCGCGTGCATTGAGTCTAGCGCTGGCGAGCGAATGCGCCTCGAGGCCCCGGCACCGCCATCCCTGCGACGCTGCACAACCCCCTGCTACCGTCCTCGCCATCGGGCTGCCGCAGATCGGCACCCGAGGAGTTCCGTCTTTCCGTGCACTCCGAGTGCGTCCGGGTTTCTGGATTCCCGAACACTCACAAAAAGGAGTTGCACCACATGTCATTCGCCGATCTAGGCGTTTCGCGTCCCCTTGTGGACGCGCTGAAGAGGCGCGGAATCACGCGCCCGTTTCCCATCCAAGAGCTTGTCATCGGCGACGTTCTCGCCGGAAACGACGTTCTCGTCCAATCGCCGACGGGGTCCGGAAAGACCCTTGCGTTCGGCGTGCCCATAGCCCAACGCCTCGCCCAGAGCGATCGCGCGCCCGCCGCTCTCGTGCTGGTGCCGACCCGCGAGCTCGCCGCCCAGATAGTCGAGGAACTGGAAGGTGCGATGCAGAGCCGCGACCTGAGGATTGCGGCCGTGTACGGCGGCGTCGGAATCCAGAAACAGGCCAAGCGCGCGGCGCGGGCGCACGTCATCGTCGCCACGCCGGGACGCTTGGAGGACCTCCTCGGCCGAGGCGCCCTGAGCCTTCGTGACATTCGCATCCTGGTCCTCGACGAAGCCGATCGGATGCTCGACCTGGGCTTCAAGCCGACCGTCGACCGGATCGTCGCCATGACCCCGCGCAAGCGCCAGACACTGTTTCTCTCCGCCACCCTCGAGGGCGCCGCCGGCAAGCAGGCGCGCGAATACACGCGCGACCCCCGTCGCCACGTGTACGAGCCCCCGGCAGAGGACACGGGGAAGGTCCAGCACCGCTTCGTGCATCTGAGCCGTGAGGCGAAGGTCGCCACGCTCATGGAAGAGCTGGGCCACTCCGAGCGGCGACGGACGCTCGTCTTCGTGCGAACGAAGCGTGGCGCCGACCGTCTCGCCAGGCGGCTGGAAAAGCAGCACGTCCACGCGGTCGCCATGCACGGAAACCGCTCGCAGTCGCAGCGCCAGAAGGCGCTGGCCGGATTCGCCCAAGGGAGCGTCGACGTCCTCGTCGCGACCGATGTCGCCGCACGGGGAATCGACGTGGACGACATCACGCACGTCGTGAACTTCGACATCCCCGGCGATCGGGACGCCTACGTCCACCGCGTGGGCCGCACCGCCCGAGCGGGCCGGGATGGGACCGCTGTCAGCCTGGTCCTGCCCGACCAGCGCGCCGAGATGAGGCGAGTGGCGGCCAGCCTCGGACTCTCACAGGAGTTCGACGGTGGACGGTCCGTCCGCTCGAACGGCTCCAACGGCTCGAACCACCGTAGGCGGCGATGGCCGTCACAACCGTGCTCCCGGCAGTACTTGGCGATCGCCCGCGAATCACCGCAGGCTCCGTTTCTGAGCTCCTCGCAGGTGGCCGCGGCGGAGGGACTCGTGAACGATGAGTCCGGAGACCCTCCACGATTCCCAGGTTTGACCGGCGCTCCAGCGAAGCGATCCGATCGTCCGCGGCCGCCACGTCCTGACGCTGGGGCTGCGGCTCGTCTTCATCCATGTCCAGGCGGCGCCGCTCGAACTCGGCTGAACAGGCCGTGGCGGCCGCCGCCAGTCGGCTGATCGCGGCTCAATCCGATCCTCTGGACTCATCGTTCACAAGGACATTCGATTCTCGCTCCCTCAAGGCGGCGGCTCGAAGAGCAGAGGGAACGTGCGAGGTCCCAGCGGGCCCAGCCACCTTAGGACACCGCGACGACGGACGATGATCAGGGTCGCTGCGCTGGAGCAGCGCGTCGACCCCCTGGAGAGGCTCGTCGAGGATCTGCCGAGGACGATATGCACGAGCGCGAGCCCGACGGCGATCCGACGCGGACTCAGGATCGATCGTCAGCGCCCAGCCCACTCAGTCCTCCTCGCCGTGCTGGCGGCGGTTGGCGTCGAGCTCTGCGTCGGCAGACCGAGCAGGAGTCTCCTCCTGGCCCTGACCGTTCCTGATCACGTTATGCGCCTGAGAGGAGTCGAACCTCCACGAGCCATAGGCTCACAAGGCCCTCAACCTTGCGCGTCTACCAGTTCCGCCACAGGCGCCTGAGGGACCGCGATTCTAGACGGGGCTTGCTTCCGTCCGCGGGAGGGGATACTCTACGAACATGTGTTCCCGTGAACGACGCGACAGAGGAGTTGAGCCCGTGGACCTGACCAAGCGCCAGAAGGAGATCTTCGACTTCATCCGCCGCTACGCGTCGAAGCACGGCTATCCGCCGACGGTGCGCGAGATCGGCAAGGCGGTCGGCCTTCACTCGTCCTCCACCGTCCATGCGCACCTCGCGAACCTCGAGAAGGTGGGCCTGCTGCGGCGCGACCCGACCAAGCCGCGCGCGATCGAGCTCCTCGTCGGCAAGGCGAAGCGCGCGGTCCAGGCTCGGCCTTCCGCTCGTGGGTCAGGTCGCCGCCGGCGAGCCGGTCCTCGCCGAGGAGAACATCGAGGAGTACCTCGAGGTCCCCGGTCGCTCGGCGGCGACGACGGCGACTTCATCCTCCAGGTGAAGGGCGACTCGATGAAGGACGCCGGGATCCTCGAGGGCGACTACGTCGTCGTGCAGCAGGCGAGCTCGGCGCGAAACGGCGAGATCGTCGTCGCGCTGATCGAGGACGAGGCGACGGTGAAGCGCTTCTTCCGCGAGAAGGACCGGGTCCGGCTTCAGCCCGCGAACAAGGCCTACAAGCCGATCCGCACCCGCGACGCCAAGGTGCTCGGCCGGGTCGTCGGCGTCTTCAGGAGGGTCCGATGAGCGCCGTGGCGCACACGCGAGCCGAGCGTCCGCGGCGCCGAGCGCCGCACCGCTGAGCCACCCGCGCAGCGGCTGTTCGACCCCCAGGGGCCGACCCTCGAGGACTCGATCCTCGCCGCCTGGGAGGAGCTGGCGAGCGCCGACCGCGCGGCCTGCCCCGTCTGCGCGGGCGAGATGACCCGCGCGGGCGGATGCAGCAGCTGCGGCGCCGAGCTCAGCTGAGCCCGCCTCGCCGGCTTACACTTGACGTCGCAGGCCATGCAGTCGCGGGGGAGGTGATCCCTCGAGGAAAGTCCGGACACCACAGGGCAAGGACGGTCGGTAACCCCGACCCGGCGAAAGCCGCGGGAAAGTGCCACAGAAACGACACGGCCGATGGCGCGGCCTCACGTGAGCCGCGCACAGGCAAAGGTGAAATGGTGCGGTAAGAGCGCACCGGCGTCGCGGTGACGCGGCGCGTCAGGGCAAACCCCGTCCGGTGCAAGGCCAAGCAGGACCGACGACCCGGCCCGGCGAGGTCCAGGTAGGCCGCAGGACCCCGGCGAACGGGGCCCGCCGGGGGCCTAGCCCCATCAGACAGATGACTGCACAAGACAGAATCCGGCTTACAGGCCTGCTACGGAGAAGCCCCGCCTCGGCGGGGCTTCTCCATTCTGCGTCGCTAGTGCCTAGTCTGGATTCGCAGCCGGAGACGGATTCCGCTCTGCCGGGTGTTCTTCACGGCTATCTCAGGGCCCCTTGCCCGCCTCGATCCGCTGCTTCCAGCGCCGCTGGCGGCGGCGGGCGTCCGCCATGAACAGCGGCATGAGCCGGAGGGCGAGCCCGGGAAACGCGTCGAAGAGGCGCACGCACGCCGCGCCATCGCGGGATCGCGAGCACCGGGCGCGGCCGGTCGAGCAGTCCGGCCACATGCGGGCGCGACCTCCTCGGCCGGCAGCAGGTGGCCCGAGAACGACGGCGCGGCGTCCGGGTCGTCGAGCTTGTCGGCGATCATCGGGGTCCAGATCCCGTCCGGACACACGCGCGAGATGTGGATCGTCCTTGAGCCGGCGCGGCGCAGGTCGGCCAGCGCGCCGAGGCTGAAGGCGATCGCGCCGTGCTTGGTGGCCGCGTAGAGGGCCTCGCCGGGCGGCGCGCCGAGCCCGGCGAGCGAGACGATGTTGATCACGTGGCCGCGCCCCGCCGCGGCGCATCCGCTCGAGCGCGGCCAGCGTGCCGTTGATCGTCCCGAGCGTGTTCACCTCGAACAGCGCGCCGGGTCTCCGGGTCGTGGTCCCAGACGTGGCCGGTGACCAGGACCCCGGCGTTGTTGACCCAGACGTCCAGTGATCCGGCTCGCTCGACCGTCGCCGCGGCGGCGGCCCGGCAGGCTTCGGCGTCGCGGACGTCGAGCGCCGACCCGAACGCGGCGCCGCCGATCCCGTCGGCCGCCGCCGGCGGCGGTCCCGCGTCGACGTCGGTGAGGTGGACGGTCAGGCCCCGCGCCGCGAGGGCGCGCGCGATCTCGAGGCCGAGGCCCCGGCCGGCCCCGGTTACGAGCGCCGCGGGCACGGCGGGAGCATAGCGGGCAGGAGCCCGCGGCGAGGTCGAGAATTCCCGTGCGAGCCGCGCTATCCGTCTTAGCGGGCGCTCATCAACCGCACACTTCCGTCTGAGCCCCTGTTAGCATGCCGCGACCTTCCGGCTGAGTCCCCGCCATATATCGCGGGGATCGGGGGACCCAGTTACTGGGGCGAATCGCAGGCAACTGCCGCGTAGCGCCATCTCTTTCGGCGCGAGCCCGTCAGCTAACCCCGTAAGCGACGAAAGAGCACATGTACGAAGGCATGCCCCGCCACGGGGCGGGAACCGAATACCGCAGGCGCCGTACCGCAGTCGCCGATGATCCGGCGCCCCGACCGCATCGCCCTCTGGGCGGTCGTGATGGCCGTGGTCGGGATGATCGCCGCAGCGGCCAGCGCGCACGCGACCCGGCGGCACCGGGCGGCGACCGGGGATCGGGCTCCTGCAGCGACGCGCGGTTCGGGTCGCCAGCGCCCTGAAGGTGGGCGACTGCGGCGGCGACGTCAAGATCTTCACTGGCTGCTGAAGGCCGACTCGTACGGCGTCCCGCTCGACAAGGACTTCGACAACCCACCGAGAACGAGGTCCGGTCGTTTCAAGAGCCGCCACCACCTCCACGCCAGAACGGCGTGGTCGGCAAGCGCACCCGCAAGAGATCGTCCACACGATGCCCAAGAGCAGGGCGACCTGGTACGGATGCTGCAGCAGCCAGACGGCGTGCGGCGTGATGCTCCATCGCAACGATCGGCGTCGCGCACCGCACCTGCCGTGCGGGACGAAGGTCACCCTGAAGTACGGACCGCTACGTGCGGGCCAGGGTGATCGACCGCGGCCCGTACGCGAAGGGCGTTCGCTGGGACCTCACCAAGCGCGACGGCCGACAAGCTCCACCTCACGAGGCAGCGCCGGATCCGCGCCGCCCCGATCAGGAAGTAGCTCGCGTCCGCCTAGGCGGCGCGCGGGGAGGACCGTCGGGTCCGTCTGGTCCTGCGGGAGCGCGGCGGCGTTGGCCATCAGGCTCTGGAACTCGTTCAGCGCGACGTGAGCGACCGCCTCGAGCAGCTGCTCGTCGGTCCAGTCCGCCTCGCGCGCCTCCTCGAGGAGGTGAGCGGCGGGCCGGCCCTCGGCGTCGAACAGCGCCTTCGAGGAAGGCGAGCAGCGCCGCCTCGCGGGGATCGCTCGAGGCCCAGTTGCGGGCGCGGGAGATCTCGTCCAGGCCGAGGCCCGCGGCCCGGGCCGTGCGTGCGTGCTGGGCGACCGAATACGTGTCGCCGCGGCGCTCGGCGACGGCGAGCGCGATCCGCTCGCCGTGGGGCGAGGGAGCGCGCCGCCGCGAAGCTCATGGCGCATCTTGCGCGAAGGCGCGCAGCGCCGCCGGAGAGCCGGCAAGCACGCCGACGAACTTCGAGACCGAGCCGCCCGCTCCTGACATCCCGCGAGCAGCCGCGCGCTCTCCTCGGGCGCGGTGAGCTCGTCGTGGATGTCGAAGCGGCTGTATGTCGGTCTTTACGGTCATGTGCCTGTCTATCGGTGGCCCGGCGACGCCCGGTTTACCCGTGGTTAACAGCTCCTTTACTTTACTTTTAGCTAGTTACTTACTGTACGTAAGTTATAGCGCAGAAGCGGCACGAATTCGCAACGTGCTTCGCCCTGAATACGTAGCCGAAGGCCGTCCCGGTTCACGCGGGCGCGCCGCCGATATGGTTCCGCCCTCGCAACGGCAGCCAGTCGGGCTAGCCCTCGCCGGCAAGCCGCTCCCGAACACGCCGACACACGACCGGAGGATCAGATGGCCGACAGCCCGAAGCCGTGCGAACCGAGACCCCCGACGACGTGATGAAGGTCGTCAAGGACCGCGACGTCCGCTTCATCCGACTCTGGTTCACCGACGTGCTCGGCCAGCTGAAGAGCTTCTCGATCAACGCCGCCGAGCTCGACGACGCCTTCGAGGGCGGGATGGGCTTCGACGGCTCGTCGATCACCGGCTTCAACCCGATCGAGGAGTCGGACATGATCGCCATGCCCGACCCGTCGACGTTCGCGATCCTGCCCTGGCGGCCCGCCGAGAATGCCACCGGCCGGATGTTCTGCGACGTCCGGGTCCCCGGCGGCGACCCGTACGAGGGCGATCCGCGCTGGATCCTTCGCCGGGCGCTGAAGCGCGCCGAGGACATGGGGTTCGACGCCTACAACATCGGCCCGGAGCTCGAGTACTTCTACTTCCGGTCCGCGAAGCCCGCAGGACGGCCCGCCGGAGATCCTCGACGAGGGCGGCTACTTCGACCTCACGACGCTCGATGCGGGCTCCGACGTCCGGCGCGAGACGATCCTGGCGCTCGAGCAGCTCGGCATCCACGTCGAGTACGCGCACCACGAGGTCGGCCCGTCCCAGCACGAGGTCGACATGCGCTACAAGGACGCGCTCTCGATGTCGGACGACTGCATGACGTACCGCATCGTGGTCAAGGAGTACGCGATGAAGTACGGCTGGCACGCGACGTTCATGCCGAAGCCGCTGTTCGGCGAGAACGGCTCGGGCATGCACGTCCACCAGTCGCTCGACGCGCGACGGCAGGAACGCGTTCTTCGACGCCGACGACCAGTACTACCTCTCGGCGACCGCGAAGGCGTTCATCGCCGGCCAGCTCAAGCACGCGCGCGAGATCGCGCCGCTGTTCGCCCAGTGGGTCAACTCCTACAAGCGGCTCGTGCCCGGCTACGAGGCGCCCGACCTACCTGGCCTGGTCGCGGCGCAACCGCTCCGCGCTGATCCGGGTCCCGCTCTACCACCCGGGCAAGGAGCAGGCGACGCGGGCGGAGCTGCGCTGCCCGGACCCGGCGTGCAACCCGTACCTCTGCTTCGCCGGGATGCTCCACGCCGGCCTCGAGGGCATCGAGAAGGGCTATGAGCTCCCCGAGCCGATGGAGCAGAACCTCTACCACCTGACCCCGGAGGAGCGGGAGAAGCGCGGCATCGAGGAGCTGCCCGAGACGCTCGGAGAGGCGATCGAGATCGCCGCCCACTCCGAGCTCGTGCTGCGAATCCTCGGCGAGCACACGTTCAACCGCTTCATCGAGATCAAGCGCGCCGGAGTGGGCGGAGTACCGGGTCCAGGTGACTCCGTGGGAGATCGACAGGTTCCTCCCGGTCCTCTGATGTCCCGGGCGTACGGGGAGCTGCGGTCACCAGGGACTCATCCGCACCGGCCTGGTCCTGCTGGCGATCCCGTCGGGGATCATCGCCATCTGGGGCCTGCTGTCCCCGCACGGGTTCTACCGCGACTTCCCCGGGCTCGGCAGGCACTGGGTCTCGGCGCTCCCCCCCTACAACGAGCACCTGCTGCGCGACTTCGCGGCCGCCAACCTCACGATCATGCTCGTGCTGCTCGGGGCGGCGGTCGTTCTGCGAGCGGCGGCTCGTGCAGGTGGCCGTGGTCGCCTTCTTCATCGGGACGCTCCCGCACTTCGTCTACCACCTCACGACCACCGGCGCACTACTCGACCAGCGACAACATCTGGAGCCTGGGCGGGTTCGTGGTCGAGATGGCGATCGCGGTCGGCGTCTGGTGGCTGACCGTCAGGAATCCGCGGCGCCACCAGCCGCGGTCCGCGCCGCTGTTCCAGCGCTGATTACGCGGCTAGTTCACCCGTGTGAGCGCGGCGGCCCGGCGGACGGTCTCCTTGCCGCTCTTCTCGCTCCGCACGAGATAGCGGGGGTCGGCCTTCGAGGCGGCGACCACCTGCCCGCCGACCTCGGTTCGCGCCGTGAGGCGCCTCCGGACCCGGCCGATGACCTTCCTGCCTCGGAAGTTCCACTCCACACGGTCGCCGCGCTTGAACTCCTGAGCCATGCCGACGCCTCCTCGGTTGCCGTTACGGAAGCGTCAACCCCACGGTGCGTCATCGCGCCCCGGCCGGACCGGAGGAGTAAGGCCGGCCAGGTGAAAGTCATGCGGCTGACGCTGGTGGCTTTGGCAGCTGCAAGCTGCGGCACGGCGTTCCCGTTGACGGCGCCGCCCGATGCCGTTGGATCCACCGAGCCGAGGCGATTACGCGCCGTCGCCGAGAGCGGCTGAGAGCTCCGCGGGCTCGGTGACCGGCTGGCGGCAGCTGAAGTGCTCGCACACGTACGCGGCGGGCCGGCCGTCGACCGCGGTTCGCTCCCGCATCAGCTCCGGTCGCTCGATGCCCTCCGGTCCGCCCGCCAGCACCACGTGTGGCCGGAAACCGGAGCGGACGACCGTCGCGAGCTCGCCCAGGCCGTCGCCCGAGGGCTCGCCCACCAGCGCCACCTCCTTGACCGGCGCGAAGTGGAAGTCCATCGCGCTGCAGCAGATGCGCAAGTGCCTGCGGGTGGCCGGCGGCCGCGCGGTGGAGCAGCCGGAAGACGCCGGCGGCGTGGCGCTCGTACTCGTGCTCGCCGGTCAGCGCGGCGAGGCGTAGGAGCCCGAAGGCCGCCGCGGAGTTCCCCGACGGGATCGGGTGGTCGTCCACGTCCTTGCGCCGCACGACCAGCTCCTCGTGGTCGTGTGCGGTGGTGAAGAAGCCGCCGCGGTCGGTGTCGGCGAACAGCTCGATCATCTGGTCGGCGGTCTCGCGCGCGGCGTCGAACCAGCGAACGTCGAACGTCGCCTCGTACAGGGTCAGGAGCGCCTCGACCAGGTACGCGTAGTCCTCGAGGTAGGCGGCGAGGTGCGCGCGGCCGTCCTTGTAGGTGCGCAGCAGCCTGCCGCCGCTCGTCGCGGAGGTCCCGCCATACGAACTCGGCGCAGGCCACCGCGGCGTCGAGGTAGTCCTTGCACGGGATCGCGCCGCCGGCCTCCGCGAGGGCGCCGATCATGAGCGCGTTCCACGAGCACAGCCGCTTGTCGTCCTTGCCGGGCCAGATTCGCCGCGAGCGGTAGGTGTAGAGGGCGCGGCGCGCATCCTCGAGCCCCTCGGGCGGCTCGGCCGCTGGCCCGCCCGGGACGTGGAGGATGTTGCGGCCCTCGAAGTTGCCCTCCTCGGTGACCCCGTAGTACGCGATCACCTCGTCGGCCAGGCCGGGAGAGCCGACCCCCTCGAGCGCCTCGCGGATCTGGTCCGGGGTCCACAGGTAGAAGCGGCCCTCCTCGCCCTCGGAGTCCGCGTCGAGCGCGGAGTGGAAGCCGCCCTCGGGGCCGCGCATCTCGCGCAGCGCCCAGACGAGCGTCTCCTCGCACACCCGGCGGTAGCGGTCGTGGCCGAGCGCCTGCCACGCGTGCAGGTAGGTGCGGGCGAGCAGCGCGTTGTCGTAGAGCATCTTCTCGAAGTGGGGGACGAGCCAGACGTCGTCGACCGAGTAGCGGGCGAAGCCGCCGCCGATCTGGTCGTAGATCCCTCCGTGCGCCATCGCGTCGAGCGTCGTCTCGACGACGTCCGTCACCCCGCGGGCGAGCAGGAGCTCGAGGGCGGAGGCGGGCGGGAACTTCGGGGCCGACCCGAAGCCCCCGTGGCGCATGTCCGCCAGCGTGCGGAGCTTCCGCGTCGCGGCGTCCAGGATCTCCGGGCTTGGTTCGTCGTCGCTCGGCTCGATGCGCCCGATGGCGCCGAGCTGCTCGCGAATGCGATCGGCCGAGGCGCGGATCCGCTCGCGCTGGGTCGTCCACGATTCGACGACCGCCTCCATCACCATGCGGAAGCTCGGCATGCCCTGCCGCGGCTCGGGCGGGAAGTACGTGCCGCCGTAGAACGGGACTCCGTCGGGGTCGAGGAACGCGGTCAGCGGCCACCCGCCGTGGCCGGTCATCCCCTGAACGGCCTCCATGTAGATCGAGTCGACGTCGGGTCGCTCCTCGCGGTCGACCTTGATCGGCACGAAGTGCTCGTTCATGTAGCTCGCCGTCTCGGGGTCCTCGAACGACTCGCGCTCCATCACGTGGCACCAGTGGCAGGCCGAGTATCCGATCGAGAGCAGGATGGGCCGGTCCGTCTCGCGGGCCCTGCCGAGCGCCTCGGCGCCCCAGGGGTACCAGTCGACCGGGTTGTCCTTGTGCTGGAGGAGGTAGGGGCTCGTCTCTTCAGCGAAGCGATTGGCCATCTGGTCTGTTAGCCCGGCGCCGTAGGGCGCCGCCACTGGCAGGTGCGGTTCATGTGTGTGGAGTTGAGGCTCCTCAGGCGGCGGGCACCCCGCAAGGTCGTGAGGCGGCTCGTGCCGCCCACTGATATACCCCGCGAGGGAGAGGAGAGAGATGGCTCGGGACCTGACGGTAGTGCTCCAGGATCGGCCCGGCGAGCTGGCACGGCTCGGCGAGGCCACCGGCCAGGCTGGCGTAAACATCCTGGGGATGTGCGCCATCACGGGCGAGGGGAGAGGCGTCATCCATCTGCTCTTCAAGGACAGCGCCGCCGCCAAGGCCCGCAGCGCCCTCGAGGAGGCCGGAATGGGGGTGGCTGACGACCGCGAGGTCCTGGTGATCGACGTCGCCGACCAGCCAGGGACCCTGGGCGGGCTGGCGCGGGCACTCGGCGAGGCGAACGTCAACATCGAGCTCGCCTACACGACCTTCGGCGGGATCAAGCTCGTGATCGCGACCGACGACCTCGACAGCGCTCGCGCGGCTCTCGAGTAGAGGCCCGATTGCGCACGCTGCCGGCCGCGATCGTCGCCGTCGCCCTGGGGTTCCTCGCGTCCGCATTTCCTCCGGGCGCGGCCGCTGCCTCCAAGCACGTGAAGTTCGGTCATTCCGTCAACGGCAGGCGGCTCGTGGCGGTGCGGATCGGTGATCCGGACGCGAAGCGCACCGGCCTGGTGGTTGGCTCGATCCACGGCAACGAGACAGCGGGCCACGAGATCGTGCACATCCTGCGGCACCGGTACCGCCACGCGCGCGGGGTCAACCTCTGGGTGGTCAAGACCGTCAACCCGGACGGCGTCGCCGCCGACACGCGTAAGAACGCACACGGCGTCGATCTCAACCGCAACTTCTCCTATCAGTGGCAGGGCGGGGTGCCGCCCTCGAGCGGCTACTACCCCGGTCCCCGCCCGTTCTCGGAGCCGGAGAGCCGGGCCGTCCGCCGCCTGGTCAAGCGCATCAGGCCGAATGTGACGATCTGGTACCACCAGCCGTGGGGAGGGGTGCTCCTGCCCTGCCATGGCCCGGCCAAGATTCAGAAGCGCTACGCGCACATTGCCCGGTTCCCCGTCGAACGGTGCCGCGGCGCCCATCTGCCCGGGACGGCCATGAACTGGCAGAACCACCACTTCAACGGCCGCGCGTTCGTCGTCGAGCTTCGGGCCGGAGAGCTTCCCAATGCGCAGGCGCGCCGCCACGCCCGCGCCGCCGTGAAGGTCGCCCGGAACGGCGCAGGCTCACGGGATTCGCAGAAGCGCTCAACCGCATACGCGCTTCACGCGAAGTCGAACGGTCCCCCGATCGACCGTGACCCGATTCCCTACGGGCACAAGCGAAAGCGCGAGATGGCCGCGTACTCGAAGCGCCACTACGGAAAGCGGCAGTGGCGGCTTCGCGATCCGAAGGTAATCGTCCTGCACTACACGGCCGGGCCCACCTACAGCGCGGCCTGGAACACGTTCGCGTCGAACACGCCCAACATGGGCGAGCTGCCCGGGACGTGCTCGCACTTCATCGTCGCGAAGGGCGGGCAGATCCACCGGACCGTCAAGCCCACGATCCGCTGCCGGCATGCGATCGGCCTCAATTACACGGCGATCGGCGTGGAGATGGTCCAGGAGGCCGGGTCAGGCTCCCACTGGGCCGACAGCCAGATCCTTCACCGCGGGCCCCAGATCCACCGCGCCCTGCGCCTGGTCGGCTGGCTGAAGGAACGCTACGGGATCAAGATGCGGAACATCATCGGGCACGCGATGGCCAACGACAGCCCCTACTTCAAGGACCTCGAGGGCTGGCGCAACGACCACACCGACTGGCTGCGTTCGGACGTCAAGAAGTTCCGCCACCGCCTGCGGCGGATGCTGCGCCACGACTAGCCGCCCGCAAGTGGTTAGGCCGTGACGTCCTGGGCGAAGGTTTCGAAGGCGTTCAGATAGCGCTGCACGTCGTCCTCGGAGTGGGCGATCGACAGCGTCCACTCCTCCTCGACGCCCGGAGTCATGAAGATCCGGTGGTTCATGTGGTAGAGCCAGGCCAGGCTCGCGAGCCCATCGTTCACCTTGCTGAGGTAGTCGCGGTACTCGCGCAGGGGCTCGGCCGAGAAGATCACGCACCCCTTCGCACCCATGCCCTCGGTGTACGCGGGCAGGCCGTAGCGGTCGATGACGTCCTGGCAGGCAGCCTTCAGCCGCTCGTTGGTCGCCTCGAGCTTCGGGTAGGCGTCCTCGGTCAGCACCTCGGTCAGCGTGGCCTCAGCGGCCGCCATCACCAGCGGGTTGCCGTTGAAGGTCCCGTACTGGTGAACCTTGCCGCTTGCCACCAGCTCGGCCATATCGTCGGTCATCCCGATCGCCCCGCCGGGATAGCCCCCGCAGACGGCCTTCGCCAGCGTGATCAGGTCCGGCTGCACACCGAAGCGCTTGGTGGCGCCGCCGTAGGAGATCGTGGCGCCTGTCTTCACCTCGTCGAAGATCAGCTTCACGCCGTGCTGCGTGCAGAGCTCGCGCACGCGCTCCAGGTAGCCCTCGACCGGCGGGATGATGTTGATGTTCATCATCGCCGGCTCCATGATCAGCCCGGCGACGTTGCCCTCGAGCTTGTTCAGCACGGACTCGAGCGCGTCGGCGTCGTTGAACGGCACCGCGCGGGTGAGGTCGGTGAGGGCGCGCGGATAGCCGGCGCCATAGGGGACCGACCGCGGATCGTCGCGGTCGCCCAGCTCCTCGAGATCCGGGTAGACCGAGACCATCACCGCGTCGTGGTGCCCGTGGTAGGAGCCCTCGATCTTCAGGATCATGTCCCGACCGGTCGCCCCACGTGAGAGATGCACCGCGTCCATGGTCGACTCGGTGCCGGAGTTGGTGAATCGCCACTGGGTCAGGCCGAAGCGCCGCGTCAGCTCCTCGGCCACGACGATCGAGCCGTCGGTCGGCGCCGCGAAGTGGGTCCCCATGTCGACCCGGGCCTTCACCGCCGCTCCCACCTTGGGGTTCGCGTGGCCGATGCACATGACGCCGAAGCCGTTGTGGAAGTCCGTGTACTCGTTCCCGTCGACGTCCCAGACTCGGGAGCCCTCGCCCCGCTCGATGTAGGTCGGCCACGGGTCGTTCTGCTGGAAGGAGGACGGGACGCCGCCTGGCATCACCTTCAGGGCGCGCTCGTAGCGTTCCGCCGACGCGTGAGTTCGCTCCCTGAACTTTGCCTGCTCGGCCTCGGTGAGCGCCGCGATGCGCGCGGGGTCGATGGTCTTCGCGGTCGTCTCCTCAGCGGTCATGGCGAGCAGCCTAGCCGGACCACCCTCGTTAAGGTGGACAACGATGCAGCTTGACGGCATCCATCACGTCACCGCGATCACCGGCGAGGCGCAGCCGAATGTGGACTTCTACGCGGGCGTGCTGGGCCTCCGGCTGGTGAAGAAGACGGTCAACCAGGACAGCCCGACCGTCTACCACCTCTTCTACGCGGACGAGAAGGGCGACCCGGGCTCGGACATCACGTTCTTCGAGTATCCGGGGATCGGCCCCGGCCGCGCCGGGGACGGGATGGTTCATCGCATCCTCTGGCGGGTGGCCTCAGCCGATTCGCTCGACTTCTGGGCGCGTCGCCTGGGCGAGCACGGCGTCGAGACCGCGAAGGTCGACGGCGGCCGGCTTCGATTCTCCGACCCCGAGGGGCTGGAGCACGAGCTGCTCGTGCCCGAGGTGGACGATGAGCCGATGACCGCCGAGCATCCCGAGATCCCGGCCGAGCATGCGCTCCAGGGCTTCGAGGGGGTCCGCGCCTACTCGTCCAACCCGGACGCCAGCCGGTCGCTGTTCGAGGAGACGATGGGATTCGAGTCCCGGGGTGAGCTCTTCTGGGAGCTGCGGGGCGACATCCGGGGCTCCACCTACGCCTACGACGAGCCGCCCGAGAAGGTCGGCGTCCAGGGCGCGGGCACCGTGCACCACGTGGCCTGGGCGTCCCCGGCGGATGAGCACGAGCCCTGGCGCGACCGGGTGCTCGCAGCCGGAATGCACGCGACGCCCGTGATCGACCGCTTCTACTTCCGCTCCGTCTACTACCGCGAGCCCAGCGGGGTCCTGTTCGAGATCGCGACGCTCGGAGGGCCCGGCTTCGCGATCGACGAGCCGATCGAGCACCTGGGCGAGAAGCTCTCCCTGCCGCCGTTTATCGAGCACCTGCGCCCGGAGATCGAGCCGAGGCTGCGCCCGATCACCAACCCGCGCCAGGTCGCTGCAGGCAAGTAAGGGCTACGGGCTCTCGACGCCCGCCAGCTTTCGCAGCAGCAGCGTGAGCGTGGCCACCTCGCCGCTGTCCAGCGGGGCGAGGATGTCTTTCGCGAGCTTGATGGCTACGGCTCGCGCGCGCTCGAGGGTTCGCTTGCCGTCCGCCGTCAGGTGCACCGCGTGCTTTCGCCGGTCGCCGGGGTGCGGCCGGCGCTCCGCGTAGCCCAGCTCCTCGAGCTCGTCGACCACGGCCACCATCGAGCTGGCGTCGATCAGCGAGCGATCGGCCAGCTCCTGCTGGGTGATCCCGGGGTCGCTCGCGATCAGCTGCATCACGCCGAAGTGGGGGGGCCGCAAGCCGAGCGGCTCGAGGGCTTTGGCGAACATGTGCGAGGTCCGCCTCCCGTTCCACGACAGCAGGAAGCCGGGTGCGCTCGCGAGCGGCTCCGGAGGCGGACGATCGAAGGCCATGCGCGCTGTACCCACCGATTAGTTTCGGGCCGCGCCGGGGTCCAAGGGGATGTCGTCGGCGGAGCGAGTGTGAGGGTCCGCACTCATGGCCTCATCATCCTACGCCCGCCGGATCATTTGTGATACATAAAGTCCAACATCTCAACGATCTTCGGAGGTAGGCGTCGTGGCCGCAATCACTCGTTTCGTTCTCGCTCACAAGCGACTGGTGGCGTTGTTCTGGGTTGTCCTCACGGTTGTCGGAATCGCGACCGTGAACTCGGCCACCAAGGCCATGGACCAGAAGTTCTCGGTCCCGGGCAAGGAGGGCTGGGAGACGAACGTGGCCATCAGCGAGCACTTCCACGGCACCGGAGGAGATACGAGGCCGATCGTGCCAGTGGTCACGCTGCCACAGGGCAAGACCGTCGACTCGCCGGGCGTCGACGTACAGCTGAATCGGATGGATAGCAAGCTCGAGCAGGCGCTCCCGGGCGCGAGGATCGCGTCCTTCGCGACCACGGGCGACCGCGCCTTCGTCTCGAAGGACGGGCGGACCACCTTCGCGATCGTCTATCCGGAGCCGGATCCGAATTCCGCGTTCGGCGAGAACCCCGATGCCGCCAAGGCCGCCCGCGCGGCGATGAGCAACACGACGATCGCCGGGGCACCAGTCCACGTCAGTGGCTTCGACGCCCTTCAGAACGAGTCGGGCGGCGACAGCGGGACCGGCGTGCTCCTCGAGTCCGTCCTCGGCGGCGCGGGCGCGTTGATCGTCCTGGCCTTCGTGTTCGCGTCGTTCCTGGCGCTGCTGCCGATGGCGATGGCGATCGTCTCGATCATGACCAGCTTCCTGCTGGTGTGGGGCCTGACGGCGTTCACCGACGTCTCGCCCGTGGTCCAGTTCCTGATCGCCCTCGTTGGGCTCGGCATCGCGATCGACTACTCGCTGCTGATCGTATCCCGGTGGCGTGAGGAGCGCGCCCACGGGCGAAGCGGCGACGAGGCCGTCCAGCGCGCGATGCAGACGGCGGGACGTGCCGTCGTGTTCAGCGGGACCACGGTGGCCATCGGGCTGCTGGCGATGGTCGCCCTGCCCGTTCCGTTCCTGCGGAGCATGGGCATCGGCGGGTTGATCATCCCTTTGGTCTCGACGCTCGTCGCGATCACTCTGCTGCCCGTGATGCTGTCGAAGTTCGGGCAGCGGTTGGACTGGCCGCACCGGCGCACGGACGACCGCGCCAGCCGGGCCTGGACGCGGTGGGCGGAGCTCGTCGTGCGCCGCCGCTGGATCGCAGCCGGCGCGGCCGTCGCGATCCTCGGCGTCCTGATCGTCGCCGCGACCGGGCTGACTCTCGGCGACGCCAGCCCGAACACGATCGCGAAGCAGGGTGACGCGAAGCAGGGCCTGACCGCGCTGGAGGACTCCGGAATCGGCTCGGGGTCACTGCTTCCGTACGAGATCCTCACGCAGGGCACGAGCCCCGACAAGGTGGCGTCCGACGTCGACTCGGTGCAGGGCGTCCACGGCGCGGTGGCGCCTCAGGGCTCCCAGTGGCGCACCGGCGGCGTGGCCGAAGTGCTCGCGTTCCCGACCGAGGACGACTCGACCCAGGCCGGCAGGGACACGCTCGACCGCGCCCGCACAGCCGCCCACGCGGCCGGCCCGGACGTCCAGGTGGGTGGCCAGCCGGCGCAGAACGCCGACTTCATCGAAGCGGTCTACGGCAACTTCCCGCTGATGATCGCGCTGATCGGGATCGTCACGTTCATCCTGCTCGCGCGGGCGTTCCGCTCGCTGCTGCTGCCGCTGAAGGCGGTGATCCTCAACGTGGCGAGCGTGACGGCCGCGTGGGGCGTGCTGGCGCTGATGTGGCAGCACGGATACGGCTCCGAACCTCCTGTGGGGCATCGACGCCACTGGATCGGTACCGGCGTGGATCCCGCTGATGGTGTTCGCGTTCCTCTACGGGCTCTCGATGGACTACGAGGTTTTCATCATGACCCGGATGCGTGAGGAGTACGACAAGTCGGGCGACACGCGTACCGCGGTGGTGAACGGGATCGGCCGCACCGGCCGCCTGGTGACGAGCGCCGCGTTGATCCTGTTCCTGGCGTTCGTATCGCTGGCATCCGGCCCGGGCACGGACCTGAAGATGTTCGCGACCGGCCTGGCCGCCGGGATCCTGCTCGACGCGACCGTGATCAGGGCCCTGCTGGTGCCCGCCGCGGTGTCGCTGTTCGGGCGCTGGAACTGGATCCTGCCGAGCATGCCGGCGCGCCTGCTGCGCGTCAAGCCCTCGCTCCCCGGTCGGGCGGCGACCGGCGAGGGCGAGGCGGGCTAGGAGACGGTCCAGGTATCTCCGGAGCGCAGGAGCTCGTTGAGCTCCTGCGCTCCGAGGCCCTCGCGCGCGGCCTCGAGCTCGGCAGCCACGGTCTCGCCGTAGACCGGGCGCTCGACGGCGCGGAAGACCCCGATCGGCGTAGGCCCGCTCGGCCGCGGGGCGAGGTGCGCGAGCGCGAATGCGTTGCTCGGGTTCGGCTCGTGGGCGTCGTGGACGAGCAGCGCGTCCTCGCCGACCTCGGCGACGTCCGCGATGCGGAGGGCGCCGTTCGAGTCGCGGACGACGCCGCGCTCGCCCTCGGCGCCGAAGCGGATCGGGCTGCCGTGCTCGAGGCGGATCTGGTTCGCCTCCTTGCCCTTGGCGCGGACGGCGTCGAAGGCGCCGTCGTTGAACACGTTGCAGTTCTGGTAGATCTCGATCAGCGCCGAGCCCTCGTGGTCCGCGGCGGCGCGCAGGACCTCCGCCTCGTGGCCGCGGTCCGTGTCCACCGTCCGCGCGACGAAGCTCGCCTCGGCGCCGAGGGCCAGGGCGACGGGGTTGAAGGGGTGGTCCAGGGACCCGAACGGCGTCGACTTCGTGACCTTGCCCTCCTCGCTGGTCGGCGAGTACTGGCCCTTGGTCAGCCCGTAGATCTGGTTGTTGAACAGCAGGATCTTGATCGGGACGTTGCGGCGCAACGCGTGGATCAGGTGGTTGCCGCCGATCGACAGGGCGTCGCCGTCTCCGCTCACCACCCAGATCGAGAGGTCGTCGCGGGCGAGCGCGAGCCCGGTCGCGAGCGCGGGCGCGCGGCCGTGGATGCCGTGGACGCCGTAGGTGTTCATGTAGTAGGCGAAGCGGCCGGCGCAGCCGATCCCGGCGACGAAGACGATGCGCTCCGGGGGCAGGCCCAGCTCGGGAAGGAACTGCTGGACGGTCGCGAGGATCGCGTAGTCGCCGCACCCAGGGCACCAGCGCGTCTCCTGGTCGGAGGAGAAGTCCTTCTTGGTCAGCCCGAGCGGGCCGGAGCCGTTGCCGTTGCCGTTCGCCTGCGTCATAGCCGCTCCGTGATCACCTCGTCGAGCTCCTCCGCGAAGATCGGCAGGCCCTCGACCTTGCTGTAGCTCTCGGCGTCGACCAGGAACTCGCTGCGGATGATCTGCGAGAGCTGCCCGGTGTTGGTCTCCGGGATCAGGACCTTGGAGTAGCGGCGGACGACCTCGCCGGTGTTCCGCGGCAGCGGGTGGAGGTGGTGGAGGTGCGCGCGAGCGACCTTCTTCCCGCGGAGCCGCACCCTCCTGACCGCGCCCTTGATCGCGCCGTAGGTGGAGCCCCAGCCGAGGACGAGCATGTCCGCGCCGTCGACGTGGTCGACCTCGAGCTCGTCGATGTCGTCGGCGATGCCCGCGACCTTCTCGGCGCGCAGCCGGGTCATCCGGGCGTGGTTCTCGGCCTCGTAGCTGATGTGACCGGTGCCGTCCTCCTTCTCCAGCCCGCCGATCACGTGCTGCAGCCCCTCCGTGCCCGGCACCGCCCAGGGGCGAGCGAGCCGGTCGTCGCGCAGGTACGGCCAGAACTCGCCGTCGCGGTTGGACTCGGTCGCGAAGCGCGGATCGATCTCGGGCAGGTCGGCGGCGTCCGGGAGCATCCACGGCTCCGAGGAGTTGGCGAGAAAGGTGTCGGTCAGCAGGATCACCGGGGTGCGGTAGGTGACCGCGATCCGGGCGGCCTCCATGACCGCGTGGAAGCACTGGGCGGGGGTCGAGGCGGCGACCACCGGGAGCGGCGACTCGCCGTGGCGGCCGTGGATGGCCATCATCAGGTCGGCGGCCTCGGTCTTCGTGGGCATCCCGGTCGACGGCCCGGCCCGCTGGACGTCGATGACCAGCATCGGCAGCTCCAGCATCACCGCGAGGCCGATCGTCTCCTGCTTCAGGTCCATCCCGGGCCCGCTCGACGCGGTGACGCCGAGATGGCCGCCGAACGCTGCGCCGAGCGCCATGTTCGCCGCGGCGATCTCGTCCTCGGCCTGGACCGTCCGCACGCCGAAGCGCTTGTGGCGCGACAGCTCGTGCAGGAGCTCCGACGCCGGTCGTGATCGGATAGCTGGCGAGGAAGAGCGGCAGCCCGCTTCGCACGCTCGCGCGATCAGACCGAGCGCGCTCGTGAGGAGCTCCGAGGCTGGGGTGATCGGGTAGCTGGCGAGGAAGAGCGGTAGGCCGCTGCGCACGCTTGCGGCGATCAGGCCCATGGCGGTCGCCGTGGTGCCGTTGACGCTGCGGTAGGTGCCGGGCTCGGCCGGCGCTGCCTTGACCTCGTAGTGGACGTGGAGGAGCTCGGCGGTCTCGCCGAAGTTGTAGCCCGCGCGGAATGCCGCGAGGTTCGCCTGCATGATCGCCTCGTCCTTGCCGAACTTCTCCTCGATCCACTCGAGGTGACGTCGGTGGGGCGGCTGTACATCCACGAGACGAGGCCGAGCGCGAAGAAGTTCTTGGAGCGCGCCGCGTCGCGGGCGCGTGATGCCGTCGATCCCCTCGGTCGCCCGGACGGTCATCGAGGTCATCGGGACGCGGAACAGGCGGTAGTCGTCGAGCGTCCCGTCCTCGAGTGGGTTCGCCTCGTACTCCGCCTTGCGGAGGTTGTGGTCGCCGAACCCGTCCTCGTTGGCGATCACGATGCCGCCGCGCTCGAGCTCGGGCAGGTTCGTCTTGAGCGCCGCGGGGTTCATCGCGACGAGCACGTTGGGCTGCCCGCCCGGCGTGAGGATGTCCCGCGAGGCGAAGTGGATCTGGAACGCGGAGACGCCGGCGAGCGTCCCGGCCGGCGCGCGGATCTCGGCGGGGAAGTCGGGAAGGGTGACGAGGTCGTTGCCGATCAGCGCGGTGGCTGCGGCGAAGCGGTTACCGGCTAGCTGTATCCCGTCGCCCGAATCGCCGGCGAATCGGACGACGACCCGCTCTTTCTCTTCTACAGGTACAGCCTTGGTCAAGTCTCGTGACGCCTCCGGCGCCGATGCGATCGATTGTACGCATGGGGTCGGCCGGGCCGCCAAAGTCCTTGGTCCGTCCGGCCGATATGCGAACATGTGTTCGTGCGTTGGGAAAATCTCGAGGTCGGAAAGGAGGAGGCCGAGGCGCGGTTGCCCGGCTTCCGCGAGCCTGCCGTCGTGCGGACGTTCGATGCGCCTGAGGCGCTCGGCATCCGCTTCTACGAGGTGCAGGCGCGCTCGGCGCTGAACGAGGTGCCGAAGCGCTCGCGGATGCCGTTCCGCTGGACGATCAATCCATTCCGGGGATGCACCCACGCCTGCTCTCTTACTGCTTTGCCCGTCCCACCCACACATATCTCGACTTCAACGCCCGCGAGGACTTCGAGCGCGAGATCGTCGTCAAGGTCAACGTGCCGGAGCTGGTCCGGGCGGAGCTCGCGCGGCCTTCGTGGAAGGGCGAGCACGTCGCGCTCGGCACCAACACCGATCCCTACCAGTGGGTCGAGGGCCGCTACAAGCTCATGCGGGGGATCTGGGAGGCGATGCGCGACTTCGCGAACCCGTGCTCGGTGCTGACCAAGTCGCCGCTGCTCCTTCGCGACCTCGACCTGATGAAGGAGATCTCCGAGCGCACGGACTTCACGGCGAACCTCTCGATCCCCACGCTCGACGAGAAGGCGTGGCGCGACACCGAGCCGCACACGCCGCACCCGCGCAAGCGGATCGAGGCGGTCGCGGAGCTGAAGCGCGCCGGGATCCGCGACCGGCGTCCTGATCGCGCCGCTGATCCCGGGCGTCAACGACGCGCCGCACCAGGTCGAGCCGCTGCTGGAGCTGCTCGACGAGGCGGGGCCGGACTCGATCGGCGGGGTCGGCGCTCCACCTGCGCGGCGAGGTGCGCGACATCTGGTTCGACTGGCTTCGCGAGCGGCGGCCCGACCTGCTGCCCCGCTACGAGGAGCTGTACGAGCGCGGCGCCTACATGCGAAAGGACGAGGCGAGCCGGCTCTCGGCGATGGTCCGTCGCCCCGGCCGCACCGGTCCGCGGCGTGGCATCCAGCGGCCGGCCGAGGGCGAGACGGGCCACGAGCGGGCCGGCGAGCCCCCGGGCCAGTCGAGCCTGTTCTGAGGCTCAGCCCGCGGCGGGCGCCGGCGAGGCCTGCGCTCTTCCTGAGCGTGCCGACGACCGCGATCGCCGCCGAGGGCGAACGCCGAGCCCAGCCAGAAGGCGGCCGAGTAGCCGCCAAGGGACGCCGCCGAGCCCGGTCAGCGGGCCGCCGACGGCGAAGCCGATGTCGAAGAAGGCCGTGAAGGTGCCGAGCGCGGAGCCGCGCCGAGAGTCGGGCGACGCTGTTGACCACCACAAGCGACAGCGACGGGTAGATCAGCGCGAAGGCGAGGCCCATGCCCACCGCCCCGGCGAGCGCCACCGCCAGCGAGTGCGCGAGCGCGATCAGCGCGAGGCCCACGGCGGAGACCGCGGCGGCGCCCGCGGCGCAGCGGACCGGTCCAAGGCGATCCGGCAGGTCGCCGCCGATTGCGCGGGTGATGACGACGGTCGTCGCGAACGCGGCGAACGCGGTGGCGCCGTGGCCCACGTGCTTCGAGTTGAGATCGAGAACGATGAACGAGGCCATCGCCGCGTAACCGACCGTCGCCATCGCCAGAGCGAGGCCCGGTCGCACCGACTCGGGGACGATCAGTTGCCGCCTCCGAGAGCTCTCGGTTGGCCGGAACGGGTCGGGAACCGATAGGGCCACGAGGGCGCCGATCGCGGGCGAGATCGCGCAGAAGGCCCACACGGCGTTGAAGTGGCCCACTTCGAAGAGGCCCGTCCCGATCAACGGGCCGAGAGCCAGCCCACCCCAGACCGCGAGGCCGTAGAGGCCGATCACCCGGGCCCGCCGGTCGAGCGGCGCGAGGTCGACGACCCACGTCGCCCCAGCGGTGAACACGGTGCCCTCGCCCGCGCCGAGGACGAGCCGGGCGACCAGCAGCCCCGGGAGGCCCGCCGGCACGAAGTAGAGCCCGCCCGCCACCGCCGCGAGCGCCGCCCCGACTGCGACGACGGGCCGGCGGCCGCGCGAATCCGCGATGTGGCCCGCGATCGGCCGGCTCGCCAGGGCGGTGAAGGCGAACGCGCCGATGGCGAAGCCCACAGCCAGACTCCCGTAATTGAGCGGCCCCTTCACGTAGTGCGGCAGCACGGGAAGGACCGCCCCCACGGCCATCAGAGTGAAGAGCGTCGCGGCGAAGATCCCCGCGAACGCGCGGTAGGGCGAGCGCGTCACCGCTACCTGGGACCGTCTCCGCGGAGCTCGGTGCGCTTGACCTTCCCGCTTGCCGTCTTCGGCAGCTCGTCGGCGAACTCCACGATCCGCGGGTACTTGTAGGGGGCCGTGACCCGCTTCACGTGGTCCTGCAGCTCCTCGGCGAGGGCGTCGGACGGCTCGCCGTCGCGTAGCACGACGATCGCCCGCACCACCGAACCGCGCTCGGGGTCCGGCGCCGAGACGGCAGCCGCTTCCGCGACGGCCGGGTGGCTGACGAGAGCGGACTCCACCTCGTAAGGCCCGATGCGGTAGCCCGCCGACACGATGATGTCGTCGCCGCGGCCCTCGAACCAGAGGGTGCCGTCCTCGTCCTCGCGGACGTAGTCCCCTGTGGACCACCACTCGCCGTCGATCAGCCTGGGAGCGCCCTCCGATCCCAAGTACCCGGCGAAGAAGGTGGGGCAGCTGCTCGCCCGCAGCTGGAGCTCCCCGTCGGAGATGCGCAGGTCGATCCCCGGCAGCGGGCGGCCCATCGACCCGGGCTTGAGCTCGTCGCCCGGCTGGACGCCGGTGAGGGCGCCCGTCTCCGTCTGTCCATAGCCGTCGCAGATCTCGGTACCGGCACGCTCCCGGAACTCGGCGATCACCTCCGGGTTTATCGCCTCCCCGGCCGAGACCATGCGGCGGACGGATGGCAGCGGCCGCACCGTCGCGCGCTTGGCGATCATCCGGTACTCGGTCGGCGCCTGGCAGAGCACGTTCACTCTCTCCCGCTCGATGATCTGAAGGCGCTCCTCCGGATCGAACCGACCGTCGTGCAGGAGGGCGGCCGCACCCGTGAGCCATGGCGCGACGAACGCGTTGCGGGCAGACTTGGCCCAACCGCTGGCCGCCGTGCACCACGCCAGCTCGCCGTCCTCGGAGCCGAACCAGTGCGTGGCCTGAAGGCGCTGGCCGGGCAGGTAGCGCTGAACGTGGAGCGCTCCGCGCGGCTCGCCGGTCGTGCCCGAGGTGAAGATCACGAGCGCCCCGTCCTCCGGGTCGAGGTCGACCGGCTCGACCGGAGCCTCCTGCGGGCGGTCCTCGTCCATCACGGTCTGGACCTCGTCCATCGTCATGTAGGGGATGCCGTCCGGCAGCTCGCCGAGCGGCCCGTCCTCCCCGACGCACAGCACCGGGTTGGCGACGCGGATCCTGGTCTCGAGGTCACCTCGCCGCAGCTGCGTGTTGCAGGGCATCGCGATCGCACCCATCCGCCAGCAGGCCAGAATCGCCAACACCCACTCGATCCGGTTGCCGACCAGCGTCATCACGACGTCGCCGCGCCTCACCCCTCGCGCCGCGAACGCGCCGGACAGGCTCCCGGAACGGGCGATGAGCTCCCCGAAATGCCACACGCGGCGCTCGCCGTCGCGGTCGATCGTCACCAGCGCCGGCTTGGAGGCCACGAAGCTCTCGAGCACGTCCTCGACGAAGTTCACGGCGGCGTAGTCTGTCGAACGATTCGTGGGCCGGGTCGGCGGGCTCGCGGCGGAGAGGAGGAGACGGGATGGCCAAGCGGGATCGCTACGAGCCGGGGACGTTCTGCTCGGTCGATCTGGCGACGACCGATGCCGAGGGCGCGAAGCGCTTCTACGGCGGCCTCTTCGGCTGGGAGGGCGAGGACGTCCACCCCGCCGAGGGCATGACCTACACGATCCTTCGCCTCGGCGGAGACCCCCTCGGGGGGCTATTCGAACGACCGGGCCTCGAGGAGCTCGGGGGCCCGCACTGGGTCAACTACGTGAGCGTCTCAAGCGCCGACGATGTGGCCGGTCGCGTGGCCGAGCTCGGGGGCAAGGTCGCGGAGAAGCCGTTCGACATCCTCGATGTGGGCCGCATGGCGGCGGTCATGGACCCGACCGGCACCGGCGTCGCCATCTGGCAGCCCGGCACCTACGCCGGCGCCGGCCGCGTCAACGAGCCGGGCTTCCTGACCTGGAACGAGCTCGCGACCAACGACACCTCCGCGGCGCTGCGGTTCTACGAGGGGCTCTTCGGCTGGTCCAGCGAGGCGATGGATACGGGCGGTGGCCCCGAGTACACGGTGATCAAGGTCGGCGAACGCAGCAACGGCGGCGTTCGGCGGCTCTCAGCCGAGGAGGAGCAGGCCGGCCTGGAGCCGTACTGGGTCCCCTACTTCGCCGTCGAGTCACTCGACACGGCGTTCGAGCGCTGCGCCGAGCTCGGCGGCGAGAAGCTCTTCGGCCCGATGGAGATGCCGGCGGGGAGAATCGGCGGGCTGCGCGACCCGCAGGGCGCGATGTTCTCGATCTGGGAGGGCGAGCTGGAGGACTGACGACTAGCGCGCCAGCTCGGTGCCGTCGTAGAGCTTCTTGATGCGGATCGCGCCGTCCGGCGCGGCCTCCAGGCAGAGCTCGCACAGCACGCATTCGTCGAGGTTCGAGCGGACGATGGCGACGTGGCCGTCCTCGTCGGCGAAGATGTCCACCGGGCAGACCTCCTCGAGCTTCTTCGCCAACTCGGCGTCGTTCGCGATCGAGTTGTCGACCTCGACCTCGATGAAGACCGCTTCGAGCTGCTTGCCTGAGGCTTCCATCAGACCTTCGCTCCCAGCTTGTCCTTGACCGCGTCGGGGATCTCGTCGATCCGCTCGACGACCGGGATTCCGGCGGCCTCGAGCCGGGCGATCTTCTCGGTGGCCGTGTCCTCCTTGCCCTCGACGATCGTGCCCGCGTGGCCGAAGCTCATGCCCTGCATCTCCTCGTCATCCATGAAGCGGCCGGCCATGAAGGCGACGATCGGCAGCCGCGAGTTGTTCTCCTCCACCCACTCGGAGAGCTGCGCCTCCATTCGTCCCCCGGGCTCGGTGTAGATGACGATGCCCTGCGTCTGCTCGTCGGCCTCGAACAATGGCATCAGCTCCGCGTAGGTCGAGCCGATGATGGCGTCGCCGCCGATCGAGATCGCGGTCGACTGGCCGAGTCCGGCGGCTGTGAGGGTGGAGGAGATCTCCGTGGTCATCCCGCCGCTGCGTGACATGACTCCGACGGGGCCTGGCGTGTAAGCCTTGGCCGCGTCCTTCGCCGGGCCGCCGATGCCGCCCATCTTGCACACCTCGGGGACGATCAGGCCGAGGCAGTTGGGGCCGATGATCCGCGCGCCCTCGCGGTCGGCGAGCTCGACCATCTGGGCGACGTCGCGCCGCGGGATTCGCTCGGTGACGATCACGATCAGCTTGATTCCGCGCACGATCGCCTCGAGCACGGCGTCCTTGGTGAACGCGGGGGGGACGGTGACGACCGAGCCGTCGGGCACGTATCCGAGCGAGTCGACCACCTGCTCGACCGTGTCGAAAACCGGCACGCCGTGAACGTCGCGGCCCTTGCGGCCGGGCGTGACGCCGCCGACGACCTTGGAGCCGTAGTCCAGGCACTCGCGGGTGAGGTTCACAGCCTCGCGCCCGGTGATGCCCTGGACGATGAAGGTGAAGTCCTCGCTGAGGAGCACGGACATCTATCCCGCCACCTCCTCCGCTTCCAGGGAGTCCGGAGGACGACCGGTCGTCCGGCCTTGGCCGGACGCGGGGGTGTCGGGGTCCGCGGCGCCCTGGATCTTCGCTACGGCCCTTCCTGCCGCCTCCCACATCGACACCGAGCGGTCGCAGCACTCGACGCCGTAGCGCTCCAGGATCTTGAAGCCCTCGTCCTCCCAGGCGCCGGGGATGCGGAAGATCGCGATCGTCTCGCCGGGGTCCCTTCCGAGCTCCAGGCAGGCCTTGATGACGCCCCTTGCGACGATGTCCACCCGGGTGTTGGAGACGATCGACATCATCACCGCGATCTTCTCCACGCCGTCCTTCTTCAGGACCTCCTTGGCGAGCCCGCAGGCCTTGGCGACCGACGGGTTGCCGCCGATCTCGGTGTAGTTGGCCGGCTTGCCGCCCTGGCTGCGGACCGCGTCGGTCAGCGTCAGGGAGCCGCCGCCGGCGCCGATCACGAGCCCGAGGTTGCCGGAGAAGCCGTGGTCCTTGCCCTGAATGACGCCGCGGTGGTCTGCGGAGTCGATGGCCTTGACGTTGCGCTCGAACTCGCTCGGCTCGTACGGGTCGCGGGTGTCGGTCGGGTCGACTCCGAGGTCGTCGAGCAGCGCCTTCTGGCGCGGCCGGGCCTCGTTCTCCATCTCCATGTGCGCGTCGAGGGCGACGAAGCTGCCGTCGGCGAGCTGGGCGAGCGGGTTGATCTCGGCCAGGGTCATGTCGTAGTCGCGCATGAGGCGGGCGAGGCGCGCCAGGATCGGAGTGGCGCGGGTGAGCGCGGAGCCGCTGACGCCGGTGTGCGGAGATGACCTCCTTGGCCCGGAAGTCCGGTGGGTCGACGAGATTCGAGAGATGGCCGCGGCCGACGTGGTCCGGGTGCTTCTCGGCCACCTCCTCGATGTCGATGCCGCCCATGTCGGAGAACAGCATCAGCGGGCACTTGCGGGTGCCGTCCCAGACGACGCTGGCGTAGTACTCCTGGGCGACCTCGGCCTTCGGATCGACGAGCACGCCCTTTGGCATGTGGCCGTTGATCTCCAGCTCGAGGATCGCGGCGGCGTGCTCGGCGGCCTCGTCAGGCGTGTCGGCGAACTTGACGCCGCCGGCCTTCATCCGGCCGCCGGTGAGCACCTGGGACTTGATCACGACCGGCCCGCCGATATCCTCGGCTGCCTTGCGGGCTTCGTCGGGGGTCGTGCAGAACCCGTATTTCGTGACCGGGATCCCCGCCCGCTCGACGATCCGGCGCGATTCGAACTCGTAGAAGCTCATGAGAGGCTGGCGAACCCTACATAACCCCACGATGACCTCCGCATGCGAAAGAATGTTCGCCCACGTCCGGGAGGCAGCCTGGGCGTTTGCCGTTTTAGAGACCTGAGAAAGGAGTTGATCGTTCCTTGAACGAGACGACGGCCGCCGCGACCGCCGCGACCAAGAACCAGAAGCTGATCTCCTGGGTGGAGGAGTTCGCCGAGCTGACCCAGCCCGACTCCGTCCACTGGTGCGACGGTTCGGCGGAGGAGTACGACCGCCTCTGCCAGGAGCTGGTGGACGCCGGCACGTTCGAGCGCCTCTCCGACGCCAAGCGCCCCAACTCCTATCTCTCCCGCTCGGACCCCGGCGACGTCGCTCGCGTCGAGGACCGGACCTTCATCTGCTCGAGCAGGGAGGAGGACGCCGGCCCGACCAACAACTGGCGCGACCCCAAGGAGATGCGCGACGCCCTGAACCGGCTGTTCAAGGGCTCCATGCGTGGCCGCACGCTCTACGTGGTCCCGTTCTCGATGGGCCCGCTCGGCTCGCACATCGCCCACATCGGGGTCCAGCTGACCGACTCCGCGTACGTCGCGGCCTCGATGCGGATCATGACCCGCATGGGCAAGGGCGCGCTGGACGTCCTCGGCGACGACGGCGACTTCGTCCCGTGCCTGCACTCGGTCGGCGCGCCGCTGGAGGAGGGCCAGGAGGACGTGCCGTGGCCCTGCGACGCCGACAACAAGTACATCGTCCACTTCCCCGAGACGCGGGAGATCTGGTCCTACGGCTCGGGATACGGCGGCAACGCGCTGCTTGGGAAAGAAGTGCTTCGCGCTTCGGATCGCCTCGGCGATGGCCCGCGACGAGGGCTGGATGGCCGAGCACATGCTGATCCTCAAGCTCACCTCGCCGCAGGGCGACGTCAAGTACATCGCCGGTGCGTTCCCGTCGGCGTCCGGAAAGACGAACCTGTCGATGCTGATCCCGACCCTCGAGGGCTGGATCGGCGGAGACGGTCGGCGACGACATCGCCTGGATGAAGTTCGGCGAGGACGGCCGCCTCTACGCGGTCAATCCCGGAGGCCGGCTTCTTCGGCGTCGCTCCCGAACACGAGCCACAAGACCAACCCGAACGCGATGGGGACGATCGAGCGCAACTCGATCTTCACCAACTGCGCCCTCACCGACGACGGCGACATCTGGTGGGAGGGCATGACGGGCGAGCCGCCCGCGCACGCGATCGACTGGAAGGGGCGCGACTGGACGCCGGACTCCGACGAGCCGGCCGCCCATCCCAACGCCCGCTTCACGACGCCCGCGGCGCAGTGCCCGTCGATCGCTCCCGAGTGGGAGGACCCGAACGGTGTGCCGATCTCGGCGTTCCTGTTCGGCGGCCGCCGCGCGACCGTCGTGCCCGCTGGTCACCGAGGCGTTCGACTGGGAGCACGGCGTCTTCCTCGGTGCCACGATGTCCGTGGAGACGACCGCGGCAGCCGCGGGCGACGTCGGCAGGCTGCGGTTCGACCCGATGGCGATGCTGCCGTTCTGCGGCTACAACATGGCGGACTACTTCGAGCACTGGCTGAAGCTCGGACGGGAGCACCCGAACGAGATGCCGCGGGTCTTCCTCGTCAACTGGTTTCGCAAGGACGCCGAGGGCAACTTCATCTGGCCCGGATTCGGCGAGAACAGCCGCGTCCTCGAGTGGATCTTCCGCCGCTGCGACGACGACGTCGACGCGGTGGACGGCGCCATCGGCCGCGTGCCCCGGCTCGAGGACATCAACACCGACGGCCTCCAACTCGCGGAGGGCGAGCTCGAGCACCTGCTCGAGGTGGACCTCGACGAGCTCGGCCAGCAGCTCCCTCAGGTCGAGGAGCACCTCGCCCAGTTCGGCGATCGCCTGCCGGCCGAGCTCCAGGCGCAGCTCGACGCGCTGAAGCAGCGACTGGATGCCGCCTGAGGCGACCCCGAAGCGCCCCCTGTATGAGCGGATCGCGGTCCCGCTCGTCTCTTCGCGAGCGGGATCCTGGTTCTACGTCAACGTCGCCCCGCACCTCGATCGCGGCCTGCTGCGCCTGACCGACGGGCGCTGGACGACAGCGGGCCGCGGGCGGGTGGGGTTCCTGAAGGTGCGCGGTGCGCGCTCGGGCAGGGACCGGATGACGCCGCTCGTCTGGACGCGCGACGGCGAGAACATGCTGCTGGTCGCCTCACGGGGCGGCGACGTCAAGCACCCCGCCTGGTACCGCAACGTCGTCGCGAACCCCGACGTCCGCTTCGCCAAGGACGGCGACGAGCGCGCCTACCGCGCCCGCACCGCCACCGCCGAGGAGCGCGCACGAATGTGGGAGCTCTGCGAGCGCGGTCGCTAACCCGGACGTACGGTTCTCTAAGGACGGCGACGAGCGGCCCTACCGGGCGCGAACGGCAACGGACGAGGAGCGCCCCCGGATGTGGGAGCTCGTCACCCGGCGCTATGCGGGGTACGCCACCTACCAGCGCCGGGCCGGCTCGCGGGAGATCCCGGTCGTCGTGCTGGAGCCGTTCGGAGCGCCAGGCTGAGCCCAGGCGAGTCTTCGTGGCTCAGGCGCCCGGCGTTCCCGCGGCGATCCACTGGCGAAGCAGCGGGTCGACGACGCGGTATCGGGTGGAAGTCCGGGGATCCTCGGTGACCTCGCCGAGATCGGCGAGGGCCCGGATCGCCGACTTGACGGCGCCTCCGCGCGATCCGCCGTGCCGGCGCCCTCCTGCGTAGAGGCCTTCGCGGTTCTCGGCCACAGCGCTCAGGACGCGGCGTTGCCCGGTGCTGAGCCCCGTCCAGATCGCCCGCAGCTCGTCGCGTACCTCGACCATCGCCCGGTCGTAGGCCGCGAACCAGTGCTCCTCCGCCGCAGTCTCACCGGGACCGCAGCTCGTCCCAAAGCGCGTTGGCGAGGAGCATCGTGCGCTGAGGATGTCCGCCTCCCGTCTCCAGCAGCAGGTCAAGCGCAGTCCCCGACGTCGCGGTTGGTGCGCTCGAAGCGCCCGGCCACGTCCTCGGCGACGTCGTCGGGGGCGAGTGGCGCCAACTCGACCGCCCGGGCCTGCCCGTACAGCGCTCGGCGCTTGTCGGCGAACAGTCGCCGCATCATCCCGAGCCGGGAGCCGGCAAAGACGTAGCTGGCCGCATCGCCGTGGTGCTGGATCTCGCTGCGAATGGTCGCGTCGGCGCGGTCCTTCGCAGCGAGGACGTCCTGGAACTCGTCGAACACCACGAGCGTCCGCTGACCGGTGCGCTCCTGGATGCGGCGGGGGAGCGCAAGGCGCTCCAGGAGCGGCGGCTCGGCCTGCGGATCGAGCGAGAGCTCGAGCTCGGCCGGGATCTGCTCCTCGGCGCCGAGCCGCAGCGTGGGGCGGAGCCGCCGGCGGATGCCCGCGAACCACGAGGCGAGACGGCCCTCGAGTTGAGCCGCGTATGCGCGCTCGATCCGAGCCGCGACGTCGCCGAGCGTCAGCACGCCGAAGAAGTCCACGTAGACCGCGGCCCACCCTTCGCCGCGCGCGTCGTCGATCACTCGCTGCAGGAGGGAGGTCTTGCCGTAACGGCGAGGGGCGATCAGGCGGCTGTTGTTACCCGCGACCGCCGTGCGAAGGAGGGTCTCCGCCTCGTCGTCGCGGTCGATGAGCTCGGCCGGGGGCACCGGCTCCGTGTACCGGAAGGGATTCACGCTCTACAAAGTAGAGCAGACTTGCTCTACTAATGCGAGCAGACCAGCTGCAGGCACGCGTCGCAGAGGGGATCGAGGGCGGTAGAGCTAACTGGAACCGGGCTCGAGCTCATAGGCCTTGGCGAGCTCCGGGTCCTTCTTCGCCAGCATCTCGGCGAGCTCGACCATCACCTTGCACTGCTTCCAGGTCGCGTCGTCCTGCATCTTGCCGTCGATCATGTGGACGCCCCGGCCGTCGGGGATCGCCTCGAGGACCTTCTTGGCGAACTTGACCTCCTCAGGCGGCGGGCTGAAGACCTTCTTGGCGATCTCGATCTGGACCGGGTGGAGCGACCAGGCCCCGACGCAGCCGAGCAGGAACGCCGCGCGGAACTGCGTCTCACAGCCCTGGACATCCTTGATGTCGCCGTAGGGGCCGTAGAAGGGCAGGATCCCGGCCGAGGTGCAGGCGTCGACCATGCGGGCGATCGAGTAGTGCCATGGGTCCTGCTGGGCGGTGACTCGAGGCGCGTCGGGATTATCGGGATCCGGGTCCTCGATCACCTGGTAGGCGGGGTGGCCGCCCCCGACGCGGGTGGTCTTCATGCGCCGGGACGCCGCGAGGTCCGCCGGGCCGAAGCTCATCCCCTGCATCCTGGGACTGGCGGTGGCGATCTCCTCGACGTTCACGACGCCGAGCGAGGTCTCGAGGATCGCGTGGATGAGCAGCGCCCGCTTGAGGCCGGCCTTCGCCTCGAGCTGGGCCAGGAGCCGGTCCACGTAGTGGATGTCCCACGGCGCCCTCGACCTTCGGCACCATGATCACCTCGAGCTTGTCGCCGATCTCGGTGACGAGCTGGGTGAGGTCGTCGAGAACCCAGGGGCTCTCGAGCGAGTTGACGCGCGTCCAGAGGGCGCAGTCTGCCGAAGTCGTTCTCCTTGGCTGCCTTGATCAACCCCTCACGCGCGGCCTCCTTCTTGTCGACCGGGATCGCGTCCTCGAGGTTCCCGAGCAGGATGTCCGACTGCTTGGCGAGGTCCGGCGCCTTCGCGGCCATCTTCTCGTTCGAGAAGTCGAGGAAATGGATCATCCGCGAGGGCTTGAAAGGGACCTCAAGCGGCGGATCGGGGGCGCCGATCGCGAGTGGATGGTTGAACTGACGTGGGTTTCGCACTACTTCCTTCCGGGTCGCGGGGCGCGAAATCTATCGACCGATGCCGGGGCCGCCGCCCCCTGGCGACGAAGGCTTTCGGCCGCTGGAGCCCGATGAGCCGTGTGATGTCTCGCGCAGAAAGCCCTCAGAACGTCCGGGTCGCGGCCCGAACCCTGACGCCTGACGGCTGACGCCCGGCTAGCCTGGCCGGGTGAGCTTCACGGTCAGAGCCGCAGAGCCCGGCGAGGAGACGAGGGTCGTCCCGCTGTATGAGTGGCTGTTCGCGCCTCCGGGCTCACTGCCGGCGAGCTGGGAGGAACACCGCGCAACGGTCGCGCTGCGGCAGGCGATCGACTCCCACGACTGCGTCGTGCTCGTCGCCGAGGACGAGTCGGGCGACTTCGTGGGGTTCTGCACGGGCTACCAGGACATGCATTCGGTCCGCTTCGGCTACCGCGTGTGGGTGGAGGACCTCGCGGTGGATCCGGAGAGGCGGTCCCAGGGCATCGGGAAGGCGCTCCTCGACGCCGCGAAGGCATGGGCGCGCGAGCGCGGCGCCACCCATCTCGAGCTGGACAGCGCCGAGACCCGCGCGGACGCGCACCGCTTCTACGAGCGCGAGCAGCCCAGCTGGCGGTCGGTCTGCTTCGCCTGGGAGCTCTAACGCTCGGAGCGGCTACTGGGGTCGATACCCGCGGCTCGCAGCGCGGCGTTGCGATCGAGGTGGAACTCGACTCTACGGACCCGGCCGTCGACGACCGTCCACACGGCCGCGCCGGGTGCCGAGATCTCGGCGCCGCCGGTGCGAGTCGTGCCCTTCATCGCAACGAGGCTCACCACCTGGTCGCCGGCATCGATCATCTCCTCGACCTCGATCTCATAGCGCTCGAACGGGCTCGTCCAGTCCTGCCATGCCTCCCGAAGCCGTCCAGGCCGCTGAATTCGAGCCGGGTCGAGAGGTAGTCGGGTCCCACCATCGCGACCTCGAAGTCCGGATCGGCGAGCTCCATGAGGGTGTTACGCACGCGCTGGTCGGCGCCCGCGTCGTCCAGCGCGTCACGACGTCCTGCACGGTCAGGACGGTCTGAATCTCCTGCACCACCCGATGAGCCTCGGCCGACACCTCGCCGATTATCCTTGACCGCCCCCTCACCGACCCGAGGAGCCATGGCCGTAGCCACCGAACTACCGAGCTGACCGACGAGCAGAAGGCGATCACCGAGATGGTGCGCCAGTTCGCCGACAACGAGATCATCCCCGTCGCCGAGGAGTTCGACCACGAGGACAAGTTCCCGGAGGCGATCGTCGAGCAGATGAAGGAGCTCGGGCTCTTCGGCGTCACGATCCCCGAGGAGTACGGCGGGATGGGGCTCGACCTCACGACCTACGCGATGATCGTCGAGGAGCTCTCGCGCGGCTGGATCTCGATCTCGGGCGTCGTCAACACCCACTTCATCGGCTCCTACCTGCTGATGAAGTTCGGCACCGACGAGCAGAGGGACAAGTTCCTGCCGAAGATGGCGACCGGCGAGATCCGCGCCGCGTTCTCGCTCTCGGAGCCCGAGGTCGGCTCCGACGTCCAGGGGATCAAGTCGACCGCCAAGCAGGTCGACGGCGGCTGGGAGATCAACGGCCAGAAGATGTGGGTCACCAACGGCCTGCGCTCCGGCCTCGTCTTCGTGCTCGTCAAGACCGACACGAAGGCCGACCCGCCCTACAAGGGCATGACCTGCTTCATCTGCGAGAAGGAGCCGGGCGCGGACGAGGTTCCGGGCCTCGACGATCCCGCCGAAGATCAAGAAGATGGGCTACAAGGGCGTGGAGTCCACCGAGCTCGTCTTCGACGGCTTCAAGGTCGCCGACGACCGCGTCCTCGGCGGGCCGGACGGCGTCGGCAAGGGCTTCAAGCAGATGATGGACGCGCTCGAGGTCGGGCCGCGTCAACGTCGCCGCCCGCGGCGTCGGCGTCGCCCAGCGCGCGCTGGAGCTCGCCCTCCGCTACAGCCAGGAGCGCAAGACGTTCGGCAAGCCGATCGCCCAGCACCAGGCGATCACCTTCAAGCTCGCCGAGATGGGCACCCGGCTCGAGGCGGCGCGCCTCCTGACGCTGAAGGCGGCGCGGATGAAGGACGCCGGGGAGCGGTCCGACCTCGAGGCCGGGATGGCGAAGCTGTTCGCCTCCGAGGCCGCGCAGGCGAACGCCGAGGAGGCGCTGCGGATCCACGGCGGCTACGGCTACTCGAAGGAGTACGAGATCGAGCGCATCTACCGCGACGCGCCGCTGCTCATGATCGGCGAGGGGACGTCCGAGATCCAGAAGATGGTGATCGGCCGGAAGCTCCTGGAGCGGAACAAGATCTAGATGGCCTCGCGCCCAGGAGCTGATCAAGACCGCGTTACCAGCGGTTCGCGGCGCGAGGTTCCCGCGCTCGGGAACCTGAAGCTCGTCGTTCGGCTGGAGCTGCGCGGCCGCGGCGACGTCCAGGTCTTCGGAGTCGACTGCCCGGGCCGAGGATGACGAAGGGCGAGCCCGAGGACGCGCGGCTCGAGCTGCCAGATGCCGCGCTCGAGTTCAACGTGCTCGCCGGAGGGCGAGCTCGCGACTGGCGCGAGGCCTACGAGCACGGGCATATCAAGGTCTCGGGCGACCGCGAGGTCCAGCAGCTGATCGGGAAGGTGATCGAGCGCCAGCTGGCGCGGGCGCGGCTCAAGCGGGCCCACTGAGCGTGGCGACGAGCCGCCCGGCAGCTCGAGGACATCTTCATCACCAAGGTCGACGAGCCCCCGGAGGGCATCCGCCTCGCCGTCAAGGACATCCTCGACACCGCCGGCATCCGCACCACCTACGGCTCGCCGATCTTCGCCGGATCACGTCCCGAGACGATCGCCGAGGCGGTGCGCCGCCTGGAGGCCGCCGGCTACGTCCACGTCGGCAAGGCCAACCTGCACGAGTTCGCATTCGGGATGACCTCCGAGAACCCGCACTACGGCACCGTTCCCAACCCGCTGCGCGCCGGCCGGATCGCCGGCGGCTCCAGCGGCGGATCGGCGGCCGCGCTCGCCGCCGGCATGGCCGACGCGGCGCTCGGCTCCGACACCGCCGGGTCGATCCGCGGTCCCGCGGCCTGCTGCGGGGTCGTCGGCTTCAACCCAGCTTCGGGCTCGTCCCGGCGGAGGGCTGCTTCCCTCTCGCGCCGAGCTTCGACCACGTCGGCCCGATGGCCCGGTCGGTGGACGAATGCGTGCGGATGATGGCCGCGCTGGCGCCCGAGATGGACCCGGTCCCGAGATCTCACCGGGGACGTCGAGGTGGGGGTCGCCTGGGCGGCGGAGGCCGACCCACTCATCCGCTCCCGGGTCGAGGAGGCCGCGGCCCTCTTTCCGCGACGCCGCGAGATCCCCCTCCCGGCGATGCCGCCGGGAGTCGCCGACGTTCGCATGCGGGAGACCGCGGAGACCCACGCGACCCTGTTCGCCGAGCATCGCGACCTCTATGGGACGACGTGGCGGCAAAGATCGAACGCTGCCTGCGGGTCACCGACGCCGAGTACCAGGCGGGGCTCCGGACTCGGGAGCGCTACCGGGACCGGTTCGCCGAGCTGACCGGGGCATCGACGTCATGCTGACCCCAACCGAGCCGATGGTCGCCCCTCGGGTCGGCATCGGCGACCTGGCGCTGCGGGACCGACTGACGATGTTCACCTACCCGTTCAACGCGATCGGCGCGCCGGCGCTCGCGGTGCCTGCGGCCTGGCCGAGGATGATCTGCCCGCGTCCGTGCAGGTTACCGGGCGCCCCGGGCGGACGCGCTGGTGCTTGGGGTCGGTGCGACGCTCGAGCGGGCGCTTCATACTGCCGACGCTCAGACCGACGAATCAAGCAACGAGGGAGCATGAGCGACACCGAGACCACGAGCACACGCTGATCACCGACCAGGCTGGGCGGGAGGCATCCGGCGCGCACCGCTATGGCCGCTACCTCGAGGAATTCGATGTGGGGGCGACCTATATGCATTGGCCCGCCAAGACGATCACCGAGGCGGAGGATCACCTGTTCTGCCTGCTGACGATGAACCACCACCCGCTGCACCTGAACGATGTGTACGCGGCGCTCGCAGCAGGGGCGAAACGTCGTCGCGGGGCCGTACGTCTACTCGCTGGTCTTCGGGATGACGGTCTCCGACGTCTCCGGCAAGGCGATCGCCAACCTGGCGACCGACGAGCTCAGCCATCCGTCGCCGGTCTTCCATGGCGACACGCTGTACGCCGAGTCCGAGGTGCTCGAGGTGCGGCCCTCGGATCGAAGCCCGACCGCGGCGTGGTCAAGGTCCACACCCGCGCCTACAACCAGGACGGGACGCTGGTCGCCGAGTTCAAGCGCACGGTGCTGGTGGCCCGTGACCCCGAGGCGTCCGGCGACGAGCCCGCCGGCGCCGAGGGCAACGTCGACTAGGTGGCAGACAGCTAGCCGCCGCCGCCCTGCATCGCCTGCATGTTCTTCGCCATGACCTCCTCGGTCTTCTGCAGCTCCTCGGAGGGGCCGAACTGCACGATCTCGGTCCCGGCGTCGACCACTGGAACGTGGCCGGGGGGCGCATGGAAGGCATCGCCCGCCTCCACGACCTCCTCGCCATCCGCATAGCGGAAGGTCATCTCCCACTGAGGACGTAGCCCCAGTGCGGACCCTGGCAGCGGTCGTCGGGAAGCCCCTTCATCAGCGGGGCTCCGTCGATGTCCTGTGCGAAGGAGGTGAAGTTCACCGTGTAGCCATCGACCTCGTCGGAGAGATCCGTGACCGGGCCGAACTCCCCGCCTCCCGTCGCGTGTCCTTGGAAACCTTCGCCATCTCTGCTCCTCCGTCGCATCCTCCCTCGTGGCGACCCTACTTCCGCGAGGTGGCGCTTGCAACACCGCGTCGTGAGGATCGCCATGCAGCTACAAATCACTGCGTGAAGCCGCCTTCGCAACTCGGCCTCACCGCCGTTGCGGTCCTGACAGCCTGCGCGCTTGCGCCCGCGGTCGCCGCGGGCGCCGGCTCCGGCGGCGTGGCGACTCCGTGCACGGGAGACACGGCGGCGTCCGGCGTGCCGCCGCTGCCCGGGCGGCACTTGCGCATGGGATCAACCCCGCGGGCCCCGCCGGGGCGATCGGCCCGCCGATCCCGCTGACGCCGATCGACCACTCCAAGACGCTTGCCGCGCTCGCGCTGCGCCCGCCGGGGCGCCGTTCGTGCTGCGCCTGAACCGCTTCTTCTGGTCCGACGGCGAGCGGGGCATTCGAGCGCTTCCTGCGCTGGCGCAGCGCTACACCGAGCGCGGCTACCGCGTCGAGCTGCAGCTCCGCTACCACCCGACGCCCGAGCAGGAGGGCGACATCGCCGCGTGGGTCGCGCTTCGTGCGCGAGGTCGTCGACCGCTTCGGTCCGAACCCGCGCGTGGTCGGCCTGCAGGTCACCAACGAGGTCAACTTCGACCGATCTCGCCGACTCCTCCGACGGCGCCTACAAGCGGCGCGCGGGACGCGCTCATCCACGGGCGTGAGGCCGCGCACGCACGGGAGGCGCGCGCGGCTTCGGCCAGCTCGACGATCGGCTTCAACTGGGCCTACCGCACCGACCCGGCCACGCGAGGCGGGCGTTCTGGGGCTACCTGCGCGACCACGGCGGCAAGCCGCTTCGCCCGCGCGGTCGACTGGGTCGGGCTCGACGCCTACCCCGGCACCTTCTTCCCGCCGACGAGCCGCCGCGGCACGGCTACCGCGACGGCATGGTCAATGCGATGAGCTTGCTGCGCGCTGCTACCTGCCGCCGCGCGGCATCGGCCGACGACGTCCCGATCCACGTCGAGGAGAACGGCTGGCCCACGCGTCCCGGCCGCATCCGAGGCCAGCAGGCGCGGTCGCTGCGAGCAGATGGTCGCGCGCGGTCAACGACTTCCGCGGCACCTACGACGTCACCGACTACCGCTGGTTCGACCTGCGCGACCACAACACCTCGTCGGCCAACTTCCAGCACCACTACGGGCTGCTGCGCGACGACTACTCGCCCAAGCCGGCGTTCGCGGTCTACCGCGGGCTGGTGCGGCGCTTCGAACGGTAATTCCGGCGAGGGGCTTTGGCCCCGAGACTGGCTGGTGCCGCTCTTAGCTGTGAGGCGTGTCCCGCTTTGTGCACCACTTCTGGGCCGGCGCGCCGCCGTATGCTCTCGGCGCAGGAGCCGGATGGATCTCCACTTGCGCGATCGGGCTTACCTCGTCACAGGCGGCAGTAGCGGCCTTGGGTTCGCGGCGGCCGAGGCCCTCGTGGGAGAAGGCGCGCGTGTCGTTGTGAGTTCGCGCAGAGAGACTTCCGCTGCGGCGGCGGCCGCTCGCCTCGCGGATAGCGCGGCCACCGCTGACAGCATCGCCTGGATCGCCGCCGATAACGCCGATGCTGCGACGCCCGAGCGCCTGATCGCAACGGCCGAGGATCGGTTTGGGCGCCTCGATGGTGCGCTGGTCAGCGTTGGGGGCACACCACCTGGAACCGTCGCCGCCACCCCGGACGACGCCTGGCGCGGCTCGTTCGAGAGCGTCTTTCTCGGGGCGGTTCGCCTGGCAAGGCTCCTCGGGACGTATTTGACGGGCGGCGCCAACGGGCCGAGAGGCGACGGCCCCGCAGGCACCGGAGGTTCGGTCGTGTTTGTGCTCGCTTCATCGGTCCGGGTGCCGCTCGCGGAACTCGCCGTCTCCAATGGTCTGTTCCCGGGCCTCGCCGGCGTCGTCAAGATGCTTGCCGAGGACCTCGGGCCGTCTGGCATCCGGATGAACGGGATCCTCCCGGTCAGGATCGCCACCGAAAGAGTGCGCCAGCTCGACGCCCTTAGCGGCGACCCCGACGACGTGCGTGCCCGCAAGTCTGAGGACATCCCGTTACGCAGGTACGGCGAGCCCGAGGAATTCGGTCGAGTCGCGGCGTTCTTACTTTCCCCGGCGGCCTCCTACATCACCGGGGCGATGATTCCGGTCGATGGCGGCTCCATCCGCGCAATCTGAGCCGGACATCGCGTTTAGCTGTTTATGAGTTCGGCGACGGCGCGCATGGCGCCCTCGAAGTCGCTGCCCGGCAGCCCGCCGATGGACGGCGACGTCGCGCCGGCGTCGCGATAGCGCTCCACCGCGCCGCGGACCTCGTCGGCGGAGCCGATGCCTGCCAGGCTCGCGAGGAGCCGATCCGAGAGGCCGGCCTTCGCCTTCTCCACGTCCCCGGCCTGCATCCCCTCGTCGAACGCGGCGAGATCGCCGTCGAACCCCGAGCGCTCGAGCATCGCGCGGTAGAAGGGCAGCGAGGCGTAGGTCACGAGCTCCTGGCGCATCGTCGCCCGGGCGGCGTCGGGGTCATCGGTGAGGGCGACGGTCACCGCGGGCACGATGTCGAAGCCCTCGAGCGTCTTGCCGGCCCGCTCCCGGCCCTCGCGAACCGTGGGGACGACGACGTCGCGGATGTAATCGGGGTTGCACAGCCAGAGCATCACGCCGTCGCCGATCTCGCCCGCGAGCCGAAGCATGTTGGGGGAGAGGGCGGCGATGTAGATCGGCAGGTCGGGCCGCGCCGAGTACCCCATGAACTGGAAATGCGTGTTGAAGAACTCGCCCTCGGGCGGCGCCTCTCCCTGGAAGATCGCCTTCACGATGCCGGCGTACTCGCGCATCTGCGTAACCGGCTTTTCGATCTTCGCGCCGTACCAGTTCTCCACCGTGATCTTGTGCGAGACACCCAGGCCCAGCACCATCCGGCCGCCCGAGAACTCGTCGATCGTCGCCGCGGTCTGGGCCATCGCGGCGGGTGTGCGGGAGAAGATCGGGACCACGCCGGTGCCGAGCCGCACGCGCTCGGTGACTGAAGCGAACAGGGCGAGGACGGTCAGCGAGTCGCGACCGGCGATGTGCGTCGTGTAGACGCCGTCGAACCCGAGCTCGTCGGCGAGCCGCGCGCGATCGAGGGCTGAGTCGAGGGAGCGTCCGGGGGAGACGAAGGCGCCGATGCCGGGCATGCGCCGGTTTATATCGGCCCACCGGAAACCCCGTCGCCCCCCGCAGCCGGGGTCGCCGGCTGACCGGTCGCCTTCGGCTCCCTGGCAGCGGAGGCGGCGACGGGCGGTTATTCAGTGGGCTTCGTCGGCCGCGTGGGCCGGCGGGCGCGACTCCTCGGCAAGCGAGGTGATCTCGAGCGTGCCGCGCGAGGCGTCCTCGAGGACGTCGATGGCCTCCTCCTCAGTGCGGGCGTAGAGCTCGACGAGGAGGTGGACGACGATCCGCTCGTCATCGTGCTTGTGGAAGCGGACGTGGGTGAAGAACTCGCGGGTGCCGGACTCCCCGAGCGAGCCGAATGTCAAGCTGTCCGCGGCGTCCGGGCCGGAGCAGGTCTCCACCTGGTCCTGCTCGATGGTCACGGTGCACGAGGCCACGTACGGCTTCCCCGCGACCATCCGCTCCCATCGCTCCTCGATCGGCACGACGCGGCCGTCGGCGACCGTCAGGTGCGGCTGGTCGTGCATGCAGTCCAGGCACTGCACGACGGCCTCCTGGATCTCCTCCACGCGGTCGGCGGCCTCGCCGCTCTCCGGATCGACCTTGAGGATCGCGTCGTAATGGACTTGGGCTTCGAGGCGTTGAGACCAGCAGCGATAGCACCGCAGCCAGGCACCCCGCTCCTCGGGAAAGCCTTCGTTCATACGCCCCTCAGCGTAGCTAGTGCCGATCCAGGTTCCGGCTCATTGCAAGTCGCCGCGCAGGAGGGAGTACATCGCCATGTCGCGGCGGTTTCCCTTGATCACGGTGTGCGAGCGGAGTACCCCCTCGAACGTGTAGCCGGCTCGCTCCGCGACGGCGCGGGACGCCACATTCTCCGGCTCGATCGTGATCTCGATCCTCTCCACCGGGAGGTTGTCGAAGGCCCAGCGGCTGAGAAGCAGGACGGCTCGAGTCATGACTCCGCGGCCCCTTGCCCGGGGCGCGAGCCAGTAACCGAGATCGCAGCGACCCTCGCCCGGATCGACATGCACGCCGATCGAACCGAGAAGCTCATCGCTGTCGACGTCGGCGACCACGAGGTGGAGGCCCGTGCCGGATTCGCGATGCCGCTTCGACTCGGCCGCCCACTCCGCTGCGGTGGCCTCGTCATAGGAATCCGGGACGCGTGTGAAGCGGACGATGTCGGGATCACGACAGGCGGCGATGATCGCCGGATTGTCGGCGTCGGTCCGCAGCCGCAGCCGGATCTCGTCGTCGGAGATGCCTTCGACCGGAATCTCGATCGGCGTGCTCACGGGGAGGCGGCGAACAGGCGCCACGTTCCCGGCACGCCCTTGAGCTCGTGCTCGCCGCGGTCCGCGAACTCGAGGTCGGCGCCGACCACCAGATCCTTCACGGTGCCCGACACCAGCACCTCGTTCGCCGCCGCGATCGCGCCGATGCGAGCGCCGATGTTCACGGCCATGCCGCGGACGTCATCGCCGGCCAGCTCGCACTCGCCCGTGTGCAGCCCGGCGCGAACCTCCAGACCGAGCGGCCGGACCCCATCACGGATCGCCGATGCGCACTCGATCGCTCGGGCCGGCCCGTCGAAGGTGGCGAGGAAGCCGTCCCCCAGGGTCTTCACCTCCCGGCCGCGGAAGCGATCGAGCTGGCGGCGAGTCAGCTCGTCGTGGCGCCCCAGCAGCTCCCGCCAGTGCCGGTCGCCGGCGTCGGCGGCCTGGCGCGTCGAGCCGACGATGTCGGTGAACATCACGGTTGCGAGGACCCGGTCCATGGGGCGGGCCTTACGAGTTCCGGTGAGGAACAGCTCCATCTCATCCGCGATCGGCTCGAAGTTCCCGGTGAACGGCACGTGGTCGTCACCCTCGAACTCGATCATGCGAGCATCCGGGATCTTGTCGGCCATCAGCCGAGCGCCCTCGATCGGCGCGATGCGATCGCCTCGGCGATGAAGGATCAGGGTCGGGACTCGAATCGTCGGGAGGATGTCGCGGACATCGATCTCGAAGAGCGCTGCCATCACCGCCGCACCCATGGCGGGGCTCGCGCCGGCCCGCTGGAATCGGCCCCAGACCTCGGCCATCTCGGGATCCCCCGCTTGACTTGGCGCGAAGGCATCGAGCAGCGCGCCCTCGCCCCATCTGGCGGAGACGTCGGCAAGCACCTGCTGGACCTGCTCGTCGGTAGCGCCCCAGGAGATGTCGTCGTCCGTGCGAAATCGCGGGGTCGCTCCGTAGAGGACAAGTGCGGACGTTCGATCCGGATAGGTAGCCGCGAACAACACGCTGGCGGGGCCGCCCTCCGAGATCCCGTAGAGCGCGGCGCGCTCGACGCCGGCAGCGTCCATGACGGCCTGCATGTCGTCCATCCGCTGTTCCAGGGGCGGCGGGGCGGCCACCGGATCCGAGAGGCCGGTGCCGCGCTTGTCGAACATCACGACCCGCGCGAACGAGCCCATTCGCTCGAGCAGGTCGGGAATGCCCGGCATCGTCCAGTAGTGCTCGATGTTGGACACGAACCCCGGCACGAAGACCAGGTCGAGGTCGCCCTCGCCGAAGACCTGATAAGCGATGTGGGCGTCGCCGCTGAGCGCGTAGCGGGTACGGGGCGTCGCTGCCACCGGGACCGCGGCCTACGCCGCCGGCGCCGGGGCCGTCGCGGCGCGCTCGGCGAGGAGGTCGGCGATCTCGCCCATGATCCGGTTGAGATCGAAGTCCTTGGGCGTGTACACCCGGGCGACGCCGGCCTCTTCGAGGGTCTTTACGTCGGCCGCCGGGATGATGCCGCCGACCACGACCGGGGCGTCGACTCCGTCCTCCCGCAGCAGGCGGACGGTCTCGGGGACGAGCTGGAGATGGGATCCGGAGAGGATCGAGAGCCCGATCACGTCCACGTCCTCGTCGCGGGCCGAGGCGGCGATCTGCTCGGGCGTGAGGCGTATGCCCTGATAGATGACCTCCATGCCGACGTCGCGGGCGCGGACTGCGATCTGCTCGGCGCCGTTCGAGTGGCCGTCGAGGCCCGGCTTGCCGACGAGGATGCGTGGACGGTGCCCGAGGGTCTGGGTCAGCTCCGCGATCCGCTCGCGTGCCGCCGCCAGAAGCTCGCCGTCGGCGACTCGGCCGCCGCACCGACGCCGGTGGGCGCCCTGTAGTCGCCGAAGACCTCGCGGAGCACGCCGGCCCACTCGCCGGTGGTGGCGCCAGCCTTGGCGGCCTCGATCGTGGCGGGCATGATGTTCGCCGACTGGTCCGCGGCGACCTCGGCGAGCTTCTGCAGCGCGCGGTCGACGGCGTTGTTGTCGCGCTCCGCCTTCCAGCGCTCGAGCGCCTCGCCGACCTCGCGCTCGACCTCCGGATCGGGGGTGAGGATGCCGCCGTCGGCGCCGGCGGTGAGCGGGGAGTCCTCGGTCTCGGTGTAGCTGTTCTGGCCCACCACCTTGATCTCGCCCTCTTCGATCTTCGCTACTCGCTCGCGATGAGACTCGACGAGCCGCGCCTTCATGTACGGGACCGCCTCCACCGCGCCACCGTGCTCCTCCACGGCGCGCATCTCCTCGCGCGCGCCCTCGGCGAGCTCCTCGGTGAGCGCCTCCACGACGTGCGAGCCCTCGAAGATGTCGGGGTAGTCGAGGAGATCGGTCTCGTTGGCGAGGATCTGCTGGATCCGCAGGCTCCACTGCTGGTCCCAGGGGCGGGGGAGGCCGAGGGCCTCGTTCCAGGCGGGGAGCTGGATGGCGCGGGCACGGGCGTCGCGGCCGAGCGTGACGGCCAGCGCCTCGAGCACGATCCGGGGGACGTTGTTCTCCGGCTGTGACTCCGTGAGTCCGAGGGAGTTCACCTGCACGCCGTACCGCATGCGCAGGTACTTCGGCTCGGTGACGCCGTATCGCTCGCGCCCGATCTGCTCCCAGAGCTGGCTCATCGCACGGAGCTTCGCGTGCTCCTCTATGAACCGGACGCCGGCGTTCACGAAGAAGGAGATGCGGCCGAAGACTCGCGTGAACTCCTCCTCGGCCACCTGGCCGCGGGCCTTCGTCTCGTCGAGGACGGCGATCGCGGTCGAGAGCGCATACGCGATCTCCTGCACCGGGGTGGCGCCCGCCTCCTGCAGGTGGTAGCTGCAGACGTTGATGGGGTTCCAGTTGGGTACCTCATTGACGGTGAAGGCCACCGTGTCCGCGATCAGGCGCATCGAGGGCTCGGGCGGGAAGGCGTAGGTGCCGCGCGACAGGTACTCCTTGATGATGTCGTTCTGGGTGGTGCCCTTGAGCTTGGAGCGGTCGACGCCGTTCTCCTCGGCGACCGTGACGTAGAGGGCGAGCAGCCAGGCGGCGGTGGCGTTGATCGTCATCGACGTGTTCATCTCGTCGAGCGGGATGCCGTCGAAGAGCGCGTGCATGTCGCCCTTGTTCGTGATCGAGACGCCTACCTTGCCGACCTCGCCGCGCGCGAGGACGTGATCCGGGTCATACCCCGTCTGCGTGGGGAGGTCGAAGGCCACCGAGAGGCCGGTCTGGCCCTTGGCGAGGTTGCGGCGGTAGAGCTCGTTGGAGCGCCTCGCGTCCGAGTGGCCGGCGTAGGTCCGCATGACCCACGGCCGGTCGCGCTCCGGCAGACGGTGTTCGGCCATACGGGCATTGTAAGTTCGGTTGCGTGATCAGGATCGAGCTCCCCGTGGATGTGGCACGGCCCGTCCAGGACGTGTTCGCCTACGTCACCGACCTCGAGCGGCTCGGTGAGTGGCAGGCCAACGTGGTTTCCGTGACCAAGCAGACCGAGGGGCCGATGCGCCAGGGGACGCGGCTGCGAGAGGTGAGGCAAGGGCCGTTCGGGCGCAACGTCGAGGCAATCGTCGAGGTTTCCGCCTACAAGCCGAACCGTCGGTTCGACCTCCGGGTGGCGTCTGGGCCGCTGCCCATCGACGGCAGCCACGAGTTCCACGAGACCGACGCGGGCACCCGGATCGACTTCGTCGCCCAGGGACAGCCGGGCGGCCCCCTGCGGCTCGCCGAGCCCCTCCTCGCCCGGGTGCTGAAGCGCCAGTTCAGCGGGTACTACGACCGCCTCAAGGCGGTGCTCGAGTCCCGCGGCCCCTGAGTAGATGAGCGAGCCGGGAAGGCGAGCGGTGCGAGAAACCAGCGCCGGTGGCTGTCCGGAGCGGGCGCCGCTGGTTTCGAGCCGCCTGATCGACGTCATGCACCTCGGCCGTGACCGGGTCATCGGTGCCTACGAGATCGACGGGCTGATCGTCGATCCGGGGCCGTCGAGTTCGATCGACACGCTAGTGGCAGGCCTGGAGGAAGAGCCTCGCGCCCTGCTGCTCACGCACATCCACCTCGACCACGCCGGGGCCACCGGGTCGCTCGTGAAGCGGTTCCCGAACCTGCGCGTCTACGTCCACGAGTCCGGTGCCCGGCACCTCGTCGACCCCGCGAAGCTGCTCGAGAGCGCGACGCGGCTCTATGGAGACGACATGGAGCGCCTCTGGGGAGACGTCCTTCCGGTGCCGGCCGAGAGGGTCGTCGCGCTCGAGGGCGGCGAGTCGATCGAGGGGTTTCGCGTCGCGCACGTCCCTGGTCACGCGAGGCATCACGTCGCCTACCTCCACGAGGCGACCGGCGACGCGTACGTCGGCGACGTAGCCGGCGTGCGGATACCGCCCATCGAGTTCACGATCCCGCCGACGCCCCCGCCGGACATCGACGTCGAGGCGTGGGAGCGCTCCCTCGACGCGGTGGCGGAGTGGGACCCGTCCCGGCTCTGCCTCACCCACTTCGGCCGTGTGGAGGACCCGCAGGCGCAGCTCGAGCGGGCGCGGGAGCGCCTGCGGTGGCTGGCCGAGCTCGCCCGCGATGGCGACCGTGAGGCGTTCATGCGGCGCGTGGCGGCCGAGATCGACGAGGTCGCCGACGAGGACGTGGCGCTGCGGCACCGGCAGGCGGTCCCGCCCGAGCAGCTCTGGCTGGGTCTCGAGCGTTACTGGCGAAAGCTCGCCGAGGCCGAGACCTGAGCGCGCATGCCCGGAGGCGACCGCTGGGCGCCAGGTCCCACCGGCCTCCGCCCCAATGGCTACCCTGCACGAACCCCGGATGGGACCTCGAACGCGCATAGCCCGGATCCCGGCCCTGGTGCTCGTGGCGCTCGCCGCGGCGCTCCTCGCCGCGACCGCCATCGCGGGCGTGACCGTCTACACCAACAGCTTCTCGAGCAAGGGCGGGTCGAAGGAGCTCCGGCACGCCGAGGGCAAGAACTGCCAGAAGAGCTGGCGCCAGAAGGCCAAGAAGGTCGTCGTCCGCGCCAAGAAGGGCAAGACGGTGTGTGGCTACCGCCCGCCGGTCGAGGGCGACGCCGACGCGCCGGACCACTACTTCAAGGCCACCGAGAAGATGGCCAAGAACACGCCGAAGAGCGTGCGCGACCGCGTCTACACGGGTATCGCCGTGCGCTCGGCCAAGGACGTCGGATACGAGCTCTGGGTGTTCCCGACGGAGCGCAAGTTCAAGCTGGCCCGCCTCACCGGCGGGGGCAAGCCCACCTTCCTCGCCAAGGGCGGGAACAAGGCGATCAAGGGGCGGGGCAAGGCAAACCACCTAGGCCTGAAGGCGGTCGGGTCGAAGATCATCGCCAAGGCCAACGGCAAGCGCCTCGCGAAGACCGTGGACCGCAACGGGGGACAGGTCGACGGGCGCAAGGTCGAGCTGATGCTCGGCTACAAGAAGAAGCGGTCGAAGCCGGTCTCGATGACCGTCGACGACCTCGAGCTGCAGGTCCCCAACCCGTAGAGGATCCGTCCTCGTCGTAGCGGCGGGGAGCCTTTACCCTCACGCAATGGCGACGGAGACGCTCGAGCGTCCCCGCACGGGCGGCCCCGGATCGGGCGTCGGCGGCAACTGGCTCGTGATCGTGCTCAACGACGATCACAACACCTTCGACCACGTCGCGAGAACGCTCTCCAACGTGATCCCAGGCGTCTCGCTCGATCAGGGCTACCGATTCGCCGACAAGATCCACAGCGCCGGCCAGGCGATCGTGTGGACGGGGCTCAAGGAGACGGCTGAGCTCTACTGGGAGCTGCTCAAGGATGCGGGGCTGACGATGGCCCCGCTCGAGTGCCACTGACGAGCGCTCAGTCGACGGCGGGAAGCGGCGAGGAGTCGAACGTCGTCGTGTGCCAGGTCGGCAGGAGCGGCTTGTTGTAGAAGTTCAGCGCCTCTTCGCGGAGTGCTGCGATCTCGTCGGAGTACCAGTAGCGCTCGAAGTCCGCGTGGTCGTCCCACACCGTCATCTGGCGGAAGTGGAGCGGGTCGTCGATGTTGCGGCTGAGGACGCAGGACCGGGCGCCGAACGCCATCGCGCGATCGAGCGCCGGACGCCACACCTCCAGCCAGCGGTCCGCCCGAAACGGGTGGACGTGCCAGTCGATGTAGTTGACATCTGGCATCAGCCGGGGCGGCTAGGTGCCGACCTCCGCCCAGATCGCTCCGGGCCCGTCCTCGTGCTTACCCTCGTCGCGGTCGGTGGCCCCAACCATGATCGAGATCTTGCCCAAATGCTTGTTCTCGTGCAGGAGCTGGTGCGCCTCGGGGACGCCCTCGAAGCCCATCGCCTGCCACAGGACCGGCCGGATCTTGCTTTCGGCCATCAGCTGGTTGGCCCGCATGCACTCGTACGCGTTCGCGAAGTGCGACCCGAGGATCTCCTTCTGGCGCATCCACAGGTAGCGGACGTCGAAGTCCAGGTTGTAGCCGGAGGTGGCACCGCAGATCACGACCTTGCCGAACGGCTTCACGACGAGCACCGAGGTCGGGAAGGTGGCCTGTCCGACGTGCTCGAACACGATGTCGGGCGCGTCGCCAAGGATCTCCTTGACCCGCTTCGCGAAGCCGCGAGACTCCTTGAAGCGCGCCTTCTCCTCATCTGGCGACTCGCCGCCCTTCCGCATCATGCCGGCGAACTCGTTGCGGTCGATGTAGTCGACCGCGCCGAGCTGCTTCACCAGCTCGCCCTTCTCCGGTGAGGAGACGACGCCGACCGCGTTGGCGCCCGCCGCCGCACATAGCTGCGTGGCAAACACGCCGAGCCCGCCGGCCGCGCCCCAGATGAGGACATTGTGGCCCGCCTGGATCTTGCAGCGGTCGACGAGCATCCGGTACGCCGTGAAGTAGGTGAGCCCGTAGGCCGAGGACTCGACCCACGACAGGTTGGGAGGCTTGGGCAGGAGCTGCTGCGCCTGGACCTTGGTGAACTGGGCAAACGACCCCCAGGTCGTCTCGTAGCCCCAGATCTGCTGGCTGGGCGCGGCGAGCGGATCGAGCCCGTGCACCTCGACGTCCTCGTAGGAGGCCTGGTTGCAGTGGATGACGACCTCGTCGCCGGGCTTCCACTTGGTCACGCCGGGCCCCACCGACCAGACGACGCCCGAGGCGTCGGAGCCGCCGATGTGGTGGCCCCACTCGGGATGGTCGCCGTAGTTGAAGACCGACACGGGCTTGCCGAGTGCCGCCCACACGTTGTTGAAGTTCACGCCGGCGGCCATGACGCGCACGATCACCTCGAACGCGCCCGGCTCGGGCAGCTCGATCTCCTCGAGCTGGAAGGCGTCCTTTGGCTCGCCCTCGCGCTCCTGGCGAATCACCCACGCCGCCATCGTCTCCGGCAGCTCGCCGGGCTCCAGGTCGAGCTTCGAGACCTCGGATACGTCTACAGCCACGCTTCTCCTCTCGGCATCGGACAGGGACGGAACCGCGGGCATCCTAACGACGCGGCGCGGTTTGGCGGCCGCAACGTCAGCTTTCCGTCGGAGCCGGCGACTACCTTCGAGAGTCCGATGGAAGCATCTGAGAAGCCACAGCTCCCCCTCGACGTGCCCGACGACGACGGCGTCGTCCGGGCGCTCGACGACCGCCTCGTGATCGAGCGCCTGACCGTCGCCGACGAGCGCGCCGCCCGCGTCGTGCGTGAGCGCGCCGAGGCCGGCCAGCGCCCGGCGGAGACCGTCGCGAAGGCGGTGGAGATCGGCGCCCGCGTCCTCGACAGTGAGGAGACGGCGGCGAACGTCGACTACGTGCGGGCGGAATTCGAGCGCCACGCGGGCGCCCTTCGGGAGCGGCTGATGAAGCAGCTCGAGGCCGGCGACGAAGCCCTGTCCGAGCGCATCGCCGGAACCTTCGATGGCTCGCGGGACGGATCGGTGCAGAAGGACATCGAGGCGCTCGTTGAGTCCTCGCTCGAGGGTCAGCGGGAGGCGATTCTCAAGCTGCTCCGGGTCGAGGACGGCGCCAACCCGTTGTTCGACTACAAGCAGACCATGGTCGAGGTCTTCAAGGGCCTTCGGGACGCGAATCAGAAGGACGCGGCCGAGAACCGCAAGGTGATCGCCGACCTGCGCCGCGAGGTGGTCGAGCTCAAGGAGCGCACGCTCGCCGACGAGCGGGTCGCCGAAGCCGAGGAGGCCGGGACGCGCAAGGGCCGGAGCTTCGAGGAGCTCGTCCACGCCGAGATCGAGCGCATCGCCGAGGGCCAGGGGGACGCAGCGCGCCACGTCGGTGACGAGTCCTCGGAGGCGGGGGGCAAGAAGGGCGACACGGTCGTCGAGGTGGGTGCGGCGCTCGGCGGCGCACTGGCCAACGTGGTCTTCGAGGCGAAGAACAAGCGGCTGTCCAAGAACGACGCTTGGTCCGAGCTCAACGCCTGCATGCGCGAGCGCGATGCCGCCTATTCGGTGCTGGTCGTGGCGGGCGAGGACAAGGTCCCCGCCGGCCTCGAGGAGCTGACCGAGTACCAGGGCAACAAGATCATCGCCGTGCTCGATCGCGAGGAGCCGGATCCGCTCGCGCTACGGCTCGTCTACCGGTACGTGCGGGCTCGCGTGCTGGCGACCCGGGACACGACGCTGCAGGTGGACGCAGCCGGCGTGCGGGACGCCTCCGAGGAGGCCCAGGCAGCGCTGAAGCGGGTCAATCGGGTGCGCAAGTCGCTCACCGGCATCACCAATGGCGCCGAGGCGGCGCGGACTGAGCTGAACGACATGATGGACGACGTCGAGGCCGCCCTGATCCGCATCAACTCGCTCGTCGCTGCGGCGGCGGCGCAGGACTAAAACCAGACCGACACCAGCCAGTTTCGAGGCTAACCCCTCACCGGAATACCTGGACCGACACCAGCCAGTTTCGGGGCTAGAGCCCCTCACCGGAATACCTGGACCGACACCAGCCAGTTTCGGGGCTAGAGCCCCTCACCGGAATACCTGGACCGACACCAGCCAGTTTCGGGGCTAGAGCCCCTCACCGGAATACCTGGACCGACACCAGCCAGTTTCGGGGCTAGAGCCCCTCACCGGAATACCTGGCTAGGGCAGCAGCAGCTGGTTCTGGGAGCTGGGGCGCTCCGGGCCGACCTTGATCGTCGCCGGCTTGATCTTCGAGTTGCCGACGGTGGCCTGGTACGTGCCCTCCTTGAGATTCATCTTGAGGTAGTCGGGCGCGCCCGGCTGAATCTGCACCGTCGATGCCTTCGCGGGCCCGTTGACGCTGAAGGTGATCGGCGAGCCGGAGAGGTTCGCGACGGTGAAGTTGACGACGCCGGCGCCGAACTTGTCCGGCGAGATGAGGACCTTGTCCGGGTTGACGCTCGCGCTGACCTCGAGCTGGGCGGCTGGGCGCGGATCGTTGGGGTTGCTCGACGCCCCACAGCCCGCGACCGCGAGGGCGGCGAGGCTCGCGACAACAGCGAGCGCTGCCGATCGACCGCCCCGGGAGGCTCTCCGCCGACCCCTCGTAACCATCGATGCAACGTTAACCGAAGGCCCTGCTCGAAGCGCAAGTTCGGGGCCGAGACGCGTACGACGGGTCAGAAGGGCAGCTCGACGACCTCGGCGCCGACCGCGGCGTCGCCGACGTTCACACGGGCGCCCGGCTCGGCCTCCCGCCTGACGATTGCGAGGGCGATCGGCCCGTGGGCGGGGGAGAGCACGCCCGTCCCGACCTGGCCGACGGCGCGATCGCCGAGGCGGATCTCGTCTCCGTCGCTGACGGGGGATTCGAGCCGCAGCCCGCGCAGGTGGCGGTTGGGCTTGCCTTTGTAGTGCAGCCGGGCGACCGTCTCCTGGCCGATGTAGCAGCCCTTGGTGAAGCTGACCGCGCGCTCGTCGATGCCGGCCTCCTGGGGGATCGTCGCTCGTCGTCATCTCGCGGCCGAAGCGCGGCCGGCCCGATTCCACCCTCAGGATCTCCGCCGCGGCCTCGGTCACGTCGACCGCCTCCGCTGCGGTGAGGAGGTCCTTGAGCTCGCTCGCCTGACTGGAGCGGACGAGAAGGTCCACGCCGAGGTCGGTTGCGACGGCGAGGATCTCGACGCCCGCGCGCACGTAGCGGTGCTGCGCGTGCTCGGGCGACAGCGGCCCGGCGCCCGAGACCTGGTTCGCGCCGGGCCCGATGACGCTCAGCAGCGCCCATTCGCCGGCCACGTCCTCGATCTCGACCTCGCGACCGACCGAGTACATCCGCAGGTGGCGCTCAACGGCCCCGGATGCCTCAGCCTCGGTGTCGAGCCACAGGTCGCCCGTCGACAGGCGCAGCACGCGCATGTCCGCCTGCATGTGGCCCTTGCGGTCGAGCAGCGCGGCGTAGCAGCCGGAATCGGACTCGAGTGCCTCGATGTCGTTCGTCAGCTGTCCCTGGAGGAACTCCGCCGCGTCGGGCGCGCCCACGAGGAACATCGCCCGGGATGAGCGCTCCAGCACGCCTGCGCCCTCCTTCATCGCCCGGTACTGCCCGTCGAGCTCAACCGCGACTTCGGTGCTCACCCGACCGATTGTAGGGAGGAGGCCATCCGCCGGGGATAGATTTAGACTAAGCTAAATAGGAATTTCGTTTTGTCGCATACCAGGACATCCAGCAAGGCGAGCCTCGCCGAACGCCAGAGCGCGCCGGCCACCGAGGCCGTCGAGGACTATGCGAAGGCGATCTACGGCCTCCAGCGCCAAGACGAGGGGCCGATCACGACCTCGGCGCTGGCCGAGCGGCTCGGGGTGGCGCCGTCGTCGGTGACCGCGATGCTGAAGAGGCTCGACGAGCTCGGGCTCGTGCGCTACGAGCCGTACCACGGAGTCACGCTCACCCCGGCGGGCGAAAAGGTCGCGCTGGAGGTGATCCGCCACCACCGGCTGATCGAGGCTTTCCTCGCGGACGCCCTGGGGATGCCCTGGGACCGCGTGCACGACGAGGCCGAGGTCCTCGAGCACTACATCTCGGAGGACCTCGAGCGGCGGATCGCCGACAAGCTCGGCAACCCCCAGCTCGATCCCCACGGGGACCCGATCCCGACGCCCGAACTCGCCATCGCGGCCGACCACACAACCGCGCTCGACCAGCTTCAGGCCGGCGCCCTTGCGACCTTCGCGCGCGTCTCGGACTCCGATCCGAGGATGCTGCGCTATCTCGCCGAGCGCGGGATCCGCCCCGGCGTTTCATTGCGGGTCACCGACGTGCAGCCGTTCGGCGGACCGGTCTTCGTCGAGGTCGGCGGCAAAGAGCATGCCCTGGGAGGGGAGCTGGCGGAGAAGATGCGGGTGGAGCCGTCGGTTGGCGCACGAACCGCATGATGGAGACGACCGTCGAGGCTCCGCCCGCCGCCCCGCCGAACGGCGACGACGTGGGAGTCGAAGACGTCCTTCCCGGCGAGGCGGCGGTCAACCGCGCTGCCCGGGAGTCGCTCGAGGGGCGGGCACGGGGAGTGGGGCGGATCTGGCCGTTCCTCGGCCCGGCGTTCATCGCCGCCGTCGCCTACGTTGACCCGGGCAACTTCGCCACCAACATCGCCGGCGGGGCGAAATACGGATATCTCCTTCTCTGGGTCGTCCTCGCGGCCAACCTGATCGCGATGCTCGTCCAGACGCAGTCCGCGAAGCTCGGGATCGCCACCGGGAAGAACCTGGCGGAGCTCTGCCGCGAGAACTTCGCCAAGCCCACCTCGCGCGGGCTGTGGGTGCAGGCCGAGATCGTCGCGATGTCAACCGACGTCGCCGAGGTCGTGGGCGCGGCGTTGGGGCTGAACCTCCTGTTCGGGATCCCGCTGTTCCCGGCGGCACTGATCGCGGGGGCCGGCGCCTTCGCCATCCTCGCCCTGCAGCAGATGGGATTCCGGCGGCTGGAGGCGGCGATCTCGGCGCTGGTCGGCGTGATCGTCCTGGCGTTCGGGTTCGAGATCTTCGCCTCGCAACCCGATGGAGCCCAGGCTGCCAAGCACCTCGTGCTCCCCGGATTCAGCGGGACCGAGAGCATCCTCATCGCGACCGGGATCATCGGCGCGACCGTGATGCCGCACGTGGTGTATCTGCATTCGGCGCTCACTCAGCGCCGGATCGTGGGGCGAAACGACGGCGAGCGGCGGAAGATCCTGCGCTTCGAGAAGGTCGACGTGGTGATCGCCATGGCGCTTGCGGGAGTGGTCAACATCTCGATGATGGTGATGGCGGCGGCTCTGTTCCACGAGGGCGGCCTGACGGGTGTGGACAGCATCGAGGGCGCCTTCGACGGGCTTCGCCAAACCGTGTCCGGCAACGCGGCGACGGTGTTCGGCATCGCGCTGCTCGCCTCCGGATTCGCCTCGTCCTCGGTGGGGACGATGTCCGGCCAGGTCGTCATGCAGGGGTTCATCCAGCGCCGGATTCCGATCTTCCTGCGACGCGCGATCACCCTCGCCCCGGCGCTCGTGGTGCTGGCCATCGGGCTGAACCCCACCGATGCTCTCGTCATGAGCCAGGTGGTGCTGTCATTCGGAATCCCGTTCGCCCTCGTCCCGCTGGTGATCATCGCCAGGCGCCGCGACGTCATGGGGAGCATGGCCAACCCCTTCTGGCTCACCGCGATCGCCTCGGTGCTGGCCGGGCTGATCATCGCCCTCAACGTCTTCCTGCTCCAGCAGGTCTTCTTCGGCTAAGGGCACTAGGCTTCGAATGTATGAACGGCACATGCCTCTGCCGGCGCCGTACGGCACCGGCCTGACGCACATGGCGCTCGCCGACTCCTTTCAGGAAGTTCTCGATTCGCTTTCGGACGACTGGACGGACCTCGAGCTCGACCTTCGGCTCTTCGACGAGGAGCGCTACATCGACGCCGCCGTGCTGCTCACGCAGGTGAACGCCCAGCCGTACTCGAAGGCCGCCTGGCACTTCCGGCTGCTCGTGGCGCATCGGTTCGGCCACGCTGCCGCCGCCGAGACGGTCAAGGGGACCCTCGAGCTGCTGGACCGCGAGGGGATCGACGGCGAGCTGATCGTCAGGGACGTTCACGAGGGCCGCGCTGAGATCGTCCAGATGTGGGGCCGACCCGAGAGCGTGCGCCAGGACTTTCGCCGTCGTCGCAGCCTGTGAGCGACGCCGAGGCCGCCTAGCCGTGGCGCGCATCCTCGCGGTCGCGCCCGACCTGATGTTCGCGAGCCGGATCGAGGCCACGCTCGGTGCGGCCGGCCACATCGTGCAGCTGACCAACGGCGTCGGGGAGAAACCCGGCCTGAACGGCGTCGATCTCGTGGTGGTGGACCTCGACAGCGTCCCGGTGGACGACGTCGTGGGGAAGGGGGTTCCCGTCCTCGGCTTCTACGCGCACCTCAACGTCCAGACGCGTGAGAGCGCGGAGGCGGCCGGTGTCGACCTGGTCGTGCCGCGGTCGCGGATGGCGCGGGAGATGCCCGAGCTCGTCGGGCGCCTGCTCGCTACTTGACCTCGGCGAAGGTCCCGCTGACCTCGGGCGGCTCCTTCACGATCCCGTGCTGCGCCTCCCACTGCGCCCACCTCCTCAGCACGGGCCAGTCGAACTTCCCGGGATCGCGGAACGCGTCCGCCGACTCCAGCGCTCGCAGCTCGGCGGCCTGATCGGCGCGATCGAGGCTCGGGTCGGCGGCCAGCAGGTCGTCGAGGCCCTGACTGGGATCGCTCGTCGCAAGGGAGTACCCGCGCGCGGTCGCGTCGACGACCTCGTGGACCAGGCTGGGATCGTCGTTGAGCGTCTTGCTCGTCGTCACGAGGACCAGCTCGGGGTAGCGGGGGGCGCCGTAGTCGTCCACCCGGAAGACCCGGATGGGTACACCCTGACGCTGGAGTGTCACGCCCTCGGCGTTCCAGAAGGCGGTGGCCGCGTCGATCCGCCCGGCGGCGAGCGACGCCACGGCGTTGAAGCCGATCGTGACGCGGTGGACCTGCTTCGGGTCGCCCCCGTCGGCGGACACGACCGAGTCCAGGACCGCATCGTCGGAGGGCAGGCCGGTGACGCCCACCGTCCCGCCCTCGAGGTCACGGGGCCGCTTCACCGCGCTTGGGTCACCGGCGATCACCGACGCCAGCGGGCGCTGGACGGTCGGCATCACCCCGACCAGGTCGAAGCCACGCTCGCGCGCGATCGCGAGGTCGTGGATGTCCAGGATCGCGAACTGCGCCCTGCCCGCCTCCAGGAGCTTCGGCGCGTCCGTCGACGCAGATGGCTGCTGCACGTTGAGGTCGATGCCCGCCCGGCGGTAGAGGCCCTCCTGGAGGGCGGTGTAGATGCCCGCGTGGACGGCGTTCGGCTGGAAGTCGAGGACGAGGGTCGCTCGCTCAGGAGCGCCCGGTTCAGCACCGCCGCCGCACGCCACCAGCGAAGTGACCACGAGGGCGGTCGCCAGCAGCGCAGCGACCCTCTTCATCGGCCGGCGGAGAATAGCTTGCGTACCTAGACTCCCCGTGTGGCGACAGGCGACGACCATCTCCTCGCCTACGTCGAGATCCCCAAGGGCAGCCGCAACAAGTACGAGTACGACGAGGGTCTCGGCGAGCTCGTCCTCGACCGCTTCCTCTCCTCGTCCACGGTGTACCCGACGGACTACGGGTACCTGAAAGGGCACCGCGGCCGCGACGGCGATCCGCTCGACGCGATGGTCTGCGTCTCGGAGCCGACCTTCCCCGGTTGCGTGATCCGGGTGAAGCCGATCGCGCTGTTCAAGATGTGGGACGACAAGGGTGAGGACGACAAGGTCGTCTGCGTGCCGCTCAACGATCCCGGCTGGAATCACGCCGAAACGCTGGACGACATCCCGCAGCCGCTGCAGCGGGAGATCACCCACTTCTTCTCCATCTACAAGGAGCTCGAGGACAAGAAGGTGGAAGTCGAGGGGTGGCGATCGCGCGAGGAGGCGCTCGACGTGATCGCGGACGCAAGGCGTCTGCAGGAGCAGACAGACCCCGAAGCTGAGTAGACTGCCGCGCTTGTGTTAGCCCGCCGCCGGCGCGGACGTGCGGCGCGGTGGGGTCGGGACCAGGAGAAACCCCGCATCAACCAGGAGGTTCGAGAGTGCAGGATCGAGGACTAGCCGCCTACATCGCCGAGTTGGTCGGCACGTTGCTCCTTGTCTTTGCGATCTGCACGGTGACGGTGCTCTATGTCGCGACGAGCGCCAATGCACAGACCGGCTCCGACTACGCGGTGGTGGGCCTCGCTCAGGCGTTCGTCCTCTTCGGGGTGATCATCACTCTCGGGGTGGCGAGCGGCGGGCACTTCAATCCCGTCGTCACCCTCGCCGCGGCGATTCTGCGGCGGATCGATCCGGTCGACGCGGCCGTGTACATCCTCGCCCAGTTGTCCGGAGGCGTGCTCGGCGCGCTGCTCGTGAAGGGCATCCTGCTCGACGAGGGCCGGGCCAGCCACTACGGGGCGGTTTCGGTCAGCCCGCTCCTGAGCCACGAATACATCGGCGCCATCGTCGAGGGCATCGGGGCATTCCTCCTTGTGTTGGCCGTATGCGCGGTTGCATTCAACCCGCGCGCCCGTCGTGAGTGGGCACCACTGGCGATCGGCCTCACGCTCGGCCTCGACGTCTTCATCTTCGGCCCGCTCACGGGCTCGGCGGTCAACCCGGCCCGGTGGTTCGGCCCCGCGCTGATCGGCAACTTCTTCGGCGGCACCTGGCCGTACCTTGTCGGGCCGATCGTCGGCGCGATCCTCGCGGCGCTGCTCTACCGGTTCGTGATCGCCGGCGGGCAGTACGCGCTCGGGCCGGAGCCGCCCACGGGTCCCGGCGAGGTGGTGGAGAACGTCGCCGACGACATCGGAACTGCGGCGCGCCCAAAGCGCAGATAGGCCGGCCCCCATCGCACCCGAGTACCCCTCCGCGCGTCCGAGGTCGTCACCCGGTTTGAACCGGTTCGCGTTCGACCGGTCGAACAATCGACGGCGACGCTCCTGTACGGGGCGAAGAGCTCAACTTGACTCAGTCCAGAGTCTGAGCGATACTCCGACCCGTGCCGACGACCGTCGAACTCCGAGCGCATGCTGCGCGGCGGCCGACCTGCGCGTGACGCGTCCTCGGGTGGCGGTGCTGAGCGCGGTGCACGACCATCCGCACGCCGACACGGACTCGATCATCGGTGCCGTACGCGAGGACCTCGGTGAGGTGTCCCGCCAGGCCGTCTACGACGTGCTGCGGGCGCTGACCGCAGGCGGGCCTGGTGCGGCGCATCCAGCCGTCCGGCTCCGTGGCGCGCTACGAGTCGCGGGTCGGCGACAACCACCACCACGTCGTGTGCCGGTCGTGCGGCGCGATCGCCGACGTCGACTGCGCCGTCGGCGACGACGCCCTGCCTGACCGCGTCCGACGACCACGGCTTCGCGATCGACGAGGCCGAGGTCATCTACTGGGGCCTGTGCCCCGACTGCTCGACCGCACAGAGTTCACTGACGCAACCCCCGAGCCCGGAAGGAATCCCGTGTCTGACACCCAGCCTGATGCCGTAGTCGGAGAGATGAACGAGGAGGACGACGGCGGCTGCCCGGTCGCGCACGATCGCGCCCCGCACCCGACCGAGGGCGGCAGGCAACCGGGACTGGTGGCCGAACCAGCTCAACCTGAAGATCCTCGCCAAGAACCCCGCCGAGGCCAACCCGATGGGCGACGGACTTCGACTACGCCGAGGAGTTCGAGAGCCTCGACCTCGACGCGGTGAAGCGGGACATCGAGGAGGTGCTGACGACCTCGCAGGACTGGTGGCCGGCCGACTTCGGCCACTACGGCCCGCTGATCATCCGGATGGCGTGGCACAGCGCCGGCACCTACCGGATCAGCGACGGCCGCGGCGGCGCCGGGGCCGGGCAGCAGCGCTTCGCGCCCCTCAACAGCTGGCCGGACAACGCGAACCTCGACAAGGCGCGCCGGCTGCTCTGGCCGGTCAAGCAGAAGTACGGCCGCAAGCTCTCGTGGGCCGACCTGATGGTCCTCGCCGGCAACGTCGCCCTGGAGTCGATGGGCTTCAAGACCTTCGGCTTCGGCGGCGGCCGCGAGGACGTCTGGGAGCCGGACGAGGACGTCTACTGGGGCCCCGAGAACACCTGGCTCGGCGACGAGCGCTACACCGGCGAGCGCGAGCTCGAGAACCCGCTGGCCGCCGTCCAGATGGGGCTCATCTACGTCAACCCGGAGGGCCCGAACGGCAACCCGGACCCGCTCGCCGCGGCCCTCGACATCCGCGAGACGTTCCGGCCGGATGGCGATGAACGACGAGGAGACCGTCGCGCTGATCGCCGGCGGGCACACGTTCGGCAAGACCCACGGCGCGGCCGACCCGGACGAGTACGTCGGCCCCGAGCCCGAGGCCGCCCCGCTCGAGGAGCAGGGCCTCGGCTGGAAGAACGCCTTCGGCACCGGCAAGGGCACGGACGCGATCACCAGCGGCCTCGAGGGCGCCTGGACGCCCACCCCGATCGCCGTGGGACAACAGCTTCTTCGAGATCCTGTTCGGCTACGAGTGGGAGCTGACGAAGAGCCCGGCCGGCGCGAACCAGTGGAAGCCGAAGGACGGCGCTGGCGAGCAACGTGCCCGACGCCCAGGACCCCTCGGTGACAGCACACGCCGACGATGCTGACCACCGACCTCGCGCTGCGGCTCGACCCGGTCTACGAGCCGATCTCGCGGCGCTTCCTCGAGCACCCCGAGCGAGTTCGCGGACGCCTTCGCCCGGGCCTGGTTCAAGCTGACGCACCGCGACATGGGGCCCGATCGCGCGCTACCTCGGCCCGCAGGTCCCGACCGAGGAGCTGCTCTGGCAGGACCCGGTCCCGGCGGTCGACGCACGAGCTGATCGGCGCCGGAGGACGTCGCCGCGCTCAAGGAGCAGATCCTGGCCTCGGGCCTGTCGGTCTCCCAGCTCGTCTCCGACCGCCTGGGCGTCGGCCTCGACGTTCCGCGGCAGCGACAAGCGCGGCGGCGCCAACGGGGCGCGCATCCGCCTCGAGCCGCAGAGCGGCTGGGAGGTCAACGAGCCCGACGAGCTGGCGACGGTGCTGCGCACGCTGGAGGGGATCCAGGAGGCGTTCAACGGCCCAGGGCGGCGGCAAGCAGGTCTCGCTCGCCGACCTGATCGTGCTCGGCGGCTGCGCGGCGGTCGAGCAGGCCGCCAAGGACGCCGGCCACGACGTCGAGGTCCCGTTCACGCCGGGACGCACCGACGCCTCGCAGGAGCAGACCGACGTCGAGTCGTTCGCCGCGCTCGAGCCGACCGCGGACGGGTTCCGCAACTACCTCGGCAAGCGGCCACCGGCTGCCGGCCGAGTACCTGCTGGTCGACCGGGCGAACCTGCTCACGCTCACCGCGCCCGAGATGACCGTCCTCGTCGGCGGCCTGCGCGTCCTCGGCGCGAACGCCAAGGGGTCCCCGGCCGGCGTCTTCACCGCGACGCCCGAGTCGCTGACGAACGACTTCTTCGTCAACCTGCTCGACCTGGGCACGACGTGGAAGCCGACGTCCGAGGACGCGGAGACCTTCGAGGGCCGCGACCGTCGCCACCGGCGAGGTCAAGTGGACCGGCAGCCGCGTCGACCTCGTCTTCGGCTCGAACTCCGAGCTGCGGGCGCTCGCCGAGGTCTACGCGAGCGACGACGCGCAGGAGAAGTTCGTCGACGACTTCGTCGCCGCGTGGGACAAGGTCATGAACCTCGACCGGTTCGACCTCGCCTGATCCCGACGTCCAGGTCATCCACTTATCGGATGACAACCTGGGCCTCATCCGCACTCCAATCGCTCTAAGCAAGACTGGGTGCCGAGCGTCGTAGCCCAGTGTTACATGCTGCTTCGCCTACCGTGCGCGCGTGCGGCGCGTCACCTTCTCGCGCAACTACACGCTGTCGCTGTCGCGCACGTGTCGCTGCTATTGCAAGTACTGCGCGTTTGCGACGCACCGGGCACATCTCTACAGCCCGGATGAGGTCGAGGCGCGGCTGGACGAGGCCGTGCGGCGGAACGCGAAGGAGCTGCTGGTCCTCACCGGGGAGCGTCCGGAGGTCAACCCTCAGGTCGCCGCGCGGCTGCGCGAGCTCGGCCACGACGACTTCGTCTCCTACGTGGTCTGGGCCTGCGAGCGCGCCCTCGATCGCGGGCTGCTCCCGCACACCAACCTCGGCGTCCTGAGCCGGGAGGACCTGGCGCGGCTGCGCGAGGTCACCGCCTCTCAGGGGCTGATGCTCGAGTCGATCTCCGAGCGGCTGATGGAGACGGTGCACGCGGGCTCGCCGACGAAGCACCCGGCGCGCCGGCTGGAGACGATCGAGGCGGCCGGCGAGCTACGGATTCCCTTCACGAGCGGCATCCTCGTGGGGATCGGCGAGACCGTCGACGAGCGGATCGCGTCGCTCGAGGCGCTTGCGGCGGTGAACGAGCGCCACGGGCACATCCAGGAGGTGATCCTCCAGAACTTCGTTCCGCATCCCCGTTACTACGGGCGCGAGGTGGCGGAGATCGCCGACGAGGCGGCGCGGGAGCGGTGGGCCGAGCCCGATGAGGAGGGAGGCGAGGAGGCGGAGCCCGAGTGGCCCGATTGGGCCACCCCGATCTCCCTGGCGGACATGAAGCTGCTCGTTCGCGAGTGCCGGCGGCTCATGCCGGACGTGGGCATCCAGATTCCGCCGAACCTCTCCGACTGGTGGGTGGACCTGGTGGAGGAGGGGGCGACCGACCTCGGCGGGCTGTCGGCCAACGGCGACCACATCTCACCGGAGCAGCCTTTCCCGAGCCCGCATCAGGTCCGCAAGCGCCTGGCGCCGCAGGGGTATGCGCTCACCGAGCGGCTGTGCGCCTACCCGCAGTACCTCGAGCCCGACTGGATGGAGCAGAGCGTCCTGGACGTCGTGAAGCTCAAGTTCTGGAGCTTCATCCCGCGCAAGGGCTCGGGGCGGCGCGAGGAGCGGGTGATCGATCCGGACGATGCGCCGCGCGCGATCGGGAAGGGGCGGCGAGGGGAGGCCCTCACGGAGGAGGAGCTGACGGCGCTGTTCGCAGAGACGCGTCCGGCCGTGATCGAGGAGATGCGTGCCGCTGCCGATGAGCTTCGCGCCGAGCTGGCCGGCGAGACCGCGACGTTCGTCGTCAACCGAAACGTCAACTTCACCAACATCTGCGTCGTCGGCTGTGCCTTCTGCGGCTTCGGGCAGGGAAAGCGCTCGCCCGACGCCTACCACGTGACGGAGGACGACTTCCAGGCGCGTGTCCAGGAGGCGGTCGACTACGGCGCGACGGAGATCTGCATGCAGGGCGGCATCCATCCGGATTACACGCTCGAGCACTACGGGCGCTGGTTGCGGCTGGTCAAGGAGGTGGCGCCGCAGATCCACCTGCATGCGTACTCGCCGATGGAGGTCCACTACATGTGCGAGCGCTCCGGGAAGAGCCCGGACGCCGTCTTCGACTACCTGCTCGAGTGCGGCCTCGGGTCGACGCCCGGGACGGCGGCCGAGGTGCTCCACGACGGCGTCCGGACGCGCATCTCGCCGAACAAGCTGCCGGTCGCGCGCTGGGTGGAGATCATCGAGGCGTGCCACCGGTCCGGCCTCCGGTCGACCTCGACGGTGATGTTCGGCCATATCGAGGAGCCCTGGGAGCTCGCACGCCACATGCGCGTGATCCGCGAGCTGCAGGAGCGGACCGGCGGGATCACGGAGTTCGTGCCGCTGAGCTTCATCCCGTTCAACACGCTCCTCGGCCGGACGCACGGGGTCGAGGAGATCTCGCGCGCCGAGAACCTCAAGCACACGGCCGCCTTCCGGCTCGCGCTCGGGCAGGACGATCAAGAACCTCCAGGCGAGCTGGGTGAAGATGGGCATCGATGCGGCGACCGAGAGCCTCCGGTGGGGCGTCAACGATCTCGGCGGCACGCTGATGGAGGAGAACATCTCCCGAATGGCGGGCTCACAGCACGGCGTGCGCCTCGACCCGCCGGAGCTGATCGCCGCGGCCCGCAAGGCGGGCCGCAAACCGGCCCAGCGAACCACTCTCTACGACATCGTCGAGACGTACTGACGCCGGGCGTCGGGGCGGCGGGGAGTGCGGGAAGATTTGGCTGTGCGCGCCATGGTGCTTCATGCCCAGCGGGAGCCGCTTCGGATCGAGGAGGTGCGGAGCCCGAGCCGGGGGCCGGCCAGGTGCTGTTGCGCGTTCATGCGTGCGGGGTCTGCCGGACCGACCTGCACATCGTCGACGGGGATCTCACCGAGCCCAAGCTGCCGCTCATCCCGGGTCACCAGATCGTCGCGACGGTGGAGGCGCTCGGGGAGGGGGCCGAGCGGTTCGAGGTCGGCCAGCGCGTGGGCGTTCCGTGGCTCGGGTGGACCGACGGCACGTGTCGGTACTGCCGTACCGGCCGGGAGAACCTGTGCGTCAACGCGAAGTTCACCGGCTACGACATCGACGGCGGGTACGCCGAGGCGACGGTCGCGGACGAGCGCTTCTGCTTCCCCATCCCGGAGGGGTATCCCGACCTACAGGCCGCGCCGCTCCTGTGCGCCGGGCTGATCGGCTACCGGTCGCTGCGCCTCTGCGGCGAGCACGCCGAGCGGGTCGGGCTCTACGGCTTCGGCGCCTCCGCCCACATCATCTGCCAGGTCGCGGTGCATCAGGGGCGGGAGGTCTACGCGCTCACCCGCCCCGGCGACGAGGCCGGCCAGCGCTTCGCGCTCGAGGTCGGCGCGACCTGGGCCGGCGATACCGAAGGGGGGTCGGAGGTCTGCGAGCCCGGTGAGGGCGGCCTTCCCGAGCCCCTCGACGCGGCGATCATCTTCGCCCCGGTCGGCGATCTCGTCCCCACCGCCCTGCGCTCCGTCGCTCCCGGCGGCGCGGTCGTCTCCGCCGGAATCCACATGAGCGACATCCCCTCGTTTCCCTACGAGATCCTCTGGGGTGAGCGCATCGTGCGCTCTGTGGCCAATCTCACACGACAGGACGGCGAGGAGTTCCTGCGCATCGCGCCGGAGGTGCCGGTACGCACGAAGGTCGCCGAATACCCGCTCGAGCGGGCCAACGACGCGCTCGACGACCTGCGTGCCGGGCGGTTCGAAGGCGCCGCCGTGCTGACAATCCGGCGGTAGGGTGGGCCGGACAGACGGTCACATAACGAACATCGGGGCGGAGAGGACGGTCATGGCTGACGTCACGATCAAGCGAGTAGAGGACTTCGAGGCGATCTTCGGCGGCGGGCTCCGCCGCGCCCGATCGGGGCTCGGCGTGCACTCGTTCGGCATGCAGGTGGAGGAGTTCCCGCCGAACGCGACGGAGTACCCGGAGCACGACCACTCCGAGGACGGGATGGAGGAGGTCTACACCGCGCTCGAGGGCAAGGCGATCCTGGTGGTGAGCGGCGAGGAGTACGAGCTCGAGCCCGGCACGTTCGCGCGCGTCGGGGCGGGGAGACCCGAAAGCTGATCACCCGCGACGAGGCAGCGCGCGTCCTGGCCATCGGCGCCGTGCCCGGTGAGGTCTACGAGCCGCCGGAGTTCACCGAGGAGGGCCAGCCGGACCCGATGGCGGGCTGAGCCCCTCGCCTCACCTGAACAGGTCGTCCTCACGCGGCCGCCGGAGGGCGGCCGCGCCAGGTCCGTCGTCGACGGTGACGAACCGGCCGAGCCCGCGAACGATCGTCACCGGAACGCCCTCGTCCTTGGCTCGGACGAGATCGGCCGCTGCCGCCACCTCGTCCGCCACTGCGATCGCGGTCGCGGTCAACTCGGTCCCATGGCCGTCCCGGCGCCCCCGCCAATCGTCCACCGGCAGTGAGGCCGGCGCAGCCGATCGCAACGTCGGTCTGGCCGATCCGCCACGGGCGGCCGAAGCTGTCGGCGATCACCACCGCGGGCGCGGCCCCCGCCACGTCGCGCAGCTCCGCGCGCAGTCGCCTGGCCGAGGCGTCCGAGTCCTCGGGCAGCAGCGTCACGCGCTCCTCCCCGGGGACGTTCGAGGCGTCGATGCCGGCGTTCGCAGAGATCCAGCCCGCCCGGCCCTCGACGATGAGCACGCCCCGCTCCGCTCGCACGACGTCCGCGCTCTCCCGGAGCACCAGTTCGACGACGCGCGGATCCTTGCCCAGCCGCTCGGCGAGCTCGATCGCCCGCTCGCCGGGGTCGACGTCCGCGAGCTCCACGACCCGCCCCTCGGCCTTCGAGACGATCTTCTGAGAGACGACCACGACGTCGTCGTCCGCGAGCGTCGTGCCCCCATTCGCGACCGCCCGGGCGATCAGATCCCCGAGGGCGTCGCCGGGCTCGACCTCCGGCAGGCCCTCAACCGGGACGAGCTCGGCGCGCCCGCTCACTCGCGCGCCCCGCTGGCAATGTCGCCGATCGCCTTCAGCGCCTCGGCCGTCATCGGCGCCCGATCGGGCCCCGACTCGAGGACCACGGCCATCTGCTGGAGGTCCTCCAGCGTGTCGACGTCGAGCGCGAGCGAGGCGAGTGGCTCGACCGCAACCTCGTATCCGGCCCGCTCGGCCCGCTCGCTGTGCCGCGCACAGCTGCCCGGCCCGAACGCCGGCCCGATCGCGTCGGGCGGCGACATGAGGAGCGCGTTGGTTCCGGTCCCATGGCGGTCGGGGACGACGGCGACCCGGCCCGGGCGCATTCGCTCGAGCGCCGCGTCGAGCTCATCGGCGTCGAGCAGCGGGCAATCCCCGGCCAGGAGCGCCACGCAGCTTGCGCCGAGGGCCTTCGCCCGGACGATGCCGAGAGTGGCCGCCTCCGGATGCCCGCGATCCCCCGGCTCCTCGAAGACCTCGATCGGCGTGGCGGTGCGCCGCGCGTGGCTCAGCGCGATTCGCTCGGCTCGCCCCTCGGACGTAACGACGATCACCCGCTCCACGTCCCGTGCATCTGTCGCGCACACAAGCACGTCGGTGAGCATCGCCTTGACAAGCGCTGCGCGCTGTGGTCGGTCGAGGGCCGCTGAGCAGACGCTGCTTTGCGTCGCCGAACCGCTTCACGGGGAGGATGACCGTGGCCTGCATCTACCGATCCCGGCGGCGGGCCGCGCTCACCCCAGCATCTCCGCGAACTCGAGCACTCGCTCGGCGACCTCCCGCCGTCCCTCGCGTCCCTCCATCAGCGTCGGGCACAGCAACACCTGGACGTCCTCGGGCCCTTCGTCGGGATCGTTCGCGTCGACCACCATCGCCTGGATCACGCCCTTCGTAGAGCGAGGCCACGCCGGCGGCGGTCGAAGGCCTGCCCAGGGCGGCCATGAACTTCTCCGTCGGCCCCTTGACGGCGTGGCCGGCGACGAACGGGCTCACCGCGAGGACGGGAGCGCCCGAGGCGGCGATCGCCTCCCGCATTCCCGGGACCGCGAGGATCGGGCCGATCGAGATCACCGGATTCGACGGGCCGACGACGATCGCCTCCGCAGCGGCGAGTGCGTCCAGGACCTCGGGCGTTGGCCGCGCCTCGTGGAGCCCCTGGACCTCCACGCCCTCGATCTCGGGCTCGGAGCCGTCAACGATCAGGAACTCCTGAAGGCCGCGCCAGCCGCCCGGCGTCATCACCCGGGTATAGACGGGGTCCTGGCTCATCGGCAGGACCCTCGAGGAAACGCCAAGAGCACGCGCGATCTGGCCCTGGGCGGCGGTGAGCGTCCCACCCTCGTCCATGAAGTGCGTGCGGTAGAGGCAGGCGGCCAGATCCCGGTCAGAGAGCTGGAACCAGCCCGGCGCCCCGAGTTGCTCCAGCCGCTCGTGTACGACGAAGCTGTCCTCGCGGATGCCCCAGCCGCGCTCCTCGTCGATCGCCCCCGCGAGCCAGTAGGTGATGAGGTCAGGGTCCGGGGAGACGTAGAGCCCGTGAATCCGCGTGTCGTCGGCCGTGTTCGCGATCACGGCCAGGTCAGCCCCGACCAGCTCCTGCATCCCGGCGGCGAGCTTGGCCCCTCCGGTTCCGCCCGCGAGCAGCGCGACCCTCACCGAGCTCTCACCTAGCCCCAGTGGTCGTCGTCGTCGCCGAGCCCTGTGATCCTGAGCCCCGCGCTTGTCTTGTACCGCACGTTCACCGAGATGAGGAGCGACGTGAGCTGCTCGACGATCCGGGCCATCTCGAGCGCGCCGGCGTTCACCGCGCGCAGGCCCGGGATCAGCTCGATGATCCGCGCCACGCGCGCCTTGTCGGCCTTGCGGTCGCCGCAGACGAGGATGTCCTCGCCGAGCTCGGCGTCGGGGTTCCCGAGCGTCTTCGCGCTCACGGTGTGCAGGGTGCCGATGACGGTGACGCCGTCGGGCACCATCTCCTGCGCCTGCTGGGCGGCCGAGCCCTGCCAGACACCGAGCGTGCGAGTGGCCTTGCCGCCGACGGCCGCCGCCGTGGGCACCGTGCAGTCCACGAGGATCTGGCCGGGCTGAAGCACCTCGCGGAGGTTGTTCAGGTTCTCCGCCTGGGCGCGGAACGGGACCGTTAGGAAGACGATCGGGCCCTTCCCGGCCGCCTCATCGTTGACGAGGCCCTGCACGTCGGCGTCCGGCGCCACCTCGCGCACACGGCCTGCCGCCTCCTCGGCGCGCTCGGCGCTACGCGAGCCGATCACGACCGGCTGGCCCGCCCTTGCCAGGCGCATCGCGAAGCCCCAGCCGAGGGCTCCGGTCGCGCCGATGATGGGGATGGGCTCTGGCACGACGGGCAGCTTATGTATCCCCGCGAGCAAGCGAGACCCGGCATCCCCGGACGCGAGAGCACAGGAGAAAGCCCGAGCCGAAGGCGAGGGCAAGTTGTTCCGGGCGGGAGCGGAGGAGATGCCGGCGTTTATGCTGCTGCCGCGCGATGAGGCTCGAAGGAAAAAAGGCCCTGGTCACTGGTGGCGCCAGCGGGATCGGCGCTGCCATCTCGCGGCGGCTGGCCGCTGAGGGCGCGGCGGTAGTGATCGGAGACGTGAACGAGGAGGGCGCGAAGGAGGTCGCCGCGGAGATCGACGCCGAGGCGGCGCTCCTCGACGTGACCGAGCCGGACTCGGCAGCGGCGATCGCGGAAGCCCACGGCCCGTTCTCGATCCTCGTGAACAACGCAGGCACGGACGACTTCGCCTTCTTCACCGATATGACCCCCGAGCGCTGGCGTCGCCTGATCGCGATCAACCTCGAGGGGGTCCTCATCTGCACCCACGCGGTGCTCCCGGCAATGCAGCAGGCGGGATACGGCCGCATCGTGAACATTGCGTCCGAGGCTGGTCGGGTCGGCTCGAAGGGGTCGGCCGTCTATTCCGCCGCCAAGGGCGGCGTGATCGCATTCACGAAGACCATTGCCCGCGAGAACGCCCGCTTCGCCGTCACGGCGAATGCCATCGCCCCCGGGCCGATCGAGACCCCCCTCCTGATGGCGGCCAAGCAGCTCGGCGAGATCGGGGACAAGATCATCGAGACGATGAAGGGGCAGACGCAGATGCGGCGCCTGGGACAGCCGGAGGAGGTCGCCGCCGCCGTGGCGTTCCTGGCCTCCGACGACGCGTCCTACGTCACCGGCGAGACGGTCGGCGTCTCCGGCGGCCTCGGGATGGTCTGATGGCCGAGGGTCGCCCCGCCGACGGCCCGCCCACGCCGCTGAGTGAGGTGGTCGCGGACTCGGATCGGCCCTCGGAGGCGACGATCGAGCCGGGCCTGGAGCGGACCATGGACTTCGTGGTCGAGGACCGCCTCGTCACCGACGTCGGCGGCTCCATCGGCATCAGGGTCCTCTCGACCCCGGGAATGATCGGCATGATGGAGCGGAACTCGGCGATCCTCTCCTACGAGCACCTGCCGGACGGCAAGGCCACCGTCGGCTTCGAGGTCTGCGTGAAGCACGTTGCGGCGGCGGCGGAGGGGGCGACCTGCTCCGTCAGCGCGAAGCTCAACGAGGTGGTCGACGGGCGCAAGCTTCGCTTCGACGTCGAGGTGCGCGAGGGCGAGCGCACGATCGGCGTCGGTAGCACGAACGCCGGGTGATCGACGTCGGCGTCGTGAAGTCCCAGTAACGCCGCCCAGGGCGGCTTTCCGGGCGTTTACCTAACCTTCGGCGCGTGACCTCCCTGCCCACCAGCGTCCGCATACGCGAGGTCGGTCCCCGTGACGGCTTCCAGAACGAGCCCGAGGTGGTCCCGACGTCCGACAAGGTGCGGCTGATCGACATGCTCGCCACCACGGGGCTGTCGCGGCTCGAGGTGACCTCGTTCGTTCGCCCGGACGTGATCCCGCAGCTCGCGGACGCCTCGGAGGTGCTTGCGGCAATCGATCGGCCGAGCGGCGTCAGCTACTCGGTCCTGATCCCGAACGAGCGCGGTCTCGAGCGCGCCCTGGAGCAGCGCGACCGCTTCGACGAGATCAACGTCTTCCTCTCCGCGACGGAGAGCCACAACAAGCGCAACAAGAACCGCACCATCGCCGAGTCGCTGGAGGACCTCGGCCAGACGGTCGCGCGCGCCAGGGAGGCGGGAATTCGCTGCGAGGGGGTGATCTCGGTCGTCTTCGGCTGCCCGTACGAGGGCGAGGTGGCGCCGGAGCGCGTGCTCGAGATCGCACAGAGCCTCGCCGAGATGGGCTGCGAGGAAGTCTCGTTCGGAGACACCACGGGAATGGCCAACCCGCGCCAGGTCGGCGAGTTCTTCGCGAGCGCGACCGAGCGGCTAGACGGCGTCGAGCTCACCGCGCACTTCCACAACACCCGCGGCCAGGGGCTGGCGAACGTCCTCGCCGCGCTCGAGCAGGGGGTCAGCTCGTTCGAGTCCGCGTTCGGCGAGCTCGGCGGCAGCCCGCTCACGCCCGGCGCGACGGGGAACATCTCCACCGAGGACCTCGTCTCGATGCTCCACGAGATGGGCATCGAGACCGGAGTCGGCCTCGAGCGCCTTCTCGACGCGTCACGGGCCGTACAGGAACTGCTGGGCCGCCCGCTTGGCGCCCACGTCCTCAGCGCCGGCCCGGTTGACTGGCGCAGGTAACCTGCGCGGGATGCTCAGCGACGCATTCAGAGCGGCCGTGGAGGCCGAGGACCATGAGGCGCTCACCGAGGCGCTGGCGGACGACGTCGTCTTCCGCAGTCCAGCGGTCTTCAAGCCGTACGAGGGCAAGCCGGTGGTCTCGGCGATCCTGGTCGAGGGCGCCGCCAAGGTGTTCGAGGACTTCCGCTACACCGATCAGATCGAGGGCGACGGCGTCGCGACGCTGATCTTCCAGGCACGCGTCGGCGACCGCCAGCTCGACGGCCTCGACCTCCTGCGGTTCGACGCCGACGGCAAGGTCGGCGAGCTGATGGTGATGGTGCGCCCGATGAGCGGCCTCAACGCGCTGGCAGAGGCGATGGCCCGCAGGTTCGAGGACGCGGGCATCGCGACGGCGTGACGGCCGGTCCGTCCCGCGACGAGCAGACCACCCGCGACCCAGGCATCGTCGTGCGCCCCGCGCGTGCGGAGGACGTGGACGAAATCGTCGTGATCGGGGTGCGTTCGTGGGAAGAGGGCTACCGCGGCGTGGTTCCACCGGGCCTCGTGCCCGACGCCGCCGGGCTCCGCACCCGCCTCCGAGAGCGGATCGCCGAGCGGGTGCCGTCGATCGCCGTGGGCGTCATCGACGGCCGGGTGCGCGGCTGGATCACGTTCGGGGCCAGCCGCGACGCGGACGCCAGCCCGTCCGTGGGGGAGATCTGGGCGCTCAACGTTCACCCGGACGCCTGGCGCAGGGGGGTCGGCCGCGAGCTGGTCGGCCACGCGCTGGAGCGGCTCGCGCGCGCCCCGTTCGCGGAGGCGACGCTGTGGACCTTTCGGGACACCCCCCGGTCGCGCTCCTTCTACGAGGCGCTCGGGTTCGAGACGGACGGCTCCACGCAGCGCCGCGATGCGAGTGGCGGCACGATCGAGGTTCGCTATCGGATGACGCTCGTCCCGTCCATATAGGCTGCCGCGGGCTTTCGAAGCAATCGACTCGGCGAAGGAGGGGCTTTCCCGCATGGAGATCAGCAAGGTTGGCGTCCTGGGCTGCGGCCTCATGGGTCATGGGATCACGCAGATTTGCGCCCAGGCCGGATGGGACGTCGTGGTCCGCGAGGTGAGCCAGGAGAAGCTCGACGGCGGTATCGGCAAGATCGAAAAGCAGCTAGCGCGCGCAGTCGGGAAGGGCAAAGCCTCCCAGGAGGAAGCCGACGCCGTTCGCGCCCGCATCCAGCCCACGCTGGACTATGGCGATCTCGCCGACTGCGATCTCGTGATAGAGGCGATCACCGAGGACCTCGGGATGAAGCTCGAGATGTGGAAGGAGGTCGACGGGATCGTCAAGGGCGGCGCCACGTTCGCCACCAACACCTCGTCCCTCGCGGTCATCGACCAGGCCGCCTCCACCTCGCGCCCGGACCGCTTCTGCGGCATGCATTTCTTCAATCCGGCGCAGGTGATGCCACTGCTGGAGGTCGTCCAGACGGTGACCACGAGCGATGAGACGCTGAAGACGGGGTTCGAGGTGGGCGCGAAGCTCGGCAAGACCACCGTCCACGCGAAGGACAAGACCGGCTTCATCGTCAACCGGCTGCTCGTTCCCTACATGCTCGACGCGATCCGCGCCTACGAGGAGGGCGTCGGGACCGTGGACCAGATCGACACGGCGATGAAGGCCGGTGCGAACTACCCGATGGGGCCGTTCACGCTGCTCGACTTCGTGGGCTTGGACACGACCAAGTCGATCGCCGACATCATGTTCGACGAATACCGCGAGCGCCGGTTCGCCGCCCCGCCGACCCTTCGGAAGATGGTCGCGGCCGGCTTCTACGGGCGTAAATCCGGCAAGGGTTTTTACGACTACTCCGGGGAAGAGCCCGTTCCCACCGAGCTCGGTCTATAGTCGGCGTCAGTTCGCGGCCGTATAGGCCGCTTTTTGCTTCTTGCCGGCAACGACAGGAGGAGGCGTGGACCAAGACAGCATCGAACGCATCCGCAGCGCGACGTTCCCCGTCGCCCGACGCGGCTACGAAAAGCGGGAGGTGGACCGGTTCCTGCTCAGCCTGGCCGAATGGCTCGAGACGGGCGGGGCGGACCAGGGCCGCAGCGACGCCGTCAGGCGCGAGCTCGAGCGCGTGGGCGAGGAGACGTCGAAGATCCTCACCGAGGCGCACGACGTGGCCGAGCACCTGCGCCTGCAGGCCGAGCGGGAGGTCGAGGGGTTGACGGAGGGAGCCCAGGCGCAGGCCGATCGCACGCGCGCCGAGGCCGACAAGATCCTCGCCGAGGCGGAGACCGTGGCCGAGACGGCGGCCCAGAAGCTCAGGACGGACGCCGATGCGTACGCGACCCAGACTCGCACCGACGCCGACCGCGAGGCCGAGCAGACCCTCTCCAAGGCGCGCGCCGAGGCCAGGCGTGTGGTGGATGAGTCGAACGCCCGCAAGCAGGACATCGAGTCGGTGATAGCCGACCTCGAAGCCCGTCGCGACGAGGTGCTCGGAAGCCTCGAGCGCCTCTCGAGCGAGCTCTCCGGGACCGCCACCCAGCACGCCAAGGCGATTGCCGACCGGGCCGCCGATACGGCGGCGAAGGCGAAGGACGAGGACGGCGGAGCCCCCGAAGACAGCGGGGACGAGGAGCGCGAGGTCTCGCCGGGCGGCGACGAGCACGAGACGCAGACCATGCCTGCGAGCAAATCCGCCTCATAGACTCTCGCCCCATGGCTGAGACGCGGGCCCACGACGACATCAGCGGGGCTCTTGAAGCGGCGCTGTCGGGCGGACCCGAGCGGCATCACGAGAAGACCGAGGCGCAGGGCAAGCTGCCCGTACGCGAGCGGGTCGCGCGCCTGGTCGATCCCGGGTCGTTCTCGGAGGAGGCGCTCCTCGCCAACTGGGAGAAGGAGGGACTCGGCGCTGACGGCGTGGTGACTGGCCTCGCCGACATCGGCGGCCGCACCGTCGCGCTGATGGCCAACGACCCAACCGTGAAGGCGGGCTCGTGGGGACCGAAGACGGTCGAGAAGATCCTTCGCATCCAGGAGCGGGCGCTGCGACTCGAGGTCCCGATGGTCTATCTCGTGGACTCGGCCGGGGCCCGGATCACCGACCAGGTCCAGATGTTCCCCGGCCGCCGCGGCGCGGGCCACATCTTCCACAACGAGGTGGTCATGTCCGGACGGGTGCCGCAGGTCTGCCTGCTCTTCGGCCCATCGGCCGCTGGCGGCGCCTACATCCCGGCGTTCTGCGACGTCGTGATCATGCGCGACGGGAACGCGTCGATGTACCTCGGCTCGCCGCGGATGGCCGAGATGGTGATCGGCGAGAAGGTGACCCTCGAGGAGATGGGCGGCGCTCGCATGCACACGTCGGTGTCCGGATGCGGCCACTTCCTCGTGAAGTCCGACTCCGAGGCGATCGACCTCGCGAAGCGCTACCTGTCCTACATGCCGCAGAACTGGCGGTCCGCTCCGCCGCCGGCGCCTCCCGCCGAGCCGGCGTCCGAGGAGCGCGTCTCGGAGGTGGTCCCGGCCGACCAGAACTCCGCCTTCGACATCGGCGACCTGATCGAATCGCTCGTGGACGCCGACTCGTTCTGTGAGGTGCACTCGCGCTGGGCGAAGGAGCTGGTCGTGGGGTTCGCGCGGCTTGACGGGCGCACGATCGGGATCGTCGCCAACCAGCCGAAGACGAAGGGCGGGGTCCTCTTCGTCGACTCGGCGGACAAGGCCGCGCGGTTCATCTGGACGTGCAACGCGTTCAACGTGCCGCTGCTGTTCCTGGCCGACGTGCCGGGATTCATGATCGGAACGCAGGTGGAGCGCCAGGGCATCATCCGGCACGGGGCGAAGATGATCTCGGCGGTCTCCGAGGCGACCGTCCCGAAGATCTCGGTGATCGTGCGCAAGGCGTACGGCGCCGGCCTGTACGCGATGGCCGGGCCGGCGTTCGAGCCCGACTGCTGCATCGCGTTGCCGAGCGCCTCGATCGCGGTGATGGGGCCGGAGGCGGCCATCAACGCCGTCTTCTACAACCAGATCCAGGAGATCTCTGACGACGCGGAGCGCGAGGAGTTCGTGCGCGCAAAGCGGGACGAGTACGCCGCCGACATCGACATCCTGCACCTCGCCTCCGAGCTGGTGGTGGACGCCGTGATCGAGCCGGACGAGCTGCGCGCGGAGTTGATCCGCCGCTTCGAGCAATCATCGAGCAAGGACCGCCGCTTCAGCGAGCGGCGAAATCCGATCACCCCGGCGTAGGTGGCTGGCGGCAGGGAAGCTGCCTGATGGCTCGGCTCGGCATCGCCGGGGGCGACTACGTGGACGGCCTGGATGTCGGTGACGCCATGCTGATCCCCCGTCACGGCGACCCGTACACCCAGCCTCACCGGATCGACCACGCCGCGAACATGCAACGGCTCGTCGACGCCGGCTGCGACCGCGTCCTCGCGCTCAGCTCGGTCGGGGGACTGCGGCGCGAGCTCGGCGTGGGGACGTTCCTCTGCCCGGACGACTTCATCGCGCTCCACGTCGGCAAGTCCGCGTTCGGCGACCGGCGCTCGCACCGGGTCGCCGCGTTCGACTCGGGATGGCGGGCGCATCTCGTCGACGCCTGGTCCCGCGGCGCCGACGCGAAGCTGCTCGACGGCGGTGTCTACTGGGAGTCCATCGGGCCGCGGTTCGAGACTCCCGCCGAGATCCGGATGATCGCCCAGCACGCCGACGTGATCGGCATGACAATCGCCTCCGAGTGCGTGATCGCGGGGGAGCTCGGGCTCCGCTACGCGGCGATCTGCATCGTGGACAACCTGGCCAATGGAGTGGGTGAGGGCGAGCTCACGGTCGAGGAGTTCGAGGCCGGGCGGGCCCGGAACCGCGAGCGGCTCGGCAGCGCCGTGGCCGCGATCGTTCCTGAGCTGTCGCAGGGTGCCGCGTGAGCCTGACGGTCACCAACGCGATGCTCGACGGCGAGCGCACCAGGCTGCGCGTGGAGGACGGCGCGATCGCGAAGATCGGCTCCCGCATCCGGCCCGGCGATGGGGACGAGGTAATCGACGCCGAGGGAATGGCGATCGTTCCCGGCCTCGTGAACGGCCACACCCACGCGGCCATGACCCTGTTCCGCGGCCACGGCGACGACCTACCGCTCATGCGCTGGCTCCAGGAGGTGATCTGGCCGGTCGAGGCGCGGCTCCACGACGAGGACGTCTACTGGGGGACACGGCTGGCATGCGTGGAGATGATCCGGACGGGCACGGTTCGCTTCTGGGACATGTACTGGCATGCCGGGGCGACGGCGCGGGCGGTCGAGGACGCAGGTGTCCGGGCGAGGATCGCGCCACCGCTCTTCGACATGGGCGATGCGGCCGGCTCCGAAGGAGTCCCCGAGATGGCCGCTCGGGGCTTCGAAGAGATTGGTGAGCCTCGTGAGCTCGTGACGCCTGCGTTCGGCCCCCACTCGATCTACACGGTGAGCGAGGGGGCGCTCCGGTGGATCGGGGAGGCCGCCTCCGAGCGCGAGCTGCCGATCCACATCCACCTCTCCGAGACCGAGGACGAGGTCGTCAACTGTATGCGGGAGCACGGCGTGCGGCCCGCCGAGTACCTGGACCGGCTGGGAGTCCTGGGCCCCCGCACCGTGCTCGCACACGGCGTCTGGCTGGACGAGTCGGAGCTGGCCCTCGTGGAGGAGCGCGGCGCCACCGTGGTCACCAACCCGGTGGCGAATCTGAAGCTTGCGGTGGGTCGCGTGTTTCCGTACCGGGCGGCGCGCCGGCACGGGATACCGGTGGGGCTCGGGACGGACGGCGCGGGGTCCAACAGCTCACTCGACCTGCTCCAGGACGTCAAGTTCCTGGCGCTGCTCCAGAAGCACGAGGCGCGGGACCCCTCGGTTCTCCCTGCCGACGAGGCCTGGAGCATCGTCACGGGCCGGGCCGCGCCGCTCCTCGGGGCCTCGGGCGGGATCGCGGAGGGGGAGCCGGCCGACTTCCTTCTCGTGCGCAGCGACACGCCGGAGCTCGGGGTGGGCGACTTCGTCGCCTGCCTCATCTACGCGGCGTCGGGATCCGTGATCGACACGACCGTCGTCAACGGCCGCGTGCTCATGCGCGGCGGCGTCGTGGACGGGGTCGAAGAGGTGGTCGCCAGGGCGCGCGAGCGTTGCACGCGCCTCGAGCTCGACTGAGCGCGGCCGGTTCGATCGCTGACATGGCCGTCGTGGAGTGCCCCGAGCGAAGAGTTTGGCCTGTTTAGAGTTGCGGACGGTACGGGGTTGGGAAATCATCCCGTCCGTCGTGGCCGCTCGGCCGCGCACAGGGACTCACAGGAGGAGGCAACCATGGTGAGGCGAGTTGGATGTTGGGCCAGCGCGCTCGCGGCGAGCGTGCTGGCGGCTTTCGTATTTGCAGTTCCGGCGGCGGCGAGCGACACCAGTGGGCTCGTGTCGGTCGGAAGTCCGCAGACTCCTTTTTCGCAGAACAAGCAGAACGAGCCCGGGCTTGCCGTCGATCAGTCGAACCCGAACGTCCTCGCGCAGGGCGCCAACGACAACATCGACATGGAGGCGTGCAACGCGGGTGCCGACAACACCTGTCCGTTCACCCCGGGTGTCGGCAGTTCCGGGATCTCGTTCTCGCTGGACAGCGGTTCCAGCTGGACGCAGCCGACCTATTCCGGATACAGCGCGCGCACGTGCCTCGGGGCCGTGGGTTCCGCGGATCCCGGGTGCACCCCGCTCACACCCGCCCAGGGCGGGCAGATCGGAACCTTGCCGTGGTACTACGAGAGCGACGCCGTCTCGGACGGCGATCCGGCTTTGGCGTTCGGGCCGAAGCCCGACTCGAGCGGCAACTTCTCTTGGGCGAACGGCTCGCGCCTCTACTACGCGAACCTGACGCGCGAACTTCGCCACCAAGCGAAATGACTTCGCGGTCAAGGGCGTTGAGGGAATCGGCGTGTCGCGCACGGACAACGTGAACGCCGCGGCGAGTGACACGAAGAGCGCGTGGAAGCCGCCCGTATTGGTCCCCAGCACGAGCGGTGCGGCGTTCGCCGACAAGGAGCAGGTCTGGGCGGACAACGCCTCGTCGAGCCCGCATTTCGGCAACGCCTACCTGTGCTACGGGAACTATCGCGGCGGACCGAGCGCTGGGTCTGCCGCACACGACCTGCTGGTGGCCACGTCCCGCGACGGCGGCGACAGCTGGTCGAGGATCCAGGTGGCCAGCATTCCGGGATCGGCGTCCGGCACCCAGTTCGGGGCGTTGAGCGGCGCGAGTGGCTGCACCATCCGCACCGCCAGCGACGGGACGGTCTACGTGTTCTGGCTGGGCTGGAACCAGAAGCTGAAGCAGAACGGCATCTACATGGCCACGTCGAGGGACGGCGGTAAGACGTTCAGCGCGCCCCGGCGGCTGTTCCATGTAGTTCACACCGGGGTCTTCGATCCGGTTCAGGGTCGATTCGAGATGGACGGCATCACCGGCGCGCGGGACGACCTCTCCGACGCACCGAGCGTTGACATCGCGAACGGAGCGAAAACCGGTGCCGGAGCCACCAACCAGATCGTCATGACCTGGGTGGATGGCCGCGACGGCTTGAACCACGAGCACGTGATGTTCACGACGTCGACCGACGGTGGGGCGCATTGGACCGCGCCGAAGGCGGTGGAGGCCGCAGGGGACCGCGGCTACTACTCCGCGGCTGCGATCTCGCCCAACGGCCAGGATGTCTACCTCGTCTACAACGCGTTCCTGGCGCCGTACCAGCAGGACACCTCGAGCCCCCGGCCGCTCGTCGGGGTGGTCGAGCACGCCGATGTCGCGTCCGATGGCAGCGTCGGGTCGTTCTCCGAGCTGAACCGCGGCGCGTCCGGGGACGCCCGCACGGCCAGCGCGAATGCGCTCACGGATGAGTTCCTCGGCGACTACGTCTACGCCGTTGCGACCAACAGCTACGGCGCAGCCGTCTGGAACGACGTCAGGCGGGGGGCCGATTGCCCAGCCGTCGATGCCTGGCGGATGTCGCTCGAGGGGGGCCCGAGCGCACCGCAGCCGGCGCCCGAGCAGGATTGCCCGGCCGGCTTCGGGAACACCGACATCTTCGGTGGCGCCTGGGCGGATCCGACGCCGTAGGGAGTTCGGCGGCTAATCGTCACGCACCGCCCCGACCTGCGCCCAGTGGGTCGGGGCGGGGGCGGGAGCGTGGCCGTTGGTTTTCGCCGGCGCGACGTGCGTCTCCGCGACCCCGGCCCAGCCGGGCCGGTCGGCCGCGCGCCTGAGCGCGCCGTCCAGGTAGTCCTCGAGCAGGTGCATCCCCTCGAGGCTCGGGACGTCGGCGATCGTCTGGTCGATCTCCCGGATCTGGCCGCGTCCCTCGGGGCCGTCGCCGAACAGGTAGAGAGCGAGGGCGTCGACCTCCTCCTCGGTCTTGATACCGGCGCCGACCGGCGTCCACAGGTGGCCGAGGACCCAGCGCACCATGCGGCGCGCGGTCGGTGATCGCTGCATCCGCGCCTTGGCCTGCGCCCGGTAGAAGGCGAAGTGTCGGCGCTCGTCCCGGATTACATTCCGCAGGAGCCTGTGGAGCTCCGGGTGGCTGGACCGGCGGATCAGGGCGTGGTACCCCGTGAGGGTCGTGAGCTCGTTGACCGCGCCCCACATCATGTGGATGGCGGCGAAGTCGCGGGTCGCCATCGAGCCTGTGATGGTGGGGAGCAGGCCGAGGCCGTTGCCCACGCCGAGGCGGACGCGTAGGTCGCGCCAGCGGTTGCGGCGGGTGGGCATCGGGGTCGAGCCGTCGGGGAGCTTTGGCTCAGCGGGGACCTCGATCCCGTAGGCACGGAGGAAGTCGGAGAAGGCCTCGCCGTGCCAGAGCTCCTCGGCGTTCGCAGGTAACGCTCAGGCCCTCCCGTCGCTCCTCGTCGCCGCCGAGTAGTCCCGTCCGGAGGGCGCGGAGACGCACCTTAGAATCCCGCTCGGAAAATCGAATACGCCGGTCGAAGCGAACCGGCCGCGTCCCGACGAGGACCCCGACGATGACCGCTCCGGCGATCCACCGTCGAGGCAAGCGGGGAACGGGGGCCGGGCCGATCGGGACGACGACCCCGACGATGACCGCTACGGCGATCGACCGTCGAGACGAGTTCCTCGAAGCGCACGCGAGATCGGCCAGAGGCAAACCTAGGAAAGGTGGACCCATGGCCAGATCAGCACGAGCACTCCACGCGGAGGCGATGAAGATCTTCGAAGCCGCCGACCGCGAGAGCCGCGAAGTCTCGCTTCAGGAGCGCGACGACGCTCGACATCTACTCGACCAGGCCGAGGCCCAGAAGAAGGTCGAGGACCAGGTCAAGGCGCTCGACCTCGGCAACGTCCGCTGGGACGACGGCGGGGTCGCCGGAGGCTCCGGCCTCGGCGACCAGTTCGTCTCCTCGAAGGAGTACCGCTCGGTCCGCGACCCGGCGGCCCGCTCGGAGACCTGGACCTCGGGGGTCGTCGAACTCGCGACGAAGGGGACGCTCCTGACCTCTCCGGGGACGGCGCTGACCCCGGCGGCCTACGTCCCGGGGGTCGTCTCGACGCTCTTCCAGGCGCCGACGATCGCCTCGCTGATGCCCCAGGTCCAGGCGGCGGGGAACCCGGTCCGCTTCGTCTCGGAGACGACGGTGACGAACGCCGCCGCGCCGACCGCGGAGGCGGGGGCGAAGCCCGAGTCGGCGCTGACCTTCGGCGAGACCTCGGAGCCGGTGAGGAAGGTCGCGACGTTCCTCCCGATCTCCGACGAGCTGCTCGAAGACGCGGCCCAGATCGGGGCCTACCTCAATCAGCGCCTCCAGCTCTTCGTCTCGACCGCCGAGGACACCCAGCTCCTCCTCGGGAACGGGACGGCGCCGAACCTCCAGGGGTTCGTCGCGAGCGGGAGGGCGATCGGGACGTACGCCCGCGGGACCGCGGACGACAACGCGCTCGCGATCTTCAAGGCCGCGAACGGGACGAGGGGGTCGAGCTTCCTCGAACCGGACACGGTCGTGATCCATCCGACCAACTGGCAGGCCGTCCGGACGGCGAAGGACTCGTCGGGCCAGTACTACGGCGGCGGGCCTTTCTACGGGCCGTACGGCGGGCCGCAGGGACCGGCGTCCGCGTCCCAGTTCCAGACGGCCGAGAACCTCTGGGGGATGCGGGTCGTCGTGACCTCCTCGATGACCGTCGGCTCGGCGCTCGTCGGCGCCTTCGGGACCGGGGCCGCGGTCCATCGGCGCGGCGGCCTGAGGGTCGAGACGTCGAACTCGCACTCGACTTGGTTTTCGACCGACGTCACGGCGCTGAGGGCGGAGACCCGGCTCGCGCTCGCCGTGTACAGGCCAACGGCATTCGTCTGCGTGACCGGACTCGCTTAGACCTTGCCCGATCCGCTGGGCAAGAGAGGGATGGAGGCGCCGGACCTGCGCACCGGCGCCCTCCCTTCCGGTTCAGGGCGCGGCGTCGTCGAGGTTTTCTCGTACTTGTCCTCGGCGGCGTCGCGTCCTTCCTTCGAGGCGAGCCGATGAGGGCGCCCGACGATCTGACCGCGGACGAACTCGCGAGCCTTCGAGTCCTCTGGGCCGTCTACCCGGACGCGATCCTCTCGCGCCGCGAGCGCGACCTCGGCTGGATCGAGAAGCTCGTCGACGAGGGCTACGTCGAGGCGACCGACCATCCGGACGGGGTCGCCTACCGGCTCGCCGCCGAGCACGCGGCCGGACTCGCGAGGGTCGCCGCCGCGGTCGCCGAGGAGGCGGACCTGAACTGATGCGGGGCGCAGGGCTTGTCGTCGGGTCGGGCGAGTGGTACAAGTCCTCTGGTCGTCCGATTCTCTCCCTCCGTGGATGAGCTGGGCGACCGCGGGAGGCGGAACCGACCGCACGAGGGATCCCCCCGACGACGACGGCCGGGACCGCCTCCCCAGCTTCGCCGGAGCCACCTCGTCGAGATTCCGGATCGCCTCGCGGGCCTCGAACGAAGTGACCCTGAGGGAGCCTGTCTCGCGGCCATTGTCGACCGGATCCGGTTCGGTACCCGCGGGAACCGATTCACTACCGCGAGAAGGCCGGAGACGGCGTCTCGCCAGGAGTCGGGCCTCGGCGAGCGAGGAAAGGGGGCCGCCACCGGCCGCGGAAGGGGGTCCAACGGCGGCGCGGCGACGGCCCGGTCGTCCATGCGCCTGGAATCTCCGGGTACCCCGGTCGGCGAGCTTCATGCGCGGGGGTAGGCACAGGCCCTGGCCCGACACGGGGTCCGACCAGGAAGGCAGTCGGAGCACCCCGCTATGGAACAGTGCCGAGACCAGGGCCGTTGGCAACAGCCTACCCCCGGGAGTCGCTCACGCACTCCCGCCAGCCCGGCCAAACGCGCTCCAGGGTCTCGGCCGCCCGGTGATCGACCTCGGTGTCCTCGATCGTGAACACCAGCGAGTCGTCGCGCCGCAGCTCAACACGCATACCCAGGGCTCGCATTTGCGCCACCGCCTCTTGCGCCTTGCCGAGACACTCCGGGCGGACCTTGTACCGCCACTCCTCCGGGTTCACAGGTCGAAACTTAGCCTTCGCCCCCGCTTTTCCTGCGACCCGCCGCAAGGGGACGGTCGGCTGCGGTGATCGCTGAGACGAAAGACCGCCGGGTGGCTCGTCATAAGGAACTATCCCTCCAAATGTCCCCGAGCCGAAAGCACCCTTCATGACCGACGAACTCCTCCGCGAGCTTGAGCGCGTCGCCTACTCCGAGCCAACCTCGGGCCGCGAGGCCCAGGCGAAGGTCGTCGCCCTCCGGACGATCGAGCGCCTTCGTCGGTCGGGGACGAGGACCGCCGACTACCCGGTCGACGACGACGGCCGCTTCCACCCCTCCGACCTGAAGTGGTGGTGGGACCTCGACCGCTGCGACTCCGATGAGACCCGCGAGCATTGGCGGGAGCGCCTCTCCGGCTGAGTCCGGCCCGCTTCTGCTTTCACGCGAAAGCAGAAGTCACGATTTCCCTAGTCCTTGGCGGCCAGTATCCCGTCCTTTTTCCCGAAGCCGACGCCCCGCGCGTCGCGACCTGGCCACGCCCCGTACCGCACCGCTTCGATCCGAAGTCCGGCTGTTCGATGAGCGTCACGGACGAAGTCCTCCTCGATAGCGATCCAAGCCTCGGGGCGCTCTGCGTCCTTGACCCGCGCGACCCCTTCGACCGTGAAGGGCACCTCGTGCGCAGGTTCGTCCCGGGCAAGCAGGGTGCGCGACTCGTCGTTTAGCAAGAAGATCGTGTTGAGCGTCCGCCCGCCCGGTCTAAGCACCCGACCGATCTCGCCGATGTAGTGCGCGGTATCCGCCGGGAGCAGATGGGTGAAGAGCGAGTTGGAGAAGACGAAGTCGAAGGACTTATCCTCAAACGGAAAGCGGTACTCCGACGCCCGCACCGTGCCCCTGTCGCTGTATCTCGGGTTGGTGACATCCGCCCAGACGAAGTCGAACGACGGAAGCCTCGACCCGATGCGCCGGTTACAGATCTCGATCGCGTCCCGAGAGACGTCGAGACCCACGTAGCTTCCCTGCTCGTTCAGGTACCGGGACAAGGCAACGGCAAAGCGGCCTGGCCCGCAGCCAAGGTCCAGGATGCGATGCTGCGGCTGCAGGCCAGAGCGCTTAGCGGCTCGGAGGAATCGCCGGCCAGCACGCTTGAAGTTGCGCTTGCCTGCAAACGACCTCAGGACCTTTAGCTCCGCTGCTGAGGGGACCAGCTCGTCGCCGCTCGCCATGGGCGCGGGACTCTAGCCACCGATTCTGCGGCTGCGGCCGCACACCCGAGTGCGCCACCATCCGATTCGCTTCTGCTTTGCGCGAAAAGCAGAAGTGCCCTAGGAGAGGAGATCCTAACCGCCCGGCGACCGCCGCCGTCCTCTACGCCGCGAAGTCCACCAAGGACCCTCGCGGCTCGATCCCGACCCAGCTCGACGACGCCCGCGAGATGGCCGAGCGCGAGGGCTTCGAGGTCGTCGCCGAGTTCTCCGACGAGGCCGCCTCCGCCTGGTCCGGCGATCGCGGGCCGGGCCTCGCCGGGGCGATGGAGCGGGCCGAGCGCGAGGCGCCGTCGGTCCTCGTAGTCCAGCACTCCGACCGGCTCGCCCGCGGCGACGCGAGGAAGGCCCGCCACCTCGTCGAGGTCGTCACCTGGGCGGTGAAGGCCGGGGTGACGATCCGCTCGGTCGAGGACGACCTCTTCGCCGACGAGCGCGTCTCGGTCCTCATGGGCGCCCTGATGGGGATGCGGAACACGGAGGACTCGGAGCGGAAGTCGGAGGCCGTGAAGGCCGGGAAGCGGAGGGCCTTCGAGCGCGGCGGCTGGGGCGGCGGCCCGACCCCGGACGGCTTCGAGCTGGTCAAGGACGGCGAGGAGCGCGTCCTCCGGCTCGACCCCGATCGGATCGAGGTCGTCCGGCTGATCGGAAGCCTCGCCGACGAGGGCTGGGGGGACCGCTCGATCGCGAGGGAGCTGAACCGGCGCGACCTCCGGACGAAGGGCGACGGCGCCTGGACCCGGAGCCGGATCCAAGACCTCCTGACGAACCCGGTCTACTGCGGCGGCCTCGCCTGGCGGCGGAACACCCCGGACGAAGAGGTCAACTGGGACGCCCGTCACCCGGCTCCCTGGACCCGGGAGGACTTCGAGCGCCGCCTCCGCGCCCGCGGCTCCCGCGACTCGGCGCCCGATCGTCACGAGGGCGGGCATCCGCACACGAATCACGCCCTCGCGGGCCTCGCCTTCTGCGGGGAGTGCATGGAGCGGATGCGGCCGGAGACGTCGAGCTACCGGCGGAAGGACGGCTCCCGCCAGCGGACGTACGTCTGCCGGAACGTCGAGCTGAAGACCGGGGCCTGCGGCGCCCCCGCGGTCGACGCCGAACTCGTCGACGCTCACGTCGTCAACGGCCTCGGGGCCTACCTCGGCGACTTCGAGGCCTGGCGCGACCGGCTGACGACCGGCTACGCCTCGGAGCGGATCCGGCTCGAACGGGAGGTCGCGAAGGCGGAGGAGTACCTCGCCGAGGGCGAGCGGATCGCGGCGAAGCGGGACCGGCTCCCGGACCTCGCCGAGGACGAGGGCGAGATGCGCGAGGCGCTCCGCCTCGTCCGCGAGGGGAAGGAGGAGCGCGACCGGCGGGCGGCCCGCCTAGAGGCCGCGAGGCGGGCGCTCGACGAGGTCCCGACCGAGGCTCCGGCCGACGCGATGCTCGACTTCTACAACGAGCTTGGGGAGGCGGTGAGGGGACGGCTCGACGGGGCGAACACGCTCTCGCGGGTCAACGACGCCCTCCGCGACCTCTTCTTCGGCTTCGTCCTCGAAGCGCCCGGGACCCATCCGGACGGCGACGGGATCCGGGTCACGCCGGTCCTCGCCGCCGACCGGGCCGTCCCCGACGCCTGGTGGGACCGGGTCGTCGAGCACGCCGACGACCACCCGACGACCCCGCCGCTGAGGCGGATCGAGGTCCCCTCGTCGCTACCCGCGGACGCTTCGTAGACCCAGCAGGACAGGAAGGCGGTGATCTGGGGGTCGGCGGTGACGCGCGTGGCGAGGAGGTCCCGCAGGTAGATGACCGTGTGTGTCTCGATGTCCATCATGTAATGGAGGCACATCACGTCGCCGTCGCTCAGCGGGTGATCCGGAATCGCGTTCCAGTCGATCCCGCTCAGGTCGACCTTCTTGGAGTTACGGATGTATCGGTCGAGATCGAACTCGACGAGCGTGGGTTGGGCCACGGTTCCCCTCCAGGCGCTGTTGTCGTTCACGCACCGGGGCGGCGCAATCGCAAGCTACGTCGATTCGGCGTCCCTGGATCACAAATTTGCGCCAATTCGCGGCCTCTCGGCTCTCATGCTGCTGCGCGGCGGGGTCGATACAGAGATGATGAGCATCCAGTGGCAAGCGGATCCCCGAACAACGGCTCCGTGAGCGGACGCGCGGGCACGACGCTCCGCACCCTCGGCCGCCGCCTCAACTGGCGGGGCCTCGGTCCGCGCATGGTCCGGGAGGACCGCGTGACGATGGCGCGCACGTTCACCTATCTGTTCGGGACCGGGGCCACGCTCGTCCTCCTCAGCCTGCTGTTCCCGCACTCTGCCGGACGCGACACGACGGGCCTCTTGATCACGACGCTGGCGGCCTACCTCGTCGCGATCGGCTTCCTGGTCGCGTGGGACCGGCTGCCCCTGTGGGCGTTCGAGGCGTCTCCGCTCGCGGGCACCTTGGTGGTGAGCCTCGCGGTCTACTTCGGCGGGCCCGCGGCCGCGACCGCATACGCGCTGCTCTACTTCTGGGTCGCCCTGGCGGCCTGCTACTTCCTGCGACCGCGGATCGCCTTCACCCACCTGTGCATCGCATCGGCGGCGTACGCCCTCGTCCTCGCCGTGAGCCCTGGTCACGTGATGCTCCCCGGGCTCACCTGGGCCATGGTCACCGGGACCCTCGGTGTCCTGGGCATCCTGATGACGACCCTGCGGGGCCAGGTCGACCGCCTCGTGACGCAGCTGGCGGCTGCGGCCCGGACGGATTCGTTGACCCAGCTGGCCAACCGGCGCGAGCTCGAGCAGCGGTTCGCGGCCGAGCTCGAGCGCTCCACCCGCACCGCCCGCCCGCTGTCGATCGTCGTCCTCGACCTCGACTGGTTCAAGGAGTACAACGACCGCTTCGGCCACAGCGCTGGCGACCGTGTGCTGGTCCTGCTCGCCCAGGCGCTCAAGCGGGCGACCCGCACCAGCGACGTCGTGGCGCGGCTCGGCGGCGAGGAGTTCGGCGTGCTGGCGCCGGAGACCGACGAGACCGAGGCGTACCTCCTCGCGGAGCGGCTGCGAGCCGAGGTGCGCAGCGCGTTCGCCCGCGAGACCGAGAAGATGACGATCAGCTGCGGGGTCGCGAGCTTCCCGATCCACGGGATCACGTCCGGCGAGCTCCTGCACGCGGCGGACCGTGCGCTGTACGAGGCGAAGGAGTCCGGGCGCGATCGCTCCGTGGTCTTCAAGCAGGCCGGGGTGGAGGGGGTAGTACGCGAGCAGGTCGCGATCGAGCGCACCAGCCCGCGCCTGGCGTCGCTCGTCTCGCTCGCCGAGGCGGTCGATCGTCGCAAGGGATCGCCGGCAAACTCGCGCCGCGTCGCTCGCTACGCGGAGGCGCTGGCGCGCAAGCTTCGCCTGCCGGACGAGGAGACCGAGCGCGTGCGGATCGCCGCGCTGCTCCGCGACGTGGGCGAGGTCGGCGTGGCGGAGTCGATCCTGAACAAGGATGGCCCGCTCGATCCCCGCGAGCGCCTCGAGGTGGAGCGACATCCCGAGATCGGCGCACGGATCGTGGGCGCGGCGCAGCTGGGCCGGGTGGGGGAGTGGATCCTCACGCACCACGAGCGCCCGGACGGCCAGGGCTACCCGCGCGGCCTGCGGGAGCACCAGATCCCGCTCGAGGGGCGGATCGTGGCCGTCGCCGATGCCTACGCGGCGATGACGGCCGACCGGCCGTACCGGCGGCCGTTCTCACCGCATCGAGCGCGGGCCGAGCTGCAGGCTCGTGCTGGAACCCAGTTCGACCACGACGTCGTCGAGGCGTTCCTCGATCTCGACGGAGAGCTCGACCCGGACCGCGACAGGGCCCAGGCCGCCGAGGGCTAGGCCCTCCGCGGCTATTCCGCCGCCAGGGTGGCCGCCAGCTCGACGAAGTAGTCGAGGGAGCGCGGGTTGGCGAGGGAGTCCCGGCTCGCCGCCTGGCCGGGCGGGGTCCCGGTGAGGATGCGCTTGACGGGAACCTCGAGCACCTTGCCCGACAGGGTGCGCGGCACCTCCGCGATCTCGTAAACGGCGTCCGGCACGTGCCGGGGGGAGCAGAGCTCTCGGATGCGGCGCTTGATCTCGCCGGTGAGCGCGTCGTCGAGCGTCTCGCCGTCGGTGAGCACCACGAACAGTGCCATCCAGCCCTCGGTCCCGGGCTTGGGGATGTCGACAACGAGGGCGTCGGTGATCTCCGAGATGCCCTCGACGGCGCGGTAGATCTCGCTCGTCCCCATGCGGACGCCCTGGCGGTTGATCGTGGAGTCGGAGCGGCCGTAGATGATGGCGGTTCCGCGCGAGGTGATCTCGATCCAGTCGCCGTGGCGCCAGACGCCGGGGTAGACGTCGAAGTAGCTGGCGCGGTAGCGCGAGCCGTCGTCGTCGCCCCACAGGTAGATGGGCATCGAGGGCATCGGCTCGGTGATCACCAGCTCGCCGACCTCGTCGACGATCGAGTTGCCGTCCTCGTCGAAAGCCTCGACCCTCGCGCCGAGGGCCCGGCCCTGGAGCTCGCCACGGAACACCGGCAGCAGCGGGACGCCGCCGACGAAGGCGGTGCAGACATCCGTGCCGCCGCTGGTGGAGAAGAGCCAGGTGTCGCGGCCGACGTGTCGATAGACCCACTCGAAGCCCTCGGGCGAGAGCGGCGAGCCCGTGGAGCCGACGGAGCGAAGCGCCGACAGGTCGCGTCCGTCGGAGGGCTCGACCCCGGCCTTCATGCACGCCGCGATGTAGCTGGCGCTGGTGCCGAAGCAGGTCATGCCGGTCTGCTCGGCGAGGTCCCAGAGGACGCCCATGTCGGGATGGCCCGGGCTGCCGTCGTAGAGCACGATCGAGGCGGGGGTGAGGAGGCCGCCGATGAGGAAGTTCCACATCATCCAGCCGGTCGTCGTGAACCAGAAAAGTCGGTCGCCCTCGTGGGCGTCGACATGGAGGTTCAGCTTCTTCAGCTGCTCGAGCAGGATGCCGCCGTGCCCCTGGACGATCGCCTTCGGCAGGCCGGTCGTGCCCGAGGAGTAGAGCACCCACAGCGGGTGATCGAACGGGACCTGCTCGAACTCGAGGGTGGCGCCCTCGCCCGAGGCGAGCAGGTCGCCCCAGGTGATCGCCCGGGCGAGCTTCGAGAGGTCCGGCTCTGAGGCCAGGTAGGGGAGAACTACCGTGCGCTCCAGAGTCGGCATCGCGGACTGGAGCCCGGCGACGACGTCGGTGCGGTCGAAGTCGCGGCCGCCGTAGCGGTAGCCGTCGACGCAGAAGAGGACCTTCGGCTCGATCTGCGCGAAGCGGTCGACGACGCTCGAAGCGCCGAAGTCGGGCGAGCAGCTCGACCAGATCGCGCCGAGGCTTGCGGTGGCGAGGAAGGCGACGAGCGTCTCCGGGATGTTCGGCATGTAGGCGACGACCCGGTCGCCGCGCCCGACGCCCAGCTCGCGCAGGCCGGCGGCGGTCCGGGCGACCTGGTCACGGAGCTCGCCCCAGGTGAGCTCGCCCAGATCGCGGAGCTCCGACGTGTGGCGGACGGCGACGTCGGCGTCGTCACGGTTGCGGAAGATGTGCTGCGGATAGCTCAGGCGGGCGCCTCCGAACCAGTCGGCTCCCGGCATCGCGTGGTCGGGGAGGACCTCGGAGTACGGGGCCGATGCCTCGACCTCGAAGAAGTCCCAGATCGACGCCCAGAAGTCCTCGATCTCGGTGGCCGACCAGCGCCACAGCGACTCGTAGTCGTCGAACTCGAGCCCTCGCTCCGCGGCGAGCCAGCGCATGTAGCGGGTCATCGTCGAGCGCTCGACGGTCTCCGCAGACGGCTCCCACAGGAGCTCGCCGCGCTTCGCTGTCGCCTCGGTCTCTCCCATTGCCGCCGCTTATATCAGCAGAACAGCGTTCAGTATGCTTGCGGGCGCATGGGAGGCAGGTCAGTGCTCGGCGGACGCGCGGTGCGGGGAGTCTCACTCCTCGTCGCGTTGTTCATCGCGGGCGGGTTCGCCGCGGCGCTCGGCCCCGGCGCGGGCGCCTACGTCTACTGGGCGCGGGGCGCCGGTGGGGGCATCGGCCGGGCCAACAACGACGGCTCGGACGTCCAGAACAAGTTCATCCGCGGCTCCGGCGTGGGCAAGGACTGCGGCGTCGCGGTGGACAGCGCGCACATCTACTGGGTGAACTCACTCAGCCCGGGTGACTCCGTCGGCCGGGCGAACCTCGACGGCACGGGCGTGAACCAGAACTTCATCCCCACCCCGCGGAACGATCCGTGCGGCCCCGCCGTGGACGCCGGGCACGTGTACTGGGCGAACAGGTTCAACAAGGCCATCGGCCGGGCCGACATCACCGGCGCCAACCCCGATCAGGGCTTCATCAAGGACCAGTTCCTGCCGTGTTCAATGGCGGTCGACAGCAACCACATCTACTGGACCCCGGGGATCATGGAGTCCAATCTCGACGGCACCAATGTGCAGCGGCTGGTCCCCGGTGCCACCGGCTGCGGCGTCGCCGTCGACTCCGATCACATCTACTGGGTGAACCCCTCCGATACCCACCAATCGGGTTCGATCGGAAGGGCCAATCTGGACGGCACCAACGTCGACCAGAGCTACGTCCGCTTCTCGGTGGGCAACGCGTGTGGGATTGCCGTAGACAGCAGGTACATCTACTGGATGGACAAGAACTTCGGCAGAATCATGCGTGCGCCGATCAGCGGCGACCGCCACGACGTGGGGACCGAGCTCGTCAAGACCGACGCCGCCCGCCAGGCCTGCGGAGTCGCGGTCGACCAGGCGGGCCCCGGGGCCGGCCGGCTCGATCTGGGCAAGACGAGCCTCAACCGGTCGCGCGGGACGGCGAAGCTGCCCGCCAGGGTCGACGGGTCCGGGGAGCTGAAGCTGCGCGCGAAGGGGCACGGCATCAAGAGGCTGAGCAGTCGGGTGCGCGGCCCGGATAAGGTGGCCCTGAAGGTCGAGGCCCGCGGGCGCAAGGAGCGACTGCTGCGGCACCGCGGTCGGGTCAAGGTGGAGGCCCTGGTCAAGTTCAAGTCGTCCAACGGCGCCTCCACCACGAAGCAACGGAAGATCGCGCTCGTCAGGCGCTAGCGGCTAGGAGGCGGCGCGGCGACCGACGTCGCGGTCCAGCGCGCGGACGAGCTCGAGGGTGAAGTCGTGGGCGCGGTCGAGCGCCTTGCGGTCGATGCGCTTGGGGACGTCCTCGGGGCGGTGGTAGTTGGCCGGGAGGATGGAGCCGTCGTCGAGGCACGTGATGGCAGTGGACCGGAACTTTGCGATGCGGGCGGGCAGGGCGTCGGTGGCAAATGCCTGGCGGAGCGGCTTCGCGCCGAAGCGGTCGTCGTTCTCGCGGTCGGCGGTCGCCACGGCGTTGCAGAGCTGCACGAGGCGCTTGTCCATGTCGTATGTGACCGCGAGGCCCTCGCCGGTCTCGTAGCGCACGGTCCCCCACCCGACCGCGTCGAGGACGAGGAAGTAGGTGTTCTCTCGGTCGATGCTCTTGCGGTGGGAGCGGAAGAAGGCCCGCATTCCCTCCATCTGGCATTCCTCGCCGCCGGTGAACAGGAGCCAGACGTCGAGGTTCTCGGGCGCCTCGGCATCCAGCTCCTCGGCCAGCGAGAGCGCCGTGGCGACGCCGGAGGCGTTGTCATTGGCGCCGGGGACGACGTCGGAGAGCTCGATGTCCGCGAGGAGGAACACGCCGATCAACAGGATCAGGGTCGGTATCAGCTGGAGGAGGGAGATCAGGCCGGAGTCGACGCCGGCCATCCGGGCGCCGAGGATTGGGAGGAGGATCGCCAGCGACCAGAAGAGGACGCGGAACGGGGTGATGGGGAAGGGGAGGTGCTTGGCCAGTCGCGAGGCCCGCGCGACGCGCTTGGGCTGGAAGACGCCGCCCGACCGGGCGGAGTCGTAGTGGGCGCAGATGAAGAGGCGCGCGGACGCCTTCGTCCGCTTGCCGGGGGAGACGACGTTCTGGGAGGCTCGCCGGAAGAACAGCCGGCGGACGAGGTAGAAGCGACCGTTCAGGTCGAGGTACATCGAGACAGCCGCGACCAGCACCATCGCGAAGCCGACCGGCGGGGCGAGAATCGCGACCAGGCTGCCGGCGAAGCCGAGGGCGCAGTGCAGCGCGTGGACGAGTCCGTACTGAGGGTGGACGTAGGTGGGCTCCACCACGGCGCGGCGGCCGCCATCGCGGACGCGCTTCGCGAGCCAGTTGGCGGCACGGCGCTCGGCGTCGGTACCGGCGCGCCGGCCCTGGAACGAGCAGAGCTCGTCGATGACTTCGATGCGGGCGGCGGCGTCCACGAGCGGGGGATTATCGCGGGGCGGTCAGATCAACCTCGCCGCTTGGCGCCTTTCTCACGCGTATGACCGGTAAAGCGCCAATCGCCGGGAATTCATGCGGCGGGTGGGAGTCGAACCCACAAGCCCTTGCGGGCAATGGATTTTGAATCCATCGCGTTTGCCATTTCGCCACCGCCGCCGGGGAGTCAATTGTTGCGGCTCCGAGCGCCGGAATCGCATCGAGCCGCCCCGCTAGCCTCGAGGCATGTGCGGTCGCTACACACTCGCGAACCCCAAGCCCGCTGGATTCCGGTCGCGCTTCGGGATCGACGAGTCGGTCGATCTGAGCGATGAAGAGCCTCGATACAACATCGCACCCACCGATCCTGTGCTGGCCGTTCGCCGGACCGAGTCGGGTGCGCGCGACCTCGGGCGGCTGCGGTGGGGACTGGTTCCGGGCCGATGGGCGGAGCGTCGCTCGGGGCCGCCGCTGATCAATGCTCGGGCGGAGTCGCTGCCGGAGCAGCCGGCGTTCGCCGAGTCCTTTCGCGAGCGGCGCTGCCTGATTCCCGCGGACGGCTTCTACGAGTGGCGCAGGGACCCGGGACGCAAGGTCCCGATCTGGTTGAGCCGGCCGGACGGTGACCTCTTCGCGTTCGCCGGAATCTGGGCGGAGCTGCCGGCGCGTGGCGAGTCGCCGGGCTCCCTGCACAGCTGCGCCATCATCACCTGCGCCCCGAACGAGTTGATCCGGCCGATCCACGATCGCATGCCGGTTGTCCTGCAGCCCGAGCTCGAGGAGCTGTGGCTTGACCCAGAGCTCGGCGAGGAGGAGCTGCTGGCGCTGCTCGTGCCCGCCCCGGAGGAGGCCCTCGTCACGCGAGAGGTCGGCGACTTCGTCAACAGCGTGCGTGACGACGGCCCGCACCTGATCGAGCGCCGGGCCGAGGAGCCGCAGCTCTTCTAGGCGGGCTGGACCCCTTCGGGGGGAAGTGCCTCGTCGTCGTGCTCGCCCGGAAGCGGTACGCCGCCGATGGGGCGCTCCTCCTCGACGTGCCAGTTCTGGTTGAAGCCGACCATCGCAACGGTGATCAGCAGCAGCTGGACGGGGATCAGGATGATGCAGAGCAGGCCAAGGAGGTCATCGGGAAGGGCCGGCCCGCTGAGCCCCGGCTTGTTGCGGTCGAACCATGCGGGTGCGGCGACGGCGGCGAAGATCAGGAGGATGATCGCGAGCGCGGATGTGACCGGCAGGACGCCGCGCTGCCATCGCGCGCCGACGAGGAACGCGAACACGATGTAGAGGGCCGCCCAGATGAGGCTCATGACCCCGACGCCCGGACCCTCGAGCCGCGACCAGCCGCCGAGCGTGATGATGATCAGCAGCCCGGCCGAGACGAGCAGCACGAAGGAGACGAGAAATTTCGTCGTCTTCGTCTCTGCCTTCTCCCTGTTGGGCCGCCAGAGCTCATATCCCGGGCGGACGCTCGTAGCTTCCACAACCGCCAGTCTAGAATCTCCGCCGTTCCCGCGCGGAGGTTATTTCCCGCGCATTTGCAAGGCTCTTTTCGAATCCGCGGACGTGGCGGAATGGCAGACGCGCCAGGCTTAGGCCCTGGTGGGCCCTTACGGCCCGTGGAGGTTCGAGTCCTCTCGTCCGCATCTACAATCCGACGCCCGCTCGGGGGAGTGAGTCAGCGGTCCACACGCATGGTCTCCAAAACCATGAACCCGGGTTCGAATCCCGGCTCCCCCGCTAGACGCCACCCTGCACGCCGGCCCGGGTAACCTCTGGGCGGATGGCCAGGGCAGTGGCGGTACCGGTGGGGAGACGAGCGGGCGCGTGCGCGGCGGTCGCGCTGCTCACTCTCGCGATCTTCGTTTCGCTAGGCGCCGCGCCCGGGACGACGTCGGCCTTCGCATGCGCCCATGCGACCGACCGGCCTCATCAGACGTCGCTGGCGAAGCTCGGCAAGGCGATGCAGTGCCTCGTCAACAACAAGCGTCACAAGCACCAGCTCCGGCCGCTGAAGAACAACGACCGCCTGGGCACGGCGGCGCAGCGCCATACGAAGGCGATGCTGAAGAAGGACTGCTTCGAGCACCGCTGCCCCGGCGAGCCGCCGCTCGGCAAGCGGATCAAGCAGACGGGCTACACGAAGGGCGCCAAGAAGTACTTCTACGCGGAGAGCCTCGGCTACCACAAGAGCCCCAAGCGGGCGATCCGCAAGCTCCTGCAATCGGGCTTCAACCGCAAGAACATCCTCGGCCGCGACTGGCGGGACATCGGCGTCGGTGCGGGCTGGGGCGCTCCGGTGAAGGGCGCGAACGACAAGAAGCTCGAGACGTTCACGATCGTCTTCGCCTGGCGCAAAGGCTGAGGCGAAGCCCCGACTCGCCGCGGGAGCCGGCCTGGCCGAACCTATAATCGGCCGCCTCAGCGCGGGCGAGGTGTTAACGGTTGCACGTGAGCCTTCCAAGCTCGAGGAGCGGGTTCGAGTCCCGTCGCCCGCTCTCCTCAACGGCGGCGAGCCTCGCGTAGACTCGCGGGTCCCGGGGCGTGGCGCAGCTTGGTAGCGCGTTCGGCTGGGGGCCGAAAGGTCGCGAGTTCAAATCTCGCCGCCCCGACTAGCCAGAAGCCCGCTTAGGAAGCGGGAACGCACTGTTCGACCTCGGGGACTTCGTCGACGACTACCGGGTCGATCCGACCCTGCGCAACGACCTGGGGCTGCTCTGGTTCGTCGAGCTGGACGCCGGACATGTCGTCGGTATCGAGGCATTGCCGCTGAAGCTGGATTACTGCCACACCCGGGTTGCGCTGGGCGATGATCGGGCTTGGATCACGCGTCGCCTCCTCGACGCCTGCGCGGAACTCGGCACTCGGGCGGAGGTCCATGCGGGTCGCCTCGTCATCGACGATTCGCGCGTATCGAGAAATCCGATGGAATGACTCGGTGGCCTCGGCGTACGCCGGTCACTCGCTGGGAGTCGGAGAGAACTTTCGCGCCCCAACGGGGTCGATGGGAGGCGGGGGACGTTCAGGGACGCCTGGAGAGTCTTCCAGGCCGTCCCCGCGGGTTCCCCCAATTGGGCCGGTGTCCGAGTATTCGGAGATACCGAGGAATCCACGGGAATGGCTCCCGTGGCCTCGGAGATATATGCGGAGCCCGATTAGGCGCCGTCCGGAGGACTGGTGCTCGGAAGGATCCAGCTTGGGGGGATCGTCAAGGCTCCGTAATTCCGTCGCCTGCTTCGATTCCGGCATGAAAGCGCGAGCTCAGCCGCCGACCGAGGAGCGGATCAAGGGGTGCCTGCTTGGTGGCGCCGTCGGGGATGCCCTTGGTGCTCCGGTCGAGTTCTTGAGTCGCAGCTCGATCCTCGATCGTTTCGGCCCGGCTGGCATCACTGATTTCGCTGGGGCGTACGGACGCCTTGGCGCGATCACCGACGACACGCAGATGACGCTGTTCACCGCCGAGGGCCTGATACGTGCCTATGTGCGCGGGGCCAATAAGGGGATCTGCCACGTGCCGAGCGTCGTGGACCACGCCTACGCGCGGTGGCTCACCACGCAGGGACAGCGAAGCCGCCGCTGGCCTCGCGATCCTGACGGATGGCTGGTCTCGGTCGATGCGCTTCATCGTCGGCGGGCCCCTGGCACCACCTGCATCTCGGCGCTACTTGCGCCCCAAGCGGGCACGGTCGACCAGCCGCTTAACGACAGCAAGGGCTGTGGCGGCGTGATGCGGATCGCCCCGGTCGGCCTGCTCGGCGCCCGCTACGCGGGCGATCATTTCGAGCTCGCCCGCGACATCGCCGCGGTCACCCACGGCCACCCCTCGGGATACCTGGCCGCCGCGGCGCTGGCGGAGATCATCGCCGGTCTGCTAGAAGGCTTATCCCTCGACGACGCGCTCGATCACAGCGAGCGCCGTCTAGGCAAGTGCCGCGGCCATGAGGAGACGCTTAACGCGCTCCGCCGCGCCCGCGCTCTCGCTCGGGACGGTTCAGAGCTCGGCGCGGAGGCTGTCGCGGCCCTCGGCGAGGGCTGGGTCGCCGAGGAAGCGCTCGCGATCTCCGTTTACTGCGCGCTCGTAGCGCAGAGCTTCGAGGACGGGGTTCGACTCGCCGTAAACCACTCGGGCGATAGCGACAGCACCGGCGCGATCGCCGGCAACATCATCGGCGCGTACTTGGGTGCGAGCGCCATTGCGCCGGCATGGGTCCAACAGCTTGAGCTTCGCAGCGAGATCGAGGAGCTCATTCGCGATTGGGTCGCGTGCTTTGGGGACGAGCCGGGGTCGGATCTGGAATCCGATGCTTGGTGGAGCCGCTATCCCGGCTGGTGAGTGGCGCCGCGGATCTGGCCCGCCGAACGGCCCGCAGCGGCAGTTGAAATGCGAGCGGAAGAAAGCCGCGGATGTCTGCGCCGTCACCCTTCAGTCGAGGGCTTGCCATGCTCAACCAGCTCGAGCAACGCATTCTCGAGCTGGTTGACGGCACCCGGCCTTGAGAACACCTCGTCGAGCGGGAAGCCCGCGTGCACCGAACCCCCGGTCGCGGGTTCGCCTCGCCGCGTTGTGAGCAGCTAACGCCGCTAATCGTTCGACGATACTGCGCTCGGCATGGCGCACGTCTCCGCCTCCTTTAGCGCAACTCTGCGCGTCCGCCTGGAAAACGAGCCGGGCGCGTTCGGCCGCGTCGCGAGCGCGATCGGCGAGGCGGGAGCGCTGCTTGGATCGATCGATCTCGTGCGGGTGGAGGCGGACTACAAGATCCGCGACGTCACGATCCTGGCCACGGACGAGGGGCACATAGAGCGCGTCGCCGCCGCGGTGCGCTCGCTGGCGGGGGTGGACGTGGAGGCGGTCTCTGACCGCACATTCCTGGCGCATTTGGGGGGCAAGCTCGAAGTGGTCTCCCGCTTGCCGCTCAAGACGCGCGACGACCTCTCGATGGCCTACACGCCGGGGGTGGCGCGCGTTTCGCTCGCCGTTGCCAACGATCCCGATGCGCTGTGGAACCTGACGATCAAGCGCCACACGGTCGCTGTCGTCTCCGACGGCACGGCGGTGCTCGGGCTGGGCGACATCGGGCCCGTGGGCGCGCTTCCCGTGATGGAAGGCAAGGCGATCCTGTTCAAGGAGTTCGCCGGTGTCGACGCGTTCCCGATCTGCCTCGACACCAAGGACGTCGACGAGATCGTGATGATCGTGCAGCGGATCGCGCCCGTGTTCGGGGGGATCAACCTCGAGGACATCTCCGCGCCACGCTGCTTCGAAGTCGAGCGGCGACTGAGGGAGACGCTCGACATCCCGGTCTTCCACGACGACCAGCACGGAACCGCGATCGTCGTGCTGGCGGCGCTGCTGAACGCGCTGCGGGTGGTCGGCAAGCAGCTTGGCGAGATCCGCGTCGTCGTCGTAGGTGTGGGTGCGGCCGGCGTCGCGGTGACGAAGACCCTGCTCGCTGCCGGCGTCCGCGACGTCGTGGGCTGTGACCGGGCGGGCGCCCTTCACCGCGACCGGCCCGGGCTCAGCGGCGTGAAGGCCGAGTACGCGGCGCTCACGAACCCGCGCGGTGTAGGGGGGAGCGCCGACGACGCCCTGGAGGGCGCCGACGTGTTCATCGGTGTCGCGCGGCCGGGCGCGGTCTCGGTCGACGGCATCCGCCGGATGGCGGACCGCGCGATCGTGTTCGCGATGGCAAACCCCACGCCCGAGGTGCTGCCCGAGGAGCTCGAGGGCCTCGCCGAGGTGATCGCCACCGGCCGCTCGGACTATCCGAACCAGATCAACAACGTGCTTGCCTTCCCTGGTGTATTCCGTGGAGCGCTGGACGTGCGCGCGCGCGAGATCAACGAGGAAATGGAGGTCGCCGCCGCGCACGCGATCGCCGCGGCGATCGCAGCGGGCGAGCTGTCGGCCGACTACATCGTGCCGAGCGTGTTCAACCGCGCCGTGGCGCCTGCCGTTGCCGCGGCGGTGGCGGGCGCCGCCGAGGCCACGGCCGTCGCGCGTCGGCGCCCGCCGGTGGCGGGCACCTGAGCCCGCGTCCCTTTGCCTCGGGGACGCATCCTGGACGAGGCTAATGCCCGCCCGGGGTGCCGCGGTAGCGGCACGCCGAAGTAACGTCCTAAGCAATGGCGCTTCTCGATCGCCTCAGCCGCCAGGCTCGCCCCGGCATCGAGCTAGCGGGCGCTGCCTGGCCGCAGTTCCTCCGCCCACTCGCGCTCGAGCTCGCATCGCACCGGCCGATTCGCGAAGTACTCCCCGGCGTCCACCACTGGACAGCCATCCACCCGAGGATCAGGCTGCCCGTCGACTCCTACTACATCGAGCCCGCCCGGACCGTCCTCGACCCGATGGTGCCGCGCGAGGGCCTCGAGTGGTTTGAGCGGCGAGCGACCCCGAGCCAGATCGTCCTCACCAACCGCCACCACCTCCGCCACGGCGAGCGCTACGCGGAGGCGTTCGGGTGCCCGATTCGCTGCTGCGAGGCGGGCCTGCACGAGTTCAAGCGCGGCCCGAAGGTCGAGGGCTTCGCCTTCGGGGAGGAGCTGGCGCCGGGGATCACCGCACACCAGCTGGGAGCCATCTGCCCCGACGACACCGCGATACACATCCAGACCGCCACCGGCGGCGCGCTCGCGTTCGCCGACGGCCTCACGCGCCCCCGCGGCGGCGGACTTACGTTCGTGCCGGGATTCCTGATGGGTGATGACCCCGCGGCGGTGCGGGCTGAACTGCGCCAGTCGCTTCGCCGGCTGCTCGACTTGGATTTCGACAGCCTCCTGTTCGCGCACGGCGAGCCGCTGGTCGGCGGCGGCAGAGTGGCGCTGCGTGAGTTCGTCGCCGGTGGATGACTTGCCAGCGCCCCCGCGGATCTGACAGAGGAGGCTAGAGCCGTGGTACCACATTGGTACCGACCGCTAGGCCCGTTGCATCGAAGTCGTTCTCTCAGAACAGCTCGGATCGAAACGCCTGTAGTTGGCTGAAGCCGGGAGCAGGCGCGCCGGGTCGTTCGTCGCAACACCGGCCACGCCGAGATTGGCGATCCTCGCGAACAACGCCGGCTCGTCCACGGTCCACGCGAACAGCCGGCGACCGAGCCGCCTGATCGCCTCCGCCATCTCGGAGTCCACGAGCTTGTGGTGCAGCATCACGTCGCCGAAGCGGCCGGCGGCGAGCTCGTGCAGTAGCCGCTCGCGCCACCTACGCGGCTGCCAGCGGTTGGCGCGGCGGGACACGTATCCGCCGATCGAGATTGCGGTCCACGCCTCGGCGGCGAGCGTCCGCACCGTCTCGACGACGTCCGCCGACTGGGATGAAATCAGGGAGCGTCCCAGCAGGCCGTGCGCGCGCAGCATCGCGACGAGCGCCGACTCGCAGCCTCGGGCCTTCAGGTCCACGTTCAGCCCGATCTGCGAGAAGCGTGGGTGGGCCAGATGGTCCAGCGCGTGGTCGAGAGTCAGGCAGCCGCGGCGGCGAGCCTGCGGAGCGAGGTGCGCCACCAGCAGCCGCGAACCCCGCGGCCGGACATCGAACTCGATCATGTCGACACCCGCGCGCCGGGCTGCCTCGAACGAGGCGATCGTGTTCGCTGGAGCGATCGCGCTCGCACCACCGTGGCCAATCAGGATGGTCATCGCTGCGCTCCTACGTCTCCCCCCTCCGCAGTCCTGCACCGCGGGGCCGGTCACCCATCATCGCGCCATTCTGGCGCCTCGGACGCGTGCTCGTCAACGGTCCGGCCCCGGGCCTTCGCCGGCCGAGAAGTAGCAGCCCATCCAGACCGGGTAGTCCGGATCCCCGCCCTCGAATGTCACCCAGACACCCGTGCCCACGGGCGGAATCGTCACGAGGTTCAGGTCGGGGTCCAGGTATGGAACGCAGGGCATCGCCCAACCGCTCTGCCCATCCCCGAGGACCTCGGGCACGGCGACCCGAACTCGGCCGGAATACTGAGGATCGACGTTGTCCACCACCGTCGCGCGGTAGAGGCCTAGGAACCCATCGCTCATCGCATTCAGGTTCGCCAGCCGGGGGCACGGGCCTTCTGGCGGAATGTCCGAGTGACTGGCGCGAGGCTTTTCGAGGCTCTCTTTCGGTTTTCGGAATCGGGCCTGCTGTTCCGGTGTTCCGATTACCGAGGAATCCGAGGGAAGGCCACGGGGAGCCCCGGAGACATGTGCCCGTCAGTCTTCGGGCTCCATCGGAATAGGGAGGAGCCGCTAGCGGTGGCGTGCCAACCGAGAGGCCTTAGCGATCCCGGGCTCCGTGACTATCGACTGGCGCGGGCGGGCGAGGCTCAATAGTGTTGCCCGGATGCCGGCGGCCCTGCGCACCGCCTATACGAAGAGCTAGCAAGGAGACGCCAATGCTGAACGGAGCAGAGCTCGTCAAGCCCGGCGAGGAGGGCTGGGATGCCGCGCGCGCGGCCTGGAATCTGGCCGTTGACCAGGGACCGGCGATGGTGGCGCGGCCTGGCGATGCCGACGAGGTCGCCGCGGTCGTCAATTACGCGCGCGAAAATGGCCTGCGGGTGGCCGTGCAGGCCGAGGGGCACGGCGCGGGTGCCCTGGCCGGGCTCGGCGAGGACACGCTCCTCCTCAAGACGGGGCGCATGACCGGGGCCGAGGTCGACGCTGAGAACCGCCGCGCGCGGGTCGCCGCGGCGGCCAAGTGGCGCGACGTTAGCGCGCTCGCCTCGCCGCAGGGGCTCGCCGCCCTCTCCGGTTCCTCGGCCGAGGTCGGAGTCGTGGGCTACACGCTGGGCGGCGGCCACGGCTGGCTCGCTCGCAAGCACGGCCTGGCCTGCAACAGCGTGCTCGCCGCCGAGCTCGTCACCGCGGACGGCAAGCTCGTGCGCGCCGACCGCGAGCATGAGCCCGAGCTCTTTTGGGCGCTTCGCGGCGGCGGCGGGAACTTCGGCGCCGTGACCGCGCTGGAGCTCGAGCTGTACCCCGTGCCAGAGCTCTACGCCGGCATGCTGGCATGGCCGTGGGAGCGCACGGCCGAGGTCCTCCACGCCTGGCGCGAGTGGGCTGCAGGCCTGCCGGCTGAGATCGGCACTTGGGCGCGGATCCTTCAGGTCCCGCCGCTGCCCGACATCCCCGAGCCCGTCCGCGGTCGCCAGCTGGTGGTCGTGGAGGTTGCCCACCTGGGCGCGGAGGACGCCGGCAGCGAACTGCTCCGGCCGCTGCGCGAGCTCGACCCGGAGCTCGACACCGTCGCGCCGGCGCCGCCGGAGTCGCTCGGCTACCTCCACATGGATCCCGAGGATCCCGTCCCCTTCGCCGGCAACGGCCAGCTGCTGGACGAGTTGCCGGCGGCGGCTGTCGACGCCGTCGTCGAGGCGGCCGGGCCTGGCTCCGGCTCGCCGCTTCTGTCGCTCGAGCTGCGCCTGCTCGGCGGCGCCCTGGCCGAGGCCGCGCCGGATGCAGGAGCGCTAGCAAGGTTGGACCATGCTTTCCTGACGTTAGCCGTGGGCATGATCATGGACCCCGAGATGGGGTCTGCTGTCTACCGACAGATAGACACCGTCGCCAAGGCGCTTCAGCCGTGGGACTCGGGCGTCAAGTACGCGAACTTCATCGACATCCCGATCGACTCGCGCCTCTGCTACCCGCCCGAGACCTTCGATCGGCTGCAGCTAGTCAAGGAGCGCTACGACCCGGGCGACCTCTTCAGGGCCAACCACCCGATCCCTCCAGATTGACGCGACAGCCCCGCAATAAAGGGTGACTACGCAGACGGTTGACCAACGTGGTGGGCCAGGCGGCTCCGGGCCCTTCCCGCGGGTTCCCGCGATCGGACCGGTACCCGAGTATTCGGAGATATCGAGGAATCCAAGGGAATGGCTCCCGTGGCCTCGGAGACATATGCCGGAGGGGCGCCGGCGATCGGCTGGGCATTGGGGTGGAATGAGTGTGTATCGATACGGCTGCTCGAAGCACCGCGCGCCCGGAATGGAAGGCTTAGCCGCCCTAGCCGCCGAACGACGGTGCCACCGGACGACGGCGGCTCAAAGGCCGCGAGAGAGGAACGTCTCCGCGACCCCGACCGAGAGTGCGGCGGCTAGACAGAGGTAGGTGGCGCCGACGAGGAGCCTGGTCCGGGTCGGGATCGCGTAGTAGCTGCGGCCCTCGGGCGTCGCGCGAACCTTCCACCGCCTCCAACTCTCCATGCCGCCGAAGATCAGGATCAGGAAGAGGATCGGGCTCGGGTAGAAGATCGTCAGCGCGATCAGCCCTGCGAGACCGACGAGCCAGACCGCCGGGCTCAGCGCCGCCATCGCCCGGCCGCCGTCGAGTGGCACCACCGGCAGCAGGTTGAAGAGGTTGAGGAGGAAGCCGATGTAGGCGAGAGCGCGCCAGAAGTCACTGCCGGTCAGAATCCAGATCGCAAGCGGGACGAGCGAGGCGAGCGTCCCCAGGATCGGGCCCGCGAGCCCGACCCGGGCCTCGGCGGCCGCGTCCTTGCCCATCGACTTCGCCGAGATCACGGCACCGAGGAAGGGGATGAACATCGGCGCCGAGGCCTTGATCCCCTCGCGCCGGAGTTGGATCACGTGGCCGATCTCGTGCAGGAGCAAGAGAAGGACGAGCCCGAGCGCGAACGGGAGGCCGAAGAAGAGCCCGTAGGCGGCGATCGAGACCAGCATCGAGCCGAAGGTGGCGAGGAGCTTCAGCTTCGGGAGCAGGAAGATGAGCGCCTTCGCCTTCGCGAGGAGGACGCCGAGCGCCGCGAGGGCGCTCGCGATCCGCTTGCCAAGCCCGGGCCGGCCCGAGCCCGGTTGGATCGGCTCGTAGCGTTCAGGGGTGGGGTTCGGAGGCGGGAACGCCGGAAGCGGGCGCTCGCTGAAGCTCTCTGGCATGGTCAGATTGTCCATCGCTTCATTAAATGTGAGTGTCCTGGGCGCCAATCCAACGAAAGTCGAACCCATAAAGCGGCGCAGCCGAGCACCGAGGCATCAGCGCGGTGGCCGGTCGCCGATCCAGTAGCGCGGGCCCGGCCCCAGGCCTGCCGCCCGATCGTTCGGATTCGAGAGCTTGCAACGCTCGAGCGAGAGGCAGCCGCAGCCGATGCACGAGGTCAGCCCGGCGCGCAGCCGCTCGAGCTCCGCGATCCGCTCGTCGATCCGCGAGGTCCAGGCGCCCGAGAGCCGCGACCAGTCGCGCCGGCTGGGCGCGCGGTCCGGGGCAGCTTCTCGAGCTCGGCGCCGATCTCGTCGAGGGTCAGGCCGACGCGCTGGGCGAAGACGATGAAGGCGATCCGGCGCAACACCGAGCGCGGATAGCGGCGATGGCCGGAGCCGGCCCGCTCGGAGGTGATCAGCCCGCGCTCCTCGTAGAAGCGAAGGGCGGACGAGGCGACGCCGCTGCGGCGCGCCACCTCGCCGATTGTCAGCAGTTCAGTCATGACGAATGAACCTACGAATCGGATTCGACTTGACTTCAAGCTTACTTGAACTTGTAGTCTCGGGGTCGACCCAATCCCCCGAGGAGGTCCCGATGACCGAGACACACACAGCCGCCAGCCAGATCACCGAGGAGGTCACGCTCGTGGCCCGGCGTCAAGGCCGGCCCCGGCCGCCGCGGCGAGTTCGCGTTCAAGGTCGGCCACCGCGAGATCGGCCACCTGCACGGTGATCATGCCGCGCACTTCTTCTTCCCCGAGGACGTCTGGGAGGAGCTCATCGGCGAGGGCCGGGTCGCGCCCCACCCCGTGTTCCCCGACAAGCCCGGCCCGGCGGCGCGGCGGATCGAGACCGACGCCGACACCGCGACGTGATCGCGCTGATGCGGCTGAACTACGACCGCATCGTCGCCGAGCACGGGGTCCCGGCCGAGGCGGGAACGCGATGAGCGCGACGGCAGTAATCACCGGCGCCTCCCGCGGGCTCGGGCTCGAGCTGGCGCGGGCGCTCGCCGAGCGCGGCTGGCGGCTCGTGATCGACGCTCGCGGCGCCGAGGCGCTGGAGGCGGCCCGCGTGCGAGCTCGCCGAGGCGACCGAGGTCATCGCCATCGCCGGCGATGTGTCCGACGAGGAGCACCGCGCGGGCGCTGGTCGACGCCGCCGGCGAGCCGCTGCACCTGCTCGTCAACAACGCGAGCGAGCTCGGGCCCAGCCCGCTGCCGCCCCTCGCCGCCTACCCGCTCGACGAGCTCGAGCGGGTCTACCGGACGAACGTCCTCGCGCCGCTGCGCTGGCGCAGCTGGCGCTGCCGCGGATGCCCGCCGGCGGCGCGAATCCTGAACATCACCTCCGACGCGGCGGTCGAGGCGTACGAGGGCTGGGGCGGATACGGGTCCTCGAAGGCGGCGCTCGAGCAGCTCAGCAGGGTCCTCGCCGCCGAGCACCCGCGCCTTCGGGTCTACGCCGTCGATCCCGGCGACATGCGAACCGAGATGCACCAGCGGCGCGTTCCCCGGCGAGGACATCTCGGACCGCCCGGAGCCGAGCGGGAGCGTCCCGGCGCTGCTCGAGCTGATCGAGGGCGAGCGGCCGAGCGGCCGCTACTCGGTCGCCGAGCTCGCGGCGGCGCCGGCATGAGCCCCGTCGCCGACGCCTCCCGGAGCTCGCCGAGCCGCGGCGCCCCCGGAGGATCGCGGCCTCGGCCGCGACTCGGTTCGCCTCCTCGAGGTCCTCCTGCCCGACGGCGAGCTGCGGGACATGGTTCATCGAGCTTCCCGACCTGCTCGAGCCGGGCGACCTGCTCGTCATCAACACCTCGGGCACGCGGCCGTCCGCCCTCGACGGGCGCCGCGAGAACGGCCGCCCGGTCACCGTCCACCTCTCGGCCCCGCCCCCGAGGATGCGCGGGGCGGTGGCTCGATCGAGCTGCGGGACGGCGATCGGCGGCGCACGGGGCGTCCGGGTGAGCGGCTCGCGCTGCCCGACGGCGGCGCGGGCCGCTGATCGCGCCCCACCGGCGACGCCTCTGGCTCGCGTCGCTGGCGCTTCCGGAGAGGTCGACGAGTACCTGCGGCGGCACGGCCGTCCGATCCGCTACCGCCACACGGCCGGCGAGCGCTCGATCGACGAGTACCAGAACGTCTACGCCACCGAGCCGGGCAGCGCCGAGATGCCGAGCGCCGGCCGCCCGTTCACGCCGGAGCTGATCACCCGTCTCGTCGCGCGCGGAGTCGGTATTGCGCCCGTCGTCCTCCACACCGGCGTCTCATCGCTCGAGCAGGGCGAACGCCCTCATGCCGAGCGCTTCCGCGTCCCAGTCTCGACGACCGCGCGCGTCGAGGTCGCCCGCCGCCTGGCGGCCGCGTCATCGCGGTCGGCACGACCGTCGTCAGGGCGCTCGAGTCCTCGTGGCCGAGGACGGCCGGCTCCACCCCGCGAGCGGCTGGACCGACCTCGTGCTCGACCGCGAGACGCCGGCGAGGGCCGTCGACGGGATCCTCACGGGCTTTCACGACCCGGACGCCTCCCACCTCGATCTGCTCCAGGCGATCGCGCCGCCCGACGTGCTCGCGGCCTCCTACCGCGCCGCGGCCGCGGCGGGCTACCGCCGCCATGAGTTCGGCGACCTGCAGCTGATCCTGCCTCGGTCGCGAGCGCGCCGGCAACGGCGGCTACAACGCTTCCTGACACCCCGGGACTGGCACTGACGATCGCCTCCCCGGGCAGACGTCTCAACCCCCGGCTCCACTCTCGAGGAAGCTCTGAGGAGCGAGATGCTCGCCGCTCCGAACATCCGGGACGGGCGCGGGGGCAGCTAGTCGCCGCCGGCCGGGAGCGTCCGCCCCAGGCAGCGGACGTGGGACGGCACCATCCCCCAGCGCTTGTAGAAGCGCAGCGCGTCCTCGTTGCCGGCGATGACGGCCAGCCCGATGAAGCCGACGCCGCGGCGGCGAGACGCCTCTCGACCTCCTCCATGAGCAGCGAGCCGATCCCCCAGCGGCGCAGCTCGGGCTCGACCGAGAGCGCCTCGAGCTCCCCCATCCGCTCGTTGGTCTCGAAGCTCCAGTCGCCGTCGCAAATCCGGAAGAAGGCGAAGCCGACCGGCGAGCCCTCACGCTCGGCGATCAGCAGCCAGGCGTCACCGGCGCGCATCCAGCGCGCGAACTCATCCCGGCGCCGCTGCCAGGAGTCCTCCGCGCGGCGGAATGGGGCGACCTCGCGGGCCTCGCCGGCGACCTCGGCGTGGTACTCGTGCATGGCTCGCCATAGCGACTCGATGTCGTCGAGCCGCTCCGCCCCCGCCTCGATGATCTCGACCTCGGGCGGCCCTGTCTGCTCCGCGGTCACCGACGAGCCTACAGCGGTGGTGCGACTTCTGATGGTCCCGACCGTCGTTATCGAACTGA
>CAVQCK010000013.1:0-33794 GCA_963710955.1 uncultured Actinomycetes bacterium | reverse complement strand
CGCTTCCCGCCACGAGCCTCGGGCCTGCGCGTGAGCCCGGGCCTTGAGGACTGGCCACACCAGTTCCGGCCCGCCGGCGGAGCGCCCGACGGCGCTCTGATCCTCCTCCACGGGCGTGGCACCGACGAGTTCGATCTGGTCCCCCTACTGGAGGCGCTCGATCCCGAGCATCGCTTCGTCGGTCTCACTCCGCGGGCGCCCCTGTCGCTCCCGCCGGGCGGCGCTCACTGGTACATCGTCAGGCAAGTCGGCTACCCGGACCGCGAGACCTTCTTCGAGAGCCTCGCCGGTGTGTCGGAGTGGCTCGACCGCCTCCCCGAGGAGCTCGGGATCCCCTGGGAGAGGATCGTGCTGGGCGGGTTCTCGATGGGCGCCGTAATGTCGTACGCCACCGGCCTGGGTCCCGCCCGGCCGACCCCCGCGGGCATCATCGCCCTGAGCGGGTTCATTCCCACCGTCGAGGGATTCGAGCTGGAGCTGGAGCGGGCACGAGGCCTACCCGTGGCGATCGCTCACGGAAGCGCCGACGAGGTGATCTCGGTGGAGTTCGGGCGCGACGCTCGGGATCGGCTCGAGGCCGCCGGCGCCGACCTGCTCTACCGAGAGTCGCCGGTCCCGCACACCATCGATCCGGCGATCATCCCGGACCTCCGGGAGTGGCTGGCGAAGATGGTGCCGCCCGGCGGGGCGGCCTGACGGCTACGGAGCCCCGGCGGGGCCGATAGCCAGCTTCGGCAGGCTGACCCGGACCTTCGACACCTTGACCGTGAACGGCCGGGTGCCGCCCTGGTAGTAGGGCGCGTCCTTGCCGAGCAGCTGGAGCTGGGCGACGTCGCCCTTCGCGAACCGCCAGCCGTTGCCGTGGAGCTGGAAGGCGATCCGCCCGGACTGGTTGTTCTTCAGGCTGTAGACGCCGCGGCTGATCAGTCGCTGCTGCCCACCGCTGACGTCCCACAGGCGGGCGTCGATCTGCCCGAACTTGCCGGTCGTGTTGATGTTGGCTCGCACGGTGGGCAGGCCGATCATGTTCATCGGCGAGGTGAACTTGTGCTGGTAGGTCGCCGTGTTGGGCTCCTTGGTCGCCGCGATCGTCTTGCACGAGTCCGAGGTGCCGGCGATCGGGTCGAAGGCGCTGGCCACGGACGGATCTCCGCCCACCGACGTGAACATCTTCGAAGCCTTGGAGCCGAACGTCACTCCCGGCCCACGGAGCGCCGCCCACGTCCGCGCCTTGTAGGGGCCACCGTCGGGCGCCGTCTTGGGACAGGTCTGGCTGAACGCCGTCACGGATCCGGGAGCCGGCCCCTTCGAGTAGTGCGCCAGATGGGCGGCGAAGAACCGGTACCCCTGGTTGTTCAGGTATTTGTTGGTCCGCGCCTTGTTCGCGCCCCGGCTGTGGCCGAGGTCCCCGAACTGGAGGCTTACCGGGAACCCGCGATAAGCCTGCCGCAGGTAGTTGTACGCCCGCAGGGCGTGCTCCGGGGGGAAGAGGTCGTCGGTCCAGCCGTTCTCGATCAGAAGCGGCGCGGGCTTCGCATGGCCCTTCACGAACCGCAGGGCGTACGCGTCGTGGAACTCATACGTGCGTCGCAGCTCGGCCTTCGCGTCGGCGCTCAGCGGCTGCCCGGCCTCGATCTCGGCGAAGCTCATCGGCAGGTTCGCGTCGCGGTTCGTGCACGGCGTGGAAGCCGGGGCGGTGCCGCAGTAGTAGCCGACCGCCTTCCCGAGCCCGAACAGGCCCGCCAGGTAACTCTGGATCGGGGTCCCGACCGGGTTCAGGCTCTGTCCCTCCGGGGCGACGCCGGTGTCCATGAAGCGGCCGTTGGGAAGTAGAGCGTCGACCAGGTCTGACCAGGGCCAGCGCGGCCAGGCGGCCGCGATGTGCAGCGGCGTGCCCTTGGGGCTCTTCCAGCGCACGAGATTGCCGTTGGGCTTGCGGATCTTGTTGTTGAGGAACGCGAGCTCCATGCTCTGGCCGCCGCCGTAGGAGATCCCGGTGACGCCGATCGCGTTCGGCTGCGTGACCCCCTCGTCGGCGAGCCTGCCCAGCAGGTACTGGGTGTCCCGGGCCTCGAAGCGAGTGTCCGCGAGGCGGATGTAGCCCTGCGCGCAGGCACCCGAGGGAGTGCCGCTGGCAGCGCCGCAGGAGTTGCCGAAGCCGCGCGCCGTGTAGTTCAGGACGGCGTAGCCGAGCTTGGCGTAGTAGTTGTTGTTGTAGTCGAAGGTGGTGGAGCCGTTGCCCTGGGGCGTGCTCGACTCGAAGTCGGTCTTGCTGCCGCCCCAGCCGTGGAGCATCACGATCGTCGGGAACGGGCCGTTGCCCTGCGCGGGCAGGGTCACGTCCGCGTCGAGCGGGACGCCGTCCCAGGTCGGGACGCGCTGGGCGGAGCTCTGAGTCGGGCAGAAGCGAACGCCGTCCTGCGCCTTGCAGGTGTGCCCGAACGGCTTCGGCGCCGCCGCGGTTGCGGTGGCCGCGAGCGCGGCCATGAGCACGATGGCAACCAGCGAACCGGTGGTCGCGGCCAGCGAACGATGCTTTACGAGATCCATCTCTCCTGCCCCGCAGAGGAATATACCCGCATGGCTAGATTTGGCAAGCGAGGCGGATGATCGACCTGGATGCCTGGCTGCCGGACCCGCAGGTGCGCGGCAACCATCGCCGCAGCGCCCGCGCCGACCCCGACGAGCTCTGGCGGGCGGCCGCCGAGGTGACGATTGCCGAGGCGCCGAGGCTCGGGCGCGCCGTCCGGTGGCGGATCCCGGGCACGCCGGCCGACACCTCGTTTCGAGAGCTTCTTCGCTCATATCCGTTCACGGTCCTCGCGGAGGGCGAGCGCTGGTCGGTCTCAGGTCTCTGCGGCCGACCCTGGACGCTTCGCCGCGACTACCCCACGCTCCGCGGGCCCGACGACTTCCTCCAGTGGGACGAGCCGGGAACCGTGCGGGTCCTGCTCGCAGACTGGGTCGAGCCCGAGGGCGACGGTCAGGCAGCCGTTTGCAACGAGTCGCGGATCACTCCGGTCGACCGAGGCGCGGCGCTCCGCCTCCGGGCGCTCTGGGCGATCGTGGGCGGGCTGGAGCGGCTGGTGGGCGGGGAGGCGCTGAGCGCGGCGATGCGCCGTGCCGAGGGGTCCTGATGGGCGGCGACTTTGTCGCCGCCCATCAGGCGGGCGAAGCCGCCGCAAGAGTTGTGTTGGTGAGGGTCTAGCCCCGAAACTGGCTGGTGCGGTCAGTGGTGTGCGTCGATCAGCGCGTCTCGGCCAGGTGGTACACGGTGCCGCCCAGGGAGGCGACGTAGATCTGCCCGCTCGGCCCAACGCCGAACGCGGATGGGGCCACCGCGTTGAGGCCAAGCCAGCGGTCGCCGGTGGCGCCGGTGAGCCTGGGCGTGAACGCCCGGATGTCGCCGGTGCAGTTGTCCGAGTACACGTACTGGCCGGCGAGCGAGGGGAGATCCGGGCTACGGACGACGTCGCCGCCGATCACGGCGCAGCCCGACGCGGGGTTGGTCCCTGGATCGGGAGGGTGCGGGTACTCGAAGATGGGATCAACCGGCGTCCCCGGCCCGGGACGGCTCGGGTCGTACGAGTGGAAGCCCTCGAACTCGGGCCAGCCGAAGTTGGCGCCCTTCGCCGCGGTGAGGGTCGTGTAGTCGACCTCCTCGTAGGAGTCCTGCCCGACGTCGCCGATCGCGATGCGGTTGGTCTTGGCGTCGATGCTGAACCGGAAGGGGTTGCGAAGGCCGTAGGAGTAGATCTCGTCGCGGCCCGGCTTGCCGACGAAGGGGTTGCTGGAGGGAACCGTGTACGGGTGGCCGTTCCCGGGCAGCGGATCGATGCGCACGATCTTGCCGAGCAGGACGTTGAGGTTGCGCGCATTGTCCTGAGGATCACCGCAGCACCCGCCGTCGCCCGTGCTGATGTACAGGCGGCCGCCGGAGCCGAACTGCAGGGTGCCGCCGTAGTGGTCCGTGTGGTCCCGATGAAGGACGCGGATGACCTGGCGGCGCGTGGATGGTGACGCCTGCAGCGGGTTCGCGGCCGTGGTTCGATACTCGTCGACGACGATGTCGTGGTGCACGTCGCTGTAGTCGAGATAGAAGCGGTGCGACTGCTGGTAGTTGGGCGGGAAGGCGATCCCCATGAGCGCGCTGTCGTCATCGGTGGTGACGCGGCTCGAGATGTCGATGACCGTCTGCTCGCCGGATCCGTCGCGATTGACCACCTTCACCACGCCGGGGCGCTCCAGCACCCACATGTGCTTCGAGTCACCGAGGGCGAAGGCGACGTACATCGGCTGGTTGAAGTCCGCGACCGGGCGGAGGACCAGCGACCCGCCGCCTCGCGCGAGCGCGCTTCCTCCGGCTATCGCGCCAACGAGAATGGCGCCGACCACGATCCCTGCTGCCAGTAAGCCCCTTCCCTGAAGCCTCATCGAGGCGACGTTAGCGCAGAAATTCGCGGGGTCAAGTGGGCCCCGCCGGGCTTTTCAAAAGCAAGCCGTTGCCCGACGGATCGTGCGTCAGAAGGCCCTCCGGCCGCCGCTCGATCGGAGCGCTCGCGTCTCGGAGCCGCTGCTCAAGCTCGGCGAGCCGGCGCTCATCGTCGACGGCGAGCTCGAACCAGTCGAGGCCGCGCGAGCCTGCCGGCGGGGCGGGCGCGCCGGGGCCGGCCCAGGTGTTCACGCCGATGTGGTGGTGGTAGCCGCCGGTGGAGAGGAACAGCGCGCCGGGGTAGCTGCGCACGGTGACGTCGAAGCCGAGCAGGCCCGAGTAGAAGCGTTCGGCCTCCTCGAGGTCGGCCACGTTCAGGTGGACGTGGCCGAGACGCGTGCCCGCCGCCATCCCGTCTGTCTGGGTCCCGTCCTCACGCACCTCCGCGAGAAGCCCGTCGACGTCCAGCGGGAGCGTCGACATCTGGATCTCCCCGCCGTCGCGCCCCCACTCGGCGCGGGGACGGTCGCGGTACAGCTCGATGCCGTTCCCCTCGGGGTCGTTGAGGTACAGCGCCTCGCTGACGAGATGGTCCGACGCGCCGCTCAGCCGCGACCCCGCCCGGACGACGCGAGCCAGGGCGGAGGCGAGCGCGGCGCGGTCAGGAACCAGGATCGCCATGTGGAACAGCCCGGTCGTCCGGGGAGGCCGCGGCGGGGCGCCTGGGCTCGGGTCGAGCTCCAGCACCGACGTGCCGTCGGAGCCGAGGCGAATGACGCCGTCGGCGGAGTCGATGGAGCGAAGCCCGATCGCCCGTTCATAGAAATCGCGCTGGCCGTCGAGGTCGGCGACGCGAAGCCTGATCGCTCCCGGCTCCAAGAATCCCCCTAGAGTGGCGTCGCGCGCATGCCGCGGAGCGTGAAGCCAACGACGATCTCGAGCGTTCCGCGCACCAGGAGCCCGATGCCCACGAGGAGCGCGAGAGTCGTCAGGCCGATGTCGGGATTGGCGAGGATGATCACGCCGGCGACGACTGAGACCGCCCCGAGCAACGCGATCCACCCGCGGTTGTCCGTGCTCTCCATCGCGCGTACGAGGTCGCCGATCCCGACCAGGATGAACCAGAACGCGAAGGCGATCAGCAGCGCGAGCTCGCTGGCCCCGGGCCTGACGAGGCAGACGAGCCCGGCCATGATGCCGATGAACCCGACCAGGACCCTCACGACGCTGAGGGACGCGGAGATCCCCGGCGCGAACCCCGCTGCGAGAGTGAAGATGCCCCAGATCAGGAGGTAGGCCCCGATGATGATCCCCAGCGCCCGGAGCGTGATGTCCGGGTAGGCGAGCGCCAGCACTCCGGCCACGACCGCGATGCCTCCTACCAGCACGAACAGCCACCACCTCGCCGCGATCCACTCGCCAAGGGTCGTCTGACTCCGCATGACCGCTCTCTCCTTCCGTCGCCTGGATGCGAATTCTCCTCTTGGCGCAGGACGGTGCGAGACGCCTCGTGCGTGCAGGCCGATCAACCGGCCAGTCCCGGCCTCGGACTTTGGCCATTTCGGCGGGTTTGTGGCATGGCGAGGCGGGAACGGGCCCTACGAGATGGATCTCAGGACCACAACCGAGGAGGACGACTCAATCGGCGGGTTCGTGCTTGCCGGGGCCCACGGCCCCGGCAGCCCGATCGAGAACCCGGCGATCGACCGGATCCCCGACGACCCGCTCCTGCTTCCACACCCCGGTGAGCCGGGCGTGATGGCCGACGGCACGGCAGCTCCGCTGGAGAATCCCGACGACAGCGTGTCCGCGGACCCGCTGATCGGGAACGCGTAGCCCTACGCCGCGGTCACCGAGTGGACCGAGAGGTCGCGCGGCGCGCCGCTCTCCCTGAGCCGCCGCCGGCGGCCGAACCGGAAGCGGTCCTCGTCCATCGCCGCCCGTGCCGGATCGGAGACCAGGACCTCGCCCGCCTTCGCGCACTCACCCACGCGGGCCGCGATGTTGACGTCCACGCCGAGATAGTCGCTCCCCACCCGGCGCGGGCGGCCGACGTGCACGCCCGCCCGGATCGTCGGGGTATGGCCCTCGACGTCCACATCGCGCACGCCCTCCAGTGTCTGAAGGGCAGCCCGCACCGCTTCGTCGGCGCTTCCGAACACGGACATCGAGCCGTCACCGAGCCGCTTGACCACGCTCCCGCCGTGGTCGGAGATCGCTTCGTCCTCGACCGTGGCCACCTGGCGCAGGAGCTCGAGAGCAGCTTCGTCGCCCGCCTCGAGCGCCCATGGAGAGAACTTCACGATGTCGGTGAACATGATCGCGACGTCCACGTTCCCTCGCCCGCGGCCCTGTGCCTCGGCGAGCGCCTGCCACGCCTGCAGGGCACCGAGCCCGAGCTCGCGGACGGCGCTCGGGCGCTCGGGCTCGACGCCCGAGACCAAACGGCCGATGCGCTCGGGCATCTGCTGGCCGCTGGTTGACAGCGCGTCGCCGTAGCGATCGTCCCCGGGGAGGAGGCGGCGGATGAACTTGGCGGTCGCCACGAGCTGCGGGCGGGAGTCCGTGCGGCGAGCGCTCTCGCGCAGCTTCTTTCCCCGTTTGCCGTCGTCCGGCCGGTCCAGCTCCTGACGTTCACCGTCGCTCACGGCAGGTGATGGTCGCGGATTGCCGGCTCGCGCGCTCCGTCGCCTCCGCGTTAGCCTGGCCGCGGTGATCGACGTCAACCAGGTGCTCGGCCGCGTAGGGCTCCCGGAGCCCGTGTCGGCGCTCGCGGCGCGGGACTGGGATGCGATCGTCGTCGGCGGCGGCCACAACGGGCTGACCGCCGCGGCCTATCTGGCGAGGGCGGGCCGGCGGACGCTGCTGCTCGAGCGGCGAGAGCAGCTCGGCGGCGCCTGCACGCTCGAGCAGCCCTTCGACGATCCCGAGTACCTGATCAGCCCCTGCGCGTACGTGGTCGGGCTGCTGGACGAGGTCGTCATCCGGGAGCTCGAGCTCGAGCGGCGCGGGTATCGCGTCTTCGTCTGCGACCCCAACCTCTGGTGCCCGCTCCCCGACGGGCGCTCCCTCGCTGTCTTCTGCGACAGCGACCGGACCGCCGAGCACATGCGGGCGAGTGGGTTCGACGAGGCCGACGTGAGCGGCATGGTCGCCTACGAGGAGATGTTCGGCCGCCTTCGGCGGCTGCTCCGCCGTGGGCCGCGCGGCGACACCTGGAGCGGGTCCTCGCCGAGCCGCGAGGAGCTCGAGGAGGCGCTGGGCCACGACGAGGAGCTGATCTCGGTGGTGTTCTCCGAGTCGATCGCCGAGACGCTCGACCGCTACATCGCCGACGACGCCATCAAGCACGCGCTCTTCGGCCAGGGCGTGATCGGTGCGTTCGCCGGGCCCCGCGATCCGGGGACCGCGTCGGTGAAGCTGATGCATCACCAGGGCGACCTGCTGGGTCACGGGGCGGTGTGGGGTTACGTCGAGGGCGGCATGGGCCGCGTCTCGTTCGCCATCGCGCAGGCCGCCATGGACGCGGGCGCCGTCATCGCGGCGGGAGTCCCCGTTGCCAGGATCCTCCCCGGGGAGGGGGTCGAGGTGGAGAGCGGGGAGCTGATCCGCGCGCCCACGGTGATCTCGAACGCCGACCCGAAGCGAACGATGCGGATGCTGGACGGGCAGGCGGTTTCGGGCCAGTTCGCGCAGCGGATCGAGGAGTGGCGAATCGAGTCACCGGTGGTCAAGGTCAACGCGGCGCTGAGCCGGCTGCCCTCCTTCACCGCCGCCTCCGACGTCTCGCCGCACCGCGCGATGGTGTCCGTCACGCCGGGGATGGACGCGGCCCAGGATGCCTGCGAAGCGTGCCGGAACGGCGAGCCTCGAATCGGGTTCGCCGAGCTCTACTTCCAGACCGCCTACGACCCGACGGTGGCGCCGCCGGGCCGGCACACGGTGAGCGTGTTCGCCCAATACGCGCCCTATGAGCTCGCCGAGGGCACGTGGGATGAGCGGCGAGACGAGATCGGCGAGCAGGTCCTGGACGTGATTGCCGCCTACGCCCCCGACGTCCACGAGTGCATCGAGCAGATGGAGGTCCTCGGGCCGCCGGACATCGAGCGCCGGATCGGGCTCACCGGCGGCCACATCTTCCAGGGCGAGGCGCTCCCCGACCAGATGTGGGATCGGAGGCTCGATCACCGCACGCCCGTCGAGGGGCTCTACATGTGCGGGGCCGCGACTCACCCCGCCGGATCGGTCATCGCCCTGAACGGGCGCAACGCCGCGATGGCCGTCCTCGAGGACCTGCCAAAGGCTGGCTGACCAGCCGATTGGGCGACTCGCCGAGTTAGCCGGATCCGGCTCAAGTCGGCGGCTGAACTGCCGATGGCAAACGTGAATTCAGCGACGCCCGAGAGAGGCAATGGTGGCGCGCCTTCGAGCGAAACCGGAGTCGATAGCGGCCGTCGCCACCCTGAGGGAGGCGCGGCGCGAGACGAATGGGATCACTTCCCGGCTCGTCCTGCTCTACGTCGAGCAGGTGGGAGGCGAGGACGCGGTCCAGCGCGTGCTCGCCCGGTGTGGGATGAGCGACCGCCGTGAGGAGCTCCTCGACGAGAACTACTGGTTCTCCTACGAGAACAAGATCGCCCTCTTCGAGGCCGCCTCCGAGGTCCTCGAAGACCCGAACGTGATGCTGCACGTCGCGAGCCGCGCCCTCGATTTGAACGTGGGGGGCGGCCTCAAGATGGCCCTGCGGGCGCTCGGCTCGCCGCGGCTCGTCTACCAGAACATCGTCCGCGCCAACGCCAAGTTCAGCGGTAGCCACGCGATGGAGTTGCTCGACGTCGGCACGCGGCATGCGGTGATCAGCTACTCGGACCTGACGCCTGAGCGCCGCTACCACGAGCTCGACTGCCAGTACAACCGCGGCATGCTGGCGTGCGTCCCCGAGCTCTTCGGGCTCGGGCCCGCGCACGTCGAGCACCGGGTCTGCGGCTGCCGGGGCGGCCCGGCGTGCATCTACGGCCTCCGGTGGGAGAGCGGCTCCAACGAGCTCCGGTTCGCGCTCGGGGCGGCGCTGGTCGGTGGCGGCGCGCTGGCCGGCACCGCCGCGTTCGATCCGGCGCTGCTTCCCTTCGGCGCGGCCGTCGCGGGCGTGGCCGCCGTCGCCGCCTGGATGCGGGCCGACCATCAGGCGCGCGCCGTCAGGCGCCAGCTCGAGGCCGAGGCGCGAGAGCAATCCCAGGTGGCCGAGCGCTTGATCGCCTCACTTCAGGATCTCGTCTCCGAGCTCCGCCTCGACGAGGTGCTGGCGAAGATCACGGCGAACGCCCAGGCGGCGGTGGTGGGCAAGGAGTTCGCGCTGCTGGTCGACGACGGCGAGGGGCCGCGGTGCCAGAGCTACACGAGCTTGCCGCTCGGGGCCGTCTCGGTGCTGGAGTCCTGGGCACGGGGTGCGCCCCCGTCGAGTCGCCGGTGACGATCGACGACGTCCTGAGCGCCCCGGATCTGTCCCGGCTGGCGACCGACGCCGAGCTCCCCTTCGGGTCGATCTGCGCGGCGCCTCTCTCCTTCCGCGGCCGGCACCTCGGCCTCCTGGTGGCCCTCGCAACCCAGTCGCGGACGTTCCTGCCGCGCGACGTCGACCTGATCCAGTCCTACGCGGCACAGGCGGCGGTCGCGCTTGCCAACGCGCGGATGTATCAGGAGCTCGAGGAGCTGGCGAGCCGGGACCACCTGACCGGGCTGCTCAACCTGCGGGAGTTCCACGAGTCCCTGACCCGGGAGCTCGAGCGGAGCAAGCGGTACGGCGGGCGCTTCAGCGTCGTGCTGTTCGACCTCAACCGCTTCAAGGTCGTGAACGACTCGTACGGACACGCCGAGGGGGACCGGGTGCTAAGGGATGCCGGCGGGGCCCTCGCCCGAACCTGCCGCTCGTCCGATCTCGCCTTCCGCGTGGGCGGCGACGAGTTCGCCTACATCCTTCCCGAGAGCGGGGCGGAGGCGGCCGTCGCCGCTGCCGGCCGCGTGCGTGCGGAGCTGGCGTCGATGCCCGAGCGGCTCGACTGCTCGTACGGGATCACGGTCTGGCCCGAGGACGGGCCCGAGCGCGCCCGCCTTCTCGAGGCCGCGGACAGCCGCCTCTACGACATGAAGCGAGAGGGCGAGCAGGACGTTCCCGAGCCTGGCCTTTAGAGCCCTCCGAGGGCCGCGATCCTCCGATCGGAGGATGGTTCCCCCACCGATCGCAGGGTGTCCGGTTCATCCGCAAAAACGTCCGACCGGAGGATTGCGCCCGGGCGCGCGTCTGGCGAGGATGGGCACAGCCATCCTCCGCACTGGTTGATCGCTGGAGCTGGATGAGCGAGCTGCCAGCCACGCGATTGACCCGGGAGCGCCGTGCCAGTCCATCCCTAGGCACGGCGCTCCCACTTATTTCAGGGGCGTCTCCTTTTCCGGGGCGTTGGGTTAGCCTGAGACGGGCATGAGGAGGACGCGATGGTGTCCCTGGCCGGCGTGATCCAGGAGGAGGCTTGAGCGCTAGGAGGTCGGATCGGGTGCGGGTGTTCGTTGCCGACGACCATCCGGTCTATCGCGACGGGATGGTGCGGGCCATCAGCGAGCGCCCCGACCTCGAGCTGGTCGGTGAGGCCAGCAACGGCCGCGACGCCCTCGATGAGATCGCCACGCTGAAGCCCGACGTGGCTCTGCTGGACATCCGGATGCCGGGCCTCGACGGCCTCGAGGTGCTGGGCGCCGTGCGTCGGGACAGCGAGGACACCGAGGTCCTCCTGCTATCGGCCCACCTCGACAGCGACCTCGCCTACCGGGCGGTCGCCGCGGGCGCCAAGGGCTATCTCTCGAAGCAGGCGGCTCGCCAGGAGATCTGCGACGGCATCGCGGCCGTCGCCGGCGGGGGCACCGCCTTCGCCCCGGAGGTCCAGACGGGCCTCGCGAGCGAGCTGCACGAGCGTGAGCGCGGTCAGCAGGGCCCGGTCCTCACGGCGCGCGAGCGAGAGGTCCTCAAGCTAGTCGCCGCCGGGCACTCGGCGCCCGAGATCGCGGAGCGCATCCACCTCAGCCCGGCCACCGTCAAATCGCATCTCCAGGCCATCTACGACAAGCTCGGCGTCGCCGAGCGGGCTGCGGCCGTCGCGGAGGGGATGCGGAGAGGGTTCCTCGAGTAGACGGCATGAGGTGCTTTAGCACCGAAACTGGCATGTCAGGCGGCGAAGCCGCCGCAGGAGGAGGTGTGTCTTGAGGTGCTTTAGCACCGAAACTGGCATGTCAGGCGGCGAAGCCGGCGCAGGAGATGTCTAGTGAGCGTCGAGTCAAGACGCGAGGAATCTGAACGGCTGAAGGCGGCCCTCCTCGACGGGGCGCTGGACTGCGTCGTCGCGATCGACGACCGCGGGCGGGTGCTCGAGTTCAACCGGGCCGCGGAGATCACCTTCGGCTACACGGCCGACGAGGCGATCGGCTCGGAGCTCGCGGACCTCATCGCGCCGCCCGACCTCCGCGACGAATACCGCTGGGAGCTCGACCCACGGCCGACGGACGTTGGAGCGCCGGATCGGCGCGTGGAGCTGACCGCGATGCGCAAGGACGGGTCGACGCTTCCCGTTGAGGTGGCGGTCCGGCGCGTGCCGGGGGTGGAACCGACGATCTGCGCCGGCTACATCAGCGACGTCAGCGACGTCAAGCGCACCGAGGAGCGCGCGCTGAAGCAGAGCCGCGCGATCGCCGACCTCGCGCAGGCTCGCGGCGAGCTCGTCTCACAGTTGATGCTCGCGGAGGAGCGGACGCGCCAGCGCATCGCGCAGGTCCTCCACGACGACGCCCTCCAGCTGCTACTCGCCGCTCACCAGGACCTCCTGGAGGCGGCGCCGGGAAGGGAGGGCCTCACCCGCGCCCAGCACGCGCTGGAGGGGACCATCGACCGGCTTCGCGAGGCGGTGGCCGCGCTGCATCCCGTGACCCACCAGCAGGGTGACCTCCAGACGGCGATCGGCGCCATCGTTCGCGAGAGCGCCACGCGCGGCGGCTTTCGGTACACGGTCCGTGTCGAGCCGGACGCGGGCGGGATCGAGGACGAGCTCGTCCTCTCCGCATGCCGGGAGCTGGTTGCGAACGTCGCCAAGCACGCCAAGGCGTCGCGATGCGCGGTGAGCGTCGACCGCGACGGGGACATGGTCAGGCTGGAGGTGGCGGACGACGGGGTGGGGATCCCGGCCGGGCGCCAGGAGGCAGCGCTCCGGGAGGGCCACATTGGGCTTGCGTCGACGATCCAGCGCATGCAGGCGATCGGGGGGGACGGCGAGGTTTCGAGCGCGGACGGCAAGGGGACGGTGGTCCGGGCCTCGATTCCAATCGGCACCGGTTAGGCGCGGGGGCCCGACCCGACCCTCCAATCGTCTACCGGCGCATCCACCGATTGGTGGGGCCGCCTTCAACCCCACAAACGTTCGAACGGACTATGGTCAGGGCTCGGGTCTAGGTTCAGTATCGGTAGGCCGAACGGAGTGGCAAGGGAGACCGAACTGACGAGGAAGGAACCCCAAGTAATCGGGCAGGAGGTGTCATCGAACGGGTCGCACGCGGAGACGCTCGGCCACGATGAGGCGCGCCTGACCCTGTCGGTTCCGGCGGGCCCAACCTCGGTGACCCACGTCCGCGATGCCCTCGGCGACCTGATCGTGGAGGGGGACCCTGTCGTGCTGGAGCAGGTGGCCGTGCTCGTGGGTGCGTTGACGAGCGGGACCGACCGGCCGGGAGCGGCGCCATCGGCTCCGTTCGAGATCGAGCTGCGGGCCGACCGCTCCAAGGTCGTCGTCGAGCTGTACGACCGCGACTTCACCACTCACCGGTCGGAGGGCGGGCTCGTGGAGCTCGAGCGCAGCATGCTCACGCCCTGGCGGGTCAAGCTCGTCGAGCGGCTGGCGGACCGCTGGTCCGTGACCCACGACGAGCTCTTCGTCATGCGCTTCGAGTTCGACTCGGAGCAGGGCATGACGCTCCGGGACACCTCCCAGGAGTCCTGAGCGTCACTCACGCTCACCCGATCGGCTCAGGCGACATCAGCCGATCGGCTGGTGGACCATCCCCCGATCGGCCAGGAGAGGTCTAGACGCAGAATCCTTCGATCGAAGGATGGTGCGGCCCCTCGGCAGCCGCGACAATCCCCGCCGCGTGGGCAGGGAAGCCCGCGTTGTGCCAGTACCAGTTCAGAGTGCCAGTAACTGAGAGGGCTCCCGGATCGCGGCTTAGTCCCGACGCGGCCGGGGGCCCTTCTCATGTCCGCTCAGGCGTCGAGGAAGGTGCCCGCCGGCCCCAGGTTGACCACCTCCGTCGGGCCGATCTCCGAGTGCTCGCCCCACGACTCGTGGATGTGCCCGCACAGCGCCAGGCGCGGCTCCTTCGCGACGATCGCGTCGAGCACCGCGACGCTTCCCAGGTGCTCGCCCGCGCTGCTCGCGTCCACGTGCCCCCGGGGCGGCGAGTGGACGGCGAGCACGCAGCGCTCCGGGCATGCGGCGAGCTTCTCCGCGGCCTCCTCCTCGGTGAGGTCGAAGCTCCAGTCCCACGGGGTGACGGGGACTCCGGCGCCAAGGCCGAAGAACTCGACCCCGTCGATCGCGGTGGACTCGCCGTGGAGCACGACGGCGTTCTGGAAGCCGTCGCACGCGTCGCGCAGGGCGTCCTCGGTCTCGTTGTTCCCGGGCACGAGGACGGCCGGCTTGGTGATTCGCCGCAGCACGGCGATGGTCTCCTCGAGGCCCGAGTGAACTGACGCGAAGTCGCCGACCCCAACGACCACGTCGGCGTCCTCGCTGGCGGCGACGAGCCTCTCGGCCTGGCCGGTGTCCACGTGGAGGTCGCTGAAGGCGAGCAGTCTCATTCGACCGAGTGGTCGGACTCTAGGCGGTCGGCCAGAGCGAGGGTCTCAGGCTCGACGGGCATCTCACGCAGCTCATACAGCTCGCCCAACCGCGCGAAGATCGAGTCCTCCACGCTCTTCACCGTGATTCCCGTGACCTCGTCCTCGACGCTGCCCGCGGTGGCCGGGTCCCAGTCGAGGCCCAGGGCCTCATAGACCGGGATCAGCGCGTCGCGGACCCCGGCGCTGTCGGAGACGACGATCACCGCCCCGCGGTGCGCTGCGCCGGCGATGAGGCGCTGGCCCGTCCCGACCAGCTTCGTCGCGCCGCGCGCGTTCACGCTCCAAGCGCCCGGGCAGTACTCGCCCGGGACCTCCCCGACTCGGGCGTCGACTCCAAGCTCGCGGATGGAGTCGGCGAGCAGGCCCGCCAACTCGCTGAAGCGCTCCTCCGTGCGAGCCGAGGGGCGGCGGTCGGGAACGGCCCAGGACACGGCCAGCGTCTCCTCGTGGTACACGGCCGCCCGGCCGCCGGCCAGGCGGATGACCGGGTCGAAGCCGGTGTTGCGCGCCGCCTGGACGGCTTCCCGGAAGCCGGGGCTCGCGGCGTCCTGTTTCGAGAACGCCAGGATCCTGGGCGGGCGGTGCAGGCGGAACGTCGCCGGCAGGTCGCCGGCGGCCACCCTCATCAGCGTCGCCCGCGCCACGGCTGTGCCCCGAGGGGCCGATTCGGGGAATCCCTGCCGGGAGATGACGAGTTGCTCGCCTGGCTCAGTCATGGCCGTGTTAGCTCTGTGACCGGAGTCACACACAAACGCGCGTTCGCCTGCCACCCTCCACCGCCGTTACGGAACACCCCTAGGGCAGGCGCCTGACAAGGCGCCGTCACCAAGCACCGCCCAGGGGCAGCGAACGCCCGGCAGGCCGGAGCGACATGCGAGGTACCGCACCGGCGGTTGCCTGCGTGCTGCGCGGCTCCGCGATGAGCGCGGCCGGTGCATCCAATTGGAGGTGGTTCATCCATGTCCGTGGCTATCAGAGGGTTGGCGGCCGCAGGTGCGGTCGCGCTGACCTTCGGCATCGTCACACAGCCGAGCGGATCCGCCGCCCAGACTTCCGGGCACGAGCGGGCCGACGGCAACCACTCGCACCAGCGGGTGGCAGTGCTGGTGAAGCCGGCCAAGCACTTCAACGAGCTGATGCGCCAGGCGCACCAGCGGATCAAGCACCAGCAGGCGGTGCGCGAGGCGAAGGCGGCCAAGGACAGCAGCTCGGCCGCCGGCGCCGCGGCCTCCACCGACGGCGGCTTCCCGTCGCCGGAGTCGGTCGGCGTCTCGAGCTCCATGCTCCAGGCGATCGCCGCCTGCGAGTCCGGTGGCGACCCGACCGCGGTCTCCGCCGACGGGACCTACCACGGTCTCTACCAGTTCGACTACGGCACTTGGGCCTCAGTCGGAGGCTCCGGCGACCCGGGCGCGGCCTCGGCCGCCGAGCAGACGTACCGGGCGGCGCTGCTGTATTCCCGCAGCGGCTCCAGCCCGTGGCCGATCTGCGGCTCGTAGCCGACCGCAGCACCGAGTGAGTGATTGGGGGTGCATGTTGGCCCCCGATCACTCACTCGATTCGCTGGCCCAAGGGGCGTCCCGGGCCTAGAGTTCGATACATGGACGCCCACGCCACCGCCACAAGCCCTCCTCTGGCCTCGGAGCGACATCGCTTGGCCCGTCGGGCGCGTGGGCTGGCCTGGCTGAGCCTCGGCTGGATGACGGTCGAGGGCGGGGTAGGGGTGGTCGCCGGTGTGGTGGCCTCCTCGCCAGCTCTGATCGGCTTTGGCCTCGACAGCGCGATCGAAGGGCTGGCGAGTGTCATCATCATCTGGCGCTTTGCCGAGCACCGCGTCCTCTCGGACGAGGCCGAGGAGCGGGCCCAGAAGCTCGTCGCGGTGAGCTTCTTCCTTCTCGCTCCCTACGTGGCATTCGAGGCGATCAGGTCGCTGGCCCTGGCCGAGCACCCCGACCTGAGCGTGATCGGAATCGTGCTCACCGCCACCAGCCTTGTCCTGATGCCGATCCTCGGTGTCGCCAAACACCGCCTTGGAGCCCGGCTCGATTCCTCGGCGACTGCGGGCGAGGGGACGCAGAACATCCTTTGCGCGTACCTCGCCGCGGGCGTTCTGGTCGGGCTGGTGGCAAACGCCGTGTTCGGCCTGTGGTGGCTTGACCCCGTCATCGCCCTGGGCATCGCCGCGCTCGCCTTGCGGGAGGGTCGAGAGGCCTGGCAGGGCGAGTCGTGCGCTTGCTGAGCGGCGCACGCTCTTAGTCGAGCAGGCGAGTTCAGGGGTTTCCCGCATCGCGATCGCGTGGTTTCAGCGGAAGCGAGCGGGGCGGCCGAGGACGATCATGGACGAGATTCGGGCAACCACTCAACGGACAGGCGATGCATCGACTGATCACTTGCCTCTCGGGCCTTGCAGCCCTCGCGCTCGTCGTGCCCGGCGCCGCTGCGGCTGACCTGTCGGGTGACGTCCAACAGGGCCAGCAGCTTGCCGCTTCGGTCAAGTCGGGGCAGACGAGGTGCTCCGACCTCTCAACCGGCCAGTTCGAGCTGATCGGCGAGTACGCGATGAACACCTACCTGCCGAGCACGGCGGCGCATGAGGCGATGAACCAGCGCATGGCCGCGATGATGGGCCAGTCAGGCGAGCGGCGGATGCATGCCGTTCTCGGCCAGCGCTACTCCGGCTGCGGGTCCGGGTCGGTGTCGGGATGGGTGGCGCCGATGCTCGGGATGATGAGCCGCTACGGCTACGGCGGCCCAGGCCAATCAGGGATGGGGCCAGGGATGATGTACGGCCAGGGCTCTGGTCCCGGCCCGGCCACACCGTCCTCTTCAACGGATGGCGGCGACGGCATCGGAGCGGCGGGGGTGGCGGCGATTGCTTTCGGCGCCGCTCTGCTGGCCGGCCTCCTGGTCGCGCTTGGCTTCTGGCTTCGACACCGCACCGCGTAGGCCCTCAGATGGACGGGAGACGCCGGGACGCCCCTGGCGTCAAGCCGCTGCGCCGTTCCGCTCGGGCTCTTCCTCTGCGGGGCCCATCAGCGCGCGCCGGAAGACCCGCTGCTCGTCCTCGAACAGGAAGCCCCAGAGGTGGCGACGCTCGAGCAGCGTCCTTCGCTTCGTCTCGAGGATCGCCTTGCGGGGCAGTCCCGCGACCCGCCCGGCGAGCTCCAATGCTCGCTCCATCAGGTCGCCGCGGACGACCTCGCGGACGATGCCGAGCTTCTGCGCCTCCTCGGCCTTGACCAGGCGGCCCGTCAGGCAGAGGTCCTGCGCCACGGTCGCCGGGAGCACGGCACGCGCCGCGGCGTAGCTCGGCGGGATCCCGCGGGGAAGCTCCGGATACCCGAACACGGCGTCGGTCGAAGCGATCCGCAGATCGCAGAGGAGAGCGAGCGCGAAGCCACCGGCGATCGCCGGTCCGTTGACCGCGGCGACGATCGGGCGGCGGCACTCCCCGATCGCCTCAAAGGCGAGGGTGCTCGTCTCGACCAGCTGCCTGCGGTTCTCGAGGTCGCCGCCGAACTGGCTCGTGTCCATGCCGGCGCAGAAGGCGGTGCCGGCCCCGGTGAGCACGACGCAGCCGACGTGGTCGTCGGCCGACAGTCGCCCGAAGGCGTCCGAGATCTCCTCGCGCAGCTCGATCGACAGTGCGTTTCGCTTCTCCGGCCTGCGCAGGGTCACGACGGCGACCTCGTCGCGACGCTCGATCGACAGCAACCCGCTTCCCTTCGGCACGGGGGCACTGTAACCGGGCCGTCAAGCCTGCGTGGGCTGTGAGGCGTGCGTCAGGCGGCGCGGCGCTGGTCCTGCTGGCGCTGTTCGAGCCGCGCGCTACGCGTGATGCGGATCTCGGCGTCGGCACCGTTCGGGCGGTGGCGACGCATCTGCGCCTCGAGGCAGACGCTGCAGGAGCATTCGGGGATCGTCAGTCGGGTGTGGGGGCAGATCGCCATGCTCGACCTTTCCATGGGCACGATCGCGCGCAAATGTAAACGCACGGCAGGCGGCAAAAGTTGCGCTGCCACGCTCGGGCTCCCCGCCGAAAATACGATCGCGTTTGGCGGCGCGGATCGGCGCCTGGCGGCGTCATCGGGCTTGGCTTTGCCGCCAGCAAAGCCTGCGCCCTCTTCCTTACCAGCCACCGATCCGCACTCGCCAATCCGCGACCGTACTTCCGCCGGGAAGCCCTGAGACACTGCGTATGTGAGCGCGAAGGAGGCCCCAAGCACCGCCGCCGGACCCGACGAGCGCGGAGGGGCGCCCGCCGACGCCATCGAGGGCGCCAGGGTGCGAGCGCCCACCCGCGGCAACCGCCGCCTGGAGGCGCTGCTCGACCGCGTCAACGCGGACGCCGAGCTCCGCGCCTGGTGGCACATGGCCCAGGTGACCTCGGAGCGGCTCGGCATGTCCGACCACTCCTGGGTCCATGTCCAGATCGTGCTCAACATCGCCCTCCGGATCCTTCGCCTGCTCGTGAGGGCGGGCATCGAGCCGGCGATGGTGGTCGACCACAAGATGGGGAGGCGCGACGCGGAGGTCGTCGTGGCGTCGGGCGCCCTGCTTCACGACGTGGGCATGTCGATCCACCGTGCCGACCACGAGGCCTACAGCCTGTTCCTCGCCGAGCGCAAGCTGCGCGAGCTGCTGGGCGATCTCTACGACGAGCCCGAGCGGACGGTGGTCGCGTCGGAGGCGCTGCACACGATCATCGGGCACCGGCGCCGCGGGGAGCCGTACACGGTCGAGGCGGGCGTCGTGCGAGTGGCGGACGCGCTCGACATGGCCCAGGGGCGCTCGCGGGTGCCGGTGGAAGCCGGTCGGATGGGGATCCACGCTCTTTCGGCGGCGGCGATCGACGAGGTGATCATCGAGGCGGGGGAGGAGCGGCCCGTGCGGCTAGAGATCCACATGAACAACTCTGCGGGGATCTTCCAGGTCGACGACCTGCTGGCCACCAAGCTGCGAGGGACGCCGCTCGAGAGCCAGGTGGAGGTGGTCGCCGCCGTCGAGGGCGAAACCGAGAAGCGCCTGCTGGGCGAGTTTCGCCTGCCCGAGACTTAGGACTAGACGCCCGCGCCGTGCGCGCCGCGTCCCTCGCCCGCGGCGAAGCGGGTCGCCCCGCGGATACCGGTCTCGATCGACGCGCGCCCGATCTCCGCCTCCAGGGCGAGGCCGTCCTCGAGCGACAGCCCCGCGCCCTCGATCGCGGCCCGGCGGTCCGAGAGCATCGTGGTCTGCGGGAAGCGGGCGAGTCCCTCGGCGATCTCGAGCGCGCGGTCCAGGTGAGCGCCCTCGGCCACGACCTCGTTGAGGAGGCCCCAGTCGAAGGCTTTGCCGGCGTGGAGGACCCGGCCCGTCAGGATCATCTCGAGGGCCCTTCCCATGCCGACGATCAGCGGCAGGCGCTGGGTCCCGCCGTCGATCAGCGGGACGCCGAAGCGGCGCTCGGTGAATCCGAGCCGGGCGGTGTCCGTGGCGATTCGGAGGTCACACCACACCGCCAGCTCGAGGCCGCCCGCCAGGCACCAGCCGGAGATCGCCGCGATCGTCGGCTTGGACGGGGTGAGCCTGGTGAACCCCATCGGGCCCTCGGACCGCGATGCCACCGACTCGATGACCTCCGTGGGAACGTCGGGCCCCGCCTCCGCGAGGGCCTTCAGGTCGGCGCCCGCGCAGAAGGCCTCGGGTCCTTCGCCGGTGAGGACAAGGGCGCGGGCTCCATCGTCTGCCTCGAACTCCCGGTAGCCGTCGAGCAGCAGGCCGGCCGTCTCGGCGTCGACCGCGTTGCGGCGCTCACGCCGGTCGATCGTCACGACCGCGGCGGCGCCGATGCGCTCGTAGCGGACCTTGGGCACGGACCCGGGTCTCGGGTCAGTCCGCCGCGGGTGGGCGCAGGCGCTCGAGCTCCTGGCGCCTGCGCTCCTTGCGGTTGTCCAGGCGGCCCTGGATCAGCGACAGCACCGTGACCAGGACCGTGAAGAAGATCAGGAGGGCGAAGCCCCAGTAGGTGACGTCCTTGTCGGTGGTCGGACCCCCGAGGCCAACGCCGTCGGCCGCGACCGCGGAGGGAGCGAACGCCGCCAAGATCGCGACGGATGTGGCGGCGACGGCGATCAGGCGTGCGGCTCGGGCGCGGCTCACGCGCGTAACTTTACTTCAGCCGCTTGCTGTAGAGGAATCCAGCGCTTCCCTTTAGGCTGAGTAAAGGCGACCTCCCTACGGTGCGCGCGCCCGGTGCCAGCCCGGGGCCCCCTGCACACCCATGCTCTCCTACCTACAGGCAATCGTCATCGCCCTGATCCAGGGCGTGACCGAGCTCTTCCCGGTCTCGAGCCTCGGCCACTCGGTGCTCGTCCCCGCCTGGATCGGCGGCAACTGGCAGACGCTCGTCACGCAGTCGTCCGAGGCGCACAGCGAGTCCTCGTTCTACCTCGCGTTCCTCGTCGCGCTGCACGTCGCCACCGCCCTGGCGCTCCTGTGGTTCTTCCGGGCGGATTGGATCCGCATCGTCACCGGGTTCTTCCGCAGCGTGGGAAGAAGCGTTTCCGAGCGTCGCTTCACCGCCAGCGGCCAGGACGAGCGCCTGGCGTGGCTGATCGTGATCGCGACGATTCCGGTGGGCATCACCGGCGTCGCCCTGGAGCACGTGTTCAGGACGGCCCTGGCCAAGCCGGTGGCGGCGAGCGCGTTCCTGTTCATAAACGGCCTGATCCTGCTGGCCGGTGACCGCTTCGCTCGCATGCATCGTGCCGCCGCGCGGTCGGCCCGCAGGGAGCGCGTCGCCGAGGGGGCGCCCCCGTCCACCGCCGAGGAGCACGCCCCTCCGGCCCAGGAGTTCAGCGCCAGCGGGGCGCGGTCGGCGTCCGACCTCGCCGAGGCGTACGCCTCCGACGCGCGGATATCCGGGCTGCCGTACGCGGACGGCCTGCGCGTCGGCATCCTGCAGATCTTCGCCCTCTTCGCGGGCATCAGCCGTTCCGGGATCACGATGGTCGGGGGTCTGTGGCGGGGGCTGGGTTACGAGGACTCCGCCCGGTTCGCGTTCCTCCTGGCGACGCCGGTGATCCTCGCCGCGGGCGTTTTGAAGCTGCCGAGCCTCTTCGGCAAGGCCGGCGATCACATCCACGGACAGGTGATCGTCGGGATGCTCGTCTGCGGGGTCGCCGCGTACCTGTCGGTGCGCTACCTGGTCAAGTACTTCGAGACCCGCACCCTCTTGCCGTTCGCGATCTATTGCCTCGTGGCCGGCGCCGTCAGCTTCATCCGCTTCGCAGCGTTCTGAGCCCCGCCTCTAGGATGCGCGCGTCTTGTCCGCGCTCGAGGCTCTACTCCTCGGGATCGTCCAGGGGCTGACCGAATTCCTGCCGATCTCCTCGTCGGGGCATCTGATCCTGGTGCCCTGGGCTCAGCAGTACCACTTCCTCGAGCACCACGAGTCCTTCAACAAGACGTTCGACGTCGCCCTCCACGCGGGCACGCTCGTCGCGGTGCTCACCTACTTCCGCGCGGAGATCGCGCGGCTCCTCGCAGCGCTCTGGCGCTCGCTTCGGACCCGGGCCATCTCGGACTCCGACGAGCGCGTCGCGTGGGCGATCGTGGTGGCCACGATCCCGGCCGTGATCGCGGGCGGGCTGGGACAGAGCTTCATCGAGGACCATCTCGGCGAGCCGTGGCAGATCGCGATTCTCCTGATCGTGTTCGGGCTGCTGCTCGGGTACGCCGACCGGCGCCCGCAGCGGGAGCGGCTCGGGGAGGTCGGGACGCGACAGGGCCTGTACGTCGGGTTGGCGCAGGTGCTGGCGCTCGCGCCCGGCGTGTCGCGGTCGGGGATCACGATCACGGCCGGGAGGTTCCTCGGCCTGGATCGCGACTCCGCGGCGCGGTTCTCGTTCCTCCTGCTGGCTCCGGTGACCGCGGGCGCCGTCGCCTTCAAGGGCTACGAGGCCGTATCGGAAGGGCTGCCGGACGGGGTCGCCGGCCCGATGATCGTCGGCACGATCGCCGCAGCGGTCTCCGGATACCTGGCGATCGCCGGCCTGCTGGCGCTCGTGCGCCGGCACAGCTACGACGTCTTCGTCGCCTACCGGGTGCTGCTCGGGCTCACGATCCTGGGCCTGATCGCCTCGGACACGCTGCCCGCGACCTTCTGACGCCGGCTAGAGGACGTCCCTGGGCTGCGAGTTCCTGGCGACCATCCCGACGAGCATGTCCATCAGCGATCGCGTGCGGTCGATGGCGTCCTCCAGGCCCTGGAAGACGTCCTTCCAGCGCAGGATCACCATCGGGTCGATCCCGTGGTCGAACAGGGAGGCGATCGCCTCGCGATAGATCCGGTCGCCCTCGTGCTCCAGCTCCCGCATCTCGCGAGCCTGCGGCTGCAGGTCCGGGAGATCGCCGAGCCGCTCCAGCACCGGCCGGACCACACGTCCCGAATCCCTGACGACCGCGGCGAGCTGCTGCGCCTGCTCGACCGGGGCTTCGATGCCGTAGAGGGCCATCTCCTCCGAGACCTCCTCGATCTCGTCGACGACATCGTCGATGGCCTCGGCCAGGGCGTAGATGTCCCTCCGATCGAGCGGAGCGATCCGGCTCTGGTAGAGCCGCTGGATGATCTGCCGGGTGATCCGGTCGCCCTCCTGCTCGCACCGGGTGATCTGGGCGCGAAGGTCGCGCCCCTCGGGCCAGGACATCATGAGCTCGTGCACGTGCTCGGCCGTCATCTGGAGGTTGACGCCGGCGCGGGCGAAGAGCTTGAACATCTCGCTGCCCCGCGAATGAGAGCCGAGTGCTCCCCGGGTTCGCCTGGATCCTCGGGTGCTCGAGCGAATGCCCATGGCGCTACTCAACCCCCCGCTTGCCCTGGCCGCGTGGTCACGGTTCCTAGTCTCCCCTTGCTGAGCGCGACGCTGTGAAAAGGATGTGAATTGCGGAGATTCCGGGCACTTCGACGTTCGATCCGCCCGCTCGACTAGGGCGGCGAGATCTGTTAGGACTTACCGGGTTGAACCCTCGCAATGGAGAGACGGGCCTGGCCGGCGACAGTGGAATCGACGCACCACCCGCTCCGCCGGACTGGATCACCGAGTCGCAGTTGCTGGAGAGGGCGTACTCGCTGGCGGAGTCGGCGCACCGGTCCCAGACCCGCCCGACCGACGGACGGCCGTTCCTCAATCACGCGGTCGAGGTGGCGACGTTCCTCCACGAGGCCGCCTTCGACGATGAGCTGGTCGCGGTCGGCCTGCTCCACGACGCGGTCGAGCGCGGAAGCCTCAGCGAAGAGGAGCTGTACGCGGAGATGGGGGACGGGATCGGCTCGCTCGTCATGACGCTCAGCGAGGACCCCACGATCGACTCCTTCGAGGAGCGCAAGGCCGCGCTGCGGGACCAGGTGCGAGCGGGCGGTGGACTGGCGATAACCGTGTTCGCCGCCGACAAGCTCTCCGACATCGTCGGGCTGCGCCGCGGGATCCAGCGCTACGGCGACGACGTGGTCCAGGAGCGGATGGGCACGACGTTGGCGGGCATGGTCGGCCATTACCGCGAGTCGGTGGAGCTGATCGAGTCGGTCAGACCCGGGTCGGCCTTCCTGCCCGCGCTCCGGGTCCAGCTGGATCGCCTCGCGGTCGAGGCACCGGCCCCGTAGGGGGCCGTCCGGCTCTCCCAAGCGACCCGCGCCCAAAGCAGCCGCGCCCGGACGCGCCTGGCGGCGCATCCGGGTCGCGGAAAACGAAGGCGCGCGACCCGGGGCAGGGAGTGAGGTCGCGCGCCGCACGAGAGAGGACTTCTCGCTGCGGAGCAGTCTCCCGAGAGCCGGCGCGGGCGCGGTGAAGATTTCGAGAACCCACTTGTGAAACTTCTGTGAACCCGCGGGCTGACGCCCCCCGGCGTCATTACCATTGGGGCGGTTCAGACGGTAGGTGGAGCGCCGAGCTGCTCCGAACGTCGCGGCCACAATCCATGAGCGCGAAGACCGCCACATTGCGCGTAGCCGTCCTCGACGACGACTCCGGGTTCGTGCACGTCTTGGCCAAGCGCCTCGAGGGCGCCGGCGCCGAGTACCGCGTGCTCTCCGGGCCAATCCCCGCCGAGGAGCTCGCCGCGATGAAGCTGAACGCCTTGGTGGTCGACCCGGCGATCCTGGGTCCGCTCGCCTGGGATTTCATCGAGCGCGTCTGCGGGATGCTTCCGGACCTCGGAGTGGTCGTCTGCACCCAGGGTGCGACCCTCGCTCAGCGCGTTCGCGGGCTGCGCCTTGGCGCCGATGATTGGGTCACGAAGCCATGTCACCCGGAGGAGGTGATGGCGCGCATCGAGGCCGTGGTCCGCCGTCACCGGCGCGGCCGAACGCGCGAGGACGCCGGGCCGCTGATCGCGGGGGACCTGGAGATCCGTCCGGACCGCTTCCAGGTCTATGTATCCGGGGACAGCCTCGACCTGACACGTCGTGAGTTCGAGCTTCTCCAGGTGCTGGCCGACCACGCGGGCAAGGTGCTGGAGCGGGACGAGATCTACCGCCGAGTGTGGGGCTACGCGATGATCCACGGCGACCGCTCGGTCGACGTCTTCGTGCGGAAGCTGCGCTCCAAGCTCCAGCGGCGCTCTCCCGGCTGGGACTACATACATACGCACTTCGGGATCGGCTACCGGTTCGACCCGCAGCCGCTCGTGGCCGAGGACGAGCCCCCTGTCGAGAAGATCGCCAAGCCGCCGGCGGAAGCCGAGCCGGCACCCGAAACGCAGACCGCGCCCGCCGCCCGGCGCTGACGACCCTCTCCAGGCAGCGCTTCACCACTTGTTAACAGGCCGGCCACTCGCCGGTAACAGGTGCCCATCGGTGCGCTGGAACGCTCCCGCCGACAACCGACCAAGGAGACCCAGCCAAGTGATTTCTCGCAAGTCGATACTTGCCGTTGCCTGTTGCGGAGTGGTCGCGCTCGGCGTTGCCGCGTGCGGCTCGAGCAGCAGCAGCACCAGTGGCTCGAGCGGCTCGTCCAGCGGCCCGATCACCGGAGCCGGCAGCACGTTCGTTGCCCCATTGATGTCGAAGTGGCAGTCGGACTACTCGTCGAAGACCGGCGACACGGTGACCTACGGAGCAATCGGCTCCGGCGGCGGCATCGAGCAGATCACGGCTCGGACCGTCGACTTCGGCGCCTCCGACGCCCCGATGACGTCCGACCAGCTGACCGCTTGCAAGGGATGCATCCAAATTCCATGGTCCCTCGGTGCGGTCGTTCCGGCCTACAACCTGAATGGCGCTCCGAACAACATTCATCTCACGGGCCCGGTCCTCGCCGACATGTTCCTCGGCAAGGTCACGACCTGGAATGACCCGGAGATCGCGAAGTTGAACCCGGGCGTCAACCTCCCGTCGACGAAGATCACCCCGGTGTATCGCTCCGACGGCTCGGGTGACACTTACGCCTTCACGGACTACCTCTCGGCCGTGAGCCCTGAGTTCAAGTCGCAGGTCGGCGTGGGCACCGAGGTCAAGTTCCCGACCGGAACCGGTGCGAGCGGCAGTGATGGCGTGGCAGCCTCGGTCTCCAAGACCGATGGGGCCGTCGGCTACCTCACGATCGCGTACGTGAGCTCGAACGGGTTCGACTACGCGCTGCTGCAGAACGCGGCCGGCAACTATCCGAAGGCGACGATCGCGGCGATCAACGAGGCCGCCTCGACGGCGAAGTCCGTTCCGCCCAGCGGCGTGTCGATCGTGGATCCGCCGGCCTCGGCCAAGAACGCCTGGCCGGACTCCACGTTCACCTACGTGATCCTCCCGACCAGCTCCGACAAGGCCGATGCGCTGAAGAAGTTCGTCACCTATGCCATCGGCTCAGGGCAGTCGTTCGCGGAGGGTCTCGGCTACGGCACTCTGCCGAAGCAGGTGATCACGGACGACAAGACCGCCCTCAACAAGGTCGGCGGTTGAGGAGCGAGCAGTAGTCAGATGAAGGCGGGGAGGGATGCCCGGGGTCGTCGGCCACGGCCCCGGGCGTTCTCCGCCCGTCCGCCGAGGGAGGGTTGATGACCACGGACGCGGCAACGGCATCAGTTGGATCGGTTCTCACCGGGAAGGACCGGGGGATTCTCGACCGCTTCGGCGACCGGGCGCTGTACCTGATCACCCTCCTCGCCGCGATCTTCTCCGCGGTCATCCTCGGCGCCATCACCTACAAGGTCTTCGACCTCGCGGGGAGTGCGATCTCGGAGTTCGGCCTGGGGTTCGTGACGACGAGCAACTGGGATCCGGTTCACGAGCAATTCGGGGCGGCGCAGTTCATCTATGGGACTGCGGTCAGCTCCTTCGGTGCCCTGCTGCTCGCCACGCCCCTTTCAATCGCGATCGCCCTGTTCCTGACGGAGATGGCGCCCCGCCGCTCCCGGACTCCGATCGCGACGCTGGTCGAGCTCCTTGCCGGCGTGCCGAGCGTGATTCTCGGGCTCTGGGGCATTCTCGTCCTGGGACCGTTCCTGAACGACACGATCGAGCCCGCCCTCCACGCAGTTCTCGGATGGATTCCGCTGTTCGGTGGTACGTACTCTCCGGTCGGTCTCTTCCCGGCGATGGTGATTCTCACGATCATGACCGTGCCGATCGTGTCGAGTCTCACCCGTGAGGTCTTCGCGACGGTGCCTCCCACCGCTAAGGAAGGTGCCCTGGCGCTCGGCGGGACCCGCTGGGAGATGATCAAGACCACGGTCCTCCCGTATTCCCGCCCCGGGATCATCGCCGCGGTGATGCTGGGCCTGGGCCGTGCGGTAGGCGAGGCGATTGCCGTGACGCAGGTGATCGGCGGCGCCCCGGGCATCCACGCAAACATCTTCCTGCCGGCCCAGACCATGGCCAGCCAGATCGCGGCCCAGTACCAGGGCGCGAGCCCGCTGAACCAATCCGCCCTCGCGTATCTGGCCGTGATCCTCCTCATCCTCTCCCTGGTCTTCAACGGGGTCGCACGGCTTCTCGTCCGCGGCGTCCAGCGACGCGCAAACGGGGGGTAGCGGGTGGCTTCAGGCGACAGGTCGACCGAGGCCCTGCTGGCTCCCAGTGGCAATCTGCGCCGGCGGCATGCGATCAATCGCGCCGTCGAGGTCGGTTGCTGGGTCGCTGCGCTATTGGCCGTGGGCGTGCTGGGGGTGGTCCTCGGGAGCATCGCCGTAAAGGGCATCGGGAGCATCAATCTCGACTTCCTCACCCAGAACACGGCGCTCTTCGGGGGCGGGGGGATCGCCAACGCGCTGATCGGCACCGGAATCCTGATCGGACTGGCGGCGCTCATGTCCATCCCCATGGGAATCCTGATCGCGATCTACACGAGCGAGTTCGCGGGAACGCGCTCTGGCTTCTTGATCCGTTACGTGCTGGACATCCTCAACGGTGTGCCCACCATCGTGACGGGGGTCTTCGTGTTCGCGCTCCTGGTCGTGGGCCATCAGCAGAGCGGCTGGGCGGGCGCCATAGGGCTCGCCATCGTCATGCTCCCCCTCGTCGCGCGATCCTGTCACGAGGTACTGACCCTCGTTCCGGGATCGGTCAAGGAGGCCGGATTGGCGCTCGGCGCAAGCCGCTGGCGGACGACGCTGTCGGTGACCGTCCCGACCGCGCTGAGCGGAATGATCACTGGCGCATTGCTGGCCGTCGCCCGCGCCGTGGGCGAGACGGCCCCGCTGCTCCTCGTCTGCTCCATCTTTCCGGACACGGTCGTCACGGATCCCTCTCAGGCCCTGCCGAACATCCCGGTGACGATCTTCCGCTACTCCGAGGCGCCGGACCCCGTCAAGCACGCTCAGGCGTGGGGCGCGGCATTGATCCTGATTCTCTTCGTGCTCGTGCTCAGCATGATCGCGAGAGCCTTCTCGGCACGAACGCGGAAGCGATTGGGGGCGGCACGTTGATAATGCAAAATGGAATCAAGGGAGCGTTCCCAGATGGACTACGACTCGACTGACGTGAACGTGGTCGACCCCAAGGAAGAGATTTTGCCGAGGGACCCCGGACAAGCCGAGACATTCACCAGCCCGACGTCGCCTGGCGCTCCCGTGGCTCCCGAGCCGATGGACGGAGCAGGAGGGATCGAGCAGATGCACGCCACGCGACGGGTGCATCTCGAGGATCTCCATGCTTACTACGGCGACAACCACGCCGTGAGAGGCGTGGACCTCGCGTTCGAGCCCGGCCACGTGACGGCGATCATCGGGCCGTCGGGATGCGGGAAGTCCACGATGGTCCGGTGCGTCAACCGGATGCACGAGGAGATCCCCGGCGCGCGCTCCGAGGGGCGGGTCCTCCTCGACGACGTGGACCTTTGCGGGCCGGGAGTCGACGTCGTCGCGGTGCGCCGCCTCGTGGGCATGGTCTTCCAGAAGCCGAACCCGTTTCCGACGATGTCGATCTTCGACAATGTCGCAGCCGGCCTCCGGTTCACCGGAACGCCTCGCGACGAGATCACCGATCGCGTGAATGCGGCGTTGGAGGGGGCAGGACTCTGGAACGAGGTACAGGGCCGTCTCTCGAGCCCCGGCATGGGCCTCTCCGGAGGCCAGCAGCAACGACTATGCATCGCACGCGCGCTCGCCGTCGAGCCGGACGTGCTGCTCATGGACGAGCCCTGCTCGGCGCTCGACCCCGTGGCGACGCTGAAAATCGAGGAGCTCATCGCTCAGCTCAAGGAGAAGGTCACCATCGCAGTGGTCACGCACAACATGCAGCAGGCCGGCCGCGTCGCCGACACGACCGCGTTCATGCTGAGCGGCGAGCTCGTCGAGGTCGGCCCGACCGACAAGATGTTCACCAACCCAGACGACTCCCGCACGGAGGAGTACGTGACCGGGAAGTTCGGCTGATGGAGCTCCAGGCAAGGCACGAGTACCGGGAGGAGCTGGCCAGGCTCGAGGAGCGGGCCCTGGACGGCTTGGACCTCGTCGTGGCGGCGCTCGACCGGACCATCGAGGCCGTTCAGCATCAGGACATCGAGCTCGCCGAGCTGGTGGTCGCCGACGACGACGTCATCGACGGCCGCTACCTGGAGATCCACCAGGCGATCCTGACCCTGCTCGCGACCCAGGCTCCCGTGGCAACCGACCTGCGCCTCATCGCGGCGCTGCTCCACGTCATGAAGAACATCGAGCGGATGGGCGACCAGTGCGTGAACATCGCGAAGCTGATCCCGATCGCCGGGCACGAGCCGCCCGCGGACGAGCGCCTGATCAAGAACCTCGTGACGATGGGCAACGGGACCCGGGCCGAGATCCGCCAAGCCAAGCGCGCCTTCGCCGAGCGCAACGTCGACATGGCGCGCGACCTCGTTCGCCAGGACGACGTGGTCGACAACCTGAACAAGGAGTGCTTCCAGCTCGCCCTGGAGATCGGCGACGACGCCGACCGCCGGGAGTGGGCGATGACGATGCTGCTCGTCGCGCGCGCGATCGAGCGGATCGGAGACAACGCTGTCGACGTGGGCGAGCAGGTCGCGTTCGTGGTGACCGGGCTGTTCCGGGAGTTCGAGGACGCCTCGCACCCCGAGGCCGAGTTCATCGAGCCCCAGCCGTCGCCGTAAAGTGCAGCATTGGTCTCGGTGCCGGGCGGGACAATCCGGGGCCTCATCCGTACGGTCTGAGAAGATCGAGCAGATTCCTTGGTAATGCTGTGCGCGGCGATTGACATTGGCTCCAACACGACCCGCGTGCTCGTTGCCGAACCGCAGGACGGCCAGCTCCGGAAAGTCATGGAGCAGCGCGCCTACACGCGGATCGGCAAGGCCTCGCAGCACGACGGCGCCATAGATCGTGAGAAGATCGACGAGGTCGCCGACGTCGTGGCCACCCAGGTGCGCCTCGCCCAGGAGATTGGCGCTCAGGCGATCCGGACGGTCGCCACGGCGGCGATTCGCGAGGCGGCCAACCGGGACGAGATCGTGTCCGAGATCAACCGCGTGGCCGGCGTCGACGTTGAGATCCTCAGCGAGCACGAGGAGGGCCGCCTGGCGTTCATCGGCGCCACCAAGACCCTGGGTCATCCAGTGGAGGGGGAGATCGCGGTGGTCGACGTCGGCGGCGGCTCGTCCGAGGTCGTCCTGGGAAGCGTGACCGATGGCCTGTCGGCTGTGCGGTCGTTCAAGATCGGCTCCGGGTCCCTTGCCGAGGACCTGCTTACCCAGGACCCTCCATCCCCGTCTGAGATCCGCAGGGTGCGCGATGCGATCTCCGACTTCTTCGCCGATGTGGAGTTCGAGCGCCCCGACCAGGCCGTCGCCGTCGGGGGCAGCGCGACCTCGCTCCGGGCGCTCGTGGGCACGGTGCTCGAGTACGAGACGCTCGAGCGGGCGGTCCGGGTGTTGACCGGCGACCCGATCGATGACGTTGCCAAGCGCTTCGAGCTTGATCCCAGGCGGGTGCAGATCCTGCCCACGGGTGTCCTGCTCCTGGAGAAGCTCTCGGAGCTCCTCGGCCAGCCGCTTCAGATCGGCAAGGGCGGCCTGCGCGAGGGCGTGATCCTGACGCTCTTGAACGGCGCCAGCAACGGCGCGCCCAGGGCTCTGGCGGCCTAGGCCGGCGCCGCGGCGCGACCTCTCACCAGTTGGTAGGCGAGCGCACCGGCGGCAGCGCCGAGCACCGGGCCGGCGACGTAGACCCAGAAGTCCGTCCAGGTGCCGGTGACGAGCGCCGGGGCGAGTGACCGAGCGGGGTTCATCGAGGCGCCGGTGACTGGCCCGCCGAAGAGGGCATCGAGGCCGATGGTGCCGCCGATGGCGATCGCCGCGGCGGCGCCGACCGCACGGGTGTCGGTTGCCACCGCCATGATCACGAACATCAGAAACGCCGTGAGGATCGCCTCGTAGACGAGCGCGCTGCCGACTCCGACTGTCGGCACCGTGGCGCCGAGCGCGGCCGGCTGACTCGGCCAGACGGCGAGGAGAACCAATGCAGCCAGGATGGCGCCGGCGCACTGGGCCGCGACGTATGCAATCGCATCCCGAGCCGGAAAGTGACGCGTGAGGGTGAAGGCGACGGTCACGGCGGGATTGATGTGGGCTCCCGAGAGGTGCCCGATGGCGTAGATCATCACCATGATCACGAGGCCGAAGACGAGCGCGATGCCGACCGTGCCCAGCGCGGCGTCGTACTGGGCGTTCGCGACGATGGCGCCGCAGCCCGCGAAGACGAGGGCGAAGGCGGCGAGGCCTTCGGCGAGGGCGCGGCGGCCCAGGTCAGGCCGGGTCAACGGTCTGCTCGTCTCCAGAGAGCTCTGCCAGCAACGCTCGCACCCGGTCGGCAATCTCGTCGCGGATGCGTCGGACCGTCTCGAGGTCCTTGCCCGCCGGATCCTCGAGCTCCCAATCCTCGTAGCGCTTGCCCGGGTAGATCGGGCAGGCGTCGCCGCAGCCCATCGTGATCACGACGTCGGCCGCCCGCACCGCATCGTCCGTCAACGGCTTCGGGAACTCCTTCGAGAGGTCCACGCCCGCCTCGGCCATGGCCTCCACGGCAACGGGGTTGATCTCGTCCGCTGGGTCCGACCCGGCGGTTCGGACGTGGACGCGCCCCCGCGCAAGCTGGTCGAGGAGCCCGGCCGCCATCTGGCTGCGCCCGGCGTTGTGGACGCAGACGAAGAGGACTTCGGGCACCTCTGCAGTCATGGCCTCAGAATATTCGATTGACATCTATCAGTTCAATTGATATATGTAAATAGATGACTGTCGATCTGGAGCTGGCGCCGAAGCACAAGCGACCTGCAGGCCAGCCGTGCTGCGAGCCGGTGGTTTACCCGGATGTCGAGCGGCGCGAGGCCGAGCGAATGGCCGTGGTGGCCAAGGCGCTCGGCGATCCGATCCGGCTCCAGCTTGTCGACGTGCTGCGAAAGCACGCCGGCAAGGTGTGCGTCTGCGAGCTGGTCCCGCTCTTCGATCTCTCCCAGCCCACGGTCTCGCACCACCTCAAGGTCCTGCGCGAGGCCGGCATCGTCGGATCCGAGCGCAAGGGGCTGTGGGCCTACTACTACGTCAATCCGCAGGCACTGGAGGAATTGAGCGCATGGCTGAGCTAGAGCAGATTCGTGATGTCGTCAGGGAGCGCTACGCCGGGGCCGCCCGGTCGGTCGGGGACGGGAAGCCGGGATGTTGCGGCCCCTCCGAGTCGTCGTGCGGATGCGGAACCGACGTCCCGGACGCCTGCGGAGACGCGGCCTTCGGCTCGGGCCTCTACTCCTCCGAGGAGCGAGACGCCCTGCCTGATGCCGCTGAGCTCGCCTCGCTGGGGTGCGGCAACCCGACCGCAGTCGCGGAGCTCCACGAGGGCGAGACGGTCCTCGACCTCGGCTCGGGTGGCGGCATCGACGTGCTGCTCTCCGCCCGTCGTGTCGGCCCGAGCGGCAAGGCGTACGGACTCGACATGACCGACGAGATGCTCGAGCTCGCTCGGCGGAATCAGCAGGAGGCCGGAGTCGATAACGCCGAGTTCCTTCAGGGCACGATCGAGGAGGTGCCGCTGCCGGACGACTCGGTCGAGGTGATCATCTCCAACTGCGTGATCAACCTCTCGGGCGACAAGCCCGCCGTGTTTCGCGAGGCCGCCCGCGTCCTGCGACCGGGTGGCCGGTTCGCCGTGAGCGACGTCGTCGCGGACGACGACATGGACGAAGGGACCCGCCGCGACATGGAGCAGTGGACGGGCTGCATCGCCGGCGCCCTGGCGCGCGAGGACTTCGAGCGCGAGCTCGTGGCGGCCGGCTTCGAGGGGGTCGAGATCACCGAGACGCATCGCGTGCACGATCAGGCCGCGTCGGCGATCATTCGTGCCCGGCTGCCGAGGTGACCACCGCGGAGATCCAGCTCAACGATCCCCAGACGCTCTACCGGCGCTGGGAGGAGCAGCAGTGGAGCCCGTTCGACATCGACCTGTCCGCGGACCGCGAGCAGTGGCCGCAGATGAGCGACGAGGACCAGGGCCTCATCTACTGGGCGCTCTGCTCGCTGATGGTCGCCGAGGAGCGGATAACCACCAAGTTCTCGGGCCTAGTCGCCGCCTACGGGAGCGAGGAGGAGGTGACCTTTCTCGCCACGCAGCAGGTCGACGAGGCGCGCCACATGCAGTTCTACGCCCGCTTTCGCGACGACGTGATCGACGCGCCCGCGGTGATCGCCGCTCACGTGGAGACGGCGCGCGAGCAGGTCTCACCCGCGTTCCGGAAGATCTTCGACGAGGCGCTGGTTGAGGCGCATGAAGCGCTCGTCGCCGCGCCCGGGGACATCACCGCGAAGGTCCGGTTCGTCACGATCTACCACCTGATCCTGGAGAGCACGCTCGGCCTGACCTCGTTTCGCTTCATCACGCGATACCTCGAGCGCGAGAGCCTGCTCCCCGGCTTCGTCGAGGGCTACTCGAAGATCCACCACGACGAGACCCGCCACATCGGCTATGGCGTCTGGTTCCTTCGTG
>CAVQCK010000012.1:0-44890 GCA_963710955.1 uncultured Actinomycetes bacterium | reverse complement strand
CGCCGGGCTGCGGGAGTAGGCCGGAGGGCAGGCCGCAACAGTCTGCGTGGGGGATGACCGGAGTTCTCCGCGCCGATCTACGGCAAAATGCGGATGTCCCGCCCCGTTTGACGGTGCGAACCTGATTCTGCGTAGTAGGCATCTCTCCAGCTACGTAGAACGGGCACCCGGCGTTTGCCTTCCTGGGTTCGTTCGCTTCGCTCATGCCTGTGGGCAGCCAGGCAGGCGGTGCGCTCGGAGTCGTGTGCGTTCAAAGCGCGGAGACGGGCCCCTGGTTCGTTGGTGCTGCCGGACTGAGCCGAGCGGAGTCGCGCCCGCAGGAGCGAGATACTGCGTAGGCGATGTCGCAGGCGAACGTGGAGCTGGTGCTGCAGGATTTGGAGTACTGGAACCGGGGCGATATCGACGCGTTTGTCGGGTTGTGGGACGACGACGCGGTGCTCCAAGCCGCCGAGGGTTGGCCGGAGCGCGTCTTTCGCGGAAAGGACGCAGTGCGCGCCTCGATGAGGGCTTTGCGGAGACAGTGGGCCGCGACTCGGTGATTGAGGACCTGATCGATGCAGGTGACGTCGTGGTCACGCGAATGCGAGCGCACATGGCCGGCGTGAAGTCGGGACTCGAGGGGGATATGCGGTTCACTCAGGTCACGACGTTCAGAAAGGGCAAGGTTGTGCTGGCCGAGTTCTTCTGGGATCACCGGGAGGCCCTCGAAGCCGCCGGGCTTTCGCAGTAGGCCATCTCGCAGGAAAACCGTCGAGGATCAGCGCCAGTGTTGGCTGACACCTGGAATCGGCGCTACCGTTTTCAGCCGTGAGCCCGGAGGAGATGGTACAGCGCCTCTTCGAGCGCCATCGCGACGCCGAGGCGGCGCGCGACATCGAGGCGATCCTCGCGACGTTCGTCGAGGATTGCTTCCTCGAGACACACCCTCTCGGCCTGCGCAGCGAGGGACGGGTGGGTGCGGACCGCCTATCGCGGCGACTCCGCGGCCTTTCCCGATCTGGCGCCCGCAGACGAGGGCGAGGCGTTCGGCGATGACGCCATGGTCGTCTGGGGCACCCTGGAGGGCACGAGCGGTGGGGAGTGGATGGGCGTGCCTCCGTCGGGGCGCTCCTTCGCGGTCCCGTTTCCGAACGTCACCCCCTTTCGCGATGGGCTGATGGCGGGCGAGAGCATCTACTTCGATCTGGCCACGCTTTGCGCGCAGGCCGCCCTGCCGCTCGACCAGGTCCGGGCTGGCGCACGGGAGCGAGCGGAAGCGCTGCGCTCGCGGACCGGCGGATAATCCAAGCCCTCGAAGCCGCCGGGCTGCGGGAGTCTTGGGGCCGGTTCCTGGTCACTCTCCGCCTGACCGGCGCGCGCCAATGCTCATAGGGGCCGCGCGAGTCCGGCTAGGCGCTCGGCCTCGACGGCGTAGCCGGGGTCGTAGAAGAGCGGATCACGCTCGTCGCGATCTCGACATAGACCGTCGGGTCTCCCCTGCTCCCGAAGGAGGAGTAGTAGATCCGGCGGATCAAACCGTAATTCGAGCGCAATGCCCTCTCGGCCCGCTCCTCATCAGCCGGAGGAACCACTCTCGCGCTGCCCTCCGCGAGCGGCCCCAGCGGCTTGCCGCGCCATGAGCACGGCCCTACCCTCACGTGAGGGTCCCGCCGGATGCGCTTCAACTTGGCGTTGCGTTCACGCGTGTTCAGGTACGCGCGGTCGCGCTCCAGGCCAAACCAGACCGGAGTCGGGACTGGCTCGCCCGATTGCCGGAAACTGACGAGCAGGCAGTACTTGTGGCCGCGAAGCCCGTCGAGGTCGTTCGCGGTGCCGGGCCTCGCCGCAGCCTCGAACGCTTCCGGCGCCCTAAGGCGGTCGAGAAATCGGTTCAGGCTCCTGGCGAGGCTCATGAGGACTCCTCCAGATTGGGCTGGCTGATCTCCTCAAGCGATCCATCTGCCACAGTGCCCACGGCCGCAAAGGATGCCGCGATCGCATGCACGGTCGTGGATGTGATCGCGAGGGTGTGCACGCGTGGACCCTATTCGCCCGCACCTAGCGCCAACCCCGTTGCAGCGGGCGCAGGAGGGCCGGAGATTCGCCACCGAATCGTCTCCACCGTCGGCGATCGGGATGAGATGGTCGACATCGGTGGCGGGTGCGCGGCGGTGGACGCAGAACGCGGCGCTAGCGGGTCAAGACGATCGTCATCGCCAGCGGACCCGTGGCCTCAACCGGCGTCTGGCCTTCTCCCTGCCCGGCGAGTAGGCCCCTGATTTCCCGCCTCGCCTCGATCGGCACCTCGTAGCGGTTGAAGATGGCGATTATGACCTCAGCCACCGTGTTCACGTCTTGCAGGACACGGAGTTGAGGAAGGTCCGCGGGGAGAACCCCGGCGGCCTGGAGCAGTTCGATCCTCGCTCGGTGGGTCTCCACTCGCCCCTTGATCGCGCCCAGCCGGACGCCGTCGTGGCGGGTGCGTTCCGCGAGCAACGCAAGCTCTTCGCTTAGCGCCTCGTGGCCGTCGAGGGCGTCCTCGACCACCTCCAGGGGTCGATGTTGTCCAAGCGCGGGCGGCTCTCGCGATGCTCAGCCAGAACCCGTCGCACGTGACGAGGTGTGACCCCGAACCTGTTCGCGACATCGACCTCGCCGAGCCCGCGAAGGCGCGCCTTGACGATCTGGCAGTTGCGCGCTGCTCGCTCCGCAGTGGTCACCAAACTCCATGGTAAACGCGCCTTCACCCCCCTCCCCAGGGACGCAAAATGTCCTCAGGGTTCCGAGGCTCGTCGTTGACGTTATCCATCAAGAGCGGGTGAGGGACCGGCCCAGCGACCCCGCGCTAACCGGCCTCGGCACGGTGGCAATGCCGGAAATCGATGGGCGCGCGCGGCCTGCCGCGCGAATCGGCTGACCAAACTCCTCAGGTGCGGTCCCAAAACTCGTCGGCCTCGGCACGGTCAAACTCGGCTTTGCCGATCTGCAACGCGCTCCTCTCAGCAGCCATCTGCGCGGCGCGGAACCCAACCGCAAACCCTTGCAGGTACACGGTGCGCGGCCGCAGGCGGTCCGTCGCCTGCGCTGGCAACCTGGTCTTGGTGAACTCCGCAAAAGCGTCGGCGTCAACCCCGTTGGCCTGTAACCACTCAAAGATGCGGTCGGGCTGATTGGGACCGCCGCGCGGGTCAACTCCCGCTTCGGCCTCCCAACCGCTCACGTCCGAGAGCGCCCGCTCCAACTCGTCTCCGCCGATCCTTGCCACGTCCGATCCCTTCACTCGTGCTCACTCACCAGGCGGTCAGGGTAAAGCCTTCGTGTCGCACCGCCCCACGCAGGCGCACGGCCTGCTCCCCGTCGCTGAGGCTTCCCCACTCCATGAGTCCAATCCACCCCGGAACAGGGCGAGCGGCAACGCGACCCGCGCCAGTGCACGCACATCGCGTGTAGCTGAGCCGCACACTGCTCACTCGATCGCAACACCCCCGGTTACCGCCCCCCGGCCCGATCCTTGACAGGGCAGCCTGGAATCGAAGAGGATCGCGCCATTGGTTAAGCAGCCAGGGACCCTGATCTCTGGCCCAAACGGGGGGAGTTCCCATGAGGAACCTGAGGCGGCTTCGACCGTCGCCAGCGATGGTCGTCGCCTCGATCGCACTGTTCGTGGCGATCGGCGGTATCAGCTGGGCGGCCGCGACGATCGGCACCAACGACATCGAGAACGGCGCCGTGACGGCGAAGAAGCTAGATAAGAAGGCGGTGACGACGAAGAAGATCAAGAAGGAGGCGGTGAGCGGCGCGAAGCTGAGCGGCGATCAACGCACCCTGTGGGTGGCGGTGAAGTCCGACGGCACGATCGCCGAGCAGTCGGGCGGCATCAAGGTGAAGGCCCTCGGCGGCGGCGGTTATGTGATCGACTTCGGCGAGGATGTCTCCGGTCGGGCGCTGGTCGCCAGCGGCACCAACGCGAGGGTGATCGCCGACGCGATCCTCTGCAACGGAGGCTCGGGCGTCGGCACCGACTGCAAGCCCGATGCGCCCAACGACAGCCAGCATGTCGGCGTCAACACGGCCCTGGCCGCTACCGCCCCGGCGGTCTTGACGAACCTGCCCTTCTACGTCGCGGCGCTGCCGCAGTAGGGCGCGGTGAGCGTCAAAGGATCGAGAGAGTCGCGGCCTCCGGGCCGCGGCTCTTTGGCGTGCGGCGACGAACCCGCTTCTGGCACGCGAGATACTCATCGGGCGATGTCACGCGAGAAAGTCGAGGTGGTGCGGCGCGTCTATGAAGGGTGGGCCCAGGGCGACTTCTCCGAGAACGATGCATTCGATCCCGAGGTCGAGTTCGCGATGGTCGATTGGCCCGAGGGTTCAAGCGCGCACGGCCGGGAGGCGATGTGGCGCAGTTGGCGCTCGGCGCTGAGCTCATGGGAGGACTTCCGGGCCGAGCCGATTGAGTTCATCGACGCCGGTTAGGACTTCGTTGTGGTGCTGAATCGCATCGAGGGACGCGGTAAGGGCAGCGGCGTCGCCGTGCAGGGAGATACGGCGACCGTATGGGCGTTCGAACGCTGGGAAGGTGGTTGGACTCGCCCTCTACTGGGACACCGCCAAGGCCCTCAAAGCCGCCGGGCTGCGGGAGTAGACACTGGCAAGTTGGCCTGCAAGAGGGCTACGCCCCTCACCGCGATGGTTCCTAGATGCGCGACAACGGCCACTGCTTATGCGGTACCGATGACCTGAAAAATGAGGCTGTAGGGAGTAACGTGACCTTGCCTGGCAAGGAAGGGTGGTTTGCCGGGCCGCCGACACAAGGAGCCCTAGACGCGCCAAGGGCGCGTAAGGAGGTTCCAATGCTCCATAACACGATCTGCAAGCGAGGGTGGGCACTCGCTGTTGTCGCCGCCGCCGCCGCCCTGATGCTCGCCCCCTCGGCACTGGCAGCGGGGCAGGGCAAGACGGGCTTCGGCTTCAATGCCCCCGAGATCAGCGGTCTCAACGGTGGCGCTGCCCGCCTAACCGGCGGCGGGGCCTTCGACCCCGGAACCGGCTTCGTCAACTCGGCTGGCGGATTCCGCTGCACCCAAGACGTAGTTGGGGGCCCTTTCAACGGCTGTCTCGCCGGGCAGGGCGTTCGTTGGGACCCGGCCGACACGGCCCCGACCCCGCTCCTGGCGAGCACGACCTTCACGTGCACCGGCGAGCCGGAGCCCATGGCCAGCACCAGCGACACCACTGTCGTACTGATGGCCGACTTCTACCGAGCGGGCGACGGGAACGACGAGTCGTTCACTGCCAAAATGATCGTTTCGGCCAACGACTTCGCTCCCAATCTCACCGGCGTCCAGAACGTCTGGATCCAGGGGATTGGCTGCGGCTCGGCGATCGTGCACTTCAGTTCGTCGGGTTGAGCGATCGGGATTTGGGCCGGGCATCCTCGTCCGGCCCATCCCACCGGATCGCTCGACTCCGGCCCCGCGTTCCCGACGCCGCGCTAGTGGCCGTGACCCCCGGGTCAGGCCGCGTCCGCCGCCTTTGCCAGATCCTGTAGGGCGGCGAAGAACTCCGGCGATTGGCCGATGAACAGCCCATCGGCGGTAAACGCCCTGACCGTGCCCATCGCCGCCCCCTCGGTCTCGGTGGGGCGGATGATCGAGACGCGCGGGAACTTGCGATCGAGGAATCTCGTCGGCTCGGGCATGATCAGGTTGGTCTGGCGTAGTTCGCCGTCGGCGTTCAGGTCGGGGAACCGCAACCCGGTGATGGGGTCGGTCAGCGGGGGTGCGTTTCCGGCCTTGTCCTGCCAGGTCTGGAAGTGCATGATCTCGCTGCCGCCGATGCTGAGCAGGATGCGCAGCACCTCCGTGTGGGTGACCCGCTGCGCGAGTGCCGCGTAGAGGCTGGTGCCACCCTGCTCGACCCAGGCAAAATGGAACCCCGCCGTGTTGGCGATCGCTTGCAGGTGCCTCTTGGGCGTCAGGTCGCGATTGTTTCGGGGGATCGCCGGATGCTGACCAACGGCGAGGCCGGGGACCGCCTGCGGCAGGGTGTCGCCGAGGTCGGGGTTTCTTTCAGTCGCTCGATAGCGGGTCCAGAAGCTGGTGTTGACGGTCAGCTGCATCAGGTTGGTGAGCCGTTTGACGTGCTTCCGAGCGCCGTCCGCCTGGCTGCTCGGCAGGGTGCGGAACTGGTCCAGGTTGACCGTTTGCGCCCCGTTCGCTGCGAGGTAGGCGTTGATGAAGGTGTGGTGGCTGATCTCGTCGTCGGTGTTGTCGTGGATGTACTGGTCCATGTCCTCGTCGAGCACCGCGACCGCATCGTGGTAGGCCGGGTTCCCGGTTCCGCCGGGGACCTCTTTGTCCTGGATCCCGGCGAGCTCGTTGTACTGCTGCCACAGATCGGTCTCGATCAGCTCGGCCGCAGCGAGGAAGCGGAGAATGGCCGCGTCCCCTTTGGTGAGACCGTTACTTGCGAGGGCTGTGGAGGCATCGGCCAACAGCCCGCCGACGCCGATCGCTGCTCCGGCCGCGGCTCCCCTGACCAAGAGCGAGCGTCGGGTCGTACCTTCCGCCTGGGTCGAGTGCTGTTCCATGATCTCCTCCTATGGCTCGGCTGTGGAACAACGGAGCACATGCCTCCCCTCCCCAGGCGGAGGTGCTCTCAGCGAGTGTTACGGACAGTACTCTCCCTGGGTTCACGGCGCGGGATCACTAAGTAGCCCGCATCGACGACCACACCGAGCGAGCCCACGCCCTCAAAGCCGCCGGGCTGCGGGAGTAGGGCCTCAGCGGTCACGGTCCTCGTCTCGCCGACCGGTTGACCTCTCCCGTTTGCCGGGATAGCGTCAGCAATCGAACTATCGAAGAGTTGGCAGTGATGACGACGAGAGGGAAACCAGGCCCCCGACGGCAGCTCGCCGCCGACGCTCCAGAAGACCAACTCCAAGTGCGGCCAGACGGGCACCGCCAATCCGAATCTGCCGCTGACGCAGGAGGTGCTCTGCGACACGCAGCTCCTCGGCAACGGGCAGTGCACGCCCACCGACTACTACCCGCGCCAGACCAAGGTGGTCATGCACAAGCTGCCCAAGAAGCAGCTGCCGAGCACGCCGAACCCGTGCTCGAACGTGCCGCGGAACGCGTGGTGCCGTAACAACTAGACGGCGGTTCCGCGGGGGCGTAGAGCCTGGCCTGTTCGGAAGCGCGAGGCCGCTCCGTTCGGCGGTCATCGCTCCCTCTGGGCGCAAGGCCCGGAGCGTCACATAAGCTCCGCGCCTCGTGGACGTCCTGGTCCTAATCGACAAGCTCGACGACCTGATCCACGAGGCGCGCCACGTGCCGCTCAGCGACCAGGTGCGCGTGGATCGCGAGGGGATCTACGACCTGCTCGATCAGATGCGGGCGACGATCCCCGAGGAGATCAAGCAGGCGCGCTGGCTCGCCAAGGAACAGCAGGAGATGCTCGCCGAGGCAAAGCGCGAGGCCGAGCGCGTGGGCGAGGAGACGCGCGACCAGCGGGCACGTTTGATCACCGAGGAGGAGGTCTACAAGCAGGCCGAGCGAGGCGCCGAGGAGATCATCGACGACGCCCGCGAGACCGAGCGCCAGATCGGGCTCGGAGCCGAGGAGTACGCCGACGAGATGCTGTCGACGCTCGAGGTAAACGTGGAGAAGTTCCTCACCGCTGTGCGCACCGGCCGCGACCGCCTCGCAGGGCGCGAGGACGAGCGGGCCGGGTCGGCTAGGTCAGGCTGAAGCCTTCTGGTGCACCGGATGAGGATCGCCCCGGACGAGCCACTCCACGGCCCTCTGACCCTCTCCCCGGTTATGGGCGCGGGACCGGATTCGCGGGCGGGCAAGAGTCGTCCAGTACGGCTTGCTGGCGCCGCGCTCGCGCCGGTGCTGGGGCGGTCCCGGGTTCTGGAGGAAGCGGAGCCGCGGGTTTCGTGTCGACTTCGCGTTACGGCGTGGCGACGAAGTTCCAGGTTCTTGAGGTCGCAAGCCCGGTCCTCCCGCTGCCCGAACCCGCGGCGAACTGACTCACCTGCCAGATCCTGTTCGCAGTCGATGGGTCTGGTGTCGCACCGGCGTAGTCGCCCCAGCGGCACGATCCCGTCTGCGCCACCCTCGAACAATCGAAGCCCGAGAGCTGACCGGGCGAGTTCTTCACCGTGACCGGGGCGGACTGAGCACCGTTCCCGACCTTCGAGACCATTCTGATCCCTGGCTTGGTAGTGGTGGACGAGGTGTTGTAGTTCATCACCATCGCGTTGCCGCCGCTCTTCGTGCCGCCGTTGACCTGGCGGTTGGGAGAGATCGCGCCGTTGAACTCAAACAGCGACGGGCTCGTCGCCGTGCCCTTCTGGATCACGGCGTGGGTAACCGGATTGATCTCATACCAGCGCACCTCGGCCCCAGCCCCGCCGCGGACCGTGTGCTGGGTCCAGAGCGCGAACTTGCCTCCGTGTCCGGGGTCGACCGCCGCCACCGCCTGGGTGTTGCGCGCATCTGAGGTGTCGATCCTGTTGATTGAGCCCTGCTGGGGGGCATTTGGCGGGATCGCGTAGGTCGGCACCGTGACGTTGGTCGGACTCGACTGGATCACCGGGTTGCCGGTGGTCGGGTTCCGGGTCACCTTGAACAGTCGCAGTTGGCTTCCTATACGCGCGCTCGTCGTGGCCACGGCCTGTCCCGTCGGGTTCGTGTCGATCTCGTTCGCGGGGACCGGCGTGAAGGAGTTCGAGCTGAGAATCCGGTCGTCGAACTTGAACGTCGATGGCGCCGGACAGCCGCTCCCGGCCGCTGGCTTTGAGATCGCCAGCAGATCGGAGCCCAGGAAGCCGCCGTTGCCGCCGTTGGCGAAGACGTTATCCCCGATCATCGCGAAGAACTGGCTGTCGCCGAGCTTTGGAAAGTCGGGGAACGGCACGCCGTAGTCGAGGACGTACTTGCACCAGTCCGCGGCGCTCGACGGGGAGGCCGTGCGGCTGAATCCGAACGCGACCTGGTTGTGTGCCGCGCTGCGGCTGTCCTCGGCGGCGTAGTAGAAGCGGTTGGTGGTCGGGTCCCAGATGATCTGCGGGTCGGTCAGGAAGTCAGTGCTAAGGGCGCCGACCAGCTGGTTCAGCGTGCCGCCGCCGATCGGGCTGTTGCTCGCCTTGTTGTAGATCGCGAACCTGGTGTTGACCAGCTCGATGTAGCGGGTGGTGCCGACGGCGCCCGTCTCGTCCGGCGGCGTCGAGCGCGGGTCGTTGATCCCCTGCCAGGACTTTCCGGCGACGAGGTGTGGGGCCAGGGGGCCGGTCACCGGCGCGCTCAGCGTCTGGCGGGCCGTCGCCCGCCTGGTGATCCGCGCCTTCTGGCGATCGTAACGGGCTTGGTGCGGCACCAGGTAGCCGCGGTGGAGGGCGCGCCTGGCGGCCGGACCGAGGGTTCCCGTGTTCGGATCCTGCCTCGCGGCATTGCGCGCCGCGGCGGCGGTCATGAGTCTGCCGCTGAAGCCGCGCGCCGACGCCATACTCGGGACCACCCCGAGGCAGAAGGCGGCGAGCACGAGGGGCGCGGCAACTGTCACTCGCTTCGGCCGCCTCGCGGAGGCAGATCTGAATCTCACGGACTGCATCTGACGCATCGCTCCTGATCTCGTGACGAAGACCTGCATCGCGGGCACGCACAGCACAGGCTGATGCCCGAGCCTACTCTGACCTGCGAGCGCGAGTCAAGAGCAACGGCGTTGCCGTGGTGCTCGGATCGAAGCTAACCCGCTCAGCAGGCCGATTAACCGCAGTCAGCAGAGTTGGCGCGTGAATAACCGCGGCGCCCGGTCGGCTGGCGCCGTAACCCGTCCCCGTGGCGAGATACGGCGCGGGGCGGTCAAGCGGCTCTTGGCTTGTCGCTCAGTGCGAGGCGACCCGGCTGAATCGTGCCCGAAGCGCTTCTCGGCGCCGCGCTTGGCTCGGCTCCTGAGCGATCGTGTCGGCAAGGGCGATGGGTATCCAGCCCGACGCCTGGGCACGGGAGCGGCAATGGATGCACGCCACCCGCTTCTCGCGCTGCCGAGTCAGGTACTCATACGGCTGCTCGCCGGTGAGGAGATACCGCTCGCAGACGTCGCAGCTGGGATACGAATCGGGCCGCACACCGCCAAGGTAAACGACGTGCCCGGAGCGAGGCGGGCGGGCGTTTGCAGAGGTGGCAAGTCATTTGAAGGGGCCTTGCGGGGCGAGATACTGCGCGGGCGATGTCGCAGGAGAACGTCGAGACTTTCAAGCGCGCCGCTGCCGCGTACAACCGCCGGGACGTCGAGGCGCTACTGAGGGAACTCGACCCCGAGGTGGAGTGGCATTCGGCGATCCTGATGCCGCTCGGGCGCGAGGCGAGGGTCCATCAGGGACACCAGGGCGTCCGCGAGGGCCTCCGAGTCGTGTACGAGGCGCTCGCCGAGTTCCACGTCGAGTACTCGGAGATCCGGGACCTGAGCGACCGAATCGTCGGCATCGGGCGCATCCGCATGCGCGATAGGCAGAGCGGGGTCGAGATCGAGTCGCCCTTGGTCAGCGTGACCGACGTGAAGAACGGCAAGGGGATTGAGGTTTGGAACTACCTCGATCCCAAAGAAGTCCCCGAGGCCGCCGGACTTTCGGAGTAGGCGATGTCGCAGGAGAACGTGGAGGTCGTCCGCCGCCTCTACCGAGCGATGAACGCCCACGATGTGGCAGGCGCGACGGAACTGATGAACCCAGACGCCGAATGGATTCCGGACAGCCGAATCGGCGAGCGACAGGCCGCAAAGAGGTCATCCGGTTCTTCACCGACAGGGCTGAGATGTTCGACGAGCTTCGCATCGAACCCGAGCGCCTCTCGGCGACGGAAGACCGAGTCCTCGCCTTCCATCGCGTGACAGAACGCGGGCAAGCCAGCGGCGCAGCGTTTGAGATTCGGATCGCTCACTTGTGGACGCTGCGGGACGGGATGCTTGCTCGCGGCGAGGGGTTCGGCCACCGGAGCGAGGCCCACAAAGCCGCCGGGCTGCGGGAGTAGGCGATGTCGCAGGAGAACGTGGCGCTGGCACGGAGGGCCATCGACGCTCTCAACCGCCGCGACTTCGACGCCTTGCTGGCCTTCCTCAGCCCTGATGTCGTATGGGAGGCGCTGGAAGGTGTCTCGGGGATTGGTCAGCTGTATCGCGGGCGGGCAGAGGTGCGCGAGTGGATCGCGCTGATGTTGGAAAACACGGAGGAGGGCATCCGCATCGAGATCGAGCAGATGGCGGACTTGGGTGATGATCGGGTCTTCATCGCCGTGGTTCTCACAGCGCGCCGTAGGGGCAGCGGGGTGCAGTTTGAATACCGCACCTGGCAGGTCGTCTGGTTCGCGGACGGCCTGATCACGAGACGTCAGGTCTTCTGGACCCGTGCCGAAGCCCTCAGGACCGCCGGGCTGCGGGAGTAGGCGATCCACCGTTCCGCCCGGAGCACCGCTCAGACTTGCGGGAAGTGGCTCGTACCGACACCGACCGCCTCGAACTGCTCGACCGGCTCGAGCGCCGGGTTCCCGAGCTTGACCTCGCCCAGAACGAGGTCGAGTGGATGACCCTCGATGATGGGGCTGAGGCACTATCCGTCTTTCGAGGCAGCCCTCGAAGCCGCCGGGCTGCGGGAGTGAGATCGCGGAGCCCTCGACGAGGGCGCGGGCGGCTCCCGAAGGGAGGTTCCAATCGCAGCCTTGCGCTCAGCAGACGCGGAATGTAGGGTCCGGCGAAAGGCGCGCCTCCCCTAGCGCGGGCCAGACAAGGGAGGACAAGATGTCGGTCAAGCCTCGCCTCCACGCCGCCCCCGCGACGCTCCTCACGCTTGCGGTCATCCTCGCCCTGGCGGCGCTCGTGGCATCGCTGGCCATCGCTGGAGCCACCGCAAGGGCGTCGGGCGCTACCAGCTTCGATAACGAGCGCCCTGCCGGATATGACATCAACCCCAAGCACCAGAGCAACTGGGAGCCGGCGGTTGCGGTCGACCCCAACCGCCCGAACCGCGTCTACCAACTGATCACCGGCATCAACGCGCAGGCCTGCAAGGGCAACTGTCCCGGCACCAGCGTCTTGTTCCGGCGCTCCACCGACGGCGGGGCGAGCTTCGGCCCTGAGAGCTTCGTCTGCGGGGCTGCCTGCAAGACGATTGGGTGGCAGTACGACCCCCAGATCCGGGTCGCCAACGACACCAACGCGGGGTGCAGCTGCGGGACGATCTACGTCGCGTTCCTTGACCAGTACGACCCGGGCGTGCAGCTGTTCACCTCCCACGACGGCGGCGACACGTGGAGTCATCCGATCACGATGAACGGCGGGCTTAGCTACATGGACAAGCCGATCCTCGTGATCTCCCCCTCGGGCCGCGACGTCTACGTGGCGTTCAACCACAAGTTCGACAACATGGTCGTCGCCTCCCATGACTACGGTCAGTCATTCCTACCGCCCCAGAAGGTGAACGAGGACCAGCTGTGGTGGTATGCGAACAGCGGAGCGTACGCGCCAAACGGCGACGTCTACTTTGCCCTCAACGGCGAGAGGAGCCTGTCCGGACACGGCCACGACTTTGACGGGCCGGGGGAGGTCGCCCTGCTGCGGTGCTCGCCGTCGACGACCAGGCCGTGCGGCGACCCGACGCTGATCCCATTCGGAACCTCCGCCGCGCCACCCCCCTGTCCGGTACCCGGGTGCTATCCCGACTACTACGCCGCGACCGGCTCGATCGCAATCGATGCAACCGGTCACATGGTCTTCGCCTACACGTTCACCGACGAGCCGAACTGGCCGAAGTCGCTCTACGTCCAGACCTCGGACGACGGGGTGCGAACTGGAGCACTCCGAGCCTCGTGAATGCCCAGGGGGACTCCAGCGTGCCGCAGATCGACGGCGGCCCGACTTCGGGCGATTTCCGTCTGGCGTGGCAGGACGACCGGACGGGCAAGTTCAACACCTGGTATGCGCGGAGTACGGATGGCGGGGCCAGCTGGGGGCCGCAGGTTCGGCTCTCGGACCTCGGGTCGGGTGCTCCGTACAAGAGCGCCGACGGGTACACGTTCACTGACGGTGACTACTTCGGGCTCGCGGTCAGCTCGACGGGCATCGCCCACGTGATCTGGGGCGAGGCCGACGGCTCGTCGCTCTACTGTTGTGGCGACGTCTGGTACACGAAGGGGTTCTGATCCCGCACCCGTCACGAGGTGGATCACATCGCGAACGTGGTGCCGGACCAGCGTGTCGCTTCTCGCGCAAGAAGTGGGACGGATGCCATACCGCGGTTCCGTACTAGCGACCTCGCGCGGACTTCCCCGACCATCCGCCCCTCCGGCATACAGCCGGGCGGCTCCGGGTGTCGATACGTCCCCTGAGCGTCCAGATCGTCCATAGCGTCAACGCTCCTGGAGGATCTGGACGTATCGGACGCAGCAGTCGGTACCAAAGCGCGCTGCCATACCCCTGCCTTGCGCGAAGTGCGGAGGTCCTGGCCCGATGGGGCAGTAGTCGATAACCCTCCACGAGAGGACAGCGAACGCGAATCGCTGCTTCTTGGTGCAGAAACTCAGCGTGAGACGTGGGCAAACTGCGGCTCGGCACCTTCGCTCTCGAGCAGCCGGTGGATCTGCTCGACCACGACCGAACCCTCCCCGACCCCCGAGGCGACTCGCTTGGTCGAGCCCTCGCGCACATCGCCAACCGCGAATACTCGCGGCATGCTCGTCTCCAGGATCATCGGTGGCCGCTCCAGCGGCCACGCCGCCGGGAGCGACCCACCACGTAACAGGTCCGAGCCCGTCAGCACGTACCCCCAGCGGTCCCGCTCGATCTCGGCTGGCAACCAATCCGTGTGGGGATCGGCGCCGATCAAGATGAACAGCCCGCCGGCCTCATGGCTCTCGACTCTCCCGGAGCCAAGGTCTCGAAGCTCCAGTCCCGCGAGCCATCCGTCGTCATCGGCGACCGCCCCGACGACCTCGGTCCGGTACCGGACCTCGACATTCTCCGTCGCCTCGAGCTCCTGTCTCAGGTAGCGAGACATGCTGTCGGCCAGGGTGTGACCGCGGATCAGGAGCGTCACCCGGCTCCCGTAGCGCGAGAGGTGCATCGCGGCCTGGCCGGCCGAGTTTCCTCCGCCGACGACAAACAAGGGATCTCCGGTCAGCGCCTGCCCCTGGGTACCGGCAGAGTAGAAGACGCCGGCGTCGGCCAGCCGATCGAGGGCGGCGACGTCGAGCCTCCGGTAGGAGGCGCCGGTCGCCAGGACCACAGCCGCCGCGCTCACCTCCCTGTGGTGGGCCAGCTGGAGGCACAGGCGGTCCCCCTCCGACCTCAGGGAGGTGACTTCGTGCATCAGCAGAAACTTGGCGCCGAACACCCATGCCTGCTGGTACGCGCGTTGGGCGAGCTCGCCGCCGCTGATGCCGCGGGAGAAGCCGAGGTAGTTGCGAATCAGGGAGCTGGACCCGGCCTGACCGCCGATCGTTTCGCGCTCGACCACGAACGTCCTCAACCCTTCCGAGGCCGCGTAGACAGCGGCCGTGAGGCCGGCGGGCCCGGCTCCCACCACGACCAGGTCGAAGTCACGCTCCGCGCCGAGCCGCGTGTTGACGCCGAACGCCGCGGCGAGCTCGATGTTGGTCGGGTTGACCAGAGTCGGCCCGTCTCGGACGATCGCAACCGGGCCCTGCTCATGGGCGCAGCCAACCTCCTCAAGCAGGCCGCGCCCCCGCTCGCAATCGTCCTTGACAAAGGCGTGCGGCACGCCGTTGCGCGCGAGCAGGCTCCGAAGCTCGTGTGTCCGAGGCGACCACTCTCCACCGACGAGGGTGATCTCGCTCTCGGTCGGCGAGCGCATCCGTGCCCACTCGTACAGAAACTCGGAGATGATCCGGTGGAATTGCTCCTCTCCGGGCCGTCTGGGTTTGAGCACGTAGTAGTCGAACTGCGCTGCCGCCATCCCATCGATCATCCCGCGCGCTCGATCTGGGCGCGCCCAATCCCCCCAATGCACGAGCAGGCCGCGCTTCGCCGCGGGATGCAAGCGGCGCACCCGCGTAAGCAACTCGACGCCCGGCAGCTCCTGCATCTCCTGATCCGCCAGAACCAGGGCGACATCCTGCCCGCGGGCGCGTGCGCCTTCGAGGGTCTCCAATGCCCTTCGCGGCGAGCGGTGACAGACGACCTCATAGTCAGCGTCATAGCGCTGCGCCAGTTCGCGCGTGAGCCTCCGCAGCGCCTGGATGTCGTCGTCGACCGCCAGCAGCAGCGGCCGTCCCGGGTCCGCTCCCGCCGGCTGCTGCCGACCGCTTTGCTCTGCGTCCTGTGCCATCGCGTCCGCGCGTCGATGGTATTGGCTGTCGTCGAGGCAATCGCTTTGGCGGCCGAGGTGAGAGACCTCTGCTGGCGTGGCTTTGGCTCACCAAAGTGCGCTTCTCTTCGGCGCGGAGCTCGATGCGGAGATAGAGCGTCACAAGGAGCTCGGCGAGGGCGTTCCCGAGCACGAGACGCTCAACCTGCCGACGCGAGCGAGATAGACGACCGATGCTTTGCTCTCCCAAGCCGCCGTGGATGGCGCATCGCGTTCGCCTAGCCAGTCCAGGCCGGCGATTCCCCTTCGGCACTCGTTATCACCGACGGCTTCCAGGTCCCTGAGGCGGGTACAGGGGAAGAGTGTCTACGGCTGCGATGATCGCCTTCACCGTCGGCGTCCTGATCGTGATCGGGCTCGTGCTTCTTGCGGCCGGACGGGCGACCGACCGACGGGGAGAGCGCGAGCGACTCCGCGGCGAGGCCGCCCGACATCGCCAAGGGCAATGAGGGGCGTTTCTCGCCTCCATCCCGCCTCGCGGGCAGTCCTGCTCGCCTTCGGGCTAGTCGTCTTGGGACTCCTCTTTGAACAGCTCGCGACGCTGCTCGTGGCGATTCTGATCACCGTCTTGATCGCGATCCCCCTCTCCGCCGTCGCCACGATGCTCGAGCGATTGCGGATCCCGCGCGCGGTCGGTGCGCTGATCGGCCTGCTGATCGGGTTCGGTGTCTTGGCCGGGATCCTCGCGCTTGTAATTCCGGCGTTCGTCGACGAGATCAGGACGTTTGCCGATCAGGCTCCGTCAATCTTCGATTCGCTGAAGGCGAAGGTCGCCCACGCCAGCGGCAACCAGCCGAGCGAGGTCGGCGTTCAGATCAAGGACTTCATCAACGGCTACACGAACGATCCAGCGAAGCTGATCGGCCCGGTCGCGACGATCGGAACCAGCATCGTCACCGTGCTTGCGGCGATCCTCGTGATTCTGATCACCGCCTACTACATGGCGGTTTGGCCACAGCCGCTGGTGGACGGGGCGCTGCGGATATTCCCGCCGGAGAGCCGCGAGCGGGCTCGCAGTGTCATGGAGCGGCTTCGCGGCGCGTGGATCGGCTGGATGCAAGGCGTTCTGGTCGGAATGTTCATCAACGGCTTCCTGCTGTGGGTAGGCCTTCAGCTGATCGGCCTCGACTTCGCGGTTCTCTTCGCCGTGTTCTCGGCGGTCTTGATCCTGATCCCGTACTTCGGCACGCCCCTGGGGGCGATTCCCCCGGTCGCCTACGGGCTCTCGCAGTCGCCCGGGACGGCACTGGTCGTCCTCGCGATCTACGTCGGCGTCCATGCGGTCGAGAGCTACGTCACGATGCCGCTCGTGATGGCGAACCGGGTCAAGCTCCAGCCGGCCGTCGTGGCCATCGGGGTCATCGTCGTCGGCGAGCTCTTCGGCTTCATTGGTCTCTTCGTGGCGGTGCCGATTCTCTCGCTGGTCGTAATCCTTACCGACGAGCTGTGGGTGAAGCCAACTGAGGACCGTCGCCGAGTCGAGCCGGCTTCCGATGGTGAGCTGGCGCAGGTGGTCGCGTCGGGTGAGAGCCAGAAGACGGCGGGCGCCGCGCCCTAATCTGTGCTTCGGTCGCGTCGGATCCACGCCGCCACTGCGGAACGATCCACCGGGTGGCGGCACCGCAGGAGACGTAGATGCTCTGTTGCAGCGCCGCTAACCTCGCGTGGCGTACCGATCACCCCGGTGGTACCTCGGAGAGTCCGTAGAGACGAGCCGGAATGGACGAACCCCGGCACACCGGGGTCTTTCCTGAGTAGCGGGGGGCCGATTCGTTTCTCGCTACCACCCGCGGATCCGGGAGCGAATCCGCCTAGCCAAGTGACGCGCCTACCGTTCCGCTCTCACGCGGGAGCGACGCTCTGGGACCAGCCTGAAGGATTGAAAGAGAAGTGGCGGAAGAAGGAGAGCTAGTGATGCCTACGTTAGGAGTTGCTCGTGGTTGATGACCTCAAGAAGGGCTACTACCTGCTCTTCATCGACGGAGGGAAGAGAGCCAACGAACGAGGCCAGGCGGAGGGCGCCATCGGGGTCATTCTCCAGGAACCCGACTGTGGCGCGGTGTTGGCCAGAGTGGCCGAGAAAGTGGGACCCGTTAGCAGTCCACACGAAGCCGAGTACCGCGCTCTGATTCGCGGTCTCAAGCTCGCCGCCGAGAAACGACTCCCCTATATCGCCGCGTTCAGCGACTCCGCGAACATCGTCAACCAGATAACGGGTAGATGGAGCAAGAACGAGCGCGCCACCGAGCTCTATGAAGAAGTCGTGGAAGCCCTTGAGCCCTTCAAGACATGGCAGCTTTCCTGGGTCCCCCGCGAAATGAACAAAGACGCTGACGAGCTTGTTGATCAAGCCTTCAAAGGCGAGCCCGTAGCCCACGCCACGGACTAGTCGAGCATCGACGAGCCCGCTCCCGCTTCGCGCGAAATGCGCCAGCGTCGCTATGCCTGGCTCCATGCGTCGCAGCGAGATCCGATACCTGGCGGGATTTGAACCCGCGACTGTGCATAGCGTCGAGGGTCATGCGCGCAGGCATGCGGGCGAACGCTTCGGAATACGATGACCGCGTGAGCGACGCGGTCCACCAGCGTCTTTGCGTGTTGCTGCGCGAGGACCCCGTACCCGAGGTTCGGACGGAAGCGGCGCGAGCGCTCGGCGTCGCGGGCGGGCCAGGGGAGTCGATCGAACCGCTGGTCGCCGCGCTCGACGACTCGAGCGCCGCCGTTCGGCGTGCGGCGACGCTCGCCCTGGGTCGAATCCAGGATCCGCGGGGTGTCGACGCGCTCGTCGCAGCGCTGGCCGAGCGCCCTGAGCTCTGGCGCGAAGCCTCGGCTGCACTTGCCTCCGTCGGTGACCGCGACCTCGTCGACCGCCTGGTGCCTCTCCTCGAGTCGGAGTCGAGCCACGTACGATCAGGCGCTATTCGCGCGATCGCTGCAGTTACCAGCACCACGTCAGCCGCCGGGACAGGGCCCGTCTTCGAGTACACGGACGACGAAGGCCACAGGCATCCTCTGTTCTGACCGACGCCTGACTCAGGGGAGCTCGCTGGGCGGCCCGTGGGCGGCGGGGTTGCTGACGACCGTCATCACCCATCCCGGCTCCCAACGCCACCAGCCGAGCTCAACCGGGCCGTCTCCCCAGCCGACTCGAAGGCTGCTCCATGCGCCAGGCGATTGAGGCAGGTGGCCCGGCTCGACGGTCGCCTGTCGAAGGTCCAACCGCAGGCCCTCGCGTCGTGCCTTCGAGACGGCCTCTTTCGCGGTCCACAGGAGGTTCGCCGCCAAGTCTCGCAGCTCACCGTCCAACCCGTTCAGCACCCCGTGCTCGGCAGGACCCAGCCACTGGCGCACGAACGCGGGGCTGCGAGGCTCGACGGCTTCCAGGTCGCAGCCGAGCGCTCCCGACCCGCGCCCCACCGTCGCGAGCGCCCGCCCGGCTCGGTGGCTGATCGAGAGCCCGACCGGCATAGGCACGCCGCCGGCGAGCGCTTCGGGCGCTCCGTCAGCCGCCGCGAGGACTTCCACGTCAGCAACGGAAACGTCCTGCCACGCTCCGAGCGCCGACTTCGCCGCCCACCGCCCGAGCCGCCAGTCGTCGCGACGCTTGGAGATTCGCAGCGTCGAGACGATCTCGCGTTCCCGCTCACTCAGCCACCGATCGTGCCGGGGTACGTCAGCGAGCGTGCGCGTCAGCCAGCCGAGTTCGGCCATTGCTTGCCTTTCCGGCGTCGGCCGTTCGCCGCATCCCCCGTTCGATTGCTTCGATCAGCCGCGGGCGCAGGGCGGCCGGCGGAATGATCGAGCCGACCGAGCCCATCTCGACCGCTCGCTCGACGCTGTGGACGGAGTCGAACTCGGCCGCCAGCTCACCCTGCTTCTCCGAGTGAACTCGCTCCCACAACTCGGATCTCTCGGCACGAAGCCGCGTCCGCTGCGGGCCATCGGCCGCTGCGATGCGCTCATCGAGCTCGGTGATTCGTGAATCACGAGCCGTCGATTGTGTGACCTCGCGAGCGAAGACGACCGCGGCGGCCGGGGCGCCGCCGATGACGGATGCATGGCTCCCCTCGAGGGCGATCGTCTCGAGGTTCTCGTTGAGGCGCTGCGAGAACACCACGAAGGCGCCTCCGTGGTAGCGCGAGATCACGCAGAAGACGATCGGACCTTCGAAGTTGACCACCGCCCGGCCGATCTCGGCGCCAAACTCGAGCTGCCACTCGCGCATCGACTCCGGCGAGCCGTCGAAACCGGCGAGGTTCGCGAGAACCACCACGGGACGCCGCCCCGCCACGGAGTTGATCGCCCGGGCGATCTTCTTCGAGGACCGAGGAAACAGGGTGCCGGACGTCCAACGGGTCGGGCCGTCCGCGGGCACTTCGCCGTGACGAACAATCGGCCGTGACTCGATCCCCAGCAGGGCGACGGGCCAGCCGCCGAGGTGCGCGTCCCAGACCACGGCACTCTCCGCGTCCCGCATCGCCGCCCAACGCTCCAGCGGGGGATGGTCCCGGTCGATCGTCGCTCGCATTACCGTACGAATGTCGAACGGCGCCCTGCGGCCGGGATTGGTTTCGTCGGAGAAGACGTCACCGACGCGGGCCAGCTCGGATCCGGGCGCGTGGTGCGCCATCGCCCCGACATCTCGATCGGGCGGATCCGAGGTCGGCGCGCGCCGCGGGAAGCGCTCGCCGGGCGCGACGTAGGCGTGCTCGTAGTAAGCGAGCAGCAGGCCGCAGGCGCCCGCCAGATCGGACGCCCAGTACTGCGCCTGGCCGTTCGGGCCCATGATCCGGTCGTAGCCACCGATCCCGAAGTTGTCCTCCGCCGAGACGCCGCCGGAGTAGTCGAGCGCCTGCTTCCCGGTCAGCACCATCGCGCTGTCGGGGGTCATGATCAGGATGCCCCGGGTGTGCATCAGCATCGTGGCCTCCGCGTTCCAGTAGGGCTGCGCCCCCACGTTGATGCCAGTGATGACGACGTTCAGCTCGCCCCCGCGCTGCGTGTACTCGATGATCCTTCGAAGGACGGAGGCGATCCAGTCCATGTTCTCCGTGCCGCTGTCCATCGCGATCTTCGCCCCCGCCGAGATCGCGAACCACTCGAGCGGGACTCCCAGCTCCTCGGCAAGGTCGAGGCCCGCCATGATCCGCCGGCATTCGGGTTCGGCGAGGGAGCCGAGGGCCTTCGTCGGATCGCCGAATAGCGCCACCCGCTGCATCCCCTCTGGGTAGCGCTCGGTGTGGTTGCGGACCAGGCCAACCACGATGCCCGCCGGGTTGGTCGCGAGCTGGCGCTCGACGGGTACCAGCCGCCCGGCGTCGTCGAGGTCGTACTCGGTGAAGTCTCCCGCCGGCTGATCGGCCGGCGCGCCATCGCCGGAGCGGACCGGCGCAAGCATCTTGACGATCTCCGCCGGGTGCAGGGCTCCTCGGCGACGAGCCGACACGATGCGCTCGGTCGCCTCGTCGTAGGGGTTCAGCGGGTGGGTGGGCGGCTCGTCGATTTCGATTACCACCCCGGACCCGGACGGGGTGAAGAAGCGGATCACGCGGTCGCGAACACGGCCGTCCGTCTCCGCCATCCGACCCCAGACCAGCAGCATCTCGATCCCGAGCCCACGCATCGAGGATGAGAGCCGGCGGACCATCGTGCCCACTTCGGCCGGACTGAGCTCGATCACGGGCCATACGTAGAGCGCGATTCGATTCCACTGCGCGCGGCGGCTCGGCTTGCGGTGTGCCTGGAAGTGTCGAATCCCCTCGACCGCGTGTCGCAGCATCTGCTCGAACTCGGGGAGAGAGGAGAGCTCCCCCCGCTCATCGCGAACGGCGGTCAGATCGCGCACCTCGGCGAGCGCGAAGATTCGCTCCTCCTTCGGGTTCGTTCGCGCCGTGCCGCGGAACAGGTAGATGTCCTCCATCGCCGGCAACCGCTCCAGCTCGAAGTTCGAGAAGCGCCATAGGCGCAGGCGCTCGGCCATTTCGGGATGGAGCCCGCGGAGCACCCTGTCCTCCGCGAGGCCACCCGCCGCGGGGCGGTAGGTGAACAGGTCCACGGCCGACATGCCTCGACCGCGGCCGGGCTCGGCGACGCCGACCACCACCCGCTCGATGCCCGCCGGCAGCCCCGCCCCCGCGAGGACCGAAGCCAGTCGCTCCGCGAGCTCGTCCTCGGGAGGAGGTTCGCCCTCGTACTCGGCGTAGAAGTCCACCTCGAACTTGTAGCCCGTGGGCAGCGAGCGGACATGGTCGGCGATCGCATCCGCGGCACCGGAAAGGTCGTTGAGGTCGATGTAGGCAGTCGCCACCCGGCGGGCTCCCTCCGCGTCAGGGTCGAGCGCGGTCAGGAACGGATGTTCCTTCAGCTCGAGCTCCTCGAAGTCGGTCAACCTGCGCATGCGGTAGTAGCGGCGCGTCATCGTCTCGAGCAGCACGCGGCGCAGGGGCGTATCGGCTGCCCGAAGGCGCTCGCTCAACATCGGCGCCAGCGGGCGCGGGCAGGCAACGAGGGCGTCGATTCTCTCCGCCCGATCGGGACGCGCGGGATCGGCGGTGAGCGCCGACAGCTGCTCCTCCGCGTCCTCGTAGGTTGCGGCCGCGGCGGCCTCGATCACGGGCTGGTCGAAGTAGCGGAAGCGAGTTTCGCGCGCCAGGTCGGCGAGGATCGGGTCTCGCCCCGCGGAGCCGGCGAGCCGATCGAGGGCCTCGCGAAAATCCTCGCCCACGTGACCGGCGAGGTCCTCTCGCTGCTCGAGCCGGCGATCCAGGAGGGCGACGATCGCCGGTCGGATCTGCTCGGCGCGTTGGTGGGCGAGAAACAGCCGGTAGCACGCCTCCTCGAGCTCGGGGGTCCGATCCAGGTCGTGGACCCGGTAGTACGACAGCACTCGCCGCAGGTGGTCGAGGAACCGTTTCGGGAGCCCTTCCTCCTCGACGTCGAGCGAGCGCATGTACGCATTCAGGTGCTCCTGCGGGCTGCGGAGATCAGCGCGGGGATCGGTCTCGTCGAGAAGCGGCCGGCTCAGGGCCTGGAGATCCGCGTACATCGTCAACAGGCGGTGCTCACCGGGGATGAGCGCCGGATCGCAGGAGAGTGGATCCGCGCAGGCGCCGTGCAGATCGGCGACGATCCGCTCGACCTCCCCGGCCTCGGCGTCGTAGCCGAGCATGAACCACTCGAGCCGCCGGAGATTGTCGGCGCAGAACGCTGACCTGTCCGCACTGACCTGATCCCCGACCGGAAGCTGGACCCGTGCGGCGCCCGTCTCGGAGTCGGCCGGCTCGAGCGGCTCGATTCGAACCAGCGGCTCCTGTGGACCGACCTGCACGTTGGGACCGACGAGCACCTCGCGGACGCGACCGTGTACGGGGGAGGTCAGCGAGGACTCCATCTTCATGATCTCGACGACGGCGACGACGTCCCCGGCGTCCACCTCGTCGCCCACCGCGACCGGAATCGAGACGATCACCGCGGGTGCCGGGTTCCGGACGAGGCCGCCGTCGTCGCGCGAGACCCGATGGGGAACGCCCTCGATCTCGATCAGCAGGTCGTCTCCCTGGGTCGACGTGACCGCCCGGAAGCTCCGACCGCCGAGCTGGACTCGGCGCTCATGGGTGCTGAGGCGCTCCGCCTCCAGCTCGACCGAGATGCCGTCGAGGGTGACGCGATAGAGCGCCGGGCCGATCTCCCCGACCGCCACGCGGTATCGCTCGCCTCGGTAGCGGAGCTCGATCTCACGGGCGGCGGGCGCCTGGGCATCGGGGCGGCCTCGGCGGGCGAAGGCGTAGAACCTCGCCCGGTCGACGGCGGTCTGCGCGTCCGCGAACTCCACCGCAGCGGCAGCCAGCGCGATGTCGCCGTGGCGGGTCGCGACTGTCTCACCACGAAGCTGAAGCCCGTCGAGCCAGCGGGTGTGCACCGCCCCGGCCAGCCATTCCGGACGGCCGAGCAGGTCGCGGAGGAACGGGACGTTGGTCGCGCCGTTCTCGACCACGACCGTCGTCTCGGCGAGCGCACGCCGCAGCCGGGCGAGCGCCTCGGTCCGGTCGCGGCCCCAGGCGACCAGCTTGGCGATCATCGAGTCGTACTCGGCGGGAACCGCGTCGCCCTCCGCCATCCCCGAGTCGACGCGAATCCCGGGTCCGCCGGGTAGGCGGAGAAGCTCGATCCGCCCGGGCGCCGGGGCGAAGCCGAGTGCCGGGTCCTCCGCGTTGATCCGGGCCTCGATCGCGTGGCCGAACGGCGCCGGCGGCTCACCCTCGAGCCGCCCGCCGGCGGCGACGTGGAGCTGGAGCTTGAGCAGGTCGAGCCCCGTGACAGCCTCGGTTACCGGGTGTTCCACCTGCAGGCGGGTGTTGACCTCCATGAACGAGAGCAGGCGCTCCTCGGGCTGGTACAGGAACTCGACCGTGGCCGCTCCCCGGTAGCCGGCCTCGAGCGCCATCCGCACCGCCGCCTCGCGGAGCTCGCGCTCCTGCTCGACGGACAGCACCGGACTGCTCGACTCCTCAACCACCTTCTGATTTCGCCGCTGGCAGCTGCAGTCGCGCACACCCACGGCCCACGCCGTGCCCTGCCCGTCGGCGATGACCTGGACCTCGACATGGCGCGCGGGCTCGATCAGCTTCTCGAGCAGGACTCCGTCGTCGCCGAACGCGTCACTGGCCTCGTTGCGTGCGCTGCGAAGCGCGTCCTCGAGCTGCTCGGGAGCGTCGACGCGACGAATGCCACGCCCTCCCCCGCCCGCCACCGCCTTGATCAGGAGCGGATAGCCGATTCGCTGCGCCTGCTCGAGTCCCTCGTCGATGGTCTCGACGGGACCGCCGCTCCACGGCGCAACCTGGAGGCCCGCCTTTTCGGCCAGGCGCTTCGCCGCGACCTTGTCGCCGAGCAGGCGCATCGCGCGCGCGTCGGGCCCGACGAAGACGACACCGAGGCGTTCGCAGAGCTCGACGAAGGCGGGGTTCTCGGCGACGAAGCCCCAACCGACCCAGGCTGCGTCGGCCCGGGTGTCGACGAGCGCCCGCTCGAGCGCGCCGAGATCGAGGTATCCGCTCGTGGCCACGGCGCCGTTGCCGCCGACGGCGCGCTGTGGGCTCAGGCAGTAGGCCTCGTCGGCCTCGCGAACGAACATCGCCTGACGCTCGGGCTCGGTATAAAGGGCGATCACCGTGATTGGCGCGGCCGCGCCCTCGTTCAACTCGTGGACGGCGCGGATTGCCCGCATCGCCGGCTCGCCACGGTTGACGATCGCGAGCCTTTGGAACGGGTGCTCCATGGCGGACCGGCTAGCCGATCGCCGAGCGGATCGGCGCAAGCGCGTCGTCGTCGAGGCCGCCGGGAAGCTCGATGGTCCGGTAGCCCTCGAGGATCACGCGGGCGCGGCCTCGCTGGTCGACCACCCGGGCATCAGTGCCGCTGCCGTCCTCGCGCGGGTGCACGATCGCGACGAGCTCTCCAGGCGCGTCAGCTCCGGCGAAACAAGAGACCCTGTCGACGTGCGTGGGAAGGGCCATCCGGCCCTCGGTGCCGAGCTCCCAGACGCCCGCGGTCTGGAAGCACAGCTCGATCAGACGGGGGGCGAGCTCGGTCGGCTCGTCGGCGGGCTCGTGATCCGGTGGCAGGTCGGGGGCGAGCTGTCCGACGACGACGCCGTCATCGCGCCACGCTCGCTCGAGCACCCGGTACGCGGGGCCGTGGAAGTAGATCCCGTAGATCGCCTCCGCGCCCACACTCGTCTCCACGGGGATCCCGCTTGGAGCCTCCTGGTCCACCGGGGGTTCGGGGAGCTCACGGGTCATGATTGCGCGACCTGTGAAGTGGATCGCCTCCTGCTCTCCCTGGGGCAGGGTCCTTCGCCCGACGAGGCGGCAGTCCGCCACCAGCGTGCCGTCGCCTCCGTCATGCGGCAGGACCTGGAGCTCGATCGTGCGGGGCTCGTCTCGGTAGAACTTGAACGGCGCCATCAGCTCGACATCCTCGAACGCCGTGACGTGCCATCCGGGCGCCAGAGCGCTCGCCGCCTCCGCGAAGCCCTCGATTCCCATCACGCCCGGAAGGACGGCGGTTCCCTCGATCCTGTGGTCGTTGAGGAACGGCTGGCGGGTCGGATCGAGCTCGGTCAGGACGGTGAGTCCCCGGCCCGAGCTGAACCCGGTCGCCCGCCCGGTCATCGGCCCGTGCAGGCTGACGAGCGCCTGGGTCGCCGCGTCGGGATCCAGGCCACCCGTGGGATGACGCTCCTCGAGCAGCACCCCGAGCGATCCGGCCACCAGTACCTCGGCGCCGGCATCGGTCGCGGTGATCTCTCGGCGCACCACGGGCACGCCTTGCTCCGGAGGCAGCATGTCGATCCCGGCCATCTCCATCATCTTCGGAATCGAGCCTCGGCTGGCCATGCCGATGCCGGCCCAGGCCGTCCAGTCGATCGCCACGCCTCGCACCTCGCCGCCCCCGCGCAGCGCGGAAACGCTCTTGCACATGAGGTCGTTGGCGGCCGCGTAATCCGTCTGTCCGGCGTTTCCGAGCCGCCCGGCGATCGAGCTGAACACGACCGCCGTCCGCGGGACCGCATCGCCCAGCGCCGTGAGCAGGTTGAACCAGCCATTCACCTTGACGTCGAAGACGAGGTCGAACTCGGATTGCGGCTTGTCGGGGAGGAAGTGGCTGATCTCGAGCCCGGCGCAGTGCACGAGGACGTCGATCCGTCCGCTCACCTCGAGGGCCGACGCAATCGCGGCCGACACCTGGGCGGCGTCCGTGATGTCGACCTGGTGCCAGTGCGGGCTGCCGCCAGCGTTGCGAATCGCCTCGATTGCGTCCAGCGCCGCGCGCGCCCGCTCGATCCGCGCCAGCGCGCGCTCGACGAGCTTCGGGGTGGGCCGCTCGCCGCCCTCCTTGATGCGTGCGGCCAACTCGCGCTTCAGCCCGTCTCGATCCGAAACGAAACGAGCGAGATCGGGGTCGCCGGGATCCGGCTCGGGAACGAGATCCAGCAGGTGGAACGTCGCCCCGGAGGCCGCCGCGAGGTCGGCCGTGATCGCGGCGACGATGCTGCCCGCGGCGCCGGTGACGCAAAAGACCGTATCCGCGTCCGGCGCCCGAGCGGGGTCCGGTTGCGCGATGCGTTCGTTCAGGCCAACGGACCAGCGAAGGTCGTCCGCGTGTCCCACCTCGATCGGCTCCGGATCGCGAAGCGCTTCTTCGATGAGGAGATCTGCCAGCGCGGACGTCTTGCGACTGGGCGGGAAGTCGACGGCCTTGACGAGCGCGTCCGGGCGCTCTCGGGCAAGGGACTTGGTGAAGCCGGTGACCGCGCCGCCCATGACGGACGTCGCGCCCGCCGAGTCGTAGCCGTGCCGTCCCCCGAGACGGGACCCGCTCACCAGGAACGTTCCGGGCGCCCCGACGTCCTCCGCGAGGGCGCGCATCGCAACTGCCAGGAGCTTGACGCGAAGGCGGAGTCCCTCACTCCAGTCCCCGGCATCGAGGCTGGTGAGCGGACCCTCCGGATCCAGTGCCGGCAGCCAGTAGACGCCGTGCACCGGGCCCGCCGCCTTCCAGTCTGAGATCTGACGCTCGAGCTCGCTTGCGTCCGGCGCTCCGTCGATGCCGAGCACCTCGACGCCGCGCTTCTGAAGCCTCGATGCGAGGGCCGGCCCAACGCCGCCGGTGTCGGGCATCAGGATGACCCGGGTTCCCGCCTCGAGGGAGACGCCGGTCGAGGCGCAGTGCTCGAGTGCGGGCCTCACGACGGGAACGGGAACCCTGCGGGGGAACTCCACCGTCCCCGGCTCTGAGGGGCCAGGCGCGGCGGCCGGCTCGGGGGCGGGTGGCGGGGTCGGGGCGGCGGAGCGCTCGTTGACGAACCCGACGACGTGGTTCAGGGTCGGGTAGTCGCGCAGCTTCAGGCTGTCGTCGAAGGGGATCCCGTAGGCCTCGCGGATCGCAGCGAAGACCTCGGCCTGCTTGACGGTGTCGATCCCGAGGTCGGCCTCGAGGTCGAGGTCCATGTCGAGCAGGTCGGGCGGATAGCCGGTCTCTTCGGAGACGATCGCCAGCACGCGCTCGGCGGGATCGCCGCCGGTTGCGGCGGTGGGCTCGGGCTGTGGCGCGGGCTCGGGGGGTGGAGGCGCGGTGGGCTCGGGGGCGGGTGGCGGGGTCGGGGCGGCGGAGCGCTCGTTGACGAACCCGACGACGTGGTTCAGGGTCGGGTAGTCGCGCAGCTTCAGGCTGTCGTCGAAGGGGATCCCGTAGGCCTCGCGGATCGCAGCGAAGACCTCGGCCTGCTTGACGGTGTCGATCCCGAGGTCGGCCTCGAGGTCGAGGTCCATGTCGAGCAGGTCGGGCGGATAGCCGGTCTCTTCGGAGACGATCGCCAGCACGCGCTCGGCGGGATCGCCGCCGGTTGCGGCGGTGGGCTCGGGCTGTGGCGCGGGCTCGGGGGGTGGAGGCGCGGTGGGCTCGGGGGCGGGTGGCGGGGTCGGGGCGGCGGAGCGCTCGTTGACGAACCCGACGACGTGGTTCAGGGTCGGGTAGTCGCGCAGCTTCAGGCTGTCGTCGAAGGGGATCCCGTAGGCCTCGCGGATCGCAGCGAAGACCTCGGCCTGCTTGACGGTGTCGATCCCGAGGTCGGCCTCGAGGTCGAGGTCCATGTCGAGCAGGTCGGGCGGATAGCCGGTCTCTTCGGAGACGATCGCCAGCACGCGCTCGGCGGGATCGCCGCCGGTTGCGGCGGTGGGCTCGGGCTGTGGCGCGGGCTCGGGGGGTGGAGGCGCGGTGGGCTCGGGGGCGGGTGGCGGGGTCGGGGCGGCGGAGCGCTCGTTGACGAACCCGACGACGTGGTTCAGGGTCGGGTAGTCGCGCAGCTTCAGGCTGTCGTCGAAGGGGATCCCGTAGGCCTCGCGGATCGCAGCGAAGACCTCGGCCTGCTTGACGGTGTCGATCCCGAGGTCGGCCTCGAGGTCGAGGTCCATGTCGAGCAGGTCGGGCGGATAGCCGGTCTCTTCGGAGACGATCGCCAGCACGCGCTCGGCGGGATCGCCGCCGGTTGCGGCGGTGGGCTCGGGCTGTGGCGCGGGCTCGGGGGGTGGAGGCGCGGTGGGCTCGGGGGCGGGTGGCGGGGTCGGGGCGGCGGAGCGCTCGTTGACGAACCCGACGACGTGGTTCAGGGTCGGGTAGTCGCGCAGCTTCAGGCTGTCGTCGAAGGGGATCCCGTAGGCCTCGCGGATCGCAGCGAAGACCTCGGCCTGCTTGACGGTGTCGATCCCGAGGTCGGCCTCGAGGTCGAGGTCCATGTCGAGCAGGTCGGGCGGATAGCCGGTCTCTTCGGAGACGATCGCCAGCACGCGCTCGGCGGGATCGCCGCCGGTTGCGGCGGTGGGCTCGGGCTGTGGCGCGGGCTCGGGGGGTGGAGGCGCGGTGGGCTCGGGGGCGGGTGGCGGGGTCGGGGCGGCGGAGCGCTCGTTGACGAACCCGACGACGTGGTTCAGGGTCGGGTAGTCGCGCAGCTTCAGGCTGTCGTCGAAGGGGATCCCGTAGGCCTCGCGGATCGCAGCGAAGACCTCGGCCTGCTTGACGGTGTCGATCCCGAGGTCGGCCTCGAGGTCGAGGTCCATGTCGAGCAGGTCGGGCGGATAGCCGGTCTCTTCGGAGACGATCGCCAGCACGCGCTCGGCGGGATCGCCGCCGGTTGCGGCGGTGGGCTCGGGCTGTGGCGCGGGCTCGGGGGGTGGAGGCGCGGTGGGCTCGGGGGCGGGCGCCGCGGCGGGGACCGGGGCCGGCTCGGGCCGGACGGTCGCGGGCTCCGCCTCGAGCGCCTCCGGCTCGATCTCCGCCGGGGCGGCATCCTGCGCCTGGACGGGCGCGGCGCCCTTGTCGGCGGCCGGGCCTTGATCGACGACTCGCAGCCTGTGCTGCCTGACCTCGAGCTGCGGTGCGTCGTAGCCGGTCATCCGCCGCAGCCATGCGTCCCAGGCGGCGCGATCGGCGATCCGGTACTCATAGCCGAGCCCGTCCGCGGGGCGCCTGCGACCGTCTGCGACCGGTGTCCACCTCAGCAGCAGCAGCGAGATCTGCGAGCCGAAGCCAGCGGCCAGCCGCAGCGAGTAACGGACGGGGTATGACCCTCCTCCCGAGAGATTGAGCTGACCGAGCTCCGGATCGGGATCGTGGAAGTTCGGTACGGGTGGGACGACGCCGGTCTCGAGCGCCTTCACCGCCAGGACGTCCTCCAGGCCGACTCCCATCGGATGCCCCGTGAAGCCCTTCACGTTGGCGATCACGATGCGGCCGGCGTTGTCCCCGAACACGTGACGCAGTGCGTGAATCTCGGCGGCGGCGCTCCCCCCGCGGGCCGGCGTGTAGGTCTCGTGCGAGATGAAGACGGTTTCCCCCGCCATGTCCGCGCGGCTGATCCCGCGCGCCTCGCCCTGCTCGACGAGGTCCTCCATCACCGCGCCGATGTGCTCGACGTCGAGCCGCGTCCCGTGGAACGCCGAGTTGGCCGTCACCGATCCGAGCACCTCGCAGATCGGGGTCAGGCCGCGCTCGCGGGCGGCGGCGGCGCTCTCGACCATCAGGCCGGCGGCGCCCATCCCGATGATCATGCCGTGGCGGCGGCGGTCGAACGGCAGCGCCGCCTCCTCGACGACCTCGTCGGTCGCCGCGGCACCCGACGCCAGGAAGCCGGAGCCGATCCAGCCCATCATCGTGTCGGAGGTGGCGTCGTCGGCGGCGACGATCAGCACGCGACGGCAGCGGCCGGCGCGGATCCAGTCCTCGGCGAGCGCGACCGCCTGCGTCGTGCTCGCGCACGCGGAGTTGATCTGGGTGTTGGGCCCCCGCGCGCCGATCAGCTCCGCCAGCTGCGAGTGACCCATCGAGAGGACCCGGAAGATGAACCGGCGATCGAAGGTGTAGGGGTCCTCCTCGAGCTCGTGCTTCAGGTCGTGGATGCGCCGGTCGACCTCGTCGAGGACGACGGGATCAGTGCCGTCGTGGTCGAGCATCCTCGCGCGCAGCGTCTCCAGAGCGGCCAGGCGCTCCCGGCGCATGTGGTCGGTCGTGTACCGCGCGACCTCGTCGGCCATCTCCTCGAGGCCGGGAAACGCCGAGGCGTAGATAATTCCCGTGTCGTCGCGCAGCTCGTCCGGAAGCGACCAGCGGTCCGGCAGCTTGGTGCCCTTGGTCGTGAGCTTGTAGCGGAGGACGAGCGGAATCCCGGCGTCGCGAAGCGCGTCGATGCCCGCGGCGATCGCAAGCTGGGTGTCGCGCCCGAGGGCCGCCATCCGATCGCCGTCGATCCCGAATTCCTCGACCGGGTCGAACGCCCCCGCGCGGGCCGCGAGCTTGATCACGGCCTCGAGCCGATCGATCGCCTCGAACGATGCACCGCCGTCATCGCCCTTGACCAGCCGCGTGATGTGCTTGTCGAGCATGTCGCGGCGAAGGCGTCCTGGGATGACGTCGATCCCCTGCTCGCCGTTCAGGAGCCGCCCGATGTTCGCGTCGTCGAACAGGCGCTCGGCGCCGGGGAGGCCCAGGGCGGCCCCGGTGATCACCACCGGGTCGGCTGCGGACTCGTCACCGCGCGCGGCCGCCGGTGCCGGCTCGGCCGCCAGCCGATCGGCGCCGTCGCCGGCGGCGAGGCGCGCACGCGCCTCGCGCACGGGCCGTGAATGCGGTTGCGCGGTGGCGCCGGCCTGCAGCTCGGCGGACTCGCGCGGGACCGCGTCGCGCCCGGTCCCGAGGCCCGCGGCCCAGAGGCCGCACAGGGCGTTGTTGAACGTGGGCACGTCGCCCTGCTTGGGATGGTTGCTCGCCAGGCTCACGATCGCGTCGTCCCCGAGCACATCGGATGCGAAGCCCTGGAGCGCATGCTTCGGCCCGACCTCGACGAAGACCCTCGCGCCCTCGTCGTAGAGGGTCTGAAGGCCCTTGATGAACTGCACGGGCGAGGCGACCTGCCGGCTGAGCATGTCGAGCATCTCCTCGACGGCTCCGTCGCCCGTCGGGTAGAGCTTGCCGGTGACGTTGGCGACGACCGGCAGCCGTGCCGGACTCAGGCCGAGGCGCTGGAGCATCGCGCGCAGCGGGGCGCTGACCGGCGCGACGATCTCGGTGTGGAAGCCGTGGCTGACCGGAAGCGGAATCGCCGTGTGCCCTCGCTCCTTCACCGCCTCCACGGCACGCGCGACCGCGTCGGTGGCGCCTCCGAGGACGACCTGGTGGGTCGAGTTGATGTTGGCGAGGACGACGTAGCCGTCGACCCCGGCGACTATCTCCTCGGCCTCCGCGAGCGGGGCCATCACGGCGGCCATCGCCCCGGGATCGTCCACCCGCAGGCTCGCCATCTCGCGCCCGCGCGCGCTCACGGCCTCGAGCGCATTGTGGAAGGTGAGCGCGCCGGCGCTGACCAGTGCCCCGTACTCCCCCACGGAGTGCCCCATGACCATGTCGGGGGCGATCCCGTACTCGCCCAGCAGGCCGGTGAGCGCCGTGTCGACCGTGATCACCGCGGGCTGTTGGATCTCGGTCCGCCGAAGCTCGTCCTCGGCCCGCGCCATCGCGTCCGGATCGTCCGGGTCGGCGAAGATCACGTCCGAGAGGCGTCGGCCCTCGAGCAGCGGCGCCATGAGCGTGTCGGCCTCCTCGAAGAGGTCGGCGACCACGGGCTCGCGACGGCGCAGCTCGGCGAGCATGTTCGCGTACTGGGACCCCTGGCCCGTATAGAGGAAGGCGACCTTGCCCGGGACCCCGCTGCCGCGGTGGATGCCGCGCCCGCGCAGAGCGGGCCACGCCGCTGGGTTCCCGGCCTGGAAGACCCGCAACGCGAGCTCCGCCTTCGCCACGAGGTCGTGGCCGTCCGCGTAGTCGATCGCGAGTCGTTCGGGGGAGCGAAGCGCCTCGCTGGACGGCGGGGTGGGGTCGAGGTGTCGTCCCTGGCGTGCCTCCGCCAGCTCGGTTCGCAGCGCGTTGGCGAGCCCCGCCTCGTCCGGCGCGCCGAGCACGAGCGCCCCGCGGAGCGGCGGCTTGCCCAAGGCGGACGGCTCAGGCCTCGGGGTCGCCGGGGAGGAGCTGGGCGCCCCGTTCCCCACGGGCGAAGCGGCCGGGACCGCCGCGGAGCGATGGCCGTTGGTGGCATGACGGTCCGGCATGTACTCCTCCATCACGAGGTGGAAGTTCGTGCCGCCGAATCCGAACGCGCTCACACCGGCGACGCGCGAGCGGCCGGCGGCCACGTCCCAGTCGCGGAGCTCGGTGTTGACGGCAAACGGCGATGAGCTCCAGTCGGCGTTGGGATTCGGGCGCTCGAAGTTGATGCTCGGCGGCAGCACCTTGTCGTGCAGCGCAAGGGTGGCCTTGAGCATGCCCGCCGCTCCCGCCGCCGCCTTGAGGTGCCCGATGTTGGACTTGACCGAGCCAAGCGCGATCGAACCCGGCGCCACCTGCGCGCCGGCGAACGCCTCCATCAGGCTGTTCAGCTCGACCGCGTCTCCCACGCTGGTCGAAGTGCCGTGCCCCTCCATAAGGCTGCATTCCGCCGGCGAGAGGCCGGCATTTCGCCAGGCACGCTTCACGGCGAAGCGCTGCCCGATCGGGTTGGGCGCGGTGAGGCCCTTGCCCTTGCCGTCGCTCGCACTGCCCACGCCGCGCACGACCGCGTAGATCCTGTCCCCGTCGCGCACCGCGTCGGCGAGCCGCTTGACTATGAAGAGGGCCGCGCCCTCGCCCATCACGAACCCGTCGGCGCCCTCGGAGTACGGACGCGTGCCGCTGGGCGACAGCGCCCCGATCGCGCAGAACTTGACGAACGTGTGCACCCCCATGTTGCGGTCGACGCCGCCGGTGATCGCGACGTCGAACTCGTGTGCGAGGAGCCCGTCGACGGTGGCGTCCATGGCGGCGAGCGCCGATGCGCAGGCGGCATCGGTCGTGAAGTTGGGCCCGTGGAGGTTGAAGAGGTTGGCCACCCTGCCGGCGATGCAGTTGCCGAGCTCGCCGGGCATTGTGTCCTCGGTGACGACCGGGAGCCAGTCCTCGAGGTTGGCGTGCAGCTCGCGCTCGATCGTCGAGCGCACGTCCGCGGGCAGTGCGGCGAAGCTCTCGGTCCGCTCGAGCTCGCGCGCGAGGTCGGGGAACATGATCCTCATCGCTGTCAGGTAGTGCTTCTCGCCCGAGATGGCGTTGCCGATGATCACGGCGGTGCGGTCGAGGTCCAGCGGTCGATCCGGCCAGCCGGCGTCCATCAGCGCCATTCGAGTGCACGCGAGCGCCCACTTGTGGGCGTCGTCCATGCCATCGCTCACCTTCGGCGGGAGCGGGAGCTTCCACGCGAGCGGATCCCACTCCCAATCCCGGACCCAGCCTCCGATCTTCGAGTACGTCTTCTCGTGCGCCTTCGGGTCCGGGTCGTAGTACAGCGCCGGATCCCAGCGCTCGGGATCGACCTCGCTGATCGAGTAGCGGCCGGTGGTCACGTTGCGCCAGAACGCCCCGGCATCAGGGGCATCGGGCATGATCGCGCCCACGCCGACGATCGCGGCGGCGTGGTCGAGCGAATCGGTCATCTCGCCTCCACCGCCATTCCGAGTCCCCCGCTCACGGCCGCATCCGGCCGTAGACCGCTTCCGTGACCAGCGCGAGATCGGCGAGGAGCCCGGCCTGGGCGCGATGGATCGACCCGGCATCCAGGCGCTCTGTGAGCTCGTCGAGGTCGCCGTCGGCTCCCGCCACGCACTGGACGCCCTCGGTCGGAACGGCCATGGCGGCCTTGCGGGCATTCACGCGGCTCGCTGCGGCGAGCGCCGCCGCCTTCAGCCGTCGGGACGCCTTCGGGTCGAGCTCCTTGTCGGCGGCCCGCCGCGCGCGCCTGGCGAGCGCGGCCGCGCCCTCCACCTGCGCGATCAATGCGCCGAGCCGCATGAGGACGTGCTGGTGGCGGGTCAGGCGCTCGACCCTGCAGCGCTCGAGCAGCTCCGCGAGGGCATGGTGGGCGAGCGCCGCCGTGTCCGCGCCTAGATCCGGGTGCTCGCCGTGCAGGGCCTCGAGCTCGCCCGCCTTGGCGTGGTAGTAGTCGCCGCTGGACTTCAGGTGCTCCTGCCAGCGCCCACGCGCAATCGTGATCTCCATGATCTCCGACGTGCCCTCGTAGATCCTGGTGATGCGGACGTCCCGCTTGATCTTCTCGACCATGTAGTCGTGGGTGTAGCCGTAGCCGCCGTGGGCCTGAATCGCCGCGTCGGCGGCGGCATCGCCGGCTTCGGTTGCCAGGTACTTGGCAACCGCCCCCTCGACGTTCAGCGAACCCTCGCCCGCGTCCAGCCGCTCGGCGGTCTCCTCGATCGCCGCCCGCGACGCCTCGAGCGCGACCGCGTGGGGGACGATCAGCTTGTCAGTGAACCCCTCCTTCTCGGACAGCGGTCCGCCGGCCTGGACGCGCTTGCGCGAATACGGGATCGCGCGATCGAGCGCCGCCCAGCCGGCCCCGAGCCCGAAAGCGGCCACCATCAGCCGCGTGTAGCCGAACACCTGCTGCGCCTGGACCAGGCCCTGGCCCTCGACGCCGCCGACGAGCCGGTCGGCGTCGACGTGGACCTTGTCCAGAAACAGCGCCGCCGTGTTGCTGAGCCGGATGCCGTGCTTGTCCTCGGGCTTGCCGTGCGTGAACCCCTCGGCGCCCGATTCCACGACGAACCAGCTCGGCCCGCCGGGCGCGAGGGCGAGGATCGTGTAGAGGTCGGCGACGCCGCCGTTGCTGATCCACTGCTTGGCGCCGGTGATCCGGTAGCCGGTCACTGCCCCGTTCTCGCGAGACCGGCTCCGCGGTCGTCTTCAGCGACCCGAGGTCGCTCCCCGCCTCGGGCTCGGTGGCGCCGTAGGCGAACAGGACCCCCTCCTTGGCGATCCGGCTCATGTACTCGCTCTTCTGCTCCTCGGTGCCGCCGACTCTGATCGGGTCGCTGCCGAGGAAGGTCGCCAGCTCGGACGTTGCGAGACCCAGGTCGATCGCGGCCATCCGCTCGCAGACCCGGTACACGTCGAACGCGCCGCCCCCCATGCCCCCGTACTCGTACGGCACGAACAGGAGCTGGATCCCGAGCTCCTCGCCGGACGACATCCGGCGCACCAGCTCCTCGGGGAACTCGTCGCGCTCGTCGAGCTCGATCAACAGCGAGTCGGGAAGCTCGCGTGAGGCGAACTCGTCGATCGACTTGAGTGCCACCTTCAACGTCTCGGCGTTGAGCTCATTCGCCATGCAACAGCCCCCTCTCCGGGATTCCCCACTCATCAGCCTGCCACCTCATGGCGCTCTCGCCATCCGCGCTTGACCCGGAGCCTGAAGGCGGGAACTACTGATCAGCCGGTTTGCCGGACGGAACCCGGAGCGTGCAGCCGGCCCGGCAAGCACCAGCATCGGATTCGCACTAACGTCTCGCGTAACGGCCGTACGAGCTCCCTTTTTGCACAACCCCACTAGGAGCCGCTCGATATGCGCATCCTACGCCTCGAGGTTGAGGCCGCCGGTCGGCGATGAACATCGCGGTCGCGATACGGCTGATGCCGAAGGTGGGTGACGAGCTCGAAGTCGACGAGAGCGGCACCGATATCGATCGTGAGGTCGTCGAGATGGAGATCAACGAGTTCGACGACCAGGCGCTCGAGGAGGCGGTGCTGATCAAGGAGGCCACCGGTGCCACCGTCACCGCCGTCGGGCTGCGGGCGGACGGGATCGACGAGGCGCTTCGTCTGGCGTATGCGCGGGGGGCAGACCGGCTGGTGGTCGTGGAGGCGGGCGAGATCGACCCGTACGACTCGCGCACAGGCGGCGCTCGCGTTCGCGGAGGCGTTTCGCCAGCTGGCTCCCGACCTCGTGCTGACCGGCGTCCAGACGCCATCCGACGTGTTCGGTCAGACGGCGCCCTACCTCGCCGCGACGCTCGGCTGGCCGCAGGCGAGCGTCGTCGTCGGAGTCACGCTGGCCGACGGAACCGCGCGCGTCGTGCAGGAGTACGCCGGCGGGCGGCTTGCCGTGCTGGGCCTCCAGTTGCCGGCTGTCGTCGGCGTGCAATCCGCGAGCTCACCGCCCCGGTACGTGGCGATGGCCCGGCTCCGCCAGGCGATGACCGAGGCCAGCCCCGAGACGCTCGAGGTCAGCGTCGAGCCGCCCGCCGCGGCGTCGAAGCTCGTTTCGCTCGCCCGGCCCGAGCCGCAGGCCCAGGCGACGATGATCGAGGGCGACGCCGGCGGATGCGGCCGCGCAGATCGTCGCGGTGCTGCGCGAACGGGGAGTGCTCGAGGGCTGATGGGCGACGTCCTCGTCTACGTCGAATCGCCGGTCAACGCCCGGCTGCTCGCCTTCGCGCGACCGCTGGCAGACGCGGCAGGCGGCGACCTGGTGGCGCTCGCTCGCGGGCGGTGAGCCGGCGCGGCGAGGAGGGGCTGGCGGCGGCGGACGTGGTGCTCGAGGCGTCGCACCCGGCGCTCTCCCCCTACCTCCCGGAGGCGCACCAGGCGGTGCTCGCGGCGGCGATCAGCGAGCGCACGCCCGACCTCGTCGTGCTCGAGAACACCACGGCCGGCCTCGACCTCGGGGCCGCAGTGGCGGCGGCGGCAGGCCTTCCCTTCGTGGGCTACTGCGTCGAGCTGGCGCTCCAGGACGGGGAGGCGGAAGCGATCAGCGGTATCTACGCGGGGCAGCTCCACGCCACCGTGCGCACGCCGCTGCCGGCGGTGTTCGCGGTCAACACCACGGCCCTGCACGAGGAGCCGCAGGCTGCCGGGCGGGGCGAGCGCATCCAGCTCCCGCCGCCGGCCGAGCTGGAGAGCCTGAGGACGACGTTCGTCGAGCCGGTCGTGCCTCCCGGACGAGGGCGTCGACCTGACGAAGGCCGACCGGATCGTCTGCGTCGGCCGCGGCATCGGGGGCGCCGAGAACATCGCGATCGCGGAGGAGCTGGCCGAGGCGCTCGGCGCCGAGCTGGGAGCGTCGCGGCCGGTGATCGACTCGGGCTGGCTGCCCAAGGTGCGCCAGGTCGGGAAGTCGGGCGCGCACGTGACGCCGAAGCTCTACCTCTCGCTCGGGGTCTCGGGCGCGCCGGAGCACGTCGAGGGAATGCAGGGGGCCGAGCTGATCGTCGCCGTGAACACGGATCCCGGGGCGGCGATCTTCCACGTCGCCGACTACGGGGTGGTCGCCGATCTGTTCGACGTCGCGGACGAGCTGACGGACCTCATCGGCGAGTGAGCTCGGGCTCGGCCTCGGCGAGCGCCCGCTCGATCAGCGCGGTCAGCTCCGCGACCTCGAAGTCGGCGCCGACGACCTTGGCCGCGTCCGAGTACATCGCCAGGTCCTTCGGGCAGCTGACGAGGAAGTAGTCGAGGTCGCCCAGCGTCTGGGCCTCGCGGATTCGCTGCTCGCTTGGCCGTTCGTCGACCTCCGCGTCGTCCGTCATCCAGATCCGGCCGCCGCCGGCGCCGCAGCAGAACGTGTTCGTCCCGTTGCGCGGCATCTCCACGAGCTCGGCGCCGGTCGCCTCGATCAGCTTTCGCGGCGCCTCGGTGATCCGGTTGTAGCGCGCCAGATAGCAGGGGTCGTGGTAGGTGACCCGCGTCCCGGAGAGCGGTGTGCGCAGCGAGATCGCGTCCCGCGCGACGAGGTCGGCGAGCAGCTCGGTGTAGTGGTAGACCGGCTTGTCGAGTCCGAACTGCGGATACTCGTTGCGCAGGGCGTTCAGCGAGTGCGGGTCGGTCGTGAAGATCGCCTCGAACTGCGCCTCGGCGAGCACGCCCATGTTCTGCTCGACCAGCATCTCGAACAGGCCCTCCTCGCCGATCCTGCGCACGTCGTTGCCTGAGTTGCGCTCGCCCTCGTACAGCAACCCGAACGAGACGCCGGCGTCGTGCAGGATCCGCGCCACGCTCTGTGAGGCGAGCTGCACCCGCTCGTCGAAGGAGGCGAAGTCACCCACGAACCACACGTACTCCACGGGCTCCTCGCGCGCGTCCGGGATCTTGAACTCGAGGCCCTTGGTCCAGCGGGCCCGCATGCGTCGCCGACTTGCCGTACGAGTTGCCCTGCTTGCCGTAGTTCTCGAGCGTCTGCTGAAGGAGGGGATCCAGCTCGCCCTGGTCGACCAGGTTGCGGCGCATGTCGACGATCGTCGGCACGTGCTCGATCCCCACCGGGCACGCCTCGACGCAGGCCATGCAGGTCGTGCACGCCCACAGGGCCTCGTCGGAGATCAGCGGCGCGGACGAACCGTTGCCGGCCCGCTGCTCCTCCGGGTGGTCGTAGAGGCGATCGCGGATGTCGAGGATCACCTGCCGCGGCGCCAGCGGCGTGCCGCTGGCCGTCGCCGGGCAGACCTCCGTGCAGCGGCCGCACTCGGTGCACGAGAACGCGTCGAGCACCTGCTTCCAGCTGACGTCGGACAGCGACGGCCACCCCGACCAGACCCTCGGGCGGCGCGTCCAGCGCGGCCACCGGGGCCGCCGGCACGTGCGTGACCGCCAGCGGACGCTCGGCGCCGCGCGGCGGGAGCTTGCCGAAGAACACGTTCGGGATCGCGGTGAGGATGTGAAAGTGCTTGGACAGCGGCAACAGGCACAGGAACGCCAGGACCGTGACGCAGTGCAGCCACCAACCGACCTCGCTGACGGTCCGCGCCGCCGACGCGACCGATGCCACCGAGCGCCGCGGCCACCAGCGCGGTCAGCGGCGCGAAGTCGCGCTCGTTGCCGTGGATGTCGTATGCGACCAGGTGGCCCGCGTCGTACAGCAGGCCGCCGACCATGATCAGCAGGATGAAGACGAGGATCAGGACGCCCTCCCAGTGAGCGGCCTCGCGATAGCGCTGCTCGGCGCGTCCGATCCCGAACAGCCGCGGGGTGTGGACGACGACCCGCCGGTAGAGCATGTAGACGACGCCGACGATCACGCTCGCCTCGAGCAGGTCGCGGGCGAGGAAGAACGGCGGGCCGAGCGGCTGGTCCGGCGCCGAATCCGGGAATGTTCCAGTTCGCGTCGAACGCCCGGCCGAACAGCGTGATCACCTGGAGCATCAGGACGACGAATCCCCAGAAGACCAGCGCGTGCATGATCCCCGATGGCTGCTCGCCGACCAGGAACTTCTTCTGGCCAAGCCCATCGACGACCATCCGCCTGATCCGCTCCGGGATCCGATCTCCGCGCGCCGCCGGACGTGCGGCCACCAGCAGCCGCATCCTGACGGCCAGGATCCCCGCGAACACCAGGAGCGCGATCCCCCAGAGAATCGGAAAGACGACGTGACTCAAGCCCGCATTCCGATCGTGCCAGGAAGGGTCCCAATCCCCATCGCGGTCAATGATCCCGCAGGACGCACCTGACGGTCCGAAACGTCCGGGCTACCCTTGCACCTCGCCGGCGGCGGCGGCGCGAAGCGCCTCCTGGGGGGCACCGGTTTCGAACGGCAGCTCGACCGCAAGCTCGAGGCTGTCCCCGTAGCGGGCGGTGATTCGCACCGCACCGCTGCGCTCGAACAGGTGGAGCATCGCCCGGTTGTGGGTCAGGAGCACCGACGTGAAGCGCCGCACCCCCTCCTCTCCGGCCCTCCGCACGAGACGGTCCATGAGAATGCTGCCCAGGCCCCGGCCCTGCCAAGCATCGATGACCGCAACCGATGCCTCCGCGGTGTCGGGCCGGCCGGGCTCCTGAATCGCCCGAGCGATTCCCAACGGCTGTCCGGTTTCGACGTGGATTCCGACCAGCGCCTCGTGGCCGTGGTGGTCGACGGCGGTGAGCGTTTCGAGGTCGTGTGCCGAGAGTTGCTTCTTGTACCCGAGGAAGCGCCGGTGGCGCATCTCCTCGCCCATCCCGTCGAAGACCGCCTGCACCAGGGGGCCGTCGCCCGGCTCGAGGGCCCGGATGATCGCTTGCGACCCGTCGCGCAGCGCGAGCCGCTCGGGCAAGCGAAGGGCGCCGGGACCCGAGCCGACCCCGGAACGCATTCGTCGCCTGCGAGCGTCAGCTCCTCGTGTCCGCCGTTTGGTGGCCACTGGGTCCGGCGACCTGCCTGTTCTGTCGATGGGCCTCGATGAAGCGTCCGTCGGCAAGCGCCGCGCAGATGGCCAGCTCCCCGGCGACGAGGGTTGCCCCGACGATCTCGGCGAACTTACGCGCCGTCGCGCTGCCGGTGCAGCCGAGCAGGGCGAGGCATTCGCTTTGGGTTGGCAGCCCGGTGCCACCCCCGACCGTTCCCACCACGAGGTTCGGCAGCCTGGCAGCGACGTAGAGATCGCTCTCCCCGACCAGCTCGAGATCCAGGAATCCGATGCTCGCGTTGACGACCTGCGCGACGTCCTGCCCGCAGGCGATGAACATCGCCGCCAGGCCGTTCGCGAAATGCGCGTTCGCGCCCAACGCCCCCGCCTGCATGGTGCCGAGGCGCCCCGAGGCAGCGAACTCGAGCAGCTCGCGGGTTGGGACCCCGAGGTGTGTCTCGACAACACTCGCCGGCATGGTCAGGTCGACCGCTACTTCCTTGCCATAGGTTCGGAACAGATTGATGGCAGCGGGTTTCTTGTCACTCGAGTAGTTGCACCTGAGGTAGTAGCGCTCGCACTCCATGGCCTTCGTCACATGACGGCAGATGCGGTCGACTGCGAGATTGACCATGTTGAGTCCCATCGCATCGCCGGTGCTGAACACGAACCGTGCGAAGACGCGGCGCCCGAACACATGGGCGTGAATCTCGACCAGACGGCCATGGGCGGTGGTCTCGCCGGCCACGGCCTCCAGCTCCGGAAGGTGATCGTTCAGCCACTCGGCGAGGGCGATGGCGTCGCGGCTCGTTGCGACGACGAAGCATGGGGTGATGTCCAGGGCATCGGCCACGACGCGCGCGTTGGCCCCACCCGCCTCGGTGATCGCCCGCATGCCGTACTGGTAGGTCGTGACGAGGGTTCCCTCGGTCGTGGCGAAGGGGACGTAGAACAGCCCGTCGGCGTGTTGTCCATTGACGCGGATCGGTCCGCCGATGCCGAGCGGGACCTGCGCAGCCCCCACGAGGTTCTCGATGCGCCCACGTGTCTCCTCCGGTGCGAAGGCTGTATCCGCGACGGCCTCGAGGACGTGCCCGGTGTTATGCGAAAGCCAGGCGCGCCGCATCGCGGGATTTGCACCCAAGATCTGGCGTCGGCCCGTCCCGATGTCGGAGGCAGCGTCGTGGCCCATGCAGCATGGTCTCCGTGCCAAGCTCCGTTCTCGCCCAACAGTAACGCTGCCACTCGCTCAGCGCAAAGGTTTCCGGCGGCTGCACCCGCCACGACCTCAGATCGGGCGCTCGACCGTTGCGCCTGCCGCAAGCTCGACGATCTCGTCCTCGATCCCGACCCTGATCGGATACACGTCAGCGGGCCGGGCGCTGATCCGAACACGGTCCCTGGTGATCTCGATCTCCAGGCCCCAGTGGCGCCGGTAGCGGACCCTGAACCGCAGCCTTGTCAGCCCCTCGGGGAGGCTTGGGCGCAGCCAGAGCACCTCGTCCCTCGTCTCGATCCCCGTGTAGGCGCGCTGGACCAGGTCCACGGTCCCGGCCATGGCGCCGAGGTGCACCCCCTCCGCGGTGGTCCCGCCCTGCGTGTCGAGCAGGTCGCTCTCGAGCGCCTCGGAGAAGAACTTCCACGAACGCTCGCGATCGGCGCGCACGAGCACCCACGCGTGGACCACCTCGCTCAGGGTGGAGCCGTGTGACGTGCGCGCCAGGTAGTAATCGGTGTTCTTGGGAATCGTGTCGTCCTCGAACCGATAGCCCAGGCGCTCGAAGAGCGTCCGCAGCTCGTCGGCCGACAGCAGGTAGAAGAGCATCAACACGTCCGCCTGCTTCGAGGCCTTGTAGGCGTTCGGCGTGTCGCCCTCGGCCTCGAGGATGCGGTCGAGCCGCTGGATGTTCCCGTACCTCGCTCGATAGCCCTCCCAGTCGAGCTCCCGCAGCTGCTCGTAGCCCTCGAACTGGCTGATGATCCCGTCGTCGTGGAAGGGGAGGAACAGCCTGCGACTGATCTCCTCCCACCGCTCGCGCTCCTCGTCGCTCAACCCGAGCGTGTGCGATAGCTCGTCGCGGCGCTGCTCGGGGAGCGCGGCGAGGACGTCCTCGGCCCGCCACAACACCCACGCCGCCATCGCATTGGTGTAGGCGTTGTTGTGCACCCCCGGGGCCTCGGACTCCGGATAGCCGTCGTGGTACTCGTCGGGTCCCACGACCCCGCGAATCACGTAGCGCTCTCGCGCGGGGTCGTAGGCCGCGAGGCTCGCCCAGAAGCGAGCGATCTCGATGAACATCTCCGCCCCGTTGAGGGCCAGGAACTCGACGTCGTTGGTCGCCTGCTGGTAGAGCCAGACGTCGTAGGCGATCGCGGCGTTGATGTGCCGCTGGAGGCGGGACTTGTCCGGGTTCCAGTGGCCGGAGCGCGGGTTGAGGTGCACGGTGGGCGTCAGCTCTACGCCGCTGGAGCCGCTCTGCCAGGGATACAGGGCGCCGTCGTACCCCAGTTCGCTCGCCGCGCGCCGCGCCGAGTTGAGCCGGCGGTACCGGTAGAGGAGCAGGTTCCTGGTCAGATCCGGCAGGCGCAGATTGAGGAAGGGAAAGATGAACAGCGCGTCCCAGAAGACGTGTCCACGGTAGGCCTCCCCGGCCAGGCCGCGGGCCGGTACCCCGGCATCGACGTCCCTGGTGTGCTCGGAGATGTTCGCGAGCAGGTGGTAGATGTGGAGCCGCAGCTCGGTCAGCGCTGCGCCCCCGCTGTCCTCCAACTCGAGCGAGCAGAGATCCCAAAGCTCGTCCCAGCGCAGGTCGTGGTCCGCCAGCAGCTCATCGAATCCAGCCAGCCGGACCATGTCCCTGCCGGCCTCCAGAGCGGGCTCGGAGAGCGCCGGCTCGCGCGACGTGTACATGCCGACGACCTTCTCCGCGGTGATCTGCTCTCCCTCCCTTGCCTCCACCTCGAGCTCGACGCCGACCCAGTCGGGCTCCTCGAATGTCGACGTCGTGAGCTGCGTCTGCTCGCCGTCGCGGAGGACCCGGGTGCGAGCGGCCTCGGCGACTCGGACGTGCGATCCGCCGGTCTCCATCTCCAGCAGGAGCGCCTCCGGGTCCGAGGCGCTCGCCTGAACCGGCGTTAGATGGCGATTGGCGAGGCCCCTGTAGCGGGCCACCCCATCGTTCGAAACCCGGCCGTCGAGCGCCGAGCGGAAGGTCACCCTGCCGGACCAGTTGACGGGCCGCAGCGTCGTCCGGAGCGCGGCGACGTTCGGATTCGCCATGCTCAGGAACCGGCGCTCCGTGACCTCGGTGTCGCGGCCCTCGGGATCGCGAAACCGCAGCCGCTTGGTGAGAAGGGCGCGGCGCAGGTCGAGCTCCTGGCGGTATTCGTCGAGCGTGACGTCGGCGACGTCGAACCACTCGCCGTCCTCGATCCGGAAGGTCAGGTGGACCCAGTTCGGAAGGTTGACGAGCGACTCGTCCTCCACCTCGCGGCCGGCCACGACGCTCCTCAGCGCGTTGTAGCACCCGGCCGTGTAGGTACCGGGGTAGTGGACGCCGCCCGCGACGGACTCGGCTGCGGCGGCCCGGCTGGCAAAGAGCCCGTTTCCGAGCGTGCAGAGCGCCTCGCGCAGCGGCTCCCGCTCAGGATCGAATCCCTCGTAGACCAGTGACCAGCGGCTCAGCGTCGGCGCTCCACCCGTGCCGGCGGAACTCATCGCTCGTCCGCGGTCGCCGAGACCCGCACCTCGCCCAGGTCGCCCACCAGGGTGTTGGCGCCGTGCTCGCGCAGCTCCCGACCATGGCCGCTCCGGTCAACGCCGATCACCAGCGCAAAGCCCCCGCGACGTCCGGCCTCGACCCCCGCGAGCGCGTCCTCGACAACAGCCGCGCGTGCAGGACCCACCCCCAGTCGTCGGGCCGCCTCGAGGAAGACCGCAGGGTCGGGCTTCCCTTTCAGGCCGAGCTCACCGGCGTCGATCCCATCGACCTTCGCGTCGAAGAGATCAGCGATCCCCGCGGCATCGAGCACGTCGACGCAGTTACGCGACGCGGAAATGATCGCCGTTCGACAGTCGCTCGCTCGAAGCCGATTCAGGAGCACAATCGAGGAGGGGTAGGACTTGACGCCCTGCCCCCGAAGCCGTTCGAGGAACAGCTCGTCCTTCCGATTGCCCAATCCACAGGCCGTCTCGGCACTGGGCGTATCGCCGGGGTCACCGCGCGCGAGGGGGATGCCGCGAGAGGCGAGAAACGACTCCACGCCGTCGTACCGCGGCTTTCCGTCCACGTAGAGGTAATAGTCCTCGTCCGAGAACGGTCTGTGGTCCTCCTCCTCACGCTCTGGCCGGTCCGCCAAGAACCGGTCGAACATCCGCTTCCAGGCCGCGGCGTGTACCGAAGCCGTGTCGGTGATGACGCCGTCCAGATCGAAGATCACGGCATCGACGCGATCCATTCTGATCTCAACGGCCACGCGGCAACCATAGTGTCCCTCGCCGGA
>CAVQCK010000011.1:0-34767 GCA_963710955.1 uncultured Actinomycetes bacterium | reverse complement strand
GTCCTGGACGAAAGCGTCAGTCCACGTAGATGCGCGGCACGCGCCGCGAGATCCCGCACGTCACCTCGTAGTTGATGGTGTCGAGGCGCCTGGCGACCTCCTCGCACAGGATGCGCTCCTCGCCCTGGGCGCCGATGAGAGTCGCCGGCGCCCCGGGGCTGACGTGGGTCGCGGGGCCGAGCTCGATCGTCACGTTGTCCATCGAGACAGTCCCGACCAGCGGCTGGCGATGGCCGCCCACGAGCACGTCGGCGTTGTTGGTGAGCCCTCGCCTGACTCCGTCGCCGTACCCGATCGGGAGCACGCCCACGTACGTCTCGACGGGCGCCCGCCAGCGCTGCCCGTAGCCCGCGCTGTCGCCTGCGGCGAAGCGCTTCACGTCGGCGACGTACGAGCGAAGCTCGAGCGCCGGCTCGAGCTCGTGCTCGAACGGGTCCCCCTGGAAGGGATCGAGGCCGTAGACGGCGATCCCGCAGCGGACCATGTCGAAGTGCGCAGCCGGGTCGCGGAGCGTGGCAGCGCTGTTGGCGGCGTGCACGAGAACGCCGGGATGGTCGGCGCGCACTCGCTCGACCAGCGTGGCGAACTGCCCCAGCTGCTCCTCGAAGAACGTCGAGTCGGGCTCGTCGGCGGTCGCAAAATGAGTCCAGAAGCCGACGAGCTCCAGCCGCTCGTCGCCGGCGACCGTCTCGACCAACCGCAGGACGGCGTCGGCGTCCCGTTCGCCGAGTCGTCCCATGCCGCTGTCGTACTTGACGTGGACGCGCGGGCGGACGCCGCGCTCCGTTCCCCGGACGGCCGCGAGCTCGGCGTGGGCGGGCCTCCATACCGCGATGTCCGACGCCGCCTCGAGCGCGATGTCCAGCTCCGTCTCGGTGAGGGCGCCCATCGTCAGCAGCGGGACCTCCGGGAATGCGGCGCGCACCTCCGCTGCCTCGGGCGCGGCCGCGACCGCGAGCCAGCTCGCTCCCCCGGCGAGGGCGGCGCCGGCGCACTCGACCGCGCCGTGGCCATACCCGTCCGCCTTCACGACGACGCACAGGCGGGCCGTGCCGGAGAGGCCGTCCGCGAGCCTCACGCAGTTGCGCCGGACGGCGCCAAGATCCACGACCGCAGCGGCGCGCAGCTCGGCCGAGCTCATGTCAGGAGGGCCGAAGGCAGCGCGGCGATCACGTCCGTCGCCACCAGCGACTCCGGAGCGCCGATCCGCTCGGCCGCGATGCGGCCGGCCCGCTGGTGGGCGTGAACGCCGGAGCAGACGGCCGCGAACGGCTCCATCCCCCGGGCCAGCAGCGCGCCGATCGTCCCCGAGAGCACGTCGCCGGTGCCTGCGGTTGCCAGCCCCGGGCTCCCGCCGGCGCTGATCGCCAGGCGGTCCCCGTGCGCCACCAGGCTGTCGTCGCCCTTCAGCACAACGATCGCCCCGCTCCGCTCGGCCGCCTCGCGCACCGAGGCCAGCCGGTGCCGGTCGACCTCGCCCGACTCGCGTTCGAGCAGGCGACCGAGCTCCCCGGCGTGCGGGGTCAGGACGGTCGGCGCGTCTCGCTCGGCGATCAGCTCGAGCCGCCCGGCGTGCGCGTTCAGCCCGTCAGCGTCGATGAGGAGCGGCGCCCGGACCCCATGGGCGACCCGCCGTGCGAGCTCGAGCGAGTCGTCGTCCCGCCCCAGGCCGGGGCCCAGCACGACCGCCGCGGACCGCTCGGCGGCGGCGAGGATCGCGTCGGCGGACCCACTGCCGAGCCGCCCGGGCGCCCCCTCGAAACCGCGTGACATCACCTCGGTGAGCTTGATCTCGAAGATGTCCTCCAGGTCGGCCGGCACGGCCACCGTCGCGTAGCCGGCACCGACCCGGATCGCCGCCGAGGACGCCATGCACACGGCTCCCGTGAGGCCTCGCGCCCCACCGATCACCAGCACCTCGCCGGAGTCGAACTTGGTCGAGTTCGTCCGGCGCTTCGGGGCGAGCTCGAGCACCTCGTCCCGGATCACGCCACCCGCCGGCTGCGAGGACGCGCCGTCCGGGATGCCGATGGGGGCGACCCGGAGCTCGCCCGTCAGGCCCTTGCCCGGTGCGATCCAGTGACCCACCTTCGCCGCGTGGAAGCTCACGGTGATGTCTGCCTGCACGGCGGCGCCCCCGGCCTCGCCGCTGGAGGCGCTGACCCCCGAGGCGATGTCCGCGGCGACCACGGGCGCGCCGCACCCGTTGACCGCTTCGATCGCGGCGTCGGCGGGTGCGCGCGGTGAGCCCTCGAAGCCGGTGCCGAAGACGGCGTCGATGACGGCCCCGGAGCCCGCCAGGCCCTCCGGCATGTCCCCCGCGGCGACCTCTCGAACCTCGCCGCCGAACCGCTCGAGGTTCGCGCCCGCGTCCGGCGAGAGCTCGGCCGAGGGCCACAGCAGCAGCACCTCGACCTCGTACCCGATCCGATCCAGATGGCGGCCCGCGACGAGCCCATCGCCCGCGTTGTTGCCCTTGCCGCAGACCACGCGGATCGGCCCGTCCGAGGCGACGTCGCGCGCCGCCTCGGCCACCGCCTCCCCCGCCGTCTCCATCAGCTCCAGCGACGGGACCCCCTGCTCCTCGATCGCCCACGAGTCCGCCGCCCGCATGCCCTGGGCGTCGTAGACGGGATCGAGCCAGCCGTCCATGCCGGCGCAGCCTAGACCAACGACCTGGACCCTCTGGGGGGTCAGCGCGGCGCGGGAACCGCGAGGACGACCGCCGCGGCGGTGTCATCCGTGTGGGTGAGGGCGACCTGGAGCCGCACGCCGCGCTCGGCCGCGAGCTCGGCGGCCCGCCCGTGGAGGGCCAGCCGCGGGGGGGCGTTCCCCCCGCCCGTGACCTCCACCTGCCGCGGCGCGACCGGGCTGCCCAGCGCCTTGATCGCCGCCTCCTTCGCGGCGAAGCGAACGGCGAGATGCCGCGCCGGCCGGCGGTGCCCGGCGGCGTAGTCGAGCTCCAGCGGCGTGAACAGGCGCTCCGCGAGGCGCGGGCGTCGCTCGAGCGCGCGCTCCAGGCGATCGATGTCGACGAGGTCGAGACCGATGCCCGGGTCAGGCATTGCTACTCGACCCCCACCGCGAACCGCATGGTGGTCCGGCCGGCGTCGGTTCGGCTGCCGATCATCAGGTAGTCGAGCTTCTGCAGGTACGGCTTGGCCGCCAGGTACTGGGGATCGTTCGCCTGGCCGCCCTTCTCGGCGACGACGAACAACGGCGCCAGCGAGACGAACGCCAGCGGCTCGAAGTCGGCTCCAAGCGCGCCCTGTCCCGCGACGAACGACGGGTCGTCGGCGAGGATGTGCTCGGGATGGAGGGCGTTCTCGGCCGGCTGGCCCGGGCCGAGCGCCGCCACGACCTGGTTGCCGACCTGGTCGACCTCGATCGCCTGCGGGGACTCGGGCGCAGTGGCGGAGAACCCCGCGTCGGCCCCCTGCACCGTCGGCGGGCTCAGCTTGGCGTCGGCGTCGGCCTGGAACTTCTTGCGGAGAGCCTCGATGTCCTTGGACGAGGCCTGCGTGTCCGAGCTCTGGATCACGGCGCCCAGGTCGATGCTGTCCTTGCTGGTCCCCGAGACGAACGCGTAGCCGTCCTGCATCCATGACAGCGCCTCGCGCGGGTCGACGCCGGCCTGGCGCTGGAGCTCGCTCTCCAGCACTCCGGCCCCGGGAATCGTCTTCGTGACCGTGTCGATCGCGTCCGTGAGCGTCGCACCGAGGTCCTGCGCGCCAATCGCGAACCATGCATCCGCCGGCGCCTTGCCGACCAGGTCGCCGCCCGCGAGCGGCGGGAGCGCGCCGGACGGGAGCGATACGTCGAGGCTCGCCTCGTCGGGCCGCGCCGAGACCGAGAAGCCGGCCGGGCCGGAGCCGAGCGTCGCCAGGAGGGGCCTGAGCGCCGCCGCCTCCAGGGGGTTCATCGTCGAGGAGATGGCGCCGATCGCCTTCGCGGAGTCGACATATCCGAGCGCGAGGTTGTCCGACGGCACCGTCGATGTGGCGTCCTGGAAGCTGCTCGAATCGGCGAGCGAGGACCCGTTCGAGGCATCTACAGCCGCCTTGAACTGGTCGAGCGTGCCGAAGACGAGGAAATCGCCCACAACGCCGACGGCGACGCTCGTCGTCTCGCCTGGGACCGTGAAGTACTTCACTCCGTTGTAGGTCGCCGGCTTGATCGCCTGGTCCTGAGCGGTCACCTTCTCGAGAAAGGCCTGCGCTGCGCCGGAGTCGGTCGTCTCGACGACGGCCGCGAACGGCGGCGGGCTGCCCTGGAAGGACTGGAAGAAGATCGCGGCTCGCTGGCCGAGCCAGGGCTCGACGTCCTTCTGGTAGGTGACGTCCGGCCCGGTCTGGGCGAGGACCGCATTCAGCCGGCTGAGGATCGCGTCACCGGGGTCCTGAATGCCTCCGACCCGGGACGTCAGCGACTCGATCGCGTCCTTCTGCCCGCCCTCCGGCCGGATCACCGACTCCAGGTACAGGGGCGCGTCGGCCGGCGCCAGCGACGCAAGGTCGTCGTTTGCCCCGCCCGCTCCCCCGCCGCACCCGGCGACGAGCAACGCCGCACACGCGGCGAGGGCGATCGCCGCCCTCCGAATCACTCCACCGTCACCGTCTTCGCGAGGTTGCGGGGCTGGTCGACGTTCAGGTCGTTGAGCCTCGCCACGTAGTAGGCGAGCAGCTGGAGCGGCAGGACGGCGAGGATGGGCTGCAGGACCCAATCCGTCTCCGGCACGTAGAGGGTCTGGTCGGCGACCTCGGCGACCTCGGTGTTGCCCTCGGTTGCGATCGCGATCACGTCCGCGCCCCGGGCCCTGACCTCGGCGATGTTCGAGAGCACCTTGTCGAGGATCGGGCTGTTCGTGGCCACACAGACGACCGGCGTCGACTCGTCCAGCAGGGCGATGGGCCCGTGCTTCATCTCGCCGGCGGCGTAGGCGTCGGTGGGGATGTAGGAGATCTCCTTCATCTTGAGCGCCCCCTCGAGACAAACCGGCAGCCCGATGTTGCGCCCGAGGTACAGGAAGAACTTCCGGTCGGCATGTGACCGGGCGATCGCCCGCACGCGGTCGTCGACCGAGGCGATGGTGGTGCTGATCTTCGACGGAATGCCCTTGAGCTCGGCGATCACCTCAGCGATCTTCTCCTGCGGCCAGGCGTCGCGCGACTGCGCCAGCCAGATGCCGAGCAGGTACATCGCCGCCGTCTGGGCGGTGAAGGTCTTCGTCGCCGCAACGCCCATCTCGAGGCCGGCGCGGGTGTAGAGCACGGTGTCGGCGTCGCGGGTCGCCTGGCTCCCCATGACGTTGGTGAGCGCCATCACCTTCGCGCCGCGCTCCCGCGCGAGCCGCATGGCCGCCAGCGTGTCGGCCGTCTCCCCGGACTGCGTGATGCCGATGACCAGGTCATTCGGCCCCACGACCGGGTCGCGGTAGCGGTACTCCGAGGCGATGTCCATCTCCACCGGGATGCGCGCCCACTGCTCGATCGCATAGCGCCCGACCAGGCCGGCGTGGTAGCTGGTGCCGCAGGCGACGATGACGATGCGCCGCAGGTCGTTCAGGAAGTCCTGCGAGATGTCGAGCTCCGACAGGTCCACCGCGTCGGCTCCGGGGATGCGGTCGGTGATCGTCTCGGCCACTGCATCCGGCTGCTCGTGGATCTCCTTGAGCATGAAGGTCGAATAGCCGCCCTTCTCGGCGGCCTCCTCGTCCCAGGTGACCTCCTCGACCTCGCGCTCGACCGGCGTCCCGTCCACGTCGACGATCCGGGCGCCGTCGGGCGTGACCGTCACGATCTCGCCGTTCTTCATGCCGAGGACCTCGCGGGTCTCGGCCAGGAACGCGGGGATAGCGGAGGCCACGAACGTCTCCCCCTCGCCGACCCCGACGATCAGCGGGCACTCCTGTCGCGCGGCGACGAGAAGGTCCGGGTGATCGGCGTGCATGGCCACGAATGCGTAGTGGCCGCGAAGCTCGGCGAAGGCGTTCCGAACCGCGTCGGTCAGGTCGCCGTCGTAGTGCTTCTCGATCATGTGCGCGACGATCTCGGCGTCCGTCTCGGAGCTGAAGGCGTGGCCGGCGTCGGAGAGCTCGCGGCGGAGCTCCGTGTGGTTCTCGACGATGCCGTTGAGGACGATGTGGATGTGACCCGTGCAGTCACCGTGCGGGTGGGCGTTCTCCTCGGTGACGCGACCATGAGTGGCCCAGCGGGTGTGCCCCAGGCCGATGGTCGCCGGAGGCGTGGCGACGGCGACGGAGCCCTCGCTGGACACGGGACGGTCCGCATCGAGCCCGATCGCGGCGCGCAGATTCGAGAGGTTGCCCACGGCCCGGACCGTGTCGACATGGCCGTCGTTGAGCAGCGAGATCCCGGCAGAGTCGTAGCCCCGGTACTCGAGCTTTTCGAGCCCGGCGACCAGCAAATCACGACAGGGACGACCCCCGACATATCCGACGATGCCGCACATAGGAGGCGAGTAAGGGTAGAGCGTGCCGGAGCTAGGTCAGCTCTTCGGTGATCGTTTGGACGAGGCGATCGCAGACCTCCCGGCACTCCTCGCCGGTGGGAGCCTCGACCATCACGCGCACGAGTGGCTCGGTGCCGGACGGCCTGACGAGGACCCGGCCGCGACCCTCCAGAGAGGAGCTCTCGCGCTCGACCGCGTCCCAGACGGTCGCCGCCCCGTCGATCGCGCCGGGGTCGGCGATCTGGACGTTCTCCAGCACTTGCGGAAGCTTGCTCATCGGGATGGCCCCGGCGAGGGGCGCGCTGCCCAGGGCGCTCATCACGAGCAGCGCGGCGGCGATCCCGTCGCCGGTGGGCCCGTACTCGGTCCAGATGATGTGGCCCGACTGCTCACCCCCCAGGACCCAGCCCCGCTGCTCCAGCTCGATTGAGACGTTCCGGTCGCCGACCGGGGTCGTCGCGACCTCGATGCCCGCGTCCTTCATGCCCTCGTGGAAGCCGTAGTTGCTCATCACCGTCACGGCAACCCCGCCTCCGTCCAGCCCTCCGGTCTCCGACAGGTGGGTCGCCGAGAGCGCGATGAGCTCGTCGCCGTCGTGGACGGTGCCGTCGCCGTCCACCGCGATCACCCGGTCGCCGTCGCCGTCGAAGGCGAACCCGATCTCCGCCTCGGAGGAGGAGATCGCCGCCGCCAGCGCCTCCGGATGGGTGGAGCCGAAGCCCTCGTTGATGTTGCGGCCGTCGGGCTCGTCGCCGATCGTCTCCACGGCGGCGCCGAGGCGCTCGAAGACGAGCGGCGCCGCCCGGTAGGTCGCTCCGTGCGCGCAGTCGAGGAGCACCCGCCGGCCCGAGAGGTCGACGCGGAACTTGCCCATCAGCTCGCGCACGTAGTCGTCGAGCGAGCCCTCGAGGCTCCGAACGCGCCCCACGCTCGGGCTCGCGGCCCCGCTCTCCGCGACGTGCGCCTCGATCCGCGCCTCGAGCTCGTCGTCGAGCTTGCAACCGTCGGCGCCGAAGAACTTGATGCCGTTGTGCTGCCACGGGTTGTGCGAGGCCGACACCACGGCGCCGACGTCCAACCCCAGCCGCCGCACGAGCACCGATGCCGCCGGAGTGGGTAGGACGCCGCCGAGCAGCGCCTCCCCTCCCCCCTCGGCCACGCCGGCCGCCAGCGCGGACTCGAGCATCGGGCCCGACTCGCGAGTGTCGCGGACGACGAGCACCTGGGGCCGATCGGCGCTCGCGTGCATGGCCGCAGCCCTCCCGATGGACAGCGCGAGCTCCGCGGTCAGCTCCGTCCCCGCGATGCCGCGGACGCCATCGGTGCCGAAGAGCTTGGTCGAGTTCATACGCCCGCCATTCTGAGGCCCGGCGGTGGGCCTGTGCGCGGCCGCCTCAGCGCTTCGAGAACTGCGGGCGCTTTCGAGCCTTCTTCAATCCGGCCTTGCGGCGCTCCTTCGCGCGGGCGTCACGCGTGAGCAGGCCGCGGCGCTTGAGCTCGCCTCGCAGCTCGGGGTCGATCTCGGTGAGCGCCCTTGCGATGCCGTGGCGAACGGCTCCGGCCTGGCCGGCGATCCCGCCGCCGTGGACGCGGACCCGCACGTCGACCTTGCCCTCGTAGCCGGACGTCAGCAGCGGCTGGCGGACGAAGGTCTGGTGCTGGTGACGAGGGAAGTAGTCCTCGAGCGTGCGCTTGTTGATCTGGAACTCGCCGCTCCCGGCGCGCAGGACGACACGCGCGATCGAGGTCTTGCGCTTGCCGGTCGCCTGGATGCGGGCATTGGCGTCCAGGTCGACCACCGCCTCCCGAGTGGGGCCCGGCTCCTCGCCGGTGTCGTCGGTCGCCGCGGCCTCGAGGCGGGCGCGCTCCTCCTCCTCGGCCTCGAGGCGGGCGCGCTCCTCGGCGCTCAGCTCGCGCTGGGGCTCGATCTTGATCGGCTCGAGCTCCGCGCCCGGTGGGACGTCCTTCGCCTTGGCCGACTCCTTGGCCTCGGAATCACTGCCCGCCGCCTCCTCCGCTTCGCGTCCGGGGGCGTCGGGAGTCTCGGCGGGCTGCTCGGCCTGAGGAGCCTCCTCGGCCGGGGCTTCGTCGGCCTCCGCCTGGGGCTCCTCGGGCGCGGCTGGCTGCTCGGAATCACTGCCCGACGCCTCCTCCGCTTCGCGTCCGGGGGCCTCGGGGTTCTCGTCGGGCTGCTCGGCGGCGGGCTGCTCGGCCTCGGCGGCGGGCTGCTCGGCCTCGGCGTCTGGCTGTTCCTCCTGCGGCTGCTCTTCGTCCTGGCGCTCTTCGTCAGTCACTAAGACTGGACCTCCATCTGCTTGGGCTTTTGCGCCTCGTGTGGGTGCTCCGGGCCGGCGTAGACCTTCAGCTTGGTCAGCTGCTGGCGGCCCAGGCGGTTCCTGGGGAGCATCCCCTTGACCGCCTTGCGGATGACCTCCTCGGGCCGGCGCTCGAGCATCTCGCCCAGAGTGCGCGACCGCAGCCCGCCCGGGTAGCCGCTGTGGCGGTAGTAGAGCTTGTCGTTGATCTTGTTGCCGGTGACCCGGATCTTCTCGGCGTTGACGACCACCACGAAGTCGCCGGTGTCGCAGTGGGGCGTGTACTCGGGCTTGCGCTTCCCGCGGAGGGCGTCGGCGATCTGCGTGGCGAGGCGGCCAAGGGTCTGTCCCTGGGCGTCGACGACGTACCAGTCACGCTGGCGATTGGCGGGTGTGGCTACGTAGGTCTTCATCGCGATTCGAGGCTCGGCCCCCGGCGACCGTGAAAAGCCGCCCCCAGGCGTACGGGCGCGGCCCGCGAGATGATAGTGGGGGCGCTCCGAGCGAGGCTCCGAACCCTCGCCGACGACCGTGCCCGAGGCTATACTGCGGCCGCCCAAATGACCTGCCGAATCCGGCGCGGCCATGCCGCCTCGGAGCGGGGGAACCGGAGGGGCGGTGTCGAACACCGTCCCGGGGGCGAATCGAACACACGCGTTCGTAGCGCCGCTCTTCGGCGCGAGCCCGTCAGCTAACCCCGTAGGCCCGACAAGGAGAGCGATTTGAGGGCCCGTACCAGCACGCCGAGACGGCGACGAACCGGATCAGCGGCCGCTGTCCCCGCCGCGATTGCCCTCGCGTGCCTCTCGATCGGCGCCGGCATCGCCTCGGCCGACGGCGGCGGCATCAGCCCCGGTCAGCCCCCGGAGCTGAGCGACGCGGTGTGCATCGAGACCTGCGGCGGCATGCACGAGGCCACGACCGACTCGAAGGTGCAGCTCACCGGCAAGCACCTGAGCGGCGTGAACAAGGTGCTCTTCAAGGCGAAGGACGGGGGCAAGCTGAAGGTCAAGCCCTCCTCCGTCGGCAGTCACAGCGTCACCGCCGACGTCCCCTCCGGCGCCACGAGCGGGAAGCCGAAGGTCACGGACCCGTACGAGAACAAGGCGACCTCCCCCACGTCGATCAAGATCGTCGCGCCCGGCGACATCCCGGACGCGGGCGCGTTCAAGCTCAAGGACATCTCGGCCAAGCCCCGCACCGCCTACTACGACGGCGACAAGAAGCCGAAGGTGCACTACCTGTTCACCAACACGGAGGCCGTGGACGTGCGCATCGACGTCATCGACCGCCAGACCGACGAGGTGGTCGACTCGATCACGAAGGCCGCCCAGGAGCCCAACGTCGAGCACTCCGTGGGCTGGAACGGCAAGGTCGACGGGTCCAAGCGCTCGGCCTCGAGCGGCGACTACAAGTTCCGGGTCGGCCCGGTCAGCGGCAAGCTCACCTCCGCGGAAACCGCCGGCTTCCAGTTCCGTCCCTACAAGTTCCCCGTGCGCGGCGCGCACACCTACGGCGACGGGGTCGGGGCGCCGCGGGCCGGCCACCTGCACGAGGGGCAGGACGTGCTGGCGCCGTGCGGAACGCCGCTGCAGGCGGCGCGCGGAGGGCACGTGCAGTACCAGGGCAGCCAATCCGCCGCGGGCAACTACATCGTCATCGACGGCAAGGGCACCGGCCACGACTACGTCTACATGCACCTGAAGAAGCCCTCGCCGCTGAAGCAGGGCGACAAGGTGAAGACGGGTGAGAAGATCGGCGTTGTCGGCGAGACCGGTGACGCGACGGCCTGCCACCTTCACTTCGAGGAGTGGTCCGCCCCCGGTTGGTACGAGGGCGGGCACTACATGAAGGCGGTCACGAGGCACCTCAAGAAGTGGGACTCCTGGAGCTGATCGGCGCTCCGCGCCGCGGCTCCGGCAGCCAGCACGCGAACGTTCACCGGCTTCGCCTGGCGGGTGCGGTGGCCGTGTTGACGGTGGGCGCCGGCGTCCTCGCCTCGGCAGCTGCTCTCGCCGGCTCCGGACCGAACGCGATGGACCTGCGCTGCATCGACGGGTGTGCGGGCAAGCAGGCGGCGGCGGCGCACTCCCTCGTGCGCATCACCGGAAGCGGGCTGAAGCACGTCACCGAGGTCAGCTTTCGAGGCCGCAGGCACAGGGTCGCCTCGGAGCCGGCCTCCTCCGGGGGCCACCGGGTCCTGGTCAAGGTCCCCCGCGGGGCGACCACCGGGCCCCCGCGCCTGATCGACCGGGGCGGCGATCGCTCGACCATGCGGGAGCGCCTGCGCATCGTCCCGCCGGGGAGGCTCCCCGAGCGCGGGAGCTTCAAGGTGCTCGACACGGACCTGAGTCCGCACACGGCCTTCTTCGACGGCGGCAGCGACTTCAAGCTCGCGTACCGGTTCCGCGCGTACGCCCCCGTGAACGTCACGGTCAAGCTCGTCCGGGGCGGGCAGACGGTCCACACATGGACCGACGAGGACTCTCTCGCCTACAAGAAGCACAAGCTGCGGTGGAACGGGCTGCTCTCGAAGCACCGCGTCGCACGGCCCGGGCACTACCGGTTCGAGCTCAAGGCACCGGGCCGAAAGCCGCGCCCGGCCGGCCGGGTCCAGGTCCTGAGCGGCGAGTTCCCCATTCGCGGGCCGCACAGCTACGGCGGCGCCGAGCAGCGATTCGGCGCTCCTCGCAGCGGCGGCCGCGTGCACCAGGGCCAGGACGTCTTCGCAGCATGCGGAACGCGAGTCGTCGCCGCCGTCGGCGGTCGCGTTCAGGCGCGCGGCTCAGACCCCGTCCTCTACGGCAACTGGATCGTCATCGACGCCAAGGGGTCGAGCACCGACTACCGCTACGCCCACTTCGAGCAGCCGGCGAACGTCCACCAGGGCGACCGCGTGCGGACCGGCCAGACGGTCGGTCAGATCGGCAAGACCGGCAATGCGCGCACCGTCGGCTGCCAGCTCCACTTCGAGGTCTGGCCCCACGGCTGGGAGCACGGCAGCCCGGTCGACCCGCTCCCGATCCTGAAGCAGTGGGACGGCTGGAGCTAGTCCAAGCGGACTCGCCCAACGAGCGGCTCGAGGCTGGGTAGGGCAGCGGCCACGCCGACCTAGGCGTCGAGCCTGGAGTCAGTCGGCCATAGCCCGACAAAGTCCGGTTTCGGCCGCCGAGATTGCAGTTTGTGTCCCGTGGAGGGACAAACTGCAGTCTCGGTCGGGGTGTTGCCCTCGGTGCCGCCGTGCGACCGCGCCAGCGCTACCGCGAACGCCTAGGGGCGACCCCGCGCCGCCCGCGCGGCTTACTCCCACTCGATCGTGGCGGGCGGCTTCGAGGAGACGTCGAGCGCGACGCGGTTGACGCCCGAGACCTCGTTGATGATCCGGTTGGAGACGCGCTCCAGGAGGTCGTAGGGGAGCCGTGCCCAATCGGCCGTCATCGCGTCGTCCGAGGTGACCGCTCGGATGACGATCGGATACGCGTAGCTCCGGCCGTCGCCCTGGACGCCCACGGACCGGACGACGGGCAGCACGCAGAATGACTGCCACAGCTCGCGGTACAGCCCGGCGGCGCGGACCTCCTCCTGGAGGATCGCGTCGGCGTCGCGCAGGATCTCCAGCCGCTCACGGGTGATCTCGCCGCCCACGATCCGAATCCCGAGGCCCGGGCCCGGAAACGGCTGGCGCCAGACGATGCGCTCCGGCAGGCCGAGCTCGGTGCCGACCGCGCGGACCTCGTCCTTGAACAGCATCCGCAGCGGCTCGACGAGGTCGAGCCCCAGGTCCTCGGGCAGGCCGCCGACGTTGTGGTGCGACTTGATCACCTCGGCGCCCGACCGCCCGTCGCCACCCGACTCGATGACGTCGGAGTAGAGCGTCCCCTGGACGAGGAAGCGCACGTCCGGGAGCTTCTCCGCCTCCTCCTCGAAGACCCGGATGAACTCCTCGCCGATGATCTTGCGCTTCTCCTCGGGCTCTGTCGCGCCCGCGAGGCGCGCCAGGAAGCGATCGGTGGCGTCGACGTGGATCAGCTTCATCCCGCGGTCGCGGAAGGTCTCGACCACCTGCTCGGCCTCGTTCTTCCGCAACAGGCCGTGGTCGACGAGCACGCAGGTGAGCTGGTCGCCGACGGCCCGGTGCACCAGCGCCGCCGCGACCGCGGAGTCCACGCCGCCGGAAAGGCCGCAGATGACTCCCCCGTCGCCCACCTGAGCCTTGACCCGCTCGATCTGCTCGGTGATGACGGATGCCGGCGACCACCTTTCGGTCAGACCGGCGACCTCCCGCAGGAAGCGCTCGAGGATCTCGGTGCCGTACGGCGTGTGGACGACCTCCGGGTGGAACTGGATCCCGTATAGGCCGCGCTCCGTGCTCTCGCAGGCCGCGACTGGGGATCCGGGACTGGAGGCGAGCGCCGTGAAGCCGGGAGGCGGCTCGAAGACGCAGTCCCGGTGGCTCATCCAGCACTGCTGCTCATTCGGCAGGCCGGCCAGCAGCCGGCCCCCGCCGTCCACCAGCTCGAGGGGTGTGCGCCCGAACTCCCCGGCCTCGGCGCCCTCCACACGGCCGCCGAGCACCCGGACCATCGCCTGCATGCCGTAACAGATGCCGAGCACCGGGATGCCGAGCTCCAGCAGCTCGCCGCGTAGCTCCGGGGCACCGTCCGAGTAAACGGAGGCCGGCCCGCCGGAGAGCACCAGCGCCGCCGGGCGGCGTTCGCGGATGTGGTCGGAGTCGGTGGTGTGCGGCAGGAGCTCGGCGAACACGCCGCACTCGCGGATCCGGCGCGCGATGAGCTGCGAGTACTGGCCGCCGAAGTCGAGGACCAGCACCTCCTCGCGGGCGGTCTCGGGCGGGCGGAGCTCGATGGCCTCGTCGGAGACCGTGTCGGTGCCTGTCAGGCCCCTGGCCGCGGTCGGCGTCGCCGGGACCGCGGCCGGATCAGTCATCGCTTACGGCTACCCCGGCCGCCACCGCGGCCCGCCCGTTGGACCCCATGCCGACGGACTGCTCGCGCTGGAGCTTCTTGCCCTCGGTCTGGAGCGCCGGGGCGACCATCACCTCGGCCCGCTGGAAGTCGCGGATGTCCTCGTACCCGCAGGTCGCCATCGAGGTCTTGAGCGCGCCCACGAGGTTGAACGTGCCGTCGTTCTCCTGCGCCGGCCCGAGCAGGATCTCCTCGAGCGTGCCGTCCTGGACGGTGGCGACCCGCGCGCCCCGTGGCAGCGACGGATGGAAGGTCGCCATGCCCCAGTGGAAGCCACGGCCCGGGGCCTCCTTGGCGCGGGCGAGCGGCGAGCCGATCATGACCGCGTCGGCGCCGCAGGCGATCGCCTTGGACAGGTCGCCTCCGGTGCGCATGCCGCCGTCGGCGATCACGTTGCAGTACTCGCCGGTCTCGAGCATGTGCTGGGAGCGCGCCGCGGCGACATCGGCGATCGCGGTGGCCTGCGGGACGCCGATGCCGAGGACACCGCGCGTGGTGCACGCGGCGCCGGGGCCGACGCCGACGAGCACACCGACCGCGCCCGTCCGCATGAGGTGGAGGCCGGTCGAGTACGAGGCGCAGCCGCCCACGATGCACGGCACCGGCACCTCGGCGGTGAACTCCTTCAGGTTCAGCGGCTCGGACCTCGACGAGACGTGCTCGGCCGAGATCACCGTGCCCTGGATCACAAGGATGTCGAGGCCGGCCTCGAGCGCGAGCTCGTAGTGCTCCCTTACGCGCTGCGGAGTGAATGAGCCCGCGGCCACGACGCCCTCCGCCTTTATCTCCTCGACCCGGCGGGCGATGAGCTCCGGCTTCACAGGCTCGCTGTAGATCTCCTGCATCATGTGCGTCGCGACCGTGGGGTCCGCCGCGGCGATGCGCTCCAACTGCTCCTCGGCGTCCTCGTAGCGGGACCAGATGCCCTCGAGGTTGAGCACCGCGAGCCCGCCGAGCCGCCCGATCGCGGCGGCGCTCCGCGGGCTGACCACGCCGTCCATGGCCGATGCCAGGAGCGGAAGCTCGAAGCGGTACGGGCCGAGGGTCCAGGTGATGTCGATGTCCTCGGGATCGCGCGTCCTCCGCGACGGCACGATCGCGATGTCGTCGAACCCGTAGGCCCGCCTGCCCTTCTTTCCGCGTCCGATCTCGACTTCCATTCCTAGCTCCCCAGTGTTTGTGAATGAGGGGGTTTAGCCCCGAAAGTGGCTGGTGCCGTTTGCTGATTGCCGTAAAGAGCCAGGCTAGGCACGGTCGCGGACGAAAAAAGCCTCGTCAAACGAGGCAAAAAGTGCGCGTATTGCGAGTCTCGGCCCGGCATTTCCAAGGCCTCGGCGATGTTAGCAGTGGGTGCAGGCCCGCCTTCAGGGGGAGGAACGCGGTCGCGGGCCCAAAACCGGAACCCGTCAGGGGCGCAGGGACGGGCCCGAAATCCGCCGGGATGGCAGCCCGTCAGGAGGTCGGCAGGTGTCCGTATTCGGCAAGGCCGTATGTGGGGCGAGCGTCGCGCTGGCCGTCCTCGCGGCGACGGCGAACGCAGCCGTCCCGCACACGGTGCTCCCGGGCGAAACGCTCTGGTCGATCGCCGCCGCGAACAACTTCACGACCGACTCGCTGGCCGCCTACAACGGCCTTTCGGCCGACACCCAGGTGTACACCGGCGAGACGATCCAGATCCCGAGCGAATCCGACGCCGCCGGCGCCGTCGCAAGCAGCGGGACCGCGACCGCCGGCTCCGCCACGACGACGACCTCGTCCAGCACGGGGACGTCGCATACGGTCCAGCCCGGGGAGAGCCTCTCCTCGGTCGCCGCCGCGAACGGGATCTCGCCCGAGACCCTCGCGGCCGACAACGGCCTCTCGTCGGATGCCCAGCTGATCAGTGGCGAGCAGATCACGATCCCGACGCCGAGCGCGACCAGCACCTCCACCTCTACCTCCACCTCGTCGAGCAGCCCGAGCGCGCCGCCCCCGGAGTCGCATCCCTCCTGGACGTCGCCGATCTACTGCCCCTCCTGCCCTGGCGGCGAGGCCTACCTGGCATCCAACGCCGCCTACAACTGGAACGCGATGCGCCAGGCCTCGCTCAGCACCTACGGGATCGACCTGTACCCGGCAGGGCCGTACTCGGCCTACCGCTCATATGGGCAGCAGCTCTACCTCTACGACCAGTACGTCTCGGGAGCCGGCCCTCTGGCCGCCGTGCCCGGGACCTCAGAGCACGAATACGGCGGCGCGGTCGACCTGGCCGACCCATCGATGCGCACCGTGATCGACCAGATCGGCGCGACGTACGGCTGGGCGAAGACCGAAGCCTCCGAGCGAGTGGTGGCACGTCAACTACGTCGGGCCGTGAGCGCCTCGGCCGAGTAGCGCTCCGGTGCGGTTGAGGGGCAAGTAGGGAAGCGCCACCGAATCTCCGGCGCCGAGTGAGTGATTGGACCGCTATATGCGGCTCAATCGCTCACTCGATCGCTTGACGCTTCCGAGGCCATGGACGCTCACCCCCACGTGCCTTGTCCTTCGAACAGCTCGGGCCCTGACGCGGAACCTCGGCCCACTACCCCACGCCGGCGGGGACGTCCACCTCGCGCACCTCGACCCGTGGCAGGAGGCGCTCGGCCTCGCGGGCGTTCACCGCGCCCGCGCCGAAGTGCTGCGTCGACTCCGCGCCGCAGGCGACGCCGTAGGCCAGGGACTCCCGGGCGGAGGCGCCCTCGTAGCGCGCCGCGGCGTAGCCGGCGAGGAAGCAGTCGCCTGACCCGACGCCCGAGACCGGGTCGAGGGGCTCGATCTCCGCCTCGTAGCGGTGTGGGGAGCCGTCCTCGGAGAGGATCGCGACGCAGCCCTCGGGGCGGGTGATGATCGCCTCGCGGGCGCCCATCTCCAGGAGGCTGGTCAGCCCGAGGGCGAGGTCGTCCGCGTCGTTGAACTCGTGGCCGACCGCCCCCTCCGCCTCCTCGATGTTCGGCGCGACGATGGCGGGCTCGGCGCGAAGGCCCAGGCGCATCGGCTCCCCCTCCGTATCGAGCAGCGCCTGAACGCCCTCACGGCGGAGCTCGCCGACCATCCGCGCGTAGAGGGCCGGGTCGACGCCGGGCGGCAGGGTTCCGGCGATGACGCAGAGGCTGGCGCCCTTCGCGAGGTAGACGAGCTTCTCGATGAAGTCGTCGACCTCGTCGGGATCCACGTCAGGGCCCGCGCTCGTTGATCTCGGTCTGCTCGCTTGACGTCGGGTCGATGATCGCGAGGTTGGTCCGCGACTCGCCGGCGATAGTCGTGAAGTCGTTGAGGATGGACTCCTCGGTGAGGAGCTCGAGGATCCGCGCTCCGGTTGGCCCGCCCGCGAGCCCTGTCGCGATCACGGGCCGCCCCAGGAGCTTGAGAGCGCGCGCGACGTTCACGCCCTTGCCGCCGGCGACGGTGCGCGACTCGACCGCCCGGTGCCGGCGGCCGAGGCGGAAGTTCGGCACGGCAACCGTTCGATCGATTGCCGCATTCAACGTAACCGTCAGGATCACTGCGGATGCCTCCGGGTCCTCGCCCCCACTGGACGTTCGAGACGACCTTAGAGCACCGGCGGAAGCCTCACCCCGGGCGTCTCGCCAGCGACGTGCCAATCAGTATCACGATCGCCACCAGGCCGACGCAAATGATCCAGACGACGACGCGAGGACCGGGGAGCGCGTCGTCGACGTCCGCGACCGGCGAGCTCGCGGGCGTGGGCTTCACCCCCCGCCCCGCCACCATGGGCACGCGGCCGACGGGCTCCCCGGCCAGCGTCGCCTTGGCGACTCCCACCTTTTGCCCGCGATGGATCGGCGCCTCGATCGATTTCGGTGCGTGCAGGGTCACGTCGATGCTCTGGCCGCGGCGAACGGTCGCGCTCAGCCCGCCCCGCGCCTCCAGCGGAACGGTCGCGTCGGCGTTCGGGACGCGGGCGGATGCGAGCTGCTCGCCCGGCCGCACGGCCTGCCTCGTGCTGTAGAGCGAGAACCCGTAGTCGAGGAGTCTCAGCGTGTCGCTGTCGCGGACGGGGATGCTTGGAGCGCCCATCACGACCGAGAGCAGGGTCACGCCCTTCTGCGTCCCCGACGCCACGAGCACGTTGCCGGCGTCCCGCGTGTAGCCCGTCTTGACCCCGTTGACCCACGGATGTGTGATCACGAGGTCGTTGTGGTTCTCGATCGTGCGCGGGTGCTCGCCAGAATGGAGCGTGATCCTGAGGCGTGTTCACGATCCGCCGGAACAACGCGTTGCGGCGCAGGGTGAGCGCGAGATTCGCGAGGTCACGGGGGCTCGAGTAGTTGCCCGGGGCGTCGAGCCCGATCGGGTTCGCGTAGCTCGTCTCGTCCAGTCCCAGGCGCCGCGCCGCCTTGTTCATCTGCCCGACGAACGCCTCGGTTGAGCCCGCCACGCCGTCGGCCAGCGTCACCGCCGCGTCGTTGCCGCTCGGGAGCAGGAGCCCGTAGAGGAGATCCCGCGCGGTCATGCGCTCGCCCGGCTCCAGGCCGAGCAGCGACTCACCGGGGATCGGGTGGTACGCGGGCGCCGTCAGCATCTTCTTGAGCGGCAGCTCGCGAAGGGACAGGTAGGCCGTCATGAGCTTCGTCGTGCTGGCCATCGCCCGGGAGGTGTCCGGGTCGCGGGCGGCCAGGCGCGTGTGGTCGTCCGCGTCGATCAGGAGCCACGCCTTCGCCGGGATGTCCGGCGGCTGCGGCTGCGACGCGGCGGCTCGAGCGGGCCACAGGGCGAGCACCGCAAGCCCGAGGCAGACGATGCCCCACGGCCGCTGTGCCGCCTGGCTCACCCGCCGTTCGCCAGGACCTTGCACCCCTCCGGGACCAGGTTGATGCAGCCCTTCTCCGGGAGGAGCTGGGTATCGAGGTTGGGGTTCAGCTTCTCGAGCGCCGTCACCGAGAACCCCTCCTTCGAGGCGATACCGGCGAACGTGTCGCCGGGCTGCACGACGTAGTACTTCGGCTGATTCTTCGTCTTCTGGGCGTGGGCGTGCTGGTGCGTCGACGCTTTCTCGCCGGAACCGCCGCCGAGAGAAGACGAGATCAAGACGACCACCACGATCGCCGCACCTACGAGCGCCAACACCGCGAGGATCCTGGCCACAGAACGGTGATCCTAGTCGGCAATGGGGCGCCGATGGGCCGCCCGGGTCAAGCGGCAAGTGGGCACCCACCCCCAGGAACCCACCTAATTCAGTCCCCAGAGCTCGGCGCGAAGCTCCTCCGCCGCCTGCCCCGGGTTTTGTGCTCCGGCGATCGAGCGGGATGCCGCGACCAGGATCGACGCGGGATGCGGCCCGAGCGCCGGGCCGAGATCGGACGCTTGCCCGCCCTGGGCGCCCACTCCCGGGATCAGGAAGATCGCGCGCGGCATCAGCTCCCTGAGCCGGGCGAGGTGCCGCGGCTCCGTTGCGCCCGCCACGGCGCCCATGCCCGAGAGGCCGCCCTCGCCGGCGAGCCTCTCCTCACGCGCCGCCACGAGCGCTGCGATGCGCTCGAACAGCGGGGTGCCGCCCACGTCGAGGTCGAGCAGGTCCGCGGCGCCCGGGTTCGATGTCCGCACGAGCACGAAGAGACCCGCGCCCGCGGGCTCCGCGACGTCGAGGAACGCATCGAGCGCGTCGCCGCCCATCAGGGGATTGACGGTGGCCGCGTCGGCTCGGAGCCCGGCCGCACCCCCGGTGCCGACGAGGTTGTCCGCGTAGACGGAGGCCGTGTGCGGCACGTCGCCGCGCTTGCCGTCGGCGATCACCAGCAGGCCGGCGCGCTGCGCCGCCGCGACGGTCTGCGCGAGCGCCTCCCACCCGGGTGGGCCGAGGCGCTCGAAACAGGCGAGTTGCGGCTTGACGGCGACGCACGAGGCGCCGGCTGACTCGATCAGCCCCAGGCAGCGCTCCGTGACCGCCGTGGCCGGGCCTGGATCGGGATCCAGGCCCAGGCACACCTGGCTGCGCCGCTCCTCAACGAGGGCGGCGAGCCGGTCGGCGAACGGTGTTCTCAGCCCTTGACCTTCGACTTCAACCCGGCGCCGGCGGAGAACTTGGGCACCCGGCCGCCGGCGATGGTGATGCGCTCACCCGTGCGAGGGTTGACGCCCTGCCGTGGGCCGCGCTCAGCGACGCTGAACTTCCCGAAGCCGGTGAAGTTGATCTCACCACCGCCCGCGAGCACGTCGGTGATCCCGTTCAGCATGGTCTCGACCGCATCACTGGCCGCCTTCTTGGTCTCGAACTGCCCCGAGATCCGATCGACGAATTCAGCCTTGGTCAATGTGAATCCTCCTATCCGCTTGAGGGGCGCCTGAATCTAACAGTGGTATCGGCGTGTCGCTACGCGGTGACGCGTGCCGGCTCGGGCGGGGGCTCCTGCTTGGCCGACGAGCGGGCCCACTGGCGGCGCAGCCGCAGGAAGGGCGACTCGATCGCGGCATAGCTTCCGATCGCCATCGCAGCGCGTTGGTGACCGGCCCCGCCCTTACCGGGAGCACGCAGGCGCCGACGATCAGGAAGGCGGCCGCTCCCACCAGGAAGCCGAGGCTGTAGCTGCCGAGCGCCACCAGCCCCCAGAGCGGGATGGTCGCGAAGATCCAGAGGTCGCCGCGTTCTAACGCGGAGACGAGCCGCCTGGGAGGCCCGCCAAGCGTCGCCCGGTACCCCGGCCGGTGGCTATCGTGACCGCGATGAGCCGCGCCGACAGCCCCTTGTCGGGCCGGATGATCTTCAACGTCGGCTCGCGGCGCAGCGGCACCCACTGGCTCCAGCGCATCGTCACCGTCGCGGGTGAGCGGATCGGGGAGCTCATCGTCTACGAGCTGTGACGCGGCGCTGCCTGTCAGCCGCCGTCGGCCTGGTGGCGCTGGCCGCCGGCTTGGCCGGGTGCGGCGGCAGCGAGACCACCGTCGAGGTCGGGCCGCCCGTCTCCCGCGACTTCTTCGGGATGAACGCCCAGATCGTCGAGCAGGCCGCGCAGGCGGGAAAGCTCGACTACGCCGACCATCAGGCGGCCCAGATCGCCGAGCTCGGCGTGGGCTTCGTCCGTTCGGCGTTCGACTGGGCGGCCCTGGAACCGAACCTGCCCCACGGGGCCCGGCATTCGTTCGACTTCTCCGGCGTCGACGGGTGGGTCGCGACGCTCGCTCGCCACGACCTGCGGTGGCTTGTCACCGTCAAGGGCGGCCCGATCCCAGGCTGGGCGGCGGACCCGGCCGCCAGGGGCGAGTGCGGCAGCAACTCGCCACCGCGGGGAACCGCGGACTACGCGGCGCTGATGGACGCGCTGGCGCGGCGCTATGGGCGCGGCGGGTCGTTCTGGAGCGACCATCCCGGGCTCCCGTACGAGCCGATCACGGACTACGAGGTGTGGAACGAGCCCAACTTCGGGCGGCTCTGGTGCCCGCGCCCCGACCCGGCCACCTACGCGCGCCTCTACTTGGCCGCACGAACCGCGGTCCACGCGGTTGATCCCCGCGCGATCGTGCTCGTCGGCGGCCTCGCCTCATTCACCACGGACGAGGCCGGGCCTCCGGCCAAGATGAGCGTCGGCACGTTCCTTTCACGCGCCATCCACTCGGAGCCGGCGCTCGGCACGGTTGCCGACGCCCTTGCCGTGCACCCGTACGGAGCCACGGCCGGCGCCGTGATGGGCACCCTGAGGTATCGACGGCCCTGATCGTGCTGGCCCCGGTGCTCGCGGTGGTAGCGGCGGCGATCAAGCTCGACTCTCGCGGGCCGGTGCTCTTCCGGCAGGTGCGGGCGGGCACGCGAGGAGAGCCATTCGAGATGCTCAAGTTCCGCAGCATGATCGACGGCGCCGACGAGCTGAAGGACGAGCTTCGCCACCTGAATGAGGCCGAGGGCATCTTCAAGATCGCCAACGACCCCGGATCACCCGGGTGGGGCGCGTCCTGCGACGCGTGCACCTCGACGAGGTCCCGCAGCTGATCAACGTCCTCCGGGGCGACATGAGCCTGGTGGGCCCGCGCCCGCTGCCGCTCGACGAGGACAACGCCATCCGCGGCTGGTGCAGGGACCGCCTCGAGGTCCCGCCGGGAATCACCGGCTACTGGCAGGTTCTGGGCTCCTCGCGCATCCCGCTCGAGGAGATGGTCAAGCTCGACTACCTCTACATCGCCAACTGGTCGGTCTGGAGCGACCTCAAGCTCATGCTGCGGACCGTCCCCGTGGTCGTCAACCGGCGCGGGCTGTAGCTCCCGGGCGCCGGCGACCTCTCACATCCGGTCCGGGGCGCTGACCCCCAGCAGGTCCAGCGTCCTCGCTATGACCCGCTTCGCGGCGACCGCCAGACCCAGGCGCGCCGCCTGGAGACCGTCGGGCGCGCCTACCACCTGGCAGTCGCGGTAGAAGGCGTGGAAGTCCGCCGCCGTCGCCGTCGCGTACGCGGCCAGGCGGTGCGCCGCCCGGCGCTCGCCGGCGGTGCGCACCTCGTTGGGAAGCTCGAGGAGCCGTTGCACCAGTGCTCGCTCGCTTGGCTCCGCGGCCGCCCCGAGCGCGTCGGCCGCAGCGGCAGCGACGGCCTCCTCGTCAACGCCGTCTCCCTCCCCGCCCGGAGCCGCGCCCTCGGCACGCGCCTTCCGCAGGATGCTCGCGATCCGCGCGTGGGCGTACTGGACGTAGTAGACGGGGTTGTCCTGCGACTGGCTCCTCGCCAGCTCGAGGTCGAGGTCGACCGTGGTCTCGTGGCTCCGCTGAAGCATGAAGAAGCGGGTTGCGTCGGTGCCGATGTCGTCGAGGAGCTCGTCGAGGGTGACGAACGTGCCCTGCCGCTTCGACATCTGGGTCCGCTCGCCGCCGAGCTCCAGGTGGACCATCTGGATCATCTGGACCTCGAAGTTGTCCGGGTTCTCGCCCAGTGCCGCGAGCGCCGCCCGCATCCTGGGGACGTATCCGTGGTGGTCGGCGCCGAGGACGTCGATGAGGCGCTCGGCGCCGCGCTTGAGCTTGTCGTAGTGGTAGGCGATGTCCGGAGCGAAGTAGGTGGGCTCGCCGTCCGACCGCACCAGCACGCGGTCCTTGTCGTCCCCGAAGTCCGTGGTCCGCAGCCAGAGCGCACCCTCGCTCTCGTACACGTGGCCGCTCTTCCGCAGGGTCTCGATGGTCTCCTCGAGCTCCCCGCGCTCGTACACCGAGCGCTCCGACGACCAGGTGTCGAAGCGGACGCCGAAGCGGTCCAGGGTCGCGTCGATCCGCTCGCGCATCGCCTCGATCCCCAGGCGCGCCAGGCCCTCGACGTCGTCCGGGTCGGCCCCGGATCCGGCGCAGCTCGCCGGCCAGGTCGATGACGTAGTCGCCGCGGTATCCGTCCTCGGGCGGCTCCTCACCGCGCATCCGAGCGGCGATCGACTCCCCGAACCGCCGCACCTGGCGGCCCATGTCGTTCAGGTAGTACTCGCGCTCGACCTGGTGCCCGCCGAAGGCGAGGATCCGGGCGAGCGCGTCGCCGTACGCCGCGTGCCGCCCGCTCGCCGCGTGGAGGGGCCCGGTGGGGTTCGCGGACACGAACTCGATCAGCACCCGCTCCGGCCGGTCCGGCGCCCCCCGCCCGAATTCACCGCCGGCGTCCAGCAGGGAGGCGACGCTCTCCCGATACCAGCGGTCGGTGAGGAAGAGGTTGACGAATCCCGGGCCGGCGACCTCGACGCGCTCCACGGTGTCGCCGAGCCGAGCTCCCAGGTCCTCGCCCAGCCGCTCGGCGATCTGCCGCGGCTGCTCGCCAAGGGCAGGAGCCAGCAGCATCGCGGCGTTCGTGGAGTAGTCCCCGAGGTCGCGCTTCGGCGGCCGCTCGAGGGTCGGGGCGATCGAATCTGCCGCCCCGTCACGGAGCGAATCGGCGGCTGTGCGGATGGTTCCGCGGAGGGTCGCAAGCGGATCGGCCATGGCCGTCCTACGATAGTCCGCTCGTCTCCTCATGCGACTGGCCGTCCTGAGCGACATCCACGCGAACCTGCCTGCGCTCGAAGCCGTCCTCGCCGACGTCGAGCGGGCCGGCGTCAGCGAGCTCTGGTGCCTGGGCGACGTCGTCGGCTACGGCGCCCAGCCCGATGAGTGCACCAGCCTCGTGGCCGAGCGCTGCGAGCTGTGTCTGGTCGGCAACCACGACCTCGCGGTGCTCGGTGAGCTCGACATCTCCTCCTTCTCGCCCGCGGCGGCCGCGGCCGTGCGCTGGACGCAGAAGACCGCGGATCCCGGCACCCTCGACTTCCTCCGTGGCCTCGAGCCGGCCGACGAGAGCCGGGAGGTCGCCCTCTACCACGCGTCGCCGCGCGATCCGGTCTGGGAATACGTCCTCTGGCCCGATCAGGCCGCGGAGTGCATGGCCGTCCAGGCGGCGCGCGTGAGCATGATCGGCCACTCCCACGTCGCGCTCTTCTTCGCTATGGGCGAGGACCGCCGATCGGCGCGCGGCACCTCGGTCGAGGTCGAGGACGTGGCGCGCGGGGCCCAGGCCGGCGCCGGTACCCGCCTGGACCTCTCGGAGGGACGGTGGCTGATCAACCCGGGGAGCGTCGGGCAGCCACGCGACGGCGATCCGCGTGCCGCCTGGCTCGAGCTGGACACCGAGGCGGCGGAAGTGACCTATCACCGAGTGGAATACGAGATCGATCGGGCGGCCGAGGCGATCGACGCAACCGACCTGCCAGAGCACCTGGCACGGCGACTCTATGTGGGTCAGTGATGCAGAGCACGGAGCCGGGAGGACGCAGGAATGCACGCACTAGACTCGCCGCGATGCCGGGGCAGAAGCGAGTGGCGGGCGCGCTGGCGGTCGCGGCGGCAGCCGTGGCCATCTCCGCATGCGGGTCGAGCAGCAGCGACCAGACGATCGACCAAGCCGACGCGAACGAGCTCACGAGCGCGTTGAGTGGCGTGGAGTTAGCGGTGGCAAGCGGGAACTGCAAGCGCGCGCAAACCGAGGCGGTGGATTTCGTGGCCGTCGTGAACCAGCTTCCCGACACCGTCGGGACCACGAACAAGGAGGCCCTCCGGAGCGCCGGCGAGAACCTGCAGAAGCTGGCGCAGGACCCCAGCCAGTGCAAGCCCAGCCCGACCGGAACCTCCGGGCTGCAGGGCCATCAATCGACCAGCACCTCCACCACCACGACCGACACCGTGCCCACCACCCCGACCACCACCACGACCACCACGACGTCGGCACCCGCGCCCGGCAACAGCGGCAACAACCAGGGCGGCGGCCCGCCCACCGGCACGCCTCCAGGGCAGGGCAATACGGGTGGGGGCAGCACGGGCGGCGGTCAGACCGGAGGCGGTCAGACCGGAGGCGGTCAGACCGGAGGCGGCGGCGCGGCCGGCGGTGGCGGCGGCACCGGCTCCGGCGGCACCGGCGTCGGGGGAGGCGGAACCGGCTGATGGGCGCCACCGTGATCTCAGGCCGCTACCAGCTGGGTGACCGGCTCGGGTCGGGCGGCATGTCGACCGTCTACAAGGCGGTCGACCGGGTGCTGGAGCGGACTGTCGCCGTCAAGGTGCTGGCCGAGCATCTCTCGGACGACGACAAGTTCGTCGCCCGCTTCCGGCGCGAGGCGCTGGCGGTGGCGAAGCTCATCCACCCCAACATCGTCCAGGTCTACGACACCGGGGTCGACCAGGACCGCCACTACATCGTCATGGAGTACGTCGAGGGCCGCTCCGGTGCGCAGCTGCTGCAGAGCCGTGGGCGCCTGGGGCCCGAGGTCGCCGTCGAGATCGGCATCCAGGCCTGTGGCGGCCTCGAGTACGCGCACCGCCAGGGGATCATCCACCGCGACGTCAAGCCCGGGAACCTGATGGTCATCGGCGGGCCGGCCGGGCGTCGGGGCGCAGCCCCGAGCCCGCACGACCCACCCACCGGCGAGATGACGGTGAAGCTCACCGACTTCGGGATCGCCCGCGCCGCCGAACAGACGCGCCTCACCCAGGTGGGCTCGGTGGTCGGCACCGCGGCCTATCTCGCCCCCGAACAGGCCCGCGGCGACGAGGCCACCCCCGCCTCGGACGTCTATGCCCTCGGCGTCGTGATCTACCAGCTCCTGACCGGCCGCCTGCCCTGGGAGGGCACGACCCTCGCCGAGCTGGCGATCCGGCGTGAGAACGAGCGGCCGCTTGCCCCCAGCTCCTATGACCCCGAGGTCCCCGAGACCCTCTCGACCGCAGTGCTGCGCTCGCTCGAGGGCGACCCCGGCCTCCGCTACACGACCGCGCGCGAGCTCGCACACGCGCTGCGCGATGGCCTGGCGGGCGCCGAGCCCCTACCGCCGGACAGCGAGGCTGCGACGAGAGCGATGACCGGAGCACCGACGACCGCCACGAGGCACATGCCCGCCGACGAGCCGCCCACTCCGCCGACGCGTCGCGCTCCGGCGCCGCGTCCGGCTCCCCGGGCCCGGCCGGCCGCCACCCCAGCACCGGCGGCCGCGAAGCGGTCCGCGGGTGGCCGGGTGCGCAGGGTGATCGGGCTGATCCTGGTGATCGCGATCCTGGCGGCGATCATCGCCGCGATCGTGCTCGTCACCACCAACGCCGGCCAGAACACCGGCCCCGGCGAGCTGATCAAGACCCAGATCCAGGATCAGATCAACGCGATCAAGGACTTCATCAACAGCCACACGCATTAGGCCTCGTCAGGCGGCGGCCCACGGGGGCGACCCGCCGAGGATCGCGTCACGGTAGGCGCCGAAGCGGGCGCCGGCGATCGCGTCCCGTGCGCCGGCGACGAGGCGCTCCAGGTAGGCGAGGTTGTGCACGACTAGCAGCCGCACGCCGGTGAGCTCCTCGGCGCGCGACAGGTAATGGACGTAGGCCCGCGTGTGCGCGGAGCAGGTGGAGCACGGGCAGCCCTCGACCAGCGGCGATTCGTCCCGCGCGAACTCCGCCTTGCGGATGTCGAACCGGTAACGGTCGCCGGTCCTCGGTGCGAGCGCCGTCCCGTGCCGGGCGAGCCGCGTGGGGACGGCGCAGTCGAACAGGTCCATGCCGAGTCCGATCCCGTGCACCAGGTCGTCGGGCTCGCCGATCCCGAGCAGGTGCCGCGGCGCCTCGTCCGGCAGGCGCTCGGCGGTCATCCCGACCACGCCCCGCATCTCGTCCTTGTCGCGGCCGAGCGTGCCACCGATCGCCACGCCGTCGACGGCGGCGGCCGACACGAACTCCGCCGACTGATGGCGCAGGTCCTCGTAGACGCCGCCCTGAACGATCCCGAAGACGGCCTGGGCGGCCGGGCCCTCGCGCTCGTGCCACTCGAGACAGCGGTCCAGCCACCGGTGGGTGCGCTCGGTCGAGCGGGCCGTGTAGTCACGATCCGCGTGGTACGGCGTGCACTCGTCGAAGACGAGCGCGATGTCGGAGCCCAGCTGGCCCTGGATCTCCATCGACTCCTCCGGCCCGAGGAACCGCTCGGACCCATCCACGTAGGAGCGAAACCGCACCCCGTCCTCGCCGATCTCGAGCACGCTGCCCTGCCCGCTCCGCTTGCCGCGGCGGCCCTTGACCTCGTCCGCGACGTTCCCATGGGCCAGCGAGAAGACCTGAAAGCCGCCCGAATCGGTGATGATCGCCCGGTCCCAGCCCATGAAGCTGTGCAGCCCACCGAGCCCGGCGATCCGCTCGGCCCCCGGGGACAGCATCAGGTGGAAAGTGTTGCCGAGCACCATCTGAAACCCCAGCTCGGCGACCTCCGCCGCGGTCAGCGACCGCACGCTTCCGCGGGTCGCGAGCGGGATGAACGCCGGCGTCTCGACCACGCCGGAGGACGTGTGAATCCGCCCGGTCCGAGCGGCCCCGTCGCGCGCGGTGATCTCGAAGCGAAGGCGTGCAGGGTCGGATCTCACGCGGCGGAAGCCTACGGACCGACTCGAGAGCGCCGGCGAACGACAGGCGCCGAGGGCGACCGCCCGGGCGGGTCAAGTGAATCTGCATCCGCTTTCCGGATGCGAATTCACATGAAGCGGCCAGATCGGTGGGTCAACGCAATCTGCGTCCGGAAAATGGACGCGGATTGCGTTGACCCGGCGTTTGCGTGGGGTGGGCTGCCCTACCCAGCCTCGACCAGCCCGCGCGACGATCCCGCCGGGCTCGAACCGCTACCGAACGAGCGGGTGCCCCGTCATCCCCTCGGGCTGCTCGATCCCCAGCAGCTTCAGCACGGTCGGAGCGACGTCGGCGAGCCGGCCGCCCTCCACCGAGACGCCGTTGACCGTGACGATGAAGGGCACCGGGTTGGTCGAGTGGGCGGTGTTGGGCGAGCCGTCGGGCTCCAGCATGTTGTCCGCGTTGCCGTGGTCGGCCGTGACGATGCATGCGCCTCCCGACTCCAGAACCGCAGTGACCACGTCTCCGAGGCACCCGTCCACCGTCTCGATCGCCCTCACCGCCGCCGGGATGTCGCCGGTGTGGCCGACCATGTCCGGGTTGGCGAAGTTGATGATCCCAAAGCGGTAGCCGTCGTCGCTCCAGTGCTCGCGGAAGGCGTCGGCCGCCGGCCGAGCGCTCATCTCCGGCTTCTCGTCGTAGGTGGCGACATCCCGGACCGACGGCACCAGGCGGCGCTCCTCCCCCTGCCACTCGTCCTCCCGCCCACCGTTGAAGAAGTAGGTGACGTGCGCGTACTTCTCGGTCTCGGCGACGTGCAGCTGGCTCGCCCCGGCCTCCGCGATCACCTCGGCCAGCGTCACCTCGGGGACGTGCGGCGGGAACGCCACCGGGTACTCCCAGCCCTTCCGGTACTCGGTGAGCGTAGTCAGGTTGATCCGGGGCACGACCCCGCGTGGGAACTCGTCGAAGTCCGGCTCGCCGAGCGCCCGGGTCAGCTCACGGGCACGATCCGGGCGAAAGTTGAAGTGCAGCACCGCGTCCCCGTCCGCCATCCCGTCGTAGTCGCCGATGACAGTCGGCTCGATGAACTCGTCCGTCTCGTCCCGCTCATACGACTCCGCCATCGCCGCCTCGGCGTTCGGCGCGTCGCGGCCCTGTGCATGGACGATCGCGTCGTACGCCCTGTTGACCCGATCCCACCGGCTGTCGCGATCCATGGCGTAGTAGCGCCCGCTGACCGTGGCGATCCGCCCGGCGTGCTTGAGCCACCGCTCGAGCTCGGCGAGGTAGCCGGTGCCGGCCCTGGGAGGTGTGTCGCGCCCGTCGGTGAAGGCGTGGACGAGGAGGTCCGTCACGCCCTCGCGAGCCGCGAGCTCGATGCACGCCTCGATGTGCTCCCACCCGGAGTGGACGCCGCCGTCGGAGACCAGTCCCATGAGGTGAAGCCGGCCGCGCGGGCCATTGCGCGCAGCCTCGCACGCTGCCTTGAGGACCGGGTTGTCGAAGAAGCTCCCGTCGGCGACCGCATCGTCGATGCGCGTGAGGTCCTGCCGGATGACGGCGCCGGCGCCCAGGTTCATGTGCCCAACCTCGGAGTTCCCCATCTGCCCCGCCGGCAGGCCGACGTCGCGGCCGCTGGCGGACAGGGTGCTGTGCGGGAATCGGCTCCACAGCTCGTCGAAGACGGGCGTGTCGGCCTGGCTCACCGCATTTCCCGGTCCCGGGGGCGCCACCCCGAAGCCGTCGAGCACCACCAGCGCCACGGAGGGGACCGGCACCTCGGTCGGCCCGTCGGGGAGGGTCACCGGCAGGCCGCCGCGACGGCGGCGAAGTCGTCCGGGTCGAGGCTCGCGCCCCCGACGAGTGCCCCGTCAATCTCGTCGGAGGCGAGCACCTCCCCCGCGTTGTCCGGCTTGACGGAGCCACCGTAGAGAATCCGGACCGCCGCGCCCGCGCCCTCGTCCCTGCCGGCGACCAGCGAGCGGATGAACCCGATCGCGTCGGCCGCCTGCTCGGGGGTTGCATTGCGGCCGGTGCCGATCGCCCAGATCGGCTCGTAGGCGATCACAAGGCTGCCCAGCTCCCCGTCCGGAACCTCGGCCAGGTCGGTCTCGACCTGACGCCTCAGCACCGCGTCGGTCTCGCCCGCCTCACGCTGATCCAGCGTCTCGCCCACACAGAGGATCGGCTCGAGCCCGGCCGCGAACGCCGCCGGCACCTTGCGCGCCACGGCTTCGTCCGTCTCGCCGAACATCTGCCGGCGCTCCGAGTGCCCCAGGATCACTCCGTGGACGTCCAGCTCGCCCAGCATCCCGGCGGAGACCTCTCCGGTGAACGCCCCTTCGTGCTCGAAGTGCATGTTCTGGGCCGCGACGCGAATCGTGGTCGACGCGCAGCGCTCCACCGTGAGGGCGAGGGCCGTGTACGGCGGGCAGATCACGATCTCCATCGAGTCGAGCAGCTCGACGGTCACGGGTAGGAGCGAGTCGACGAACGCCGCGGCCTCCGGGCGCGTCTTGTGCATCTTCCAGTTGGCCGCGCAGATCGGCTTGCGGGATGACATCGGCTCGCGCCCGAGCCTATTCGCTGCTCGCTGCTTCGGCGTCGAGCAGCGCCTCGATCCCCGGGAGCTCGTGGCCCTCCAGGAACTCGAGCGACGCGCCGCCGCCGGTGGAGACCCAGTCGATCCGGTCCGCGAGCCCGAACCGCTCGAGCGCCGCGACCGAGTCGCCGCCCCCGGCCAGCGTCCTGCCGGGCGCGCCGGCCATCGCCTCGGCGACCGCCCGGGTGCCGGCCGCAAAGGGCTCGAGCTCGAAGGCGCCCATGGGCCCGTTCCAGAACACGGTCCCCGCGGCCGCGATCGCCTCGGCGTACAGAGCCGCCGTCCGTTTGCCGATGTCAAGGCCCATCCAGCCATCGGGCACCTCTGCGCCGTCGATCTCGCGCCGCTCGGTCTCGGCCGAGAACTCGCGTCCGAGCACGAGGTCGACCGGCAGGAGGAGCTCGCAGGACGACCCGGCGGCCCGCTCGAGGATCTGCCCGGCTGCAGCCACCGATGCATCGTCCACCAGGGAGTTGCCCACCGCGATTCCCTGCTTCTTGAAGAAGCTGAAGGCCATCGCGCCGCCGATCATGATCCGGTCGGCGACGTCGAGGAAGCGATTGATCACGCCGATCTTGTCCTTGACCTTGGCGCCGCCGAGGACGAGCCGCATCGGCGGTGCGGGATCGTCCCGCGCCCCCTCCAGGTGCCTGACCTCGCGCTCCAGCAGGAGCCCCGCGTACGCCGGAAGCAGCTGCGCGACGCCTTGCGTGGTGGCGTGGGCGCGATGAGCCGCCCCGAAGGCATCGTTCACGTACAGGTCGGCGAGCTGCGCGAGCCCGCGCGCGAGCTCGGGGTCGTTGCTCGTCTCGCCCGGCTCGAAGCGGCTGTTCTCGAGCATCAGGACGTCGCCGGGCCCGAGCTCCCCCACCAGCGCCTCCACCTCCGGTCCGACGACTCCGGGGGCCATGCGTACGTCCGCGGCGATCAGCTCTCCCAACCGCTCCGCGACCGGGGCGAGCGACAGATCGGGGTCCGGCCCGTCGGGCCGACCGAGGTGGGAGACGAGGATCAGCTTCGCCTTTCGCTCTCGCAGGAGCTCGATCGTGGGGAGCGCAGCTCGAATCCGGGAGTCGTCGGCGACCCTGCCGTCGGCCAGCGGCACGTTGAAGTCGACCCGCGCCAGGACGCGGCGGCCCTCGACCTCCGCGTCGCGGACGCTTGCCTTCGTGAAGCTCAACTCACCGCGTGGCCGTGACGCCGGCGGCCGGAATCAGCCGTCCGCGGCCGCGAGCGCCGCCTTGGGCTCGAGAACCTTCCCCGCCAGCTCAACGCATCGGTTGGAGTAGCCCCACTCGTTGTCGTACCAGGAGATCACCTTGACCAGCCGGCCGTCGGTGACCATCGTCTGCTCGGAGTCGAAGATCGACGAGTGCGGATCCTTGACGATGTCCGTCGAGACGATCGGGTCCTCGGTGTAGGAGAGGATCCCGGCCAGCGGGCCCTCGGCCGCCTCCTTGACGGCTGCATTCAGGTCCTCCGGGGTCGTGTCGTTGGACGCCTCGAACACCAGGTCCACCACCGAGCCGGTGGCCACAGGCGCGCGGATGGCCATCCCGTTGAGCTTTCCCTGGAGCTCGGGCAGCACCAGTCCGACCGCCTTGGCGGCGCCGGTCGTGGTGGGGATGAGGTTCAGGGCGGCTGCGCGTGCCCGTCGCAGATCCTTGTGCGGCATGTCCTGCAGCCGCTGATCGGCCGTATAGGCGTGAATCGTGGTCATGAGCCCGCGCTCGATGCCGACGGTGTCGTTCACGATCTTGGCAACCGGCGCCAGGCAGTTGGTCGTGCACGAGGCGTTGGAGATGATGTGGTGCTGCTCCGGGTCGTAGACCTCGTCGAAGTTGACGCCGAGCGCCACGGTCACGTCGGGATCGGTTGCGGGAGCCGAGATGATGACCTTCTTGGCGCCGGCCTCGAGATGCTTGGCGGCCCCGTCGCGCTTGGTGAAGAGGCCTGTGGACTCGATCACCACCTCGACACCCAAGTCCTCCCACGGCAGGCTCGCGGGATCGCGTTCGGCCAGCACTTTGGTCTCCGTGCCGTCGACAGCGATGCCCCCGGCACCCAGCTCCACGCTGGCTGGGAAGCGCCCGTACATCGAGTCGTACTTGAGCAGGTGGGCAAGCGTTCCCGCATCGGCGATGTCGTTGATGGCGACGAACTCGAGGTCGCTGCCGGCCTCGTATGCCGCGCGGAACAGATTGCGGCCGATACGGCCGAACCCATTGATCCCAACTCTCACTGACATCTGAACCGTTCCCTCCTTATCGCCTTCCAACCGCTGCCCGGACGATACCCAGGGCGGTCAAGCGGCGGCCTGCGGGGTCCACTTGAAGGAGCGCAGCGCCACCAGGAACCCCGCGATTCCCCAGGCGGCCACCACCGCGAGGTCGAGCCATTCGAAGCCCGCGCTGCCCGCCCCGCTGACCCAGGCGGCGAAGAAGGCGTCGAAGAAGTGCCGTACCGGGAAGATGTCCGCGACGCTGAGGACCCCGTTCGGAATCTCGCTCTCGGGGATGAACACGCCCGAAAGGAAGTAGAGGGGGAAGATCGCGATGTTGGTGATCGGCGCGGCGGCGCTCTGGGACGGGATGAAGCCGGTGAGCGCCAGGCCGAGGCAGCAGAACGTGAACGCGCCGACGGCCAGCGTCACGAGGACGGCCGGAAGGCGATCCCACGGGATGTCGACCCCGTAGGCGATCCGGCCGATCGCGGCCAGCAACACCAGCATCACGAGTGAAACGACCAGCGAGTTGCCGATCCGGCCCGCGAAGAAGACCCAGTCCGGGAGCGGCGTTCCCCGGCCGCGCTTGAGGATCCCGAACTCGCGGTCGATCGTGACGCTCATCGCCAGGTTCTGGAAGGTGGCGGAGATGACCGCGAGCGTGATGATCGCCGGGACGTAGTAGGTGCTGACGCCGACCCCCACTCCCTGCAGGTGGATGCGATTGCCGTTCCCGAACACCAGGTCGAAGATGACCAGGAACATCACGGGGAAGGCGACGGTGAAGAACACGGACGCGGGGTTCCGCCAGAACGTCTTCTGGTCGAAGCGGAACTGATGGAGGGCGAGTGCCGCGCCGCTCACTGCGGCACCTCCTCAGGCGTGTCGGCGGTGAGCTCGAGATACACGTCCTCCAGATTCGGCTGGCGGACCTCCAGCTCGGTTAGGGGGACGCTCCGCGCGAGGGCCCAGGCGGTCAGCTCGTGGAGCGCGCGCACCGGGTCCTCGGCCTGGATCCGGACCTCTCCATTGGCGGCGGTGTCGTCGGAGTCGGGAGTCAGGGCGCCCGGCAGCTCGGCCGCCGTCACCCCCTCCGGGAGGCGGAACCTGATGGTCGCGCGGCGGTCGTCGCGGTGCGTCAGCTCCTCGGGCGGTCCCTCGGCGACGATCCTCCCGCCGGAGATGATCGCCACGCGATCGGCGAGCTCCTGGGCCTCCTCCATGTAGTGGGTCGTCAGGAAGATCGTCTTGCCCAGATCGCGAAGGCTCGCGATCACCTCCCATGCGTGCCGCCTGGCGGACGGGTCGAACCCCGTCGTGGGCTCGTCGAGGAAGAGGAGCTGCGGGTCGCCGATCAGCGCGAGGCCCACATCGAGCCGCCGCTGCTGGCCGCCGGACAGCCGGGCGACGCGGTCGTCGGCCTTCTCGGTGAGCCCGACCAGCTCGACCGTCTCGTCCACGCCGCGCGGCGCGTGGTAGTAGCCGGCAAACAGCTCGATCGACTCGCGAACCGTGAGCTCGGGGTGCATACGGCTCTCCTGGAGCACGATGCCGATGCGCTGCCGCCACTCGTGGCCGGCATCCGCAGGATCGACGCCGAGCACCGTCACCTCTCCGGCGCTGCGCTCCCGGTAGCCCTCGAGCACCTCCACGGTTGTCGTCTTGCCCGCGCCGTTCGGCCCGAGGAAGGCGAAGATCTCGCGGGCAGCCACCTCGAGGTCGATGCCCCGCACCGCCTCGAGCTCGCCATAGGACTTGCGGAGGCCGCGGACGCTGATCACTGGGTCGGACACGGGTTTTAGGCCGGTGCCGTCCGGCGCCGACAGCAGCAGGTGCGGTTCATTGGTCTGTGGATTGTATGGACGCCCAATGGGGCGCCGACCGCGTCGGAGCCGGCCGCGTTGTCAGTTGACAAGCGGGATCGCCGCTCTCTACCGTCCACGCGCCGTGGGATCGCCCGCAAGCACGTCGATCCGCCGCACGAGGCGCTGGCCCGCCGTCGCGCTGGTCGGGCTCGTCGCCGCGGCGCTCGTCCCCGCGGCCCACGCCTCCCGGGGCTGGGTTGGACGGGACTACTACGGGATCAACTTCCAGCAGCTTCGCGAGCTGCCGCCGTCCGAGCGCTCGAAGCACCTCGCCCGCATCACGAAGCTCGGGATCCGCGACATGAGGGTCGGCTTCGCCTGGCCCCGCATCGAGCCGCTTCCGCCGGTCAATGGCCGTCACCAGTACAAGTGGGACGCCCTCGACGGCGAGATTCGGGCGCTCGCCCGCCACCGGATCCGGGCTCAGGCGAACATCACCCAGACGCCCCGCTGGGACGCGGA
>CAVQCK010000010.1:0-53908 GCA_963710955.1 uncultured Actinomycetes bacterium | reverse complement strand
GACCTTCTGGGACGGCTCGCTCACCGGGCTCGAGGACGAGGAGGGCATCGACCTCTCCGACGCGCTCGCCGGGCTCGAGGAGAAGGACCTCGTGGTCTCAAGCCCGGGAAGCCGGCTCGCCGGCGAGCACGAATACATCTTCAAGCACGTCCTCATCCGCGACGTCGCCTATTCCACCCTCCCCAAGGCGGTCCGTGCGCGCAGGCACGCGCAGGTCGCGGCCTTCATCCAGGACCGGGCGGCCGACCGGTCCGAGGGTGTGGTCGCGATGGTCGCGGACCACTACGGGCGCGCGGCGGCGCTCGGCGCGGACGCCGACGTCGTCGGCGCCGAGCTCCAGCAGATCAACGACAAGGCGCTGGTGGCACTCGAGGCGGCCGGCGACGCCGCCGCGGCGCTGTACTCGAACCAGGAGGCGCTCGGGCACTACGAGACGGCGCTGTCGGTTGGCCGGGACACCGATGAGGCGGATCCGGGACTGCGGGCACGCATCGCCGAGAAGCTCGGCGACGTGGCCCTGCGGATGGGCCGGGTCGACCAGGCGACCGAGCTTTGGGAGGAATGCCTGGACTACCACCGGCGCCAGGAGGACCTCGCTCGTGTCGGCGACCTGCACCGCAAGATCGGCGCCGCGCTTTGGCACAAGGGAGACCGCGAGGGCTCGATCGAGCACTACCAGAAGGGCATCGACCTCCTGAAGGACGGCCCAGCGTGCCTGGAGCTCGTCCGGCTCTACGAGGAGGCGGCATCGCTGTACATGCACACCGGCGACAACATGCTCGCCATCTACGCATCCGAAAAGGCCCTGCGGCTGGCAGAGCGCCTCGGCGAGGCGGCTGCCGCAAGTCGCGCGCACGGGATCTTCGGCCGGGTCTTCGGGCGGATCGGCGACTCCGAGCGGGCGCGACAGAACCTGGAGCGCTCCGTCGAGCTGGCCCGCGAGTCCGATCCTGGCGAGGCGGTCCGCGCCCTACTGACCCTCGGGTACCACCTCGAGGTCTCCGAGGCCGACTACGAGGGCGCCGGCACCGCCTACCAGGAGGCGCTCGAGCTCGCCGAGCAGACGGGCGACCTGCCCTCGAAGGTGGAGCTGCACGCGGCGCTCGCCCAGCTCGCGGCTCACAGCGGCCGTTGGGAGGTCGTGGCCCGCGAGGCCGAGGCGTCCGGGAGCCTCGCCGAGCGCGAGGGCCTCACCGGAAAGCTCTGCTTCCCCTACATGATGCGAGGGATGCTCCGCTGGCGCGAGGGCGACTTCGACGCCGCCGCCAAGCAGCTCCGGCGCGCAGCCGAGCTGGCCGAGCAGGTGGGCCGCTCGGAGGTGGCGTTCCAGTCCCTCTACTGGCTCTCCGCGGCGCTCCGGCAGCGCGGCGATCACGCCGACGCCGACACCGAGATCGCCAAGGCGCTCGATCTGTGCGAGCGCGCGGGCCTCGTGGCGCAATCGATCGAGGCGATCTCCGCCCGGGCGGTGAACCTGGCGCTCGCCGGCCGGCTCGAAGCGGCACGCGAATCCGCCGACGAGGCGGAGCGCCTCGCGGACCGGCTGCGCTACCCGGTTGGGAAGGCCGCCAGTCTGGAGGCGCGGGGTGCCGCGGCCGAGGACGCCGACACGGCGAGCTCCGCTCTCATCGAGGCGCAGGTCGCGTGGCAGGAGCTTGGACGGCCGCTCGACGCCGCCCGGTGCGAGTACCTCCGGGGCCGGTTGCTCCGCGACGCTGACCCCGAGGAGTCGCGCCGGGCTCTGGAGGCGGCCGCCAGTGCCGCCGAGGAGTACGGCGTCGACCACCTGGCGTCGCTCGCGCGCGATCTGATCCCCGCCTAGAGAACAACAAAACCGCACCAGCATGTTTCGGAGCCTGAAGGCTCCTCACTTAAAATCACTGGATGCGCATCGAGCGTCCGGGGGGCGTGAAGATCCACTGGGAGGAGCGCGGATCCGGCCCGCTCGTGGTTCTGGCTCCGTACGCCAACTCCCACCCGTCCGTGTACGACCCGCTCGAGGCCGAGCTCGTCGTTGATCACCGCGTCGTCCGCTTCGACGACCGCGGCACGGGGCAATCCACCCGCACGGGCCCCTTCGACATGGAGACCGGCGCCGATGACCTCGAGGCCGTGATTGAGGAGGCCGGCGGGCCGGCCGTCGTGGTCACCCTCACTGACGCGGTGCACCGCGCCGCCCGGGTGGCGGCGCGGCGACCGGACCTCATCGATGCGCTCGTCCTCCCCGGCGGGACACCGGCGGGACGCGCCCGCCTCGAGGGCTCCGAGGCGATGGTCGCATCCGACTCGGTGGTTGACGCGTTCATGAGCATGGGCGAGACGGACTACCGCGGCGCCCTCCGGTCCGTGGTGACGGCGGCCAATCCCCAGATGTCGGAGGACGAGGTTCGGGAGCGGGTGAAAGCCCAGGTCTCCTACCAGCCGCAGGACACCGTCGTCGCCCGCTGGCGCGCCTGGACAGAGGACGACGCGACGGACGAAGGCCGGGAGATGGGCGACCGGCTTTGGATCCTCTACTCCGAGACCATGAGCGGCGGCTGGTTTCCGGCCGGCGAGGAGGCCCGCCGGATCTCGAATCGCCTCTTCCCCGAGGCGCACGTCGAGGAGGTGGCCGACGGCATCGTCAGCCGACCCGATCTGTTTGGAAGCGTCGTGCGCCGGATCACCTCGAAGGCGCGCGCCGCCACCACCTGACGACGCATGCCGGCGATCGAGCGACCCGGAGGCGTCCAGCTCCAATACCGGGTTCGTGGCGAAGGCCCAACCGTGCTGCTCGTCCCTTACTGGTCAGGGCAGCCCGGCGTTTACGAGGGCTTCCTCTCGGACCTCTCGCACGACCACCGCATCGTCACCTGGGATGCCCGTGGGACGGGCGACTCGACCCACGAGGGCCCGTACGACGTCGAGACCGACTCCGCGGACCTCGAGGCGGTGCTCGAGCACGTCGGCGCGGCGGCGGTCGTGATCGGAGTCGCCAACGGCTGCAACGCCGCCACCCACGTCGCCGCGCGGAGAGGAGACCTGATCGCCACCGTGCTGGCGTTCGGAGCCGGGCCGTTCTCCCTGAGTGACTTCGAGGGAAGCGAGGCGATGCTCTCCTCCGAGGGCGTCGTCACCGCGTTCCTCGAGATGCTCGAACGCGACTACCGAGGCGCCCTTCGCACCGTGTTCAGCTCCACGAACGCCGAGATGTCCGAGGACGAGCTCCGCGAGCGGATCAGCTCCCAGATCTCTTACTGCCCGCAGGACGCGGCGGTCGCACGGGTGCGCGCCTGGGCCGCGGACGACCCGAGAGAGGCCGCGACGGCCCTCGGCGGCCGCCTGCGGATCTACTCCTCGGACGGAGTCGCCGGGACGTGGCTGCCGCCCCTGGCGGAACGACGGGAGATCATGGCTCGTGTCACACCCGACGCTCAGGTGGAGGAGGTCGCCGACGAGGAGGGGCCGATCTCACGGCCGGACCTCGTCGCCTCCCGGATACGCGAGCTGGTGGCATCCGTGCGCGTTTAACGCGGGTGTGATGTGAGGGGCTTTAGCCCCGAAACTGGCAGGTGCCGTTGCTGATTCTCCAAAGAGAAGCGGGACGCTCGCCCGGCGTCCCGCTTCCGCATGGGAGGTGCCCCGCGGGGTCACGTTGGGTACCCCGCAGACTTTGGATGTGCACCCCTCTCTTCGACCCGAGCCGGCGCGGCCTGAAAGGCCTCGTCCCGGATCTGGACGCCTGTCCGAGCTAGAGCCCCGCCGCGCGAGCGATGATGCGGTCGCGAAGGCGGTCGGGGAGGAGCCTGCGCATCAGCAGAGTCATACGGGCGTCGGCGCCCACCAAATACCTGGTCTTCGGCCGGTTGGCCGTCAGCGCGTCGCCGATGGCCTCCGCGACCTTCTCGGGTGGCACCCCACGGGCGCCGATCTTCTCCAGCACCGTGCCCATCCGGGCCACCTTCTCGCCGTAGAGCCGATCGTCCTCCGGCGTGAGACGTTCCTTGATCGCGTCGGCGCTGTCCTTGCCCTTGTCCCAGATCGGCGTCGCGACCGGGCCGGGCTCGACCAGGGAGACCTCCACACCGAATTGCCGCATCTCCTGCCGCAGCGCGTCCCCCACCCCCTCGATGCCGAACTTCGACGCGTGGTAGGGCGACATGTACGGGTTCGCGTTCAGGCCGCCGATCGAGCTGAGGAAGACCACCCGCCCCCGCGCCTTGCGCAGGGCCGGCAGAAACGCCTGCGTGACCGCGATCTGCCCGATCAGGTTGACCTCGATCTGACGGCGGAAGTCGTCGATCGGAATCAGCTCGAGCGGCCCTCCGACACCGACCCCGGCGTTGTTGACCAATCCGGCAAGCCCCGCGGCGCTTTTCTCGGCAAGGCGCTGGGCGGCCGCAGCGATCTGATCCGAGTCGGTGACGTCGAGAATCAGCGGCTGCAGCCGATCGGACCCGGCAGCCCGCAGGGCCTCGGCGTCAGCCTCCTTCCGCACGCCGGCGAAGACGCTGAACCCGAGCCGATCGAGCTCCAAGACGCACGCCCTGCCAATCCCGGTCGAGCTACCGGTGACGACGACGGCGCCGCGCGATCCATCAGGCACGTGCGCAGCATAAGCGGCGACTCACCGCGCCGCGTGAGGTGCGGCTACGACCCGTCCGGGATCGTGAACATCGACTGGATCTGGGCGGAGAACATGAGGTCCCCCTCGATCTTCAGCTTGCCGCTCATGAACATCATCGGCCCGCTGGCGTTGCCCGAGACCAGCTTCAGGAAGTGGACCCCGTCCATCTTCAGCGTCACGCGTGGCTCCGACGTCGGAGCGGGGGTCGTCGAGCACGTGCCGTCCGCGACGACCGCCTCCCAGCGGTCCTCACCGCCGTCGGAGCGCCCCGTGATCGTCCAGTGGATGACCGCGGAGTGGCCGCCGCCGCGGTAGTGCTCCTCCATGCGCTTGAAGATCTCGCTGATGATCTGATCGCGCATCGGACCCTGCATCGCCTCGTGAAGCTGGTCGTCGGGCGTCTTGCCGATGGTTCGCGCGAACTCCTCGGGATCGACGGCCGAAGTGTCGATCGCCTCCGCCCCGTTGGACGTGTCGATGGACTCTGGCCCGTTGTTACTCATTCTGTTGTGTTGCCTCCTACTTGATGCGAGCGCCCGAGATCGCGCGGGAGATCACCAGTCGCTGGATCTCCGAGGTGCCCTCGAAGATCGTGTAGATCTTCGCGTCGCGGTGCATCCGCTCCACGGGGTACTCGCGTGTGTAGCCGTTGCCGCCGAGGATCTGGATCGCCCGCTCGGTCGCCCATACGGCGACCTCGCCGGCCTTGAGCTTGGACATCGATCCCTCGGCGTTGTCGAAGTCCTTGCCCGTGCGGCCCATCCAGGCCGCCCGCCAGACAAGCAGGCGCGCAGCGTCGATCTCCATCTTCATGTCGGCGAGCGCGAACGCGATCGCCTGGTTCTCGACGATGGGGCGACCGAACTGCTCGCGCTGCTTGGCGTAGTCGAGCGCGTACTCATAGGCGGCGCGGGCGATCCCGACCGCCTGCGAGCCGACCGTGGGCCGCGAGACCTCGAAGGTCTTCATCGCCGCCTGGCCGCGCGAGCTCGTGCCCTCGCGGGCGCGGGCGAGGCGCTCGTCCAGCTTCTCCTTGCCGCCGAGCAGGCAGGACCCGGGAATGCGGCAGTCGTCCAGGTGAACGTCGGCGGTGTGCGAGGCGCGCAGGCCGTGCTTCTTCACCTTCGTGCCCTGCTCGAGCCCCTTTGTTCCAGGCGGGACGACGAAGCCCGCATGTCCGCGGGAGCCCAGCTCGCGGTCGACGCTCGCGATGATCACGTGGACCGCCGCGATGCCGCCGTTGGTCGCCCAGGCCTTCTGGCCGTTCAGGACCCACTCGTCGCTGGCCTCGTCGTAGCGGGCGGTGGTGCGAATCGCCGACACGTCGGAGCCCGCGTCGGGCTCGGACGAGCAGAAGGCGCCGACCTTCGGGTCGTCGGGGGTGCCGTAGCACTGCGGGACCCACTCGGCGAGCTGGTCAGGCGTCCCGGAGGCGTAGATCGCGGCGACCGCGAGCGTGGTGCCCATGATCGCCATGCCGATTCCGGCGTCTCCCCAGAAGAGCTCCTCGTTGACGATCGGCATCGTCAGGCCGGTGGTGTCCATCCAGAACTGCGCGAGCCCCTCGAAGCCGTAGAGGCCGATCTTCGCGGCCTCCTGGATCACGGGCCAGGGCGTCTCCTCGCGCTCGTCCCACTCGTGCGCGGCGGGACGCACGACTCCCTCCGCGAAGCCGTGGACCCACTCTCGGATGTCCTTCTGGTCCTGGCTCAGCTCGAGGTTGAACTGAACCTCCTGCTGCTCGCCGGCTCCGTTGTCCATCGCTGCCTGTGCTGCCTCTCGTGCGGTTGTAGCTTCCATATGCGTAGCGCGGAGCCTTAGCTCCGCGACTGGCAGGTGTCGTTTCTCATAGATTGGAACATTACATCAATCGATGTCACATTGTTCCATGTCTCTCTGAGGCGCGGACGCGGCCGCATACCCTTCGCCGGTGAGCGGGCTTCGCGAGCTGGGTTCCGGGCTGTGGCGCTGGACCGCCCTCCACCCCGAGTTCGTGCCGGACGCGAAGCCCGAGAGCCCCGCCGACTGGCCGGAGGAGGTGGGATCCGTGCTCTACGACGGCGAGGACGCCACCGTGCTGATCGACCCGCTGCTCCCTGCTGGAGACGACGGCTTCCTGGGCGAGCTCGACGCCCACGTCCGGGGTCGCGGGCTACCGACCGCGATCCTCACGACGATCAAGTTCCACCGGCGAAGCCGCGACGAGCTCGCGCGCCGCTACTCGGCGAGCACCTCGCGCGCGAAGGCCGAGCTCCCGGCGGGTGTCGAGTCCGTCCCCATCAGCGGCGCCGGTGAGACGATGTTCTGGATCCCGGCCGCCGGTGCCCTCGTTCCCGGGGATCGAATCATGGGAGCAGCCGGCGGCGGACTGCGGGTCTGCCCCGAGTCGTGGCTCCGCTACCTCTCAAGCGGAATCACCGTGGCCGCTCTCACCGCGCGCCTGCGGCCGCTGCTCGATCTCCCGATCGAGAGCGTTCTCGTCTCGCACGGCGAGCCGGTCCTCACGGACGGCCGCGCCGCCCTAGCCGGCGCGCTCGACCTGGGCTGAGGGGGAGGCCGCGGGCGCGGTGCGCTCCAGGGATTCCCATCCCGTCGAGTGGCGCCGCTCCTCCACCTCGACCGCATACCCGCCGCGGATCCCGAACAGCCGCTTCGCCACCAGCAGGTAAATCACGATCGCGAGGTTGACGATCAGCGCCACCACCTTGAACCACGAGACCGTGGCCGTGAGCTCGTAGATCTCGAGCGGGATGAGGAGGGTCGTGACGATCAAGGTCAGGTACTCGGCCCAGCGCCGCTGGTACCAGAGGCCGACCGCCTCCACGCCCTCGATCACGGCGAGTCCCGCCAGCCCGGCGCCGACGAGCTGGAGCGTGCCCTTCTTCAGCGAGAAGAGCTCGTCGAGCCGGCCGATGAGGCCGTGATGGTCGGTCTGCAGCGGGCCCCCTCCCACCCCGCCCTGGATGTCGGCGAGCACCCTGTAGAAATCATTGCGGAGCTGTTGCTCGTGCGACGCGATCAGGAACACGGCGACGGCCAGGATCGCCAGGATCAGGAAGTGAAACGCGCGGTCGACGGCGATGACCCGGAGCACGATCTTGTCCCGCAGGGCCTTGCCACGGGGCGGCAGCTCGATCTCGTCCCGCGACGGCATGCGCCGCCTGGCGGGAATCGACGGAGGGTCGAGCGGCAGCCAGCTGTCGCAGCGAACGCAGCGGTGCCAGCGCAGATCGCCGTCGTCCCGCACGACGAGCGCGTCCGCCTCGGTGATCTCGGCGACGTCGGTGCCGAGCAGTGCGTGGCCCCGGAGCCCGCACACGAGGAGCTCGTAATGAAGGGTGGGGAGAAATCGGCTGGGCTTGGTCGTCCCCGGCGGACTCGGGGCGGCTTTGCGCGACACTCGCCGACCCTATCCGCGACGGCGCCTGCGATTGCCGGTGCGTCGCGCGGGTAATGCGTACGCACCATGCGACTACGGAGGGTCGACTGTTCCGCTCCCGGCATTCGGAGGGTTCGCCGGGGCCGCGGCTTCAGCTACGTTGACGAGGACGGCGAGCCGGTCGACGACGCCCAGGCAAGGGACCGGATCCGCTCGTTGGCGATCCCTCCCGCGTGGAGCGACGTGTGGATCTGCGCCGACCCGCGCGGTCACATCCAGGCGACGGGATATGACGACGCCGGCCGCAAGCAGTACCTCTATCACGACGCCTGGCGCGAGCACCGCGATCGGGAGAAGTTCAGGGAGATGGAGGACTTCGCAGAGGCTCTGCCCGGTATCCGCGGGCGCATCGCGGAGGACCTGGCGCGCCGCGGCCTCGTGCGCGAGCGCGTGCTCGGCTGTGCAATCCGCCTCCTCGACCTCGGCTTCTTCCGGATCGGGTCGGAGCGTTACGCGGCCGAGAACGAGACCTACGGCCTCGCGACGCTGCAGAAGCGGCAGCTGCGCTTCGAGCGGCGCTCCGCCGTGTTCGACTACCGCGCCAAGGGCTCCGTTCGCCACGTCCAGGTCGTGGCGGACCCGGCCGTGCTGCCGACGCTGAAGGCCCTCAAGGCCCGCCGAGGCGGTGGCGCCGAGCTCTTCGCGTACCGAAACGGCCGTGGCTGGCGACACGTGCGCTCCGACGACATCAACGAGCACTTGAAGGAGCTCGCCGACGCGGGCTTCAGCGCCAAGGACTTCAGGACCTGGAACGCGACCGTTCTCGCGGCCGTCGTGCTCGCCAGGCACGACCCGGGGCAGCTCAGCAGGACGGCCCGGCGCCGGGCGGTCAACGAGGCAATCGAGCAGGTCGCTGGATATCTCGCGAACACGCCGGCGGTGTGCCGCAGGGCATACGTCGATCCCCGCGTGATCGACCGGTTCGACTCCGGGGACACCATCGGCCGCGCTCTCGACCGCGAGCTGAACGGCACGGAGCCAGGTGAGTTCCCCGAACGCGAGCGGATCGAGGCGGCGGTACTCGGGCTTTTGCGCTGACCGCGGCGAATCGCCAGCGCACCGATCCGCGCCGACTGGTAGGTTGCCGCGCGAAATGTCGACCGGAACCGTCAAATGGTTCAGCGATGAGAAGGGCTTCGGGTTCATCACGCCCGACGACGGGTCGCAGGACGTGTTCGTGCATCACAGCTCGATCGTCGGCGACGGCTATAAGTCGCTGGACGAAGGCGCCAAGGTCTCGTACGAGGCCGAGCCAAGCGACAAGGGCCCTCGCGCGAGCAACGTGCAGAAGGTCTAGCGCCGGTTTCGGTCTAGCCGCTGCCGCGCCTCTCGACGCAGGTCGAGTCGATCGCTGACGCACGCGGGACCCCCGCGAGCGCGAGCGCGACGTCGAATTCGCCCAGGATGAGCTCGAGCACCGAGCGAACCCCGTCCTCGCCGCCCACGGCGAGGCCCCAGATGACCGGCCGTCCAACCATCACCGCACGCGCGCCGAGGGCCAGGGCCTTGAGCACGTCGGTCCCTCGCCGGATGCCGCCGTCGACGAGCACGTCGACCTGATCCCCCACCGCCTCGACGATCGCCGGGAGCGCTTCCGCGCCCGCCGGCACAGTGTCGAGCTGGCGGCCGCCGTGGTTCGAGACCACGACGCCGGCGACCCCATGCGCGGCGGCAAGGCGCGCGTCCTCGGGGGTGAGGAGTCCCTTCACGAGCACCGGGAGGCCGCAGTCCGACGCGAACTCCTCCACATCTGCCCAGGTCAGGCTCGGGTCGATCAGATCCCCGATCTGGAGCATGCTGAGGGGCCGGCCCCGGTCCTTCGCGGCCGGGCTCACCGCGGCGATGTCGTCGGGGATCACGTACTGGGTGCGGATGTCGCGCTCCCGGATCCCAAGCACGGGCAGATCCACCGTGATCACGATCGCCTCGTATCCGTTGTCGGTGGCCTGGGCGAGCAGCTCACGTGACAGGCCGCGGTCGCGGAAGACGTAGAGCTGGAACCAGCGCTCGCCCTCCGGCGCTGCGGCCGCGACCTCGGGTGGGCTGGCGGTCGCCAGTGAGGAGAGGCAGAAGATCGCATTCGCCGCCGCGGCGCCTCGGGCGCTCGCCTCCTCTCCCTCCGGATGAGCCAGACGGTGAACCGCGGTCGGCGCCACGATGACCGGGTGAGGTCTCGAGCGGCCGAGCACGGTCGTCGACGGATCGCGGTCCGACACGTCCACCAGCACGCGCGGGCGGATATCGATCGCCCGCCAGGCCTCGACGTTGCGGGCGAGAGTCAGCTCGTCCCCGGCGCCGCCCGCGTAGTAGCCGTACGGGCCGGCATCCAGGACGCCGGCTGCGCGCTCCTCGAAGTCGGCGATCGTGCGTGGCAGGTCGTCGATTGACGAAACCTATTCGCTACCGCGACGCCGGCACGAAATCCCGGATCGCGGCATGGGTCTCGCGGGGCAGCTCGAGCTGCGGGACGTGGCCGCAGTCGAGCTCGACGTGACGCACCCGCGGCAGCGCCCGCTCGACGTGTTTGCGGAACGCGAGCGGCACCAGCGTGTCCTGGCGTCCCCAGACGAACATCGTGTCGCACTCGAGGCCCCCTAGCCGGGGCCAGAACCCGTCGTCGCCGTTGGGCTCGTCCATGTAGATGTTCCTGGCGGCCTCGTAGAAGGCGGTGCGTCCGCGCGGGGTGAGGTAGCAGCGCAGGAACTCGTCGACGCCGGCCGCGACCCAGCCGTCGTTGGCGCCCGGGATGAGCCGCCGCACAATCGGCTCGGTGACGAAGCGGGGAGTCGGCTGGATCAACCCCAGCCTCGGAAGCGGAAGCTGCAGGAGCCATTTCCAGGGTCGGTCCCGAAGCCATGCCAGCGCCGGGCTCAGCAGCACGAGGCTCCTGACCCGCTCGCGATCGAGCAGGCCCATCTCGATAGCAACGCGGCCCCCGAGGCTGTTGCCGACGATATGCGCCGAGTCGATCTCCAGCGCGTCCATCAGGCCGGTGACCGAGCGAGCGAAGTACGGCGCGTCATACGCGGCCGCGATCGGCTTGTCCGACTCGCCGAATCCCGGGAGGTCGAGCGCGATGAGGCGGTGGCGGTCGGCCAGCGCAGCCACCGTCGGCAGGAAGGACGCCTTGGTCCCGCCGAGGCCGTGGACGCAGATCACGGGCTCGCCCGCGCCGGCACAAAGGATGGAGATGCGCGCCTTCTTGGTGCGCACGGAGTCGAAGCGAAGCCGGGCAGGATCGGTCATGCCGCTGGTGGCCGCGAGGAACCCCACACCCAGGTGGAGGTTCCGGCGCACCTGAAGCCGTCCCTCGCGGAAGGCCTGCATGCCGCCGCGCACGTCGCTCGCGATCTCGACCCACGCCTCGGGTTCCGCGCTCAGCAGGCAGTCGGCCCCGATCCTGCGCTCCGCGGGCTCAAGCTCCGCCGAGCCGTCGCGGATGAGGACGTCCCATGCGTCGCCGGTGGCCTCGAGACGGATTCGCGCCGAGCCACCGGGCACGTCGATCGCGTCCGGGTCGAACCGCCGGACCAGGGCCCGGATCGCATCATGCGCTTCGCTGCTCGTCTCGACGTTCAGCATCGGAAGACGTTGTCGCTCATGCCCCATCCAGGGCAACTCCAATCCTCGCGCCTTGACCGGACGCGTACCCATTGTGAACGCCTCAGGAATTCGGGCCAGGTATGAGCGGGGTGTTGTGGGAGCTCGAGAGGAGGAAGCCGACGAGGATCCCCATGCTCGCGAGCCCGACGATGCCGATGACGATGCCCGCGATGGCGATCGCGCGACCGCTCTGATGGCCGCCGGAGGCGTCGATCTGCTTCATCCCCGCGTAGCCGAGGATGATCGCGGCGATCGAGCCGATCCCGAAGAGCCAGATGATGCCGAGGAACATCGAGGCGATCGCGAAGCCGTTGGTCTCCGCGCCCTCCTCGCCCGCCGGCGCGCCGTTGGTGGGCGCCGCGGCCGCAGATGTCGCCTTCAGGACAGTGAGCCATTCGTCGCGCGACGGCAGCCGGCCGGCCTTGCGTGCCGCGAGCGCGCACGCCGTGTGAGCGTGGCGACGGCGTCCCGCGTCCCCCTCCGGCAGCACCAGCATGTGCTCGCTGATCGCGGGCAGGTACTGGCCGCAGAACGGGCAGGTATAGGTCGCGGGCTTGCGGCTCTTGGCGGGCCGGACGGACCACCAGCGGACCGCATGTGCTTCGCTCACCGGCCGGAGACTACGAGCGCGAGGCTATGTCTGTCTTAAGCCAGCCGCGCGTGGCCTGACGCACGGCGAGTGTCGACGCGCCGCTCAGCCCGGCGTCGACGGCGGCGCGCCGTGCTTGAGCAGCGTCGAGAGGAAGATCACGATCTTGTCCTTGCCGTGATTGGACGCGCGGTGGTGCACCCAGGGCTGCTCGACGATCCACTGACCGGGGTGGATCCTCCCCGTGTGCCCTGCGCTGATCTTCTTGATCACGCGCGGGTGCTCGTCGGCATCTCCGCGCCGGACCTTCACCGATCCCGTCTTGACGTGGTACGTCAGAACGCCGGAGCGCACCCACGCGACCTGCGTCCCCTCGTGGTGATGCAGGGGGATGACGCCACCCGGGGGGATCACGACGCGCGAGAGGCCAAGGGTTCGGCCGGGGGCGCCGCGCGGCTTGAGCGTCCGTGCCAGAGCCGTGCGCTTCGCGGTGGGCGGGCTCGACGAGCTCGCCACGGCGTAGCCGATCGCCCCGCCGGCGGCGAGGATCGCGCAAGCGATCAGGGCGAGGGCGAACGGCCTGTATCGACGCGGGGACCCTGCCATCGGGCCCGCACCCTACCGTCGATTCGAGCGGCTAAGCGGCTGCCATGGCAAGATCAGCCCAATGACGATCGACCTCGGGTTCAGCGGCGGGGGTGAAGCGGTCCGGACGAGCGTCCTGATCCTGTTCGGCTCGTTCCTGGTCTCGTTCCTGTTCATCCGCACCAGCGCGCGGCTCATGCGGAGCCCCAAGGTGCCGTGGTGGCCGGGCAGCGTTGAGACCGAGGGCGGCCTTCACATCCATCACCTGGTCTTCGGCATCGTGCTGATGCTGGTCGGCGGCACGCTGGGCTTCGCGCTCGACGAGTCGCAGTCGCCGTGGATCGAGATCGCGGCGGCCATGTTCGGGGTCGGTGCCGGGCTCACCTTCGACGAGTTCGCCCTCTGGGTGCACCTCGAGGACGTCTACTGGTCCGACGAGGGGCGCCAGTCGGTGGACGCCGCGATCATCGCGATCGTCTTCGTCGCCCTGGTCCTGACCGGCGCCTTCTCCGCAAGCTTCGACACGGACTCACCCGGGCTCATCGTCGCCGGGGTGGTCCTCCTCCTGATCGACATCGCCACGATCCTCGTCTCGTTCTCGAAGTTCCGCCTCTTGCACGGAATGTTCGGCCTGCTCTTCTATCCGCTCGCCCTCTGGGGCGCGTGCCGGCTGGCGAAGCCGAACTCCCCGTGGGCCAAGCGCTACTACCGCGAACGCAACCCCGAAAAGCAGGCCCGCGCCGAGGCGCGCTACGGCAACCGGCGTGTCGATCGCTTCAAGGACCGCTTCCGGGACGCCATCGGCGGCCGGCCGACGGCCCTCATCGAGCCTGCCGCCGACCGGGCGGCTCGAGAAGCCGACCGCGACAAGGCCTGAAGGGGCGCCAGCCAGAGTGCCGCCCGCTCCCCAGGGGTAAGCATCGTGACGCCGTGTGAGCTTGGGCACGCCTCCTGAACCCGCTCTCCTACCCGGTCGTAGCCCTAGTAGGAGGTGATTTCGTGAACACCCTATTCCAACCACACTGGCGAGCCTGGCTCGCTGGAGCAATCGTGCTCGCCGTCGCGATAGTGATCGTTCTGGCCATCGCCTACTCCGGCGGCGGCTCGGGCGGCGGCGGCTACTGAGGCCCCCACCCAGCACCCAGGTGCTTCCGGGCTCTGGGGAGCGTCCCGCTGCCCAGGGCCCGGGAGTGCGAAGCTACGCCGCCATCCATCGACAGAGGAGACGAGCAGATGACGACCAAGGCCGACTTCACCGACGAGGAGTGGACGCTTCTGCGCGAGGCGCCGACAAGCGCCGGGATGCTCGTCGTCCAAGCCGACAAAGGCGGCATGTTCCGCGAGACCTTCTCGATGAGCAAGGCTTACACGGAGGCCCGCAAGCAGCACGGTGCGAGCCAGCTGCTCGACGACATCGTCTCCGAGAAGCCCAAGGTGGACCGCGAGCACGCTTCCTCCCAGGAGGAGTTGCGAGCGAACCTGCTCCAGCACATCCGCGACGCAATTGCCCTGCTCGCCGCCAAGGCGACTCCGCAGGAGGTCGAGGAGTACCGGCGCTTCATGATGGGCCTCGCGAACCGGGTCGCCGAGGCCCACCGCGAGGGAGATGGAGACGGGGTGAGCGACCCCGAGCGCCAGACGATTGCGGAGATCGCCGAGGCCGCCGGGGCCTCGGAGAGCTCCTAGGAGGGGATGACGTACAGGGTCAGCGACTGGCCCGGGTAGCTCGCGCTGAACCCGCTCGCCGGGACGGTGCGATCGCTCATCCGGTTGATCGAGCCACCGGTCCATGTCCAGACCTGGGCCTTGCCGGAGGGTGAGATCCCGGACAGCGACAGATTGCTCTGGAGCGCCGTGTCGGTCTTGTTGATCACGAGGATCGTGTAGGCGCCGTCGCTCGAGCGCCGTGCGCCGTAGACGGCGACCTTGGCCTGGTTGGCGCTCGTCGAGCGGACCCAGGTGTTGCCGAACTTGGCCCCGTGGCCGTTGTAGTCGCGGTACATCCGGAATGCGTCGTCGAGCAGCGACCCGTCATTCGGCATCGGCCAGAAGGTCGCCAGGTCCAGCCCCTCGCGCGCGAAGATCCCGAGCGTGTCGGCCTCGATGAGGGCGTTGGTCGTCGAGTCGCCGACCGAGAGGCTGTATTCGCTGAGCGAGGTCTTGGTGCCGGGGTAGTCGCGAGCGACCCACTGCTTCATGCGCGGCAGGAGCTGAATCTTGCTGTCGATCCAGCTCGGGTCCGTGTAGGTCGGGTCCCAGAGCGAGCGCGTGACGTCGGTCGTGCTGCCGCCCTGCGCGTAGTAGTGGAGGTCGAGGTAGTCGACGAGCCGGGTGCCGTGCACCTGCTGGTAGGAGCGCAGCTTCCTGAGGAGCCATTCGATGATCGGGGTCCCTCCATGCTTGGCGCGATCGGGTGAGCTCGAGAAGCAGCCGCTGTCGATGTGGTCGGCGGCGCTGCAGAAATAGTTGGGCCACCCCCACTCCGAGAAACCGAGGACTTTCGCGGTGGGGTCGGCCGCGCGCACGGCGGCACCGTAGTCGCGCGTCTTCTGCCACAGCTCGTCGTACGTCTCCGGCGCGGGGTGCATGTCGCGGTGGGTGCTGTTCCAGAGCCCCGGCTCGTTGCCCAGCTCGTAGAAGCGGACGCCGCCGTCCGCCGCGGGGCCGTAGAGGCTCTTGAGCTTCGTGACCCAGTCACCGTCGAAGGACGGACCGATCTTCATGCCGTCTCGGCTCGGGTTGCTGGCAAGCGGATTTCCGCCCCGAAGCCCGTTCCCACAATTCTTGTCGTACGGGTCGAACGAGTCCTGGGTGGAGAAGACCGTCTTCGGGAAGCCGCAGGTGAACGGATGGTTGGGCTTGCCGTCCTTGGCGACCCAGCCCATCATCGGCAGCGTCATCAGGCTTTGAGCGCCGATCGACCGGTCCTTCTGGACGAACCGCTGGTAGCCGAACTTCGGGCCGTCGTCACAGGTGTAGGTGGGCGCGTCGAAGCAGTCCGGGATGTTCTCGTAGTAGTAGTCGTTGCCCGTGTTGGACGAGCCGATCTTCCAGTTGTAGGTGTCGGTCGTGTTCCCGCCCCAGCGGTCGACGGGGAGATCGAGCTGGTTGGCGAGACCGGGGCTCGCGAAGTTCATCCCGTAGATGTAGGGGCTGATCGCGTGGTGGTCCGCACCGCCGTTGACCGCGAGCGCCGGCCCGGGGCTCGCCGCGAGCACGGTCGGTGCCACGACCAGTCCGGCCACCAGGGTCGACGCCGCCGCTGCGAGCCTCCATGCCCAATGCGCCCTGCGCATGGCGCGATCGTAGCGCCGTCAGCGTCGGGTAGGGTCGGCCTCGTGATCGTCTCGATCCTCGTCCGCCGCCTTCGCGAGGGCAAGACCTACGAGGACTTCCGCGAGGTTTGGCTGCCGGAGAAGGGCTTCGGCTGGCCCACGCGGGTCGTCACCGCTCAGCGGATGGACGATCCCCGCGAAGTCGTCACGATCGGCTTTTCGGACATCAGCGCCGAGCAGGCCGAGGGGCTCCTGGCGCAGGTCGGCCTCGAGGCCTCGGGCGAGGAGCGATCGGAGGCCGCCCAGACGCCCGACGACGAGCACCTCGATGAAGTCGCGGGCGAGCAGCTGCGGCGCAGAAGTCGCATCGACGAGGTGATCGAGCCCGAGATGACTCGGACGTTCTACGTCCAGCTCGCCGAGGACGACCTGACCTAGTGCTGGTTCCTCGATGCGGCCACGTGCACGGGCCCTTTACCCCGCGGGCGAGCTTGCTACCTTTCCGGCCGTATTGGAACCGGGCATAGCCCGGAAATCGTGTTAGCGCTCTCGTTGTTGGCTTCATGGCCTCCACGGTCGCGGCACAAACCGATGGAAGGATCGAGATGCCAACTGGCACAGTGAAGTGGTTCAGCGACGAGAAGGGGTTTGGATTCATCACTCCCGATGACGGCTCCTCCGACCTGTTCGTGCATCAGAGCGCGATCAACTCGGAGGGCTTCCGGACCCTCGCCGAGGGCGCCAAGGTCTCGTTCGAGTCCGAGGCCGGCCCGAAGGGGCCGCGCGCGGTGAGCGTCCAGGCGCTCTAGCCGCCCCAAGATCTCGTATCGAGGGCCCGCTCCCGCACCGGGGGTGGGCCCTCGGTCGTTGGGGGCGCTGACTAGAGGCCGGATGCCTTGGCGGCTTTTCGCGCGGGCGTTGGTCTGACGACGTCCCACGCCAGCCCGAGCTTCTCCAGCGCGGCGATCAGCAGGGCCGATGGGTCGATCTGCCACCTGCCCAGTCCGTGCGCCGCGGAGGTCGGAAACGCGTGATGGTTGTTGTGCCATGCCTCGCCGAACGTGGGCAGAGCGAGCCACGCGAGGTTGCGCGACTCGTCCTTGGTGTCGTATGGCCGGCGACCGAACATGTGGCACAGGGAGTTCACGCTGTAGGTGACGTGATGGAGCACGAACACGCGGACCGCGCCGCCCCAGAGCAGGGCGGTCAAGCCGGCCGCGACGGTCCCTCCGATGGCCACGCCGAGGCCGAACGCGATCGCGAGCCCGACGAGCGCCCACAGGATGAAGGTGCGGTCGATGAATCGAACGACCGGATCGGCGAGGAGATCCGGCGCGAACCGCTCCTGCGAGCCACGCTGAGTGTGGATGAAAAGCCAGCCGACGTGCGCGTGGTAAAGCCCCCGCAGGGACCCGAACAGGCCCTCGCCGTAACCGACGTGCGGGCTGTGCGGGTCGCCCTCTCGGTCCGAGCAGGCGTGATGCTTGCGATGATCCGCGACCCAGGAGATCACGGGTCCCTCGATCGCCGCGGAGCCGAGCGCGGCGAACACGCCGCGAAGCCAGGGGGTCGTCGAGAAGCTCCGATGCGTCAGAAGGCGGTGGAAGCCGACCGTGATGCCGAGCGCGGTGAGGACGTAGAGGAGGCCGAGCACGGCGAGGTCACTCCAGCGGAGGGCCTCGCTCCAGGCCTGCCATGCGGCCAGGCCCAGGAGCAGGATCGGCACGATGGTGACGAGGCCCGTGATGATTCGGTCCAGCGTCTCGTGCTCGCACGGCTTGATGGCCGTGGCGGGCCGGCCACGGATGCCGGTGCTGAGCTGGGCTGATCCGCCGCCAACGGCGGAGAGGCACTGGTCCTCGGACATCAGCTCAGCCTCCCGCGCGTCCGAGGAATGCAGCCCAGATGAAGAGCAGCACCGCTCCGCCCACCAGGAGGAGCCCGGCCTGCTCGGAACCGTGGGTGATGGTCGCCAGGCCCAGCAGCAGGCAGATCCCGCCGCTCCAGGCGCTGATCTCGGGGCCGTGCGAAGAGTTCATGCGGTCCAAATTCCTCCGGGACCAGGGTACTCCCGTTTTGGCCGCGCGAGCGAAGATCACATGAAAATCCTCGTACCCCGGTCTGAGCCGAAGATAAAGCGCCAGGAACCGGCGCATGCGCAGCCACCCGGCGCTACGGTCCGCCATCGCGATCGTGGAGCACCGACGGCACACCCCTGTTCGCGTGCTGGGAGCGCTGGCCCTATGCCTGCTCGTCGCCGCGTGCGCCCTTCCAACTGGTGCCGCCGCCGCGGGGCCTGCCGCACTCGCGATCCACGTCGTCTCGAACCGGGCTGACCTGGTCTCGGGCGGCGACGCCCTGGTGGCCGTGGACCTCCCGAATGGCGTCCGGCCCTCCGGGGTCACGATGAAGCTGAACGGCTCGAACGTCAGCGACGAGTTCGCGATGCGAGCGGACGGGCGCTACGAGGGCGAGCTCCAGGGCCTGCGTCTCGGCGGCAACGTGCTCTCCGCAACCGCACCGGGGGCGGATTCGGATCACGTCGCGATTCGCAACCACCCGAATGGCGGCCCGGTCTTCTCCGGGCCGCAGGTTCAGCCGTGGGTGTGTCAGAACGGCTCCAAGGACCCCAAGTGCAGCGCCCCGGCGACCTACGACTACGAGTACAAGTCGTCGGTCGACGGCGGGATGCATCCATACGACCCGAGCAACCCACCGTCGGACGTCGCCAAGACGACCACGCAGACTGGCAAGACCGTCCCGTTCATCGTTCGGGTCGAGACCGGCTACCAGGACCGCGACCAGTACAAGATCGCGGCGCTCTACCAACCGGGCAAGCCCTGGACGGCCTGGAACCCGCAGCCGCAGTTCAACCACAAGCTCTTGATCACCCACGGCGCGAGCTGCGGGATCGACCACCAGAGCGCGGACGCGCCGAGCGTCACGAGCGACACCGTGGCGGTTGGCAGCGGCGGATCCACCTCCAGCCCGACGACCGCGCTGGGCATGGGGTTCGCGGTCATGTCGACCGCCTCGACAACGCCGGCCACAACTGCAACCTCGCCACCGAGGCCGAGTCCCTCGTGATGGCCAAGGAGCACCTGATCGAGTCCTACGGCTCGCTGCGCTACACGATCGGGACCGGCTGCTCCGGCGGCTCGCTCGTGCAGCAGCAGGTCGCGAACGCCTACCCCGGGATCTACCAGGGCATCCTGCCCCAGTGCTCGTTCCCCGACTCGTGGTCAACGGGCCAGCAGCTCGCCGCCTACCACTTCGACCGCGGTTACTTCGAGAACCCGACCAAGTGGGGGACGGGCATCGCGTGGACCCCGACGCAGATAGCGGCGGTCGAGGGTCACCCCAACCACGTGAACGCGATCGTCTTCGACACGGTCTACTGGACCTCGCTCGCCGACCCGTCCGACGGCTGCCCGGGCGTCGCGGCTGCCGACGACTACAACGCCCAGACCAATCCGGACGGCGTCAGGTGCACGCTCGCCGACTACATGGTCAACGTCATGGGCCCGCGCCCCCAGAGCGTGTGGACGCCGGCCGAGCAGGCAGTCGGGCATGGGTTCGCCGGGCTGCCGATCGGCGACGTCGGCGTCCAGTTCGGGCTCGCGGCGCTCGAGAAGGGCGACATCAGCCCGGCGCAGTTCGTCGACCTGAACTCAAAGATCGGCGGCGCCGACATCGACCTGAACCCGATCCCGGAGCGCAGCGACGCCACCCAGCCCGCGCTGCGCAACGTGTACCGCAGCGGCGGCGTCAACGAGACCAACAACCTCACGGGGACGGCCATCATCGACCTGCGTGGGCCGGACCCGGGCGCGTTCCACGACGCATACCGGTCCTGGGCCATCCGCGCCCGGCTCGAGCAGGAGGAGGGGCACCTGCCGCGCAACCAGGTGATCTGGTTCGGGCAGACGCCCCTGATCGGCGACCCCCGCTACACGACCCAGGGGCTGAAGGCGATGGACCGGTGGCTCTCGGCGGTCGAGCGGGACAAGCGCGACCTGCCGCTCTCCGCCAAGGTCTCGGCGGATCGCCCCACGGGCGTCCACGACCAGTGCTCGTCGATCCCCGGCGTGGAGAAGGTCGCGGTGCCCGGCATCGGGCCGGTCTGCAAGCTGAAGGAGGCGCAGACGCGCTTCGGCACCCCCGCCACCGTGGCCGGGGAGAGCATCGCCACCGACCAGAATCGCTGCCAGCTGAAGCCGCTTCGGCGCAGCGACTACTACCCGATCGACTTCACCGCCGCGCAGTGGGCGGCGCTTCAGAGCGCGTTCCCAACCGGCGTCTGCGACTGGAGCAAGCCCGGCGTCTCGCAGCACGACACGATCCCCTGGCAGACCTACCAGCAGCCCGACGGCAGGGTCGTCTACGGGGGCAAGCCCCTCGGGGCCGCTCCGACCGGGTCGGGCGGCGGCTGGGCCAGCGGCTCGTTCTCCTCGTGGCGCAACGCAAGCGGCTGACGCAGTGGCCCGGCACCGCGCCGTCACAGCAGTAGCAGCGCTTCTGGCGATCTCCGCCGCGCTAGCGCTGCTCTCGGCGCCCGCCCTGGCCTGGAAGCCCGGCCCGGAGCGCTACGGCATGGGCGAGCGCAAGAACGTCCCGGTGCAGATGGAGGACGGCACCGTGCTGCGCGCGAACGTCTATTACCCGACCGATCGCTCGACGGGCGGGCCCGCCGACGGCCAGTTCCCCGTGATCATGGTGCAGACGCCGTACGGCAAGGACGCGGTCGGGGCGGCCAGCGGCCAGGATGCCGGGCCCCAGGCGGCCACCGAGGCGGGGCCGATCCCCTACATGATCAAGCGGGGCTACATCGACGTCGTCGCGGACGTCCGGGGCACGGGTGACTCCCACGGGACCTTCGGCCTCTTCGACCCGGTGCAGGGCCGCGACGGTGCGGCGCTCGTGCGCTGGGCGGCGGACCTTCCGCACGCCAACGGGCATGTCGGGCTCTACGGGCCCTCCTACATGGGCATCAACGAGTTCCTCACGGCCGAGCACCTCGGACCCAACTCGCCGCTGAAGGCCCTCTTCCCCATCGTCGCCGCCAACGACATCTACCGGGACACCGCGTTCATGGGCGGCATCGCCGACGGCGAGTTCGACCTGCTCGTCGTCTTCACGATCTTCGGTGGCCTCCACCTCGTCAACCCGGCGATCGAGAACCCAACGAACCTCGCGGACCTGATTCGAGTCGAGTCCGAGCACGCCCCGAGCCTCCTCTCCTACAGCGCCGCGCAGGTGATCAGCGTGCTCACCGGCGGGGACCAGGCGTACGCGGGCGGCTACTGGCGGAAGCGGAGCCCTCGCTCCATGCTCGACACGCTCACGGACCACCGGATCCCGGCGTTCATGGTCGGCGGGTGGTTCGACCTCTTCCAGCGCGGCGGGCCGATGAACTACTCCGGCCTCCAGAACCTCTATGCCGGACGCGACGCCGACGCTCCGATGCGCCCCGACCAGAGGCCCACCCCCCGCTACCAGCTGCTGTTCGGCCCCTGGTACCACCTGGATGCGGGCGCCGGAATCAACATCTACCCAATCGAGCTCGCATGGTTCGACCACTGGCTCGAGGGCCGGAAGACGGGCATCATGTCGGTGCGGAATCCGATCCATGCCTACGAGCTCGGCGCGAACCGGTGGGTCGACGCGAAGCGCTATCCCTTCCCCGAGGGCCATCCGCGTCCCCTCTACCTCGGATCCGGCCCGAGCGGTAGCCACGCTCCATCGACGAACGACGGCACGCTGACGCCGGATCCCCCGAACGACGCCAACGGCGCCGACCCGGTCGCCTTCCTGGGGGCGACGAGCCCATGCTCGCGCGGCACCGAGCAATGGAGCATGGGCGCCCTCGCGTTCGCCCTCGAGACTGCGCAGGCTCCCGAGGACCGCTGCACTCAGGACGATCGGACTCTCCAGGCGGGGCCCGGCGCTCTGACCTACACGACCGCGCCCTTCGACAGCTCGAAGGTCCTGGACGGCCCCATCGCCGCGCGCCTCTACGCCACCTCGACCAGGCCCGAGACGGAGCTCGTCGCGACGCTCGAGGACGTCTCACCCGACGGCACCTCCACGCCCCTGACGTCCGGTGCACTACTCGGTTCGTTCCGCGACGTCGACCGAGGGCGCACGTGGCGAGCTCCCGACGGGAACCCCACCATGCCCTATCACCCGTACACCAAGGGCTCGGTCAAGCCGGTGACCCCGGGCAAGGTGACCCGCTACGACATCGAGATCTTCCCGACCCTCGCCGAGATCGCCCCGGGACACCGGCTCCGCCTGACGATCACCACCTCCGATTCGCCCCACCTGCTTCCGTCTCCCGCGCAGGAGGCGAAGCTTGCCGGCGGCGTCCACCAGGTGCAGCGGAACGCGAATGCGGCGTCATATGTGGAGGTTCCGCTGACCGAGCCCGACACGTTCAGGTCCTGCGATCTGTGCAAGTAGGGCGGGCCCGCTCCGAGCGGCGGGATAACTGCACACTCCCCGGCCCGGCGACGAACGATTGGTGAGTTGACCTCGCATAGAGACGTCAAGTCACCAAGCAGCCTCCATTGGCCACGCGAGTGGTGAGTTATCCCGGGCGGCTCCCCTACATGCCCTCCGTGTGAGCTGACCGCCGCCTCTCGAGCGAATACGTTGCGCACATCGCGCTGATCCCGGAGAGCTGGCGGTTTCAGGACGCTGCGGCGCCGTCGATTCGCCGCGGATTCCTGATCGCGGTGCCGGTCGGGATCGCCGCCCTGATCGAGCTCGAGCTGAAGACGCCGGTGGCCGGCGCCATCACCATCGGCGCGTCGATCACGGGCTTCGTTGCCTTCGAGGCGCCCGCCAGCACCCGATTCTGGTGGCAACTCGGGATCGCGCCGCTGATCGGGATCGCGGCGGCTCTCGGCGCCATCACCGGGCAGTCGGCGGCGGTGGCCGTCCCCAGCATGGCGGTGTTCGCGGGGGTCGCCGCGCTGTCCGTGGCCGTGTCCCGGCGGCTGGCGATCGCCGCCCTGAACGTGGTCCTCGCCTTCCTCATCGCGCAGGGGCTGTCGCTGGAGATCCACGACACGGCGCAGATCCTCGTGCTCGGGGCCGTGGGCGCCCTGGCGCAGGCCACCCTGTCGCTGATCGTCGCCCTGATCCAGGGCTCGCTCGAGCGCCCGCATCTGATCGACGGGGCGCGGGACGCGCTCGCCACGATCAGATCCAATCTGCATCTGAGCTCGCCGAGCCTCCGCCACGCGATCCGGGCGGGCGGCGCCCTGGGCCTCGCGGTGGCCGCCTACCACGTGGTCCATCTGGGCAAGCACGGTTATTGGATCCCACTCACGGTGATCTTCGTCCTCAAGCCGGGGCGCATCGAGACGGACGAGCGGATCGAGATGCGAATCGCCGGCACGTTCCTCGGACTCGGCTTCGCCACCGGCCTCGCGGCGCTGGTCGGCGAGAACGCCCTTGCCAACACCGCGATCCTCACGATCGCGGCCGCCTTCGCCTACGCCATGCTGCTGATCGAGTACGCGCTGTTCACGTTCGCGATCACCACCTACATCGTCACGCTGTCTCACGCCATGGGCGAGTCCGCCGTCAGCGCAGTCGACGAGCGCGCCATCGCGACCGTGATCGGAGTCGCCATTGCCCTGCTCGCCTTCGCCGTCTGGCGGGATCGCCCCGCCCCGGGCGCATACGAGGCGCCGACCTAGCCGAGCAGCCTGGCGCCGCCGCATCGATCGCATAGGTTTGGCTATGCCTCTCATTCCAGGGAACTGGGAGCTGCGGGACGCTCCGGTCCCGGCTCTGCGGCGCGGCCTTCTCGTCGCCCTTCCCGTCGGGGTGGCGGTCCTCATCGACCTGCAGCTGGATTCGCCGGTCGCCGGCGGCCTTTCGACCGGCGCATTGCTCGCCGGCTTCCTGGCGTTCGAGGCCCCGGCCCGAACCCGGTTCACCTGGCAGCTCTTTACGGCGCCCCTGATCGGCGCGGCAGGCGCCCTGGGCGCGCTGACCGGCTCGCCGGGCTGGCTCGCGGTGCTCACGATGACCCTCTTCGCCTCGCTTGCGGGATTGACGGTCGCGGTCTCGCTCCGACTGTCGATCGCCGGCATGGTGTGCACCCTGGCGCTGCTTCTCGCGCAGGGGTTCGGTCTTCATCCGCATGACGCCCCGGACGCCTTCATCATCGCCACCGTAGGGGCACTCGGCCAGGCCCTCCTCTCGCTGGTGTTGTCCATCCGGGAGCCAGGGACCGAGTGGCCGCGGCCGATGGCCGGAGCGCGTGAGGCGGCAAGGAAGGTCGCGGGGTGCATCGACCTGCGCTCGCCGAGCCTGCGCCATGCGCTGCGCTGGGGAATCGGCCTCGGTGTCGGCGTGGCCGCCTATCAGGTCATCGACCTCGGCCCGCACGGCTACTGGATCCCGCTCACGGTCCTGTTCGTCTTGAAGGCGACGCCCGGCGACACCTACGAGCGGATCGCGATGCGCGCCGTCGGCACGTTTGCCGGGCTGGTGCTGGCAACCGCCATCGCGGAGCTGATCGGCCGGGACGCGGTCGTCAACGCGGCCATCCTCACGATCGCGGCGGCCTGCTCGTTCGCCCTGCTTGCGATCGAGTACGCCCTCTTCACCACGGCGATCACCGTCTACATCGTGGTCCTGTCCCACGCCCTCGGCCAGGCCGCGTTCAGGCAGTGGACGAACGCGGCATCGCGACGGTGATCGGCCTCGTGATCGCCGCCCTCGGCTTCGTCGTGCTCCGCGACCGGCCCTCGCCGGAGCCGTCGACCGCAACGACGGGCTAACCGACGCTGGCCGCCGGCTCCGGCTCCGCGGGCCGGCCATTCGACGCGGCGTCGTGGCCGTTGGACGACGCGTCCACGGCGGCGCCATCGTCCCCGTGGTAGGGGCCGGGCTTCGGCCGCGGCCCGCCGCCGGGGAAGGCGAGGCGCAGGATGGTGCGGTTCACCATCCCCACCTGCTGCCAGAACGGGCCGGAGTTGTACGGGAGGTCATAGCGTTCGCAGATCTCCTTGACCCGCGGCGCGATCTCCGCGTAGCGAGTGCTCGGCATGTCGGGATACAGGTGGTGCTCCACCTGGTAGCCGAGGTTGCCGCTGATCACGTGGAAGAGCGGGCTCCCCTCGATGTTCGCCGCCCCCACGAGCTGGCGCACGTACCAGGCGCCCCGCGTCTCGTCGGAGACCTCCTCCTGGCTGAACGTGTACGTCTGGTCCGGGAAGTGGCCGCAGAAGATGATCGCGTGGGCCCACACGTTGCGGACGATGTTCGCCGTGAAGCTCGCCCAGAGGGTCGACTTGAACGACTTGCGGCCGCCCTCGAATGCCGCCAGGGCGACCTCACCGAGGACCTCGCTTCCACGGCGGCGCCGGCGGGCGCGGGCGACGACGCCTCGCGTCCTTCTGCGCAGCCGCTCTCGGCGGGAGCTGGGCCGGCGGGCCGCCAGGGCGCCCTCCACCGCGGCGTTGGCCACCGCACTGATCAGCGGCCACGCGATGTAGTCCTTGGCGATCTGGAGCCGGGCCTTGCCCCAGATCCCCTTGAGCTCCTTCACCAGCTGCTTCTTCGACTTCTCGCCTGACCGGATCGCCTCGATGTCGAGGTCGTGAACGGCGACGCCCCACTCGAAGAAGGCCATCAGTGCCAGGTTGTAAAGCGGCTGCAGGAGGTAGACGGGATGCCACTTCTGGTGCGGGTCGATCCGCATGATCTCGTAGCCCAGGTCCTTGTCCTTGCCACGGATGTTCGTGTAGGTGTGGTGGATGTAGTTGTGGGAGTGCTTCCAGGCTTCGGCGGTCGACGCCGTGTCCCAGTCCCAGGTCGAGGAGTGGATCTGCGGGTCGTTCATCCAGTCCCACTGGCCGTGCATGACGTTGTGGCCGATCTCCATGTTCTCCAGGATCTTTGCCAGCGAGAGCGTGGCGGTACCGGCCACCCACGCCGGCTTGAAGCGTGAGCCGACCAGCAGCGCCCGGCCCATCACGCCGAGGCGCCGGTGCATCTCGATCATGCTCTCGATGTATTTGCGATCCCGATCGCCGAGCTCCGAGAAGACCTCGTCGTGGATGGCGTTGAACTCCGCCTCGAGCTCGTCGATCTGCTGGGGGGTCAGATGAGCCAGCGGGCTCTCGGTCTCGGTGGTCGTCACGTCCGCCTCCTTCGATCGTTGGGTTGTCATAGCTCGATCTCCACTGGGCCCTCGGGGGCGTTGATGCAGGTTTGGACCATCTCGCCCTCTGCCCCGGATACCTTCCCGTTTCGGAGGTCGCGAACCTTCCCGGAGCAAAGCTTTCCGATGCAGGTGTGGCAGATGCCCTCCCGGCACCCGAAAGGCAGCTCCAGCCCCGCCTCCTCGCCGGCGACGAGGATGGGCGTGCCGCCCTCGGCGGTGGCTTCGCAGCCACTGGCCGTAAACGTGATGCGGCCGCCCGCGCCGTCCTCGATCAGGGCGAGCTTCGGTTGGAAGCGCTCCATGTGGAGCAGGTCGGAGTCGCCCTCGCTCTCCCAGTGCTCGGTCATGGCGTCGAGCAGGTCCCCGGGGCCCGAGAGGAAGGCCACGCGCTCCCGCCAGTCCGGGCAGAGGTCGTCGAGGTCCTTCGGCTTGATCCGCTTCTCCTCGCCGGTGAGGCGCAATGTCAGCCGGTAGCGGTCGTTGCGAGCCTCGAGGCGCTCGAGCTGCTCGCCGAAGACGACCCCCTCCGCGGTCCGGGCGGAGTGGACGTGGACGCAATCCGTGGGCGCCCCGCGCCGGTCGAGGTCGCGGAGCATGCTCATGATCGGGGTGATGCCGCTGCCGGCGCTGAGGAACAGCGCCTTCTCCGGAGCCGGGTCCGGCATCACGAAGCTGCCCTCGACGCCGCCGAGGCGGAGGACGTCCCCGGGCCTGGCCCGCTTGACGAGGTAGGGCGAGACCTTCCCGGAGTCGACCAGCTTGGGCGTGATGCTGATCAACCCGTCGGGACGTCCGGGCTCGGAGGTGAGCGAGTACGCGCGCCAGTGAAAGACGCCGTCGACCACGACCCCGACGCGCGTGTACTGCCCGGGCTTGTGTCCCGGCCACTCGTAGCCGGGCCGGATCACGACCGTGACGGCGTCCGGCGTCTCGCGCTCTATGCGCTCGATCCTGCCGCGGAGCTCACGGGTGGACCAGAGCGGATTGATCAGCTCCAGGTAGTCGTCGGGAAGGAGCGGGGTGAAGAGGAAGCGCGCAGCATTCAGCGCCTTCCGCTGGACCACTGGAACCTTTGGCGCGGCACCGCGCTCAGCCATGGAACTCCCCTTCGGCGAACATTACATATGTCTATGTACCACGTTTTGATGTAAAGAAACGCGGTACCCGTCACATACCGCATCCGAAGCGTGACACCCGTGCTGGGAGAGCGTGCGGGTAGCCTGCGCTCGTGCCCGAGCAGCCCGCCCCCGGCGAACCCAGGCCCAGCGGGGATCGAGGTGGATCGGCGGCCCGCACCGGCCTGGCGGCGCTCGCCCTCGGAGCGCTCGGAGTCGTCTTCGGCGACATCGGTACCAGCCCGCTCTACGCACTGCAGACGGTCTTCACGGCCGACAACCACGCGGTGCAGACGACCTCGGCGGACGTCTACGGCGTCGTCTCCCTCGTCTTCTGGACGATCACGATCGAGGTCTCGCTCAAGTACGTCACCTTCGTGATGCGCGCCGACAACGGCGGCGAGGGCGGGATCATGGCCCTGACGGCGCTCCTTCAGGGCGCCAAGTTCAAGACGGCGCGGGCCAAATTCCTGCTGATCACGCTCGGGATCCTTGGCGCGTCGCTGTTCTACGGCGACGGCGTGATTACGCCGGCCATCTCCGTGCTCTCGGCCGTCGAGGGGCTGAAGGTCGCCACGCCGAGCATCGGCCACCTCGTCGTGCCGATCACGGTCGCGGTGCTCGTGGCGCTGTTCGCAATTCAGCGCTTCGGGACCGGACTGGTCGGGAGGCTCTTCGGCCCGGTCATGGTGATCTGGTTCGTGGTGATCGCCATCCTAGGCATCGGGAAGATCGTCCCCCACCCCGAGGTCTTCAAGGCGCTGCTGCCGAGCTACGGGGTCGAGTTCTTCGTCAACCATCCAGGCGTCGCGTTCATCGCGCTCGGGTCGGTGGTGCTCACGGTCACCGGCGCCGAGGCCCTCTATGCCGACATGGGCCAGTTCGGCCGTTCGCCGATCCGCCGCGCCTGGTTCTTCGTCGTCTTCCCCGCCCTGGTCCTCAACTACCTGGGCCAGGCGGCGCTGCTCCTGTCAAACCCCAGCGCGGTCAGCAACCCCTTCTACCTGCTCTCGCCTCAGTGGGCGCAGCTGCCGATGGTGATCCTCGCGACCGTCGCCACGGTGATCGCGTCGCAGGCGGTGATCTCAGGGGCGTTCAGCGTCACGCGTCAGGCGATGCAGCTCGGCTTCCTCCCACGGATGACCATCCGCCACACCTCCCGGCGTCACGAGGGGAGGATCTACGCGCCCGGGGTCAATTGGCTGCTGTTCGCCGCCGTCATCGCCTTGGTCGTCGGCTTCGGGTCGTCGACGGCGCTGGGGTCCGCCTACGGCGTGGCCGTGACCGGGACGTTCGTCCTCAACACGATCCTGTTCCTGGCCGTCGCGCACCTGCTCTGGCGGACCCGCCGGGCCCTCGTCGCGCTCGGCGCGGTCGTGTTCCTGACCTTCGAGGTCGCGTTCTTCGCCTCGACGCTCACCAAGGTCCTCCACGGCGGGTGGGTCCCGCTCGTGATCGCCGCGGGCGTGTTCGTCGTCATGGTCACCTGGCGCCGCGGGAGGGAGATCGTGGTTCGGAAGCGAGGCGAGAAGGAGGGCAGCCTCGGCGACTTCATCACGAAGGTCCGGGACAAGAAGCCGCCGATCCCGCGGGTTCCCGGCACCGGCGTTTACCTGAACGCCGACGTGCGAATGGCGCCGCTGGCGCTCCGGGCGAACCTCGAGCACAACCACGTGCTGCATGAGGAGGTGGTCGTGATGACGATCGCGATCGAACGGGTCCCGCACGTGCCCGAGCCGGAGCGGCTGGAGGCGGACGAGCTCGGCGATCCGGCGGACGGCATCTGTCTGATCACCGCCCGCCTCGGCTACCACGACGACATCGACATCCCCGCGACGCTCCGCCTGGCCGACGAGGGGGGCCTCCTGGAGGGCAGGATCGATCTCGACGAGGCCTCCTATTTCGTTTCCCGGACCGTCCTCGTGCGGACGAGAGCCCCAGGGTTGCGGGGGTTGCGCAAGGGACTGTTCATGGCGCTCTGGCACAACGCCGCGAGCCCGATCGAGTACTTCCGCCTGTCCGAGAACCGGACCGTGATCGTCGGCGAGCAGGTGCGGATCTGAGGGGCGCCGGAGCCCGAGCCCGGCTTATCCGAGCTCGAGCGTCGTGACGCCGAAGACGATGTCGCGCTCGTACGCCGGCGGCTCGCCGCGGTACATCCGGGCGGTTCTGAACACCGGCTCGAGCCCGCGCTCGCGCGCCAGCTCCACCGCCGCCGGATTCGTGTCCGGGGCGTCGATCCACCACGGATGCTCGGGCGCGAGCTCCGCGACCAGACCGTCGAGGATCGACTCCGCCGCCGGGCGATCGACGCCGAAGAGCGGCCCGATCTTGTGGCCTTCCCGGCACGGCCGGATAACTCCATAGCCGGCGACCGAGCCGTCCCGAACGAGCGCCAGGGCCCGAGCGCGCGGCTGCGCCGTCCACGCCCTGAGAAACGGCTCGCGCGCGGCCGGGAACGCCCGGGCGTCGATCGCCAGGAGCTCCTCCCACGACACGTCATCGGTCCCCGCCAGCTCCGCGGCGGGCCGCCCAGCCGGTCCCCGGCCCATGTGCCGATGGGTGTGGCCCTCGACGCGGTACCCCGAGCGCTCGTAGTTCGAGACCTGGGCCTCGACCGCGTCGAGCCCCGACGTCCGCTTGCCGAAGCGGTCGTGGCCGGCGCGCCACACGCTCATGCCGTGACCGCGGCCGCGCATGTCGGGCCGCACCAGGTAGAGGCCCACGAAGCCGAAGTCGTCGTCGTAGCGGGGACAGGCGATCGCGGCGACCGGCTGACCCTCCAGGAAACCCATCAGGAGGCCGTCGGGGTCCGCCTCCCGGAAGGCGAGCGCGTCACGGCGGCCCGGGTTCCACCCCTCCCCCGCCGCCCACTCGAGCGCAAGCTCGAGGTCGGCCCGCACCATTCGCCGGATGTCGAGCTCGGGCCGGCTCAACCGCCGTGGTCGTAGACGTGGTGCAGGAAGTGGCGGGTCTTCATCCCGGCCTTTGAGTGTCGCGGCGTGTAGAGATCGGCGACGTGGCCCGCGCCCTTGGCGATGTAGTGGCTGGAGTGCGGAAACTCCTTCGCCGCCAGCGTGCCCTCGTAGGGAGTCGTCACGTTGTCGAGCTCGCCCGAGACCACCAGCACCGGTGCCGTGGTGGGCCTCTCCCCCGGCGACACGGGTGGTTGGTAGAGGGACGATGGGCGCGGCGCCGCGAGGCAGTACTGGTAGAGCGTGCTCGAGGAGAGGCCGACGTCGGTCGCCGAGAACGGCTTCAGCGCCGGGTTGTCGTACGTGCGGGTTGCGTGCTCTAGGTCCGTCCGGCGCTGCGCCTCCGAGGCGTCCTTCGGCCACAGCAGCGGGTAGTCGTTGCAGCTCACCACCTCCTCGTCCATCGCCGAGTAGTGCTCGACGTGGCCATGCCCCAGCTTCGCCTCGGCGATCAGGCGCTTCCACGGCAGCGCGTGGCCGTGGCGGAGGTCGGTGCCCGCACGATCGATCCGCAGGTAGGTCGCGGGTGGGTTGTAGCCGGCGCCGCCCAGCGCGTCGACCAGGGGCCCCACGCCCCGATTGTTGTCCCGCAGGAAGTGCACCAGCTTCGCGAGTCGCTTCCTGGCGCTGCCAGAGCACTTCGGCGAGCGCCGGCAGGAGATCGACATCGAGCGGACCCCGGTCGAGATGATGCTCGGGTACCAGGCGCTCTCGCCCTGCACCGGATACGCCGAGTCCAAGACGAGGGCGTTGAGCGTGTCGGGATGCCTGTAGGCGTAGGACTGGGAGAGGAACGTGCCGTACGAGTCGCCGTACAGGGTGATCTTGCCGTAGCCCAGCGCCCGGCGGACGTCGTTGATGTCGTCGGCCGCCGCTGAGGTCCGGTAGGAGCCGAAGCGCGGGCCGAGCTTGCGGGCGCAGTTGGGGAACGCGATCCAATCCGGGGCGCTCCCGCGCTGCAGGCCCGGACAGTCGAGCGCATCCGAGTCCCCGGTGCCACGCATGTCGACGGTCACCAGCTCCCGGTGCTTCAGGAGCGGCCCGAACAGCTTCCTGTAGCTGCCCGCCGTCCGGGAGCTGCCGTATCCGGGGCCCCCCTCAACGGCGAAGATCGCCCCCTCGGACGGCCGGCTCGTCTCGTCCCGCGGCCGAACGGCGAACGCGATCTTGGTCTTGCCGAGTGACAGATCCTCCCGCTCGAACGGCAGCTTGATGTTCCCGCAGCGCATCCGCGTCGGGTGATTGACATGACGGCACGCATGCAGGTCGCTCAGCTTGAGGTGGGGCACCGAGTAGCTCGGGGCGCTCCCATCGCTCCCGCCGCCTCCGCATCCGGCCACCAAGGCTGCGAGCACGGTGAGCAGGGCAGCGCTCGCGGCGGTACGGATCGGTCGCATGAGGCTCGCGCTCCGGCGATCGACCTGCGGGCTACTTCGTGTAGAGGTGGAGCAGGTTGAGCTCCACCCGCTCCGAGGCCTCCGCCAGGAGCGGCGTGACCGCATCGTTGAAGGAGGCGAACTCGGGATCGCTGTTGACGGCGTCCGCGGAGTCGCGATCGGCGAACACGCCGATGCCGCGCACGACGCCGGCGGCCTCGTCGCCGAGGATCAGGACGGTCTCGAGCGCCGGATGGTCGCTCAGGAACTCGGCGGCGAACTGCGAGTAGATCTCGGCGACCTGATCGAAGTGACCCGGCTTGGGATGAAGGGTGAACTCGGCAACGTGCATGGTGGTCCTTTCCAGTGTTGTCTGAGTGCGGGGCTCAATCCTCGAGCCCCTGGGACTGGCGGAACTCGGCCGTCTTGTTCACGTGGGGAAACGGCTCTTCGGGCACCGCAACCCCCAGCATCTCGCATAGGGGCTCCCAGCCGTCGCCCGGCCGCCATTCCACCAAGCGCCCGGCACGCGCCGTCCGGCGAACCTCGGTGTTGTGGGCCTCGTATGCGGCGATGGCGGCCTCACGATGCTTCCAGTCCGGCGTAAACGAACGCATAAGGTCCAGCGTCATCGCGCGTCGCTTCACCCAGTCCTCATCGTCCGCGGGCACCGGCTGGCTGAGAGTGGACACGATCGTCTTCTCCATGCTCTCCCACCAGGCCTCCGGTGACTCTCGTACCGAGAGCAACACGACCGCCTTGGGGTTGGCGGCGCTGAGCTCCCGCCAGAACGCGCACGCGGGCCAGTCGACGGTCGCGTCGAAGTCGGCGAGGAGCGCATCCCAGTCCACCCTCTCGCCCCGGATCGCCGCATGCCAGACGGCGGCGTCGCCGGGGCGCTCCATGCACTCGCTCATGTGGTAGCAGCGCCCGTCGAGAAGCCGTTCGAGCGCAAGCTTCAGCGAGTTCGTCCCGGTACGCCCGAGTCCGGCCCCCACCACGCGCAGCGCCATAGCGCGATCATCGTAAACCGGCGTCAGTCTTCGACGGAGCCCGTGGCGAGAAGGCCCGACCACACGCGGGTCATCGCATCCACCAGGGCCGTGCGGGGAACGCCGGGGTTGTCCATCCACCAGAGGACGACCGAGGCCATGCCGCTGCGGAGGAGCTCGGCAAGCGGCTCCAGCTCGCTGTCCGGGATTCTGCCTCCCCCCAACCACCGAAGCATGCTGACGAGGACCTCCCGGGCACGGGCCTGGACATCCTCCCGAAACGCGTCGATCTCCGGGCCGCCGCCGGTGTCGCGAAAGAGCATCCGCCATGCGTAGGCGTGCTCCTCGACGTACGCGAGCCACACCTCCACCACGACGCGAAGGCGCTCCTGCGGCGACCCCACCTCCGGAATCGCGTCGAGGAAGCTCGGAAGGTCCTCCCGGTGGCGTGCGAGGAGTGCCAGGTAGAGGTCCCGCTTGGAGTCGAAGTGCCGGTACAGGATCGGCTTCGTCACCCCGGCCGCCGCTGCGATGTCGTCCAGACGCGTGCCGTCGTACCCCCGCTCGCCAAAGAGCCGCCCTGCGGCCTCGACGATCAGCTCCCGCCGCTCGGCGACGGGCAGCCGGCGGCGCACTCGTTCCTCGATCGGGGCCATGGTTACTGGAGAGTAACTTAAGTGGTAACGTGTGGCAATCGAGGAGGCAAGCGAAGGCGGAGGTAGCGCGATGACCACGACGACCACCACGGCGACCAACGACGGCACGGCCCGACTCCAGAAGGTCCACGATCCGATCCACCACGTCGCCTTTTCGTTCGAGCCGGGCGACGGCCACATCTGGGTCCACACCTGGTTCGAGGACGGCGGGCACCTGCCCGAGCACTTCCACCCCTCCCTCGAGGAGTACTGGGAGGTCGTCGAGGGCACAGCCCGCGTGAAGCTCGCCGGCACCTGGCAAGACCTGCGGCCCTCAGACGGCCCCGTCCGCGTCGCCCCGAACGTGCGGCACGAGCTGAAGAACGAGAGCGGCGGCCCGCTCTACGCCAAGAGCAAGGTCGTCCCCGGCGGCCGGCTGGAGGAGTTCCTCACCGAGGCGTCAAAGGCGGCCGAGGAGGGCCTCTTCAACACCCGGAACATGCCGACGAGCTGGAGGGGCGCGATGTGGATCGCGAAGTTCGCCTACCGCTTCCGCGACGAGACGGTCATGTGCTCGCCCCCGCCGGCGGTGCAGCGCGTAGTGCTGCCGCTGGTCGTGCGCCTGGCGCGCTATTAGAAGCCCACGCTGCGGAGCTTGGCTTCGAAGTTCGGGCCGGCGAGGCGCACGTGTGGTGCACCGGGGAAGGAGGTGGCCAGTGATCCCTTCCAGTGGTTCGCCTTTTTCCGCGCCCGGAAATGACCGGCTCCGTGGAGTGCCTTCGGAGTCGGCTTGATGCGAGCGGTTTTCAACCCCTTGGACGTCTTGAAGTCGCCCGCACGCCCTTCCGCGTAGGCGAAGCGGTCGACTGCCACCGGCCCCCGCATCTGGAAGTTGACCGACAGCAGGTCGGTGTATTCCCTCGTCTCCTTGAATGCGGAGAAGAACGTGGCCCCGGAGTTCGACAGCCTCTTTGCGGAGAGAAGACTGATGCGATGAACCTTGTGGTGCCCTGAGTCGGGCTTGGCTCCCGATTGGGCGTTGCGCGAAGCAGCGGGAGGAACTGCAACCGCAATACGCACGCAACGGCGGGTGCGCCTTCCCTGCGTCTCCACCTTTCCGTGGAACTCCCGTGCGTCGACGTTCACGTAGTCGTCCTCGCCCCGAAAGCGGACCCGGCCGCGGAACACCCCAAGCCGTTCGTGCCTGTGGCGGCACCCGCCATGCAGGACGCGGGTGTGGCGAAGGTGGAAGTGGAGAGAAATCCGCCCAAAGTCCCCGAGGTTCGCGAACAAGCGGTTGTGTGTGACGGTGCCGTCGACGGCGTAGACGGAGATCGCGTGGTGGTTCTGGACCTGCATCCCCATGAACCCGCTGGACGAGCGAGGCTTCGACTCGCTCGTCTTCGCCTTGTCTGCCGCTTCCGCGACCTGCCGCCGCGTGAACGCCCGGAGCGGAGCGGATGCGCTCGAACCCTCGATCTTGTGCGCGGCGATACCGATCACGCCTCCCGGGCTGCGCGTCGCCTCGATCGCCATCCGGTAGCCGTTCTGGTCCTTGACGTTCACGTGCATATGAACATGCCGGGCCGATGCGCCCGGCGCCGCGACGAGCGCCACGAGCACAGCCGCCGCGAGTATCAGCCCTGAGCGAACCCTCCCCATACCGGTACTTAGATCGGCCGCCGGGACGATTGCTTTAACAATCCCCGAGCGGTTGAAGGGTTACGGGGCCGGCAGGTTGTCGCTGATCTCGCAGCCCAGCGTGTCGCCGCCCCGCCTGGTGCTCGTCACTCGGCAGTGCTTGCCGCTGTGGGTCCAGCGCTCGACGCGGCGGGTGCTCGGATCGCGGCGCGTCTTGAGGACGATCGAGATGTCGACCCGGGTGCGGTAGGTGTCGGCCGGGATCGTGCCGGAGACGGTTCGCTGGTGCCCGTACGGGAGGTGGCCCTTCTTGCGGCCGAGGTAGCCCGTGGGAACCGGCTGGTTTCCGTTGTCCTCGTCGTAGAGGGCCCCGCGGCTGACGGCGTAGCGCACGCCGAACTTGGTCTGGCACTGCTTCACCCTGGCCCCGTAGGTGACCTGGGTCCCGGTGCGCGAGGCAACCGTATGGATCTGACACGTACCGCCACGGCTGGTGTGGACCGTGATCGTCCCCGCCCCGGCGACGGCCGGCACGGCGGTCCACAGGCCGGCGGCCGCGAGGATCGCGCAGGCAGCCACCCGCCTCGGCGATCCGCTGATGATCCGCCCCATCCCAGCCATCGGGACGCGATGCTAGTGGCGAGCGACCTCCCTCGCGCCGCTTCGTGAACTGGAGCGTCGGCTCGGTTCGAGAGCTGCCATCCGGTCGGCAAGGATGGTTGTCGGAGATCGCAACGGCGGGAAGGGCGCTGGACCCTGCAGGCGACTGCGCGGAGCACGTCGCCCTGGTCGTGGAACGCGTCTGGCGCTGATCGCTGCGCTCGCGATCATGGTTCCCTTCATCACGGCGAGCGGAGCCGCGGCGAAGGGCGTGCCGCAGTCGTTTTTCGGCGTGGTCCCGTGGCTGGAGTTCCAGGGGGCTGACTACCAGCGTCTCGCCGAGGCGAAGGTCCACAACGCCCGCACGCCGTTCTACTGGCCGTCGATCGAGCCGAGCCAGGGCTCCTACAACTGGACGGCAACCGACAAGTTCGTCGGCACGCTTGCGCTCTACCAGGTGCGGGTTCTGCCGTTCCTGAACGGCTCTCCAGGCTGGGTCACCAGCGATGCGCGCAAGCCTCCCCTGAGCTCCAAGACGGCGAAGCGGCACTGGAAGCAGTTCGTCAAGGCGTGCGTCAAGCGGTACGGCCCGAAGGGCAAATTCTGGCGCATCCACTCGGACATCCCCAAGGTCCCGATCACGACGTGGCAGATCTGGAACGAGCAGAACAACCCGAATTACTTCGCCCCGAAACCGAAGCCCAAGAAGTACGCGAAGCTCGTGAAGCTTGCCCACAGCGCGATCCACTCCAAGGACAAGCACGGGAAGGTCGTCCTCGGCGGGATGTTCGGCAAGCCCGAGCCGAAGGGCTCGATGACCGCTCCCAAGTACCTGGGCAAGCTGTACAAGGCGAAGGGCATCAAGCACGCCTTCAACGCAGTGGCCGTGCATCCCTACGCGCCCTCTATCCACAACCTCAAGAAGCAGATGACGGCGCTGCACAAAGTCATCAAGCACAAGCACGACAACGCGAAGATGTGGATCACCGAGATGGGCTGGGGCTCCGCGAAGCCGAGCAAGAAGTGGCCGTTGCTGAAGGGCGCCCAGGGCCAGAAGCAGATGCTGAAGAAGTCCTTCCACCTGCTCATCAAGCACCGGAAGCAGTGGCACCTGAAGGGGGTCTACTGGTTCCTGTGGCGCGACGCCGCGCCAGACGCGCCCACGAACTGCAGCTTCTGCAAGTCCGCGGGGCTCTTCAGGAGCGACTTCCAGCCGAAGCCGGCATGGAACGCCTTCCTGCACATCACCCACCACTGAGCCCGAGGGCGCCGTCTAGCGGCGGGGCGTGAGCGGCCGATCCCCGATCCAGTACCGCGGACCGGGCCCGAATCCCGCGGCGCGATCGTTCGGGTTCGCCAGCTTGCAGCGATCGAGCGACAGGCACCCGCACCCGATGCACTCGGTGAGCCCGGCCCGGAGGCGCTCGAGCTCGGCGATCCGCTCCTCGATCCGCGAGGACCAGCCGCTCGACAGGCGCGACCAGTCCCGGCTGGTGGGAACCCGCCCGGGCGGCAGCTTGTCGAGCTCCGCGCCGATCTCCTCGAGGCTCAGCCCCACGCGCTGCGCGAAGACGATGAACGCGATCCGCCGGAGGACCGATCGGTCGAACCGGCGGTGGCCCGAGCCGGAGCGCTCGGATTCGATCAGGCCCCGGCCTTCGTAGAAGCGAAGCGCCGAGGAGGCGACTCCGCTTCGCTTGGAGACCTCGCTGATGGTGAGAAGCTCCGCCACGGGAAAAGGGAATCACAAGTTGCCCTTGACTTCAAGCTCACTTGAACTTGTATTTTGGGTGTCCGAGTGAAGTCGAAGCTGGAGGCAGCCATGCCCACAACGCAGACGTTCAGCGAGCAGATCACCGAGGAAGTCACGTCCTGGCCCGGCGTCGAGGCCGGCCCCGGCAGGCGCGGCGAGTTCGCGTTCAAGGTGGGAAAGCGGGAGGTCGGCCACCTGCACGGCGACCACGCGGCGCATTTCTTCTTCCCGAAGGACCTGTGGACGGAGCTTCGGGACGAGGGCAGGATCACCTACCACCCCGTCTTCCCCGGCCGCGTCGGCCCGGCCGCGCGGCGGATCGAGGACGAGAACGACGTCCGCGACGTGATCGCCATGATGCGCATGAACTACGACAGCGCCGTCGAGCGCTTCGGGTCGTGAGCCAGTTCAGCGACGCGGAGCTCGAGTACCTGAACGGGATCGGCGCCTGGCCCTGGCTAGATCGGTTCCCCAGTCGTTCCCCAGTGAGACACCGAAACAACCGGAGATAACCGGACCCAACCGGAGTCCACTTGGCTTGTCCATGCGGGTTTCCGCTTGTCCATGCGATGTGTTGCGGATGTTCCCCATCCCGAACATCGGCCCGGTCTCGTCGCCGAGGTAGAAGTCGTCCACGCACCGCATGCTCCAGAAGCCGCGGTAGTAGTCGATGCGCTCCCCGAAGAATCCGATCCCGCCCGGATAGTGGTGGACCATCAGGTGGCGGCCGACGACGTCGTGGTTGACGAGATCGCGCGGCATGTCCGAGAGCAGCACGAGGCGCGGGGTGTCGACCGCCGAGCAGGCAATCACGATGATCTTGGCGGAGATGGAGCGGGTGCGGCCCCTCCCGTCGACGTAGAGCACCCGCTTGGCCCGGTCCTTCTCGACCTCGACCCGGAACGCGTAGGAGTTCGGCTTGATCTCGAGCCGCCCGGTCTTGAGCCCCTTCGCGAGCGCGGTCACGCGCAGGTCGCCCTTGGCGCCGATCGGGCAGCCGTGGCTGGAGCAGAAGCCGCAGTAGGAGCATCCGGCGCGGCCCTTGTATCCCATGTTGGTGATGGCGACCGGCGTCGGGTATGGGTGCATGCCGAGGCGGCGGGCGGCGTCCTCGAACAGCTTCGCGCCGTAGTTCGGCGGGTGGCCGGGCATCGGATACGGGTCGTCGCGCCACTCGGCGCCCGGGACCGGATGCGCCGGGCGCCCGTCCTCGCGCATCTGGCCGCCGGCGACGCCGATCAGCCGCTCGACCTTCTCGTAGTAGGGGCGCATCTCGTCGTAGGTGACGGGCCAGTCGACGATGTCCGCGCCAGGGAGCGACCCCCAGTAGGAGCGCGCGCGGAAGTCCTCCGGGCGGTAGCGGAACGAGACCGCGCCGTAGTGGACGGTCCCGCCGCCGACGCAGCGGCTGATCCCGAGCACCTTGCCCACGTGGAGGTGCTCGCCGTCCTCGGGCCGGTTGCGGAACGTGCGCGGCTCGATGTGGGAGTCCTGGTCGAAGAACCGGCGCTCGCCGAAGCGCAGTTCGTCGTCCCCGTAGTTCTGCTTCCCCAACCACGGCCCCTTCTCGAGCACGCAGACCCGCGCGCCCTTCTTCGCCAGCACGTAGGCCGCGATGCCTCCGCCGGCACCGGAACCGACGATCAGGACGTCGTAGTCGTGGTCGGGCATCAGTCGGCGAACGGATCGATGGTGGTCGAGCTCATACCCCACCAGTCGAAGCAACCTGCGTAGAACGTGTCAGCGTCGGTCGGACACACCGTGCCGCTGTTGAAGCCGGCGATGTAGCCGATCGCGTTCAGCTGCGGGCTGGGCAACCGCCTGGCGTCGGCGACGTCCACGTCCAGATAGACGCCGTCGATGCGATCGTGGTTTCGGTTCAGGTATGTGGGGCCGATGTAGTAGCGGCCCTGTGAGCCGGTGTGGATGAAGTTGCGGGTGTCGGTGACGTACTCGATCGCGTGCAGGTCCCAGGCGCCGATCACCTGCTCCTGCGGCGAGCCGTGCGGAGCAACCAGCTTGTCGTTGGTGAAGTTCTTGGTGTTCGGGCTGTGCGCCTTCGCGTCGACCGTGTAGGTGTTGTTCACCGAGTCCTCCGCGATACAATAGAACATACAATGACCACCACGAAGACCACCAAGAAGCGCCGCGCCATCGGCATCGTCCGCGTCTCTGAGACCAACGGCCGCGAGGGCGATAGCTTCGCCTCCCCGACTGAGCAACGAAGATCGGATAGAGGATACCTACCAGCGCGACGGCCTCCCGCTGATCGACGACCGATCGAGGAGCTCGACGTGTCCGGCGAAACACCGCTCGAGCGCCGCGAGGTCCTGTCCCAGACCGTCGAGGCGATCGAGACCAGTAACGCCGACGTGATCGTCGCCGCCTACTTCGACCGGCTCATGCGATCGCTCCGCGTTCAGTACGAGCTCGTCTCCCGCGTCGAGGCCGCCGGCGCCAGGTGCTCGCCGTCGATGTCGCCGGTCACGAACGCAGCGCCCGCCAGTGGCTTTGTGGCACCATGCTCGGCGCCGTGTCCGCGTACAGCGCCGCACACCGCCGAGCGACTCGGCGAGGCACAGATCCGCGCCATCGCCGCGCTCGCCCCGTAGCCCCATGACCGCCGCTACGCCGGCGCCTCGATGGCGTGATCGAGCCTCGACCCGGCGTCCGCGCGCCCGTCGCGGAGGCGTTCGAGATGCGCGCCGCGCGCCACGTCAGGGTCCGCGAGCACCTTCGCGAGCCGGCGTCGAGCTCTGCTACTCGCGCGTCCGCTCTCCTCGCTCTCCCGCGTTGCTCGGGGAGGTCCACTTCGGCGACTCGTGCCAACCTCACCGCTCACGAGCCGATCGTCGACCGCGAGCTCTGGAAGCCGTCAGCGCGCGCGCGTCCCCGCGGTCGCCAGTCGAAGTCGGATCGCCTCCTCGCCCGCCTCGGGTGCTCCGCTGCGCCTCGTGCGGGTCGCGGATGGTCGTCGGGTCCGCGCACAGCGCGGCAAGTACCCGCATCTATCGTTGCCCGCCGAACGCGACTGCAGCGCGCGTCGTCGATCGCCGCCGAACTCGTCGAGCATCGTCACCGAGCACGTGAAGGCGCAGATCGCGACGTCGAGAGCCGAGCGTCAGCCGAGGCGCTCGCCGTGAACGCGATCGCCGACCGCGACACCGCTCAGGCGAAGCTCGACACGCGATCGCCACCCTCGCCAGGTCATGGACGAGCCGATCTCGATCGAGACGATCGCCAAGCTGCGCGCGGCGCGCGACGCCGCGCAGTATGAGTCGATCGGCTACGCGCGAGCCGCCGTCGAACGGTACCGGTGCCGCCGACTGGTCGACTCTCGCTCGCCGCCGCCGCGAGCTGATCGAGATCCACGCTCCCACGGTTCGTGTCGCTCCGGCGCGGCGCCGGCCGCGTCACCATCGAGTCGCTCGCGAGTGGCGCGCCGCCTCCCGGTCGAGGATGCGCTTCGTCGCGCGCGGACGTGTGGCGGCATGTCGCTCATACGAACGTCGATCAGCGGCTCGGGGCTTTGGCTTCGACTCCTCATCGACGATCACCGAGATGGCCATCGCCAACGCGATCACGGCGTCGATCTTCTGACCCTCCTTGCCGCGCGGCTTCGCGAAGCGCCACTTCGGGCCGACCCACTTCGCCGAGGCGCCGAGGACGTGTCGGGTGAGCTCCTCGTGGTCTGGGTGGCGGATCCTGTGCGCGGCGATCGCCTCCGCCAGCCGTTGCGATGCGAGGCACATCGGTCCGGCTTTCTGGCTAGTAGATGAACACGCCTGAGGTCGGGATCTCGCGCTCCAGCCGCTGGGCGAGCTGCTCGCCGCCGGCCTCGGGGTCCAGGACGAAGGTGCAGCCAGGCCACCGCTCGGCGCACTGCTGGCAGGCGGCGAACACGTCCTCGGCGTCGAGGGACTCGCCGCCTCCCGGCGGGATAAGGATGATCGGGGTGTGGACGCGGATCGGACCCTCGGGGTCGCGCCAGACCGGGACGATCGCGGTGTAGTCATGTCTTCCAGCCGAGGTCGATCCCGATCGATCACGCCCTCGGCATCGGCGGGGATCTCGCTCCCTGGATCCGCGCACGCGAGCCAGTCCTTGCCGCTGATCGCCGAGTGCTCGCCGGCGACCCACATGCCGCAGGTGAACCGCTGCCACTGCCACGGTTGCATCGACGGCGAGTCCTTGCGGGCGCGGAGCTCGGACTCGTCGAGCCAGGAGGCCGGGTTCGCCAGCTTCACGAGCGCGAGGTCGTCGGTGTCGTCGCCGGCGCCGAGCGACCACTCGTGGAAGGCGAAGCCATCGGCGCGGCCGATCTTGTGCTTCGGGTTGTCGCCGGCCGGCCCGAAGCCGGGGATGCCGTGGGCGCGGATCCGGATCCGGCCGAGGGCCGAGTCCTCGTCGTCGCCGGCCGTCGAGAACGCGACCAGCTGCCCATCGCGCGGGCCGAGCCCGTCGCGCAGGAGGCCGAAGTTCTCCTCCGACTTGTGGCGAGCCGAGCTCGTCGACCAGCGCCAGCGTCCCGCCCCAGCCATCTAGGGTGTCCGCGTCGGCCGCGAGGACGGCGACCTTGCCGTCCGTGCGATCGCAGTGGACGACTCGCTGGGTGATCCGAAGCTGCTCCCGCAGCTCGCCGCGGGCGCTTGATGTAGCCGGTGAGCTGTTGCAGGAGCTTGCCGGCCTGGTCCCTCGACGCGGCGAGGATCGCCACATCGGCGAACGGCACCGTGATCACGTGCCACAGCGCCAGCGCCGCGAACAGCGAGGTCTTCCCGTTCTTCTTGCTCAGGATCACGACCAGCTCGCGGGCGCCATCGAAGTAGTCGGCGAGGACCTCGCGCTGGAAGCCCTCGATCACCAGCGGGCGGCCCCGCTCATCGGTCAGGAAGCGCTCGGCGAAGGCGCAGAAGCGGTCGAGGTCAGATTCCACGGGAATACCTCGTGGAGCTCCGTAGTTCTCCGGAGCAGATCGCCGCCCGTCGTACGTCACTACCATCCTTCGCGATGCCAAACGTGGGACCACTCGAGTTGGTCGTCGTCCTCATCATCGCCCTCGTCATCTTCGGGCCGAAGCGCCTGCCGGAGCTGGGGCGCTCGATGGGCAAGGGCATCCGCGAGTTCAAGTCATCGATTTCCGGCGAGGGAGACGACGACAGAAGAAGAGTCGTCGAAGCCGGCCGCGATCGAGAGCGGCGCAGGATGCCGATGAGCCCGTCGAGGGCGAGGTCGTCACCAAGCAGAAGTCCTGAGCGGCTGACCTAGCCACGTAGGAACTCCTCAAGCTCGCTCGTCGGCTGATCGCCTCGGAGCGCCCTCTCCAGCGCGATCGCGGCGGTCGTGCGGCCGTCGCGCGCCAGGCGGCTCAAGATCGTCATCGCCTCGGTGTGGGTGGCGACCTCGGTGCCCTTCGGGGCTCGTGAAGGAGTCGGCGCAGGTACACGGCGCGCTCCTCGTCGCCGCGGATCTCGTCGAGTCGGGCGAGCTCCTGGTCGTTCAGTGAGACCTTGACGTAGTGGCGCCGGCGCGCGCGCTCAGTCACGGCCGCCATCTCGGTAGGGTGTGTGGCCGCATCGGGAATGAGCGTGGTCGCTGCGCAGCCTGCCGAGACGTTCGACGCTGCTGTCGGCGGTGGGCGGCAGCGGCCCGCTGTCTTCCTGGGAGTAGGCTGCTGCCTCGGCCTCGGTCGGCGCTGCCGCTCGATCGAGTTGCGTCGGCCGGGGCCTCTTGCGTTGCCCCGGTTACTCAAAGTCGATCTTTCAGTCGGCGCGCGCCATCTGCTCGAACGCCTTACCGCTCCAAAATTTCCGCACGATCGGATCGGACCCCCCCATGCTTTGGACAGAAGTGGGAGGGGTCACTACTCGTCGTGCTTCATTTTCAACTGATGCCGATCCCAAGTCGGCAGCCCTGCATCGCAAAAGAAATGCGAGCCGAAGCGTTGGACGAGTTCGTCTTCCGTGCTGAGCAAGTCGCCCTCAGCGACACTTACGGGCCTGCCCTGCTCATCGTCGGTGGTGAAGGACTCGTAGCAAACCACCAGCTCGATCCCCTCAAACTCTTGAGGCACCTTGGCCTTGTTCCTAATCCCCATCATTCTTTCTCTGCACTTTCTTCTCGTAGTAGATGGGCGATGTCATCGCCGCTGAGTTCTGCCGCGTTCGATGAGCGCGTCGGCGATCCGCTCGATGAGCGCGATCGTTGTCCTCGATTCAGGACGCTCGCCCGCTCTCGGGCAGCTTTCGATCAGAGGCTGAACACTGGTCTCGACTCCGAGTCGCTCACTCATCGCGACCGTCGACGGCTCTGATCCTCATCGCAGTCAGCATCTCTCGAGGGCGCGAGCCAGGGAGTCGTACGGGTGCCATCGACCGATACCGGCGAGCAACGCACGACTCATGTTCTCTGAGTCGCCGTCAGTGATCTCGATCTTCGCCCTCGATCGCTCTACGTGCTCGATGTCAGTGACCGCCGTGCAGATGCTGACTCAGCCGCACGCCGATGGCCTGCTGCGCCAGTCGCGACCGCCGCTATGAGCTGCCTCGTGGACGCGCCTGTCTGCTCGCGGTCGGCCGTCAGTTCCACTGAGCGGTTGCCTCAGGCCAGCTCGCGCAGGCGCGTCGAGCTCGGTCCATGCCAACTGAGCGACGACCCTCGACGTTCTCCTCCTGCTCAGCTAGATCCCGTTGCTCACGCGCATAGCGCTGCTGTGCTGCTGGGTCGAGTCGAGCGCAGATAGTGCTCGGCGCCCGTCTCAGAATCGCTGCTCCTCGGTCGGTTCGCGGTTCTCGGTCTCGGGCCTCGCGGTCGATCTCGGCGAGCGTCTCGCGGCGAACACGATCCTCCTCCACAAGCGGCAGGCGCGGACGGCTCTGCGAGCGTGTGGAGGCCCGCTTGCTTCCGGGCTCACGCAGGTGCGCTGTCTGGCCCGGGTAAGGACCACGGCGGATCACGTCCGGCGGTCCGTCCGTCCGCCTGCTTGAAACCGTCCGGATACTCGCGGGCGAGCCGATGATCGCGACTGACTCGTGTGATGTCCGCGCTCGCACGTCATGATCGGGAATGTTTGTCACTGCTTCTAACACGGTGGGAGTTCCTCCTCGATGTCGGAGATCAGGTCCTGTAAGTGGTATGCCAAGCGCGGCGGCCAGCTTCCACGCGTTGATGAGGTTCGGCGTCGCCACCCTCTCGATCTCGAGCGCAGAGATCGTCGCCGGTGTCAGTCCCGACCGGTACGCGAGCCGGCGCACCGCAGATGTTTTGCTCAGTGCGCCGGCGTCGCCGGGCCGAGCCGAAGGAACTGACAACTGTCGAGGTCATTCCTGTCAATTTTCGCTACACATACCCGTCATCTTCGGCGGCTCAATGCCTTACGGCATCGCGCGGTGTTGGTCTTCGCGTGCTTACGGTTGGATCCGAACTTCCCGCCGCAGACCACACACCGTTTCCAGTATTTCGGCGGGGTGTCACACTTCCACTTCGGTCCACACCATTGGCGCCTGTATGTGCCCTTTGTTTTCGTTATTGCACCCAACGCACGTCAGATCACCAGGTTCGATGAGCTCGTTGTTTTGGCGATCGCGATCGCGATGATCAACATGGAGATCAACGCCCCACTCGACCATCCGGCCGCAGTAGTCGCAGGGGTGGCGTGCCGGGGCCGAGCCTCCTCGTACTTCACAAGCCGGTGCTCCCACGCCCAGCCATCAACTTGCGAGTGGATGACCCGGCCCCACCTTGCACCCGAGCCCAGACCACGGGTCGAGTCTGCGGGTGCCGATCGGTGAGGCCGGGCGTCCCATCAGAAGAACCCGAGCTGCTCTTTTGGGCGCAGCCTGATCTCTAGCTCGGGGCCGGGACCTAGCTCGAAGTCGGGACCCAGCTCGGCGACGAGCGCCTCCTGACATGCGGCCCAGCAGCGAGGGCAGAGGTCTTCACCGTCCGGACCCACGATCCAGCCGAGGTGCCTCCTGTCGTCGGTGTGGACGTTGTCTTCGAGGCAGCCAACGCCGTTGCACTGCACCATCTCGTATCTCATGCGTCCTCCTTGGTGGTGGTGTTTTCCGGCGCGAACCCGGTCGTCGAGCTCGGGGCTCAGTGCTTGGCCCGAGTAGCGGCCGTCGAGGTCGAGGCACCATGCGACCTCCTGTTCGTTGAACTGCCTCTCCCCGATGAGGTGCCGCAGGCGCTCGGCCAGCCCGTGGATCGGCACGGTGGTGCCGCCAGGCCAGCAGGAGAGCTCCTCGACGATCGAGGTCAGAGTGTCGGGTTTGGTACGGGTCATGGTGTCCTTTCGGTTGGTGTGGTTTAGGGGTCCGGGGTCATGTGTCAGTCGGTAGCCCTCGTCTAGCTCTGCGAGCGTCGGCCAGCCAGGACGTGAGGCGCCGCCGCTTTGGAGGTGCCAGATCGTCTTGTGCCCGTGGCAGACCCCGTAGATGTGGCTCCAGGGCCCGCCGCGTTCGTACAGATCGACCTCGCATCGTGGATGCGGGTACTCGCCGCGCTCCGGGCAGTAGTTCGCCGGGTCGACATTCACCCTCTCCCAGTAGGTGTTGGTACTCATGCGTCTCCTTTCGTCGTGGCCGCCGCTCCGGCGGCCGGGTTGTCTACATCGAGTCGAAGCTGTTCAGGCACGTGATTCCGTGATGGATCGCAAGCGGGACCTCCGTTCTGGCCTTTAGGCGGCCGCTCAGGGGCTCGTTTCTCGGCGGACCCCTCGGGTGGAGGCGCCTTGGCGCAGATCAAGCACCGCACGGGCTCGTCCGGCGGGTCGTAGGGGCCGTCGCCGACGACGAACGGCGTCTCGCACTCACAGAATTGGGTGATGGGTAGGGACTCGTCGGGCGCTGGCGGCGCCGCGTGGAAGCCGCATCTGAGCGGCCGGGCTCGGTTGAGTCGGGTGCAGAAGCCACCCTCGGGTAGCGTCGCGCCGCAGGGGACGAGGTTCTCCTTCTTCGGGGTCGCCATCAGCCGCGTCCCTCCAGACAACGGACGTGGGCAAGGTGGCCGTCGACCAGTCGGCGGCAATCGCAACGGCGAACCGGCTCATCGCAGACCGGACACAAGCCGACGATCTCGAAGTTCATGCGGATGATCGGAGCCCGCCGATCAGGTGGGACCGACGCGAGCTGATCCAGGAGGTCCTGGACCTCGCGCGGGGTTGCCGCGGTCCTCATCGGCCCGGCTCCTCATCAAGCGGCTCGTCGATCGCCGCGTGCGAACAGACCGGCCGGATCAGAATGGGTACGTATTTCGCCGTCCGCGCCGTCCGCGCCGTCCGCGTCGTCCGTGCCTCGTGCGGACGCTGCGGACGCTGCGGACGCTCTTTTGCGTACCCATTCTGGTTCGCCCACACGGACGATCCGGCGGCGATCGTGTCCCTCTCGCGATCGAAGTCGATCTCGACCGGCGGGTCGGCCCGCCGCAGGTTCGGCGCCAGGCGCCGCAGTGCACCGGAGAGGACGCTCGGGCTCTTCGGCCACTCCTTCGAGCGGGCGATCGTCGGGGTGACGCGCTCGACGAGCTCGCCCAGGAGGTCGGTCATCGTGCCGTCGAAGTTGCCCACCGCCCGGAGCGGCGCGACCAGCGGGCTCGCGCCCAGCGTCGTCTCGTTCGCATCGGCCCTGTTGCGCCGCGTAGGCCCCCATGAACTCGTCCACGTCCCAGCCCAGCGCCGGGCGCGGCGGCCGCGATCCACATCGCGAAGTCGGCCATCCGCGGCAGGTCGGTCGAGCTCGACCGACCGGATGCCGTCGCCATCGCCGTGCACGACCACATCGAGCAGAGCACCGAGGAGCCGCGGCTGTTGGCGCTCGAACTCCTCCCACAGCGCCTCCTCCGAGCTGGTACTCGGTGATCGTCGGCAGGGTGAGGACGATCGAGCGGTCCTGGAGGTCGCCCGAGAGGACCACCTCGACGATGCCGTTGAGGACGATCGGGAGCTGCGCCTTGAACAGCGCCTCTTCGTCGTCGGTGTAGAGCTGCCTGGTGCCGAAGCCCGAGCCGGTCGCGATCCGGCACAGGGCGTCCGAGCACCACTGCTGGATCACGCGAGAGGTTCTCCAGTGCGATCACCCGGCCGTTGGTCCCGGCGATCACGAGGTCCCGCTCGTCCCGCGGCGCCGGCCGGAGCAAGGCCTCGTTCGGATCGACCAGGCTCCGCAGCACCTCGGCGGCCGTGCTCTTCCCGGAGCCCTGCTCTCCATGGAGTGCGAGCACCGGGATACGGCCCGATCGGGCGGATCGCCATCACCAGCCACGCCACCATCAGCCGCAGGTCGTCCTCGGTCGCGAAGTTGAGGAACGGGCGCAGGAGTTCCACCAGGTCGCCGCCACCGACCGGGGTCGGAAGCGCGAGCATCCCCCGCGCGCGGCGGAACTTCACCGGCGGATCCGTCACCACCCGCCAGCCGGTCGAGGTGATCTCGACCGCTCGCCACTCCTCGTCGGCGAGGTCGAGGAAGATCGAGCCCTCGTGCTGGGCAACCCGGACATGGACGGCGAGCTCGGCACCATCGAAGAGGGCGATGCCCTCCAGGACGCCCAGAGCGCTCTGGGTGCCCTCAGAGGATGCGGCCTTGCCCTTTGCCCGGTAGTAGAGGCGCGAGAGCCAGCGGCGGACCGCCTTCGTACGGAGGGGCCAGGTCTCGGCGCGCCCGTCGACCGGCAGCGTCGCGAACGGATCCCCAGGCGGATCGTGGAAGAGCTCGACGCCCTCGGCGAGGGCGAGCTTGGCGATCTCCGTTCCTTGGCTGTCCTTCTCCTTCTTCCCGCCGCCGGCCGGGCCGGCCCCGTCGCCGTCCTCGGCGTTGCCGTCTTCGCTCGACCGGATCTCGCCTTCGCCGGTCTCCAGGTAGCGGCGCGAAGCCTCAAGCTCGCGCCGGAGAGGATCCTTGGCAGCAGCACTTCATGGCCGCTCACCCCCTTCCGGGATAGAGCGGCTGAGGGCCGCTAGTTGTTCGTCTAGGTTTCTCGTGAGGGTCTTCGCTGGATCTAGAGCCAGGGCTTCGCGCCCTCGATGAGGTGGATCCAGATCGCGATCGCCGGGATCCGGCGACCCGGCAGGCACCACGCCGCGGAGCGCGCGAGGGGCCACGTCGTGGGGCGCGGCGACGGATCCGACGCATGTCCCGTTCGTGGGCGCGGCGGATATCGCGCTCGACGGCGCGGCGGTTGTGGCGCTCGCGTTCGATCGCGCGGAACTCCTCCATGCCGGCCGCGCCGCGGGTGTTCAGGTACGTCTGCGGTGTCGGTCCGGGTACGGCCGCGCCGGCCGTGGCGTCACTCGGGACGACCGCCGGGGCCTCGCCGTGGGCGAGGTCGGCGAACGCGGTGTTGCCGAACGACTGGTCGGAGTCGGTGAACCGCTGGAAGCTGTCGAGCTGATCGTCGAGCATCTTGATCCAACACCGCAGCGTAAGACCCAAGTCGGACACCAAAGCTCCCGGAAACGCCATAGGCCCCCGGCGGGGCTCGACTCCCACCGAGGGCCAGGCTGGATCAAGGACCGATCAGTCTGGATCCAGCCTATCCCGAGGTCCCGTCATCTTCGGCGATCTACTGACTCAGCCTCGTACGTTCTACGGCCTACCGCGAGTCGAGGTGGTAGTAGGCGTGCCCCTGCACGTGGCCGTCGCCCGGAGCGGTGGTCTTCGGGATCTTCGAGAAGTCGATGAAGAACCGCCGGCATCCCGTGCACAGGTCGGGGGTGCGTATGTGGACCTTCACCAGGCCCTTCGCGTGCCTGCTGAAGCCGGACCGCCTGCACGCCCGGTCCTTCCCGGTCGCGTCGACGCCGTTCCCGCCGGGGGTGTAGGTCGTCGTGTCCGGCTTGACGCAGAAGCGCTCGGCCGGCTGGTAATGGCGCCAGTGCTCGGTGACGTCCTTGAGCCTGCCCATCGGGTCGTTCTGGAACGGGCCGCTGTCGGCGTCCGCGAGGCCCGGAAGGGCGGTCAGCGCGAGCACCGCGGCCAGAAGCAGTGCGTGTCGAGTCAGTCGGATCATCGGCATCAGGGCCCGTTTCCGGGCTGGACCATCTCCTGCGGCGCGTAGCCGCCGTACACGTTCCAGGGCGCGTCCGCGGGACCAACGCCGGGGAACCGCACGCCGTGCACGTCCCCCTGGTAGGCGAACGCCTTCCATGCCCCCGTAGTCGCGATTGGCCCCGTAGACCGGGTGTGCGTAGACCCCTTCCAGCGTGTGGTTGTAGAGCGCGGTGAAGAACGCCGTCCCCTCCACGTCCAGCGTCGTGAGGATCACGTCCTGCGCAGCCCCCGGCAGGGCGGCGAAGTCGCCGCCGGCGCGCTTGTCGAGATCGGCGAGGCCGTCGCGGTAGACCTTCCGCATCTTGCGCACGTAGCGGCGCCAGCCGATCCGCTTGACGCGCCACATGCCCTGGAAGCGCTTGAAGCGCCTGCGGATCGGCCCCCCGGCGTAGATCCGGTCGATGCCCGCCAGTAGGCCCAGGATGTACTTGTCGGCGCCGACGTCGGCCGCCGACCAGTCCCCCGCGTGCTCCGCGGGGACGATTCTCGCGACCGCGGCCCGCAGCGTGCGCTGCTCTGCGGCGGTGAGCACGCCCTTCGCGGCCGCCGGCGGAGCGAGCAGGCTGAGGGGCAGGCTCGAGGCGACCGCCCCGGCGGCGCCCGCCTTGCCGGCGCCGACCACGAAGTCGCGGCGCGTGTAGCCGCGCCCGGTTGCGAGCCTCCTCTGCACAGACAGAGTTGTTACCAACTCGGCTCGCCGCCGGTCGCAGTTCCGGCTGTCGGGCCGGCCTAGGCGACTGTCAACGCGAACAGCGCGACGACGGAGACGGCGACGAGTCCCAGCACGACCGCCGTCAGGACCCTGTCCCACCGAGTCATCGCGTACTGCCCCATGACCTCGCGATCACGGGCGATCCTGCGCATGAAGGGCAGGAGCACCAACAGGAGGACCGCGTTCAGCGCCTGCGAGAGGAAGAGGATCGGCACCAGGGGCGCGCCGGGAATCAGCACGACGGTGGCCGCGCACAGCACCAGCACCCCGAAGCTGGCGTAGAAGAGCCGGGCTTCGCTGAAGGTGTCGTCGACGTCGCAGCGCCTCCCGAATGCCTCCGACACCGAGTACGCAGTCGAGAGCGGGACGATCGCCGCCGCCAGGAGAGCGGCACCGAGGAACCCGAGGCCGAAGAGCGTCGCGGCGAGGCTCCCGGCCAGCGGCTCGAGCGCCTTGGCCGCGTCGCTCGCCTCGTTGACGGTGATGCCCTGCACGTGGAGCGTGGCGGCGCACGCGATGACGATGAAGAGCCCGATGACCCCGGTCATGACCGCCCCGACGATCACGTCGATGCGCTCGTAGCGAAGCTCCGAGACGTGCAGGCGCTTGTCGACGGCGTACGACTGGATGAAGGCGAGGCCCCATGGGGCAAGCGTCGTCCCCACGGTGGCCACAGCCACCAGCGTGGCGTCTCGCGTGAGCGGCATGCTCGGCACGACCAGGCCACGGCCGGTGGCGCCCCAGTCGGGATGAGCGAGGAACCCGGAGACGATGTAGGCGACGAACACGGCGCTGAGCGCCAGCAGGACGTGCTCCACGCGGTGAAAGGACCCGCGAAGCACGAGCACCGAGACGCCCACCGCCGCGATCGGGACGCTGACGTAGCGGCTGACCCCGGCCAACAGGTCCATGCCCGCGGCGACCCCGGCGAACTCCGCGCAGAGCGTCCCGAAGTTCGCGACGACCAGGGCGCTCAGGGCCACCGCGGCGCCTCGCGGGCCGTAGCGCTCGCGGACCAGCGCGAGCAGGCCCTTGCCGGTCACGATGCCCATCCGGGCGCCCAGCTCGTGGAAGACGATCAGCGCCGCGGTGGACAGCGCCAGTACCCAGAGCATCTCGTAGCCGTACTTCGCGCCCAGGATCGAGTAGGTGGTGATACCGGCCGGGTCGTCGTCGGAGAGCCCCGCGAGGACGCCCGGGCCCACCACCGCCAGCAGGGCGGCGGCACTCCCACCCGCCAAAAGCCTGCGGCGGCGCTTGACCAGATGATGGTGGAGGTGGCGTCCGGCCGGCGCATGGCGCGGCGAGGTTCGCTTTGAAACTCGCTCGGCGATGCCGTCAGCGTGACGGGGCTTACGGACGGGGCGCACCTAACATGGCTGCGTGCACATCCTGGTCGTCGAGGACGAGCCGGCGATCGCCGACTTCCTCCAGCGTGGCCTCACGGCCGAGGGCTACTCCGTCACCGTTGCGGCCGACGGCAACGACGGGGCGCGGCTGGCGAGGTCCGGGGAGGCGGACCTGATGATCCTCGACCTGATGCTGCCGGGCCGGGACGGCACCGACGTGCTCGCCGAGGTGAGGGAGGCGAGGCCCCAGCTGCCGGTCATCGTGCTCACGGCGCGTGCCGAGACCGACAGCAAGGTCGCGGTGCTCGATCTGGGTGCCAGCGACTACGTCACCAAGCCGTTCTCGTTCGAGGAGTTGGCCGCCCGGGTCCGCGCCCACCTCCGCGACCGAGACGAGGCGAGCTCCACCCGGCTCGAGCTCGGCGACATCCGCATGGACCTCGTTGGCCGAAGGGTCGAGCGGGCCGGGATATCGATTCGCCTCACGACCACCGAATTCGACCTGCTCGCGTTCCTCATGCGGCACCCGGGCCAGGTCCTCACGCGCGGCGAGCTGCTACGGGCGGTCTGGGGCTACCCGGACGACGTGGATTCCGGCGTTGTGGGCGTCTACGTGGGCTACCTGCGGCGAAAGCTCGCCGTCGGCGAGGAGCCCGTGCCGATCGAGACGATCAGGTCGGTGGGGTATCGCCTCCAGGGCGATGGTTGAGCGCCTCACACGGCGGCTTCGCGGGACGAGCACCCGCACCCGGCTCACGATCGCCATCGCGGGCATCGTGCTGGCGGCCCTGGTGGGCACGTTCTTCGCCGTCTACCAGCGCACCGGCTCGGACCTTCGCGGCCAGGTCGATCGAGACCTGAGCGAGGACGTCTCCGGACTGGCTCAGCACATCGGAACCGCTCACGGGGGCTCGGCCGCCGAGATCTCCCGGCGCGCCCAGGGCTACATCAACTCGCAGCCGACCTTCGGGCCGGCTTCGGAGCAGCTCTTGGTCGTGAAGGTCGGCGGCGCCCCTCTCGCGACCAACGAGCCCGAACTCCTGGGCGTCGGCAAGGAGCCCGGCGAAAAGAGCAGCGAGTCAAGCGCCGAGGCGCGCCAGTCGAAGGAGATCCTCGCGGCCCCCGACGGCTACTCGACAATCGAACTCGCAGAGGCTGGGAACGTGCGGCTGCTCACCCGTCCGCTGTTCACCGGCGATCGCGAGGCGGGCCGGATCACGGTCGGGCAGCCGCTCTCATCCGTGGAGACGGCGCAGTCGGGCGTGGCCCGGGCTTTCCTCGTGGCCGGCTCCGTCGCGTTCGTCGCGGCGCTGATCGCCGTCGTCCTCGTCGCGAGCCGAAGCACCCGGCCGGTCCGCAGGATGGCCACTGTCGCCGGGGCGGTCGACGCCGGCGAGCTTTCCACCAGGATGGAACCCGAGGGGCCCGTCGAGGCGCGGCGGCTGGCGGAGTCGTTCAACCACATGCTGGACCGGCTGGAGGAGGCGTTCGCTCGGCAGCGGGGCTTTGTGTCGGATGCCTCCCATGAGCTCCGCACTCCGCTGACCGCGATCCGCGGTCAGATCGAGGTCCTCTCGCGGTCGAGCCAGGACGCCTCGCCGGAGGATGTCGTCGCCACCGCGGCGGTGGTGACTCGCGAGGTCGATCGCATGGAGCGACTCGTGGACGACATGCTGCTGCTGGCGCAGCTCGACGAGGGGCTCGCCCACGACCCGAAGCCGACAGCCGTCGAGACGCTCCTCGCCGATGCCGTCTCGGGTCTGGCGAACGGCCTCGACCGCGACCTCGAGGTGCGGACGGCGCCGCCAGGGACGGTCCCCGCGGATCGCGACCGCATCACCCAGGTCATCCGAAACCTCGTCCGCAACTCGGTCGAGCACACCGCCCCTGACGGCGTCATCAACGTCGCCGCCTCCGCGGGCGAGAACGGCGCCGTCGAGATCAGCGTCTCCGACGACGGCCCGGGAATCCCAGTGGCGGATCGCGAGCGGATCTTCGTCCGCTTCCATCGGGTGGAGCGTGCGCGCGATCGCCAGACCGGCGGCACGGGGCTCGGCCTCGCGATCGCCAGGGCAATCGTCGAGGCGCACGGCGGGAGCATCTGGGCCGAAGATGCGCCGGAGGGCGGTGCGCGAATCACGTTCCGGCTACCTGGATACAGGCGCAACGACGCCTAGCGGCGCGCCTGCGCTCAGGCTTCCCAGCCTTTTCGCAGAGTTTTCTTACATTGAGCTAACCGGCGCCTAAGGGTCGGCCGCCACATTGCTGCCTATGGATTCACGGCAGACCTCCCCGCCGCGCGGCGGCACGGCGCGGGATGCGGCGTTGCGACGCGCGTCCAATCTCACGAAGTGGGTGTGCGTCGGCGCCGTCGCCCTGGTCGGCGCGCTGGCCGGCTTCGTCGCGCAGGCGAAGCCCGGGCACTCG
>CAVQCK010000009.1:0-89367 GCA_963710955.1 uncultured Actinomycetes bacterium | reverse complement strand
TCAGGAGCCGGGAGCGGCTCCGGTGCATCCACCCAGGCAAACGTGAACAGCGGGGGCGGCGGCACCCCGAGTACCGCATCCTCCCCCTCCCTCTCTCCCCCGGCGGCGACACCGACGCCGGCTCCGGCACCGGTGCCCGCTCCGATGCCGGCCCCCAGCGTCTCCGGCGGCTCCTGAGAATGATCACCTCGTCGCGCTGGAGGGCGCTCGGGACGACGGCATCCGTTTTCGTCGCCGAGCCGGGCGCCATCGTCGGCGCCCGCCACCTGCTCAAGGCCGAGCTCGACCGGATCGACCTGGCCTGCAGCAGGTTCCGCGACGACTCCGAGCTCATGCGGGTCAACGAGGCGGCGGGCGAGGAGGTCGAGGTCGGCGATCTGCTGATCGAGGCGATCGAGGTCGCGCTGCGCGTCGCGCGCGCGACAGACGGCGCCGTCGACCCGACCGTCGGGCGGGCGATCCGGAACCTCGGGTACGACCGCGACTTCGACGAGCTCGCCGCCGACGGAGCGCCGCCGGCCGAGCTGCCACCAACCCCCGGCTGGACGAGCGTGAGGCTGGATCGCCGAGCCAGGACCGTTCAAGTCCCGGCCGGCGTTGAGCTCGACCTGGGCGCGAGCGCCAAAGCGCTGGCCGCTGACCGCGCCGCAGGGCGGATAGGCGAGTCGCTCGGCTGCGGGGTCATGGTCAACCTCGGCGGCGACATCGCCGTGGACGGGCCGCCCCCGGATGGTGGCTGGCGCGTGACCATCTGCGACGACCATGCCGACCCGACGTCGGGGCCCACGCAGACCGTGTCGATCTCAACCGGAGGCCTTGCGACGTCGAGCACGACCGTTCGCCGGTGGTCGGCCGGCGGGCGGCCGTTTCATCACATCGTCGATCCCGGCACCGGCAGCAGCGCGCCGATCACGTGGCGGACCGTCAGCGTGGCGGCGGGTTCGTGCGTCGACGCGAACGCCGCGAGCACCGCATCGATCGTGCGAGGCCCTCTCGCGCCACCTTGGCTCGCCGGCCTCGAGCTTCCGAGTCGGCTGGTCTCCGCCGACGGCGACGTCCTCGCGATCGGCGGATGGCCGGAGGTGCCGGGCCGATGAGCATCCTCGCGGCCGGTCCGACCCCCTTCTGGTACCTGACCCGAAGCGCCGGGGTGGTCGCGACGGTCCTCCTGACGACGAGCGTGGTGCTCGGCATCCTCGACTTCAGCCGCTGGAGCGGCCGGGGATGGCCACGCTTCCTCACCGACACGCTTCACCGCAACGTCTCGATGCTGGCTCTTGTGATGGTCGTGGTCCACGTGATCACGACCATTGCCGACGGGTTCGCGCCGATCGGCTTCCAGGACGCGTTCATCCCGTTCCTCTCGCCCTACCGCCCGCTCTGGCTCGGCCTGGGTGCGCTGTCCTTCGACCTGCTTCTCGCTGTCACCGTCACGAGTCTGATGCGCAAGCGGCTCGGCTACCGAACCTGGCGGGGCGTGCACTGGGCGGCGTATGCCTGCTGGCCGCTGGCCATGTTCCACGGGCTCGGCACCGGGACGGACGCGTCGTCGACCTGGATGCTGCTGCTGAGCGCCCTGTGCCTCGCGGGGGTCGTGACGGCGATCGGCTGGCGCGTCCTCGCGGCGACGCCGCAGGGCGTGGGGCGCACCCTTGCGGCCAGCGCACTCGCGATCGGCCCGATCGCGCTGATCGTGTTCTCCGCCGCGGGACCACTCGGATCCAACTGGGCCGCCCGCGCCGGGACGCCGGCGAACCTTCTCCCCTCTACGGCCACAACGGCGGCCGCGTCCAGCACCCAGAGCTCGGGGCTCACCGCTCCCTTCAACGCGCAACTCAGCGGCTCGCTCAAGCAGCAGGCGTCGTCGGGTCTGACGAGCGTGGAGATGAGGATGGACATGAGCCATGGCGCATCGGGGACGCTCGACGTCACGATCACGGGCCAGCCGCTCGCGGGGGGTGGCGTCGCCATGACGCAGGGCTCCGTCTCACTCGGGCCGCGTGGCGAGCCGACCCTCTACACGGGACACGTGGTGGGGCTGCAGGGATCACGGATCGTCGCCGCGGCGCAGAGCAGCGACGGCACGGCGATGCGGCTCGCGATCGACGTGACCATCGACCAGGCGAACGCCAGCGTGAACGGGACGGTGCAGGCGCAGCGGGGCTCCAGTGCCTGAGGGTGCCCCCGTGGCAGGCGAGACGACGCCGGCGAAGCTCCCCCGGCTGCTCGCCGGCCTGCGGCGAGGCCGGCCCATCACGCTCGACGAGCACCGCGAGCGGCTCGGCTCGATGCCGTCGACGGGCTCCTCGCGAGAGCGCTCCGACCTGCTCACCGAGCTCGAGCGAAGCGGCCTGCGCGGTCGTGGCGGCGCCGGCTTTCCGGCGGCGGTGAAGCTGCGCGCGGTCGGGTCGCGCCCCGGCCCGCGGATCCTCGTCGCGAACGGATCCGAGGGAGAGCCGACGAGCCGCAAGGACACACTCTTGATGGCCCGGGCCCCGCACCTGGTCCTGGACGGCGCGACGCTCGCCGCGGGTCTTGTCCGCGCCAGGGAGGCGATCGTGTGCGTGAAGGAGAGCTCCAAGGAAGCGGCCGCTTCCCTGCTCACGGCGGTCCAGGAGCGCGCGGATGCCGGGATGGAAGAGGTCGCGGTGGCCGTTCGCGTGGTGTCCAGCGAGTACGTGGCCGGAGAGGAGAGCGCCCTCGTGCACCAACTCAACGGCGGCGGCGCGAAGCCCACCTTCATCCCACCCCGCCCGTTCGAGGCCGGGGTCGGCGAGCGGCCGACCCTGCTCCAGAACGTCGAGACGCTGGCGCACATGGCACTGATCGCCCGGTTCGGGGCGGAGTGGTTCCGCGAGGTCGGAACGCCGGACGATCCGGGCTCGGTCCTGATCACCGTGTCGGGCGGTGTGACGCGGCCTGGCGTCTACGAGATCGCTGCCGGTACCCGGCTCGGCGACCTGGTGAAGGCGGCCGGCGGCCCTACCGACCCGCTCCAGGCATTCCTGATCGGCGGCTACGCCGGAACGTGGTTCGACGTCGAGTCGGCACTTGACGTCTCGCTGGACCACCAAACGCTGCGCGCGCTCGGCGGCACCCTCGGCCCGGGGATCGTGATCGCGCTCCCTCAAGGCGCCTGCGGGGTCGCCGAGACCGCCGCCGTCGCGGAGTACATGGCACAAGCGTCGTCGGGCCAGTGCGGCCCGTGCGTCCACGGCCTCGCGGCGATCGCCGACGCCCTGCACGACATCGCGTCGGGGCGTGCCGCGCCGGGCACGCACGAGTGGGTGGTCGCGCTGGAGCGACGACGTCGTGGGCCGCGGCGCCTGCCATCACCCCGACGGCGCGGCGCGGCTCGTGTCCAGCTGCCTCGACGTCTTCGGTGCGGAGATCGACCGCCACGAGCGGCGCCAGCCGTGTGTTCCACCCCCGGGCAAGCGGGGCCTGCTTCCGACCCCGGGACCCGCGAGCCAGTCGCGGTCAGCTGATGAGCGTGCGGCTCCGAGTCAATCCGATCGCCTGCGAGGCACACGGAATGTGCGCCGAGCTGCTGCCTGAGTTGATCGAGCTCGACGACTGGGGCTATCCCATCGTGGCGGGCGAGCCGGTTCCCGTTGAGCTCCTCGAGCACGCGCGGCGGGCGGCCGATGCCTGCCCCACGTTGGCGCTGCTGCTCGAGCGCTCGCCGTCCGAGCGCGACGCCGCGACGTGATCGCGCGCTGGTGGCCGGCGCTGGCGGTGGCAGCGGTCGGCGGGGTCATCGCCGTGCTCCTGATCGCCCGCTCCGACGGGGGGTCCGCGACCGCCCCCGCAAAAGCCGGCGACACCACGCCGACGCGTACGAAGCTGGTCGCCCGCACCATGAGCCGGCCGCTCGACGCGCCGGTGTCCGGCGAGGCGGCCATCGGGGTCGGCGACCGCGTCTGGGTGATCGGAGGGCTTGACTCCGCCGACGGCTCGACCGACGGCATATTCGCCATGAATCCCCATTCGGCAGCCCTGCAGTCGATTGGGGCGCTCCCGCAGGCTCTGCACGACGAGGCGGCGGCCGCAAGCGGAAATTCCGTGCTGGTGCTGGGCGGCGGATCGACGGCCAGCACCGACGCAGTGGCGTCGGTCTCGCGGGCCGGAACGGCGACCGCGGCCGGGCGCCTTCCGAGGCCGCGCTCGGACCTCGCCGCGGCAACGGTGGGCGGCCGGACCTACGTGCTCGGCGGCTACGACGGGAGCACTCTCGACCCGAGCGTGCTCGAGACGACTGACGGCAGCGCCTTCAAGAACGTCGCGAGTCTCCCGGTGCCCGTCCGCTATCCCGCGGTCGCCGTCGCGGGCAACGCGATCTACCTCTTCGGCGGCGAGACCGCATCCGGCCGTCCTACGGACGTCGTTCAGGAGATCGACCCGGCCGCTGGGACCGCCCGGGTCGTTGCCCACCTGCCCCAACCCGTCTCCCACGCGTCCGCGGTCGACCTGGGAGGCCGGATTTACGTGCTCGGCGGAACGGCGGGCGGCTCCGCCACCAATCGCGTCGTCGCCTTCGACCCGGGGACCCGGGCGTTGCACGAGGCGGGCACGCTCCCGTCGCCCGTGTCGAACGCCGCCGCGGCCGCCGTCGGCGGCTCGGGATATCTGATCGGGGGCCTGGACAAGGGCGGAGCCCCGCTCGACTCCGTGGTCCGGCTCACGCTGAAGAGCGTTCAGGCGCCCGCATCGCCTCCCGCCACGTCCACCACCGCGACCACGTCCACCACCTCAACGAGCACGACCAGCACCTCCCAGGCCGCCGCGAAGGGACGTCCGCCTTTCCGGGGCCGCATGCTGATCGCGGACCGGGGCAACAACCGCTTGCTGGTCGTCAACGCGCAAAAACGCGTGCTGTGGCGCTACCCCGGCCCCGGCCGGCCCGCGCCACCGGGCGGCTTCTACTTCCCCGACGACGCCTTCTTCACCCACGGTGGCACCGGAATCATCTCCAACGAGGAGGAGAACGAGCGCATCGTGCAGCTGGCCTTCCCGTCGGGCAAGCTGACCTGGTCGTACGGCCACCCGGGGGTGATCGGCTCCAGCCCCGGCTATCTCCACGAGCCGGACGACGCCTACCTGTTGAAGAACGGCACCGTCACCGTCGCCGACGCCCAGAACTGCCGCATCCTCCTCATCAGCCCCCAGCGCCACACACGGCAGATCGGCCAGGCAGGAGTCTGCACCCACAACCCGCCTCACACGCTTGGGTCGCCCAACGGCGACACGCCGCTCGCCAACGGGAACATCCTTGTCTCGGAGGTGAACGGCTCCTACATCGACGAGATCACCCCGACGGGCCACCTCGTCTGGAGCACCCACCTTTCCATCGCGTATCCCTCCGACCCACAGCAGCTCGGACCGAACCGGTACCTGGTCGCGGACTACACGCGGCCCGGGGGCATCTACGAGTTCAACCGGTCTGGGCGGATTCTCTGGTCGTACCACCCGCCGTCAGGCCCCGGCATGCTCGACCACCCGAGCCTCGCGGAGCGGCTGCCGAACGGCCTGATCGCGACCAACGACGACTATCGCGACCGCGTCGTGGTGATCAACCCGCTCACCAAGCACATCGTGTGGCAGTACGGCCAGACGGACTCGCCGGGAACCGGCCCGGACCAGCTCAAGATCCCCGACGGGTTCGACCTCCTCACGCACGGGGGCGTCACCCCGACGCACCCGTATACCGGCTGACCCGGCTCGCGGCGGGCTAGCGCCCGATGCCGTCCAGGAACGGGATGAGGTGCTTCAGGAAGTCGTTGCGGCTCGGCGACGCGGCGTTCGGGTCGTTGTGCGCGTAGGTCTTGGCCTTGTTGACGATCGTCACGTCGCGCTTCGGCAGGTGCGACTGCCGCGCGAGCGCCCTGGTCGCCTGAACCACCCGGTCGTTGCCGAGCGCCGCGGCGAAGGCGTACATCGGGACGTTGATGTCGTTGCCGTGGGTCGTGTCGACGTCGAGCACCTTCTGGGCCGGGTTGGCGTTGCCGTCCGCGACCGCGCCCGAGTCGATCGTCAGCCGCATCGGGTGGTACCAGGCCGTGCCGTCCGTGTTCTGGAGGCCCCAGCCCGAGATCATCGTCGCGTAGCGCTGGATCGGCGTGATCGCGTTGCCGCGGATCCAGCCACAGGGGTCGCAGTTGCCGCCCTGGAGGTGGCCCGCATGCACCTGGAACGCGGCTAGTGAGGACGGCGAGGTCTTGACGTCGGACGCGAACCCGAACTGAGCCTCGTTGTCGGCCGGAACGGGCGGCTTGAGGTAACTCGGCAGCCCCGACCAGTCCTGCGCGAGCGACGGCGCGTGGGGCGCCATCTTGGCCGCCGAGCTTCCACCGTCGCCGAAGAGACCGGCGAAGGGCGCCGGGATCCCCCCGAACGCGAGCCAGGGGGAGGAACCGCTGTTGAGCTCGTCGAGGGACTGCTGGGCGCCCGCCTTCGACACCGCGTCGGGGCCCGAACCCCCGTCGATGAAGACGAGGCCCGAGAGGCCCTTGACGCCCGGCTTGCCGTTGAAGTCCCACGTCGCGTACGCGGTGGTGATCGAGCCGCCCAGCGAATGGCCACCGACGACCACGTGGCGCCCCTTCTCCTTGGCGAGCCGGACGACCTTTCGCAGGTCGTGGATCTCGGTGTTCATCCCCCACTGCTTGGCGAACTGCACGTCGGAGTCCGGAACCGGCTGAACGTGGTGCGTGATGGTGTGATCGGTGACCCACTTCAGGTAGTAGTCGAACACCTGCTCCGGAGTCGCCTTGCCGCGCTTGGCGCGGTTGAACACGGACTGGTCCTCGAGCAGGTTCTCGCGGCGCTCGACCGACCAGACCTGCCAGCCCGGCGTGCGGTTGACGATCGCCCGGGCGAGCGGGGCGAAGTACGCGGCCCCAGCCGAGGTGCCCGGATTCAGGATCAGGATGTTGGGCGCGTGGCTCGGGCCGAACCGCAGGAAGCCGACCATGTTCAGGCTGTTCGGCGTCCCGGGGGACTTGTAGCCGTGGATCCAGTGGACCTGGGTCCTGGCCGACGCTCCCGAGGCGGCGATGGCCGCGACGAGCATCGCCCCCACGACAAGCAGTCCTGCGAGCACCTTCCTTGGCAACTTGCCCTCTCCACCCATTTGCGACAGAGCCTACACGCTGACTCGTTTGATGTCCTGCCGCCGGGCGTCGATTCGCGGGTCTTGTGTTCGTCCTTCAACCGTGACGAACCTCACGCCGGAGGAGGCGAAACGCCCTCCTGCCTCTAGTACGATGATTCTCGTACTAATGGACCTCACGTCTTCGACTCACCGCCCGTTCAACCCGTAGACCGATCGCGAGACGATGCTCGACTCCACCGCCATCTCCATCCGCAGCGTGGCCCGTCCCAGGCTCGGGCACCGGGCGGCCTTCTGGCTGCTGGCCCTCACCCTCGGCCTGCTGCTCTTCGCCTCCAGTGCACCCTCCCCCCTCTACGTCGTCTACCAGTCGAGCTGGGGGTTCTCGGCGATCACCCTGACGAGCGTCTTCGCCGCCTACGCGCTGGCCCTGCTCGCCACGTTGATCACCGCCGGCTCACTCTCCGACCACGTCGGCCGGCGCCCGGCGCTCCTTGTCGCACTCGCGATCGAGATCGTCGGGATGCTCCTCTTCGCCGAGGCCCGCAACGTCGAATGGCTGTTTGCGGCGCGCATCCTTCAGGGGGTCGCGACCGGCATCGCCATGGGGGCAATCAGCGCTGCCCTGCTCGACCTCCAGCCCGATGACAACCCGCGGCTCGGCGCGCTCATGGGCGTTGCGGCGCCGCTCTCGGGGCTCGCCGCCGGAGCGCTGGTCTCCGGGTTCCTGGTCCAGTACGCGCCCGAGCCGACCCGGCTGGTCTACTGGCTCCTCCTCGGCGGCTTCGCGCTCGCGATCGGGATCGCGATGGCCGTGCCGGAGACCGTCCGGGGCGACGGCTCGTGGGCCCACGCCATACGACCCAGGGTCGCGGTGCCCAGCGCTCTGCGCACGCCGTTCATGGCGGCGGTCCCGTGCCTGGTCGCGACCTGGGCCCTCGGGGGCCTGGTGCTCTCGCTGGGCCCGTCGCTGACGGCCGGCGTCCTCGGTGACACCAGCCACCTGGCCGGCGGATTGCCCATCTTCCTGATGGCCGGCATCAGCGCGCTGGCCTCCGTCTGGCTTCGCGAGTCGCACGCCCGCGCCACTGCCCGCGGCGGCCTCGTGGCCCTTATCGCCGGGATCTCGCTGACGCTGGCGGCTCTGCACTTCGGCTCGACGGCTCTGTTCCTGGTGGGTGCCGCGATCGCCGGATTGGGCTTCGGGCCGGCGTTCGCAGGGGCATTCCGCGCGCTGACCACGCTGGCGCCACCCGACCAACGCGCCGCGTTCGTGTCCTCGATCCTCATGGTCGCGTACCTGGCGTTCAGCCTGCCGGCTGTGATCGCAGGAGTGGCGGTCACGCAGATTGGCCTCCACGAGACGGCCAAGGTCTACGGCATCGTCCTCATCGCGCTCGCCGGCGTTGCGCTCCTACTGACCCGCGCGCTGACCGATCCCAATTCGCCCGGTGTCGATCTGAACGCCTCCCGTTCGTCTTAGGGACACAATCCACCCTGAGACCTGAGGAGGTCACTACATGAAGTACATGCTGCTCATCTACTCGACCGAGGCTCAAGAGGAATTCGACCGACTCTCCGAGGAGGAGCAGAACGGGATCCTCGGCGAGTACATGGCGATCTCGGACCAGCCCGACGTGATCGGCGGCGATCAGCTCCAGCCCACCGACACCGCGACCACGGTGCGCGTGGCCGACGGCGAGACGCTCACCACCGACGGGCCGTTCTCGGAGACCAAGGAGGTCCTCGGCGGGTACTACATGCTCGAGGCCGACAACCTCGACCGCGCCCTCGAGGTCGCGGCGCGGATTCCCGCGGCCCGCATGGGCGGGGCCATCGAGGTCCGCCCGCTGGTGGAGCGCTGAGCGAGCTCGAGCGCGTCTGGCGCGAGGAGCGGCCACGGGTCCTCGCCACCCTGATCGGCTTCCTCGGCGACTTCGACCTCGCCGAGGACGCCGTTCAGGAGGCGTTCGCGCTCGCGGCCGACCGGTGGCCGCGAGACGGGACGCCGCGCAATCCGCGGGCGTGGCTCGTCACGACCGCTCGGAACCGGGCAATCGACCGCATCCGGCGCGACCGCACGCTTGCCGAGAAGACCAAGCTCCTGGAGGTCCCGGATCAGGTGGATGACATGACCGACGACGCGACGATCCCGGACGAGCGGCTCGAGCTGCTGTTCACCTGCTGCCACCCGGCGCTCGCTCTCGACGCACAGGTCGCGCTCACGCTCCGCACCCTGGGAGGCCTCACGACCGAGGCGCTCGCCCGTGCGTTCCTCGTGCCCGAGAAGACGATGGCCCAGCGTCTCGTCCGCGCCAAGCGGAAGATCAGGTCGGCGGGCATCCCGTTCCGGGTCCCGCCGGACCACCTGCTGCCGGATCGGCTGTCCGCGGTGCTCGCGGTGATCTATCTGATCTTCAATGAGGGCTTCGGCGGCCGAGTGGACCTCGCCACCGAGGCGATCCGCCTCGGTGCCGCGCTCGTCGAGCTGATGCCGGATGAGCCCGAGGCGAATGGGCTCCTTGCGCTCATGCTTCTCCATGACGCGAGGCGCGAGGCCCGCTTCGCCGGCGGCGAGCTGGTCCTGCTGTCGGAGCAGGACCGATCGCTCTGGGATCACGCGAGGATCCTGGACGGACGCGCGTCGCTCGACCGAGCGATCGCGCTCGGCGGGCGCGGGCCCTACGTACTCCAGGCGGCGATCGCCGCGCTCCACGCCGAGGACTCGACCGATTGGGACGAGATCGCCGCGCTCTACGGGCAGCTGGCGGAGCTGACGGGCTCCCCGGTGGTCCAGCTGAACCGCGCCGTCGCCGTCGCGGAGACGGGCGCGCCCGGCGAAGCGCTCGGGATGTTGGAGGAGCTGGATCTCGACCGCTACCACTACTTCCACTCGACCCGTGCCGAGCTCCTGAGGCGCCTCGACCGCGGCGACGAGGCGCGCGCGGCGTATGAGCGTGCGCTCGAGCTCGTGGACGCGGAGGCCGAGCGGCGCCTGCTCGAGCGGCGGCTGGGCGAGCTGTAGCTCAGCCCGGGCGCCAGGCGCGCCAGTAGGCGTGCATGCGCTTGCCGAAGGCCTTCGGCGACTCGGCGTAAAGGCGCTCCCCGATCGGGACCGCCGCCTCCAGGAGCTCCTCCTCGCGCCCCTCGATCGCGTTCAGGAGCGGCGTTATCTCATCGTCGCCGTCCGCGGCAGCCGAGTCACGGCTGCGAAGATCCGCAGCGAGCACGGTGAGATCGTGGTGGTCGCCGAGCAGGTCGGCCAGCTCGTGCGCCTCGTCGCCCATCTTTGACATGACGTCGGGCCAGCTGTCCCGCAGGAGGCGCAGGTCGTACCAGAGGTCCTTGATCCGCTTGCGCCACTCGTGGATGTTCTCGGGCGTCGGGTCCCGGCGGACGTCCCGGAAGCGGTTGCGACCCCGGAGGTAGGTGCGTTCGATCCCGGGCCCGACGAGCTTCCAGCCGGCCTTCGAGAACGACCACGAGTCGATCGAGCTCCGTGTGGCGGCGATCGCCTCGGAGGCGCCCCGAGCGGCGGCGCGCACCTCGGAGCCCGCGTCCGCCTGGGTAGCGGCGAGCGCGTCCCGCTCCGACTCGAGGTCGCGCTTGAGCGCCGCGGTCGCCGGGGGGAGCTCATCCCCGAACCGCTCCTCGAGCGCCTCGATCGTCTCCACCTTGGCCTCGGCATCCCTTGTCCCGGCCAGCGCCTGGCCAGCGTCGCGTAGCCGTACGTTCTCACGCTGGTAGACGTCGTCGTCCATGCGATGGCGAACCATGCGGAGCACGGCGCGCGCCTTCTTCAGGTCCTTCCTCGCTTCGTGCACAGCGCGGCCGACGTCGTCGTCGAGCCGCTCGCCCAGCTGCTCGAGCGCGTCGTCCAGCCGCCCGGCGATGATCCGCCGCACTGCGTCGGCCGCCTTCTCCTCGCGCCTGATCCGGTATGCGCGGGCGGGATCCGAGCCGTCGGCCCCGTCGTCGCGCGACAGGAGCTCGCGCGCCACGCCCGCCGCCAGAGCTGCGCCGGCGGTCGCCGCGGCCCCCGCCAGCACCCGCCGGTCACCGGCGGCACGGGCAATCGTGCGCTGAGCGCGCCCGCCCGACCGGTGCGGGGTGATCGGCGTCGTCATGGCTTCACGTCTCACCTCCCCCAGAGCGCGCACCCTCGCATGGTGCGCGCGGAAATTGGTGAACGACCCGTGAACGGGCCAGGCGTCTCCTAAGGGTGATACCCGGGATCACTAGGGGACATTCCCAATAGACGAACGCGAGTCTCGGTGCGAGCCTCGACATGCAAGCAAGCACTCGAACCAGGAGGACACTGCGATGAACGACGACACTCCCATCATGCCGGGACCCGAAGCAGACGAGCCGACCGCTCCCACCGAGCCGCAGGCGCCAGCGCCTGACGAGGCCCCGACCAGCGAGCAGCCGGAGGGCCCCGATCGGCCACGCCGCCTCCATCGCTCCTCGAGCGACCGGGTCATCGCCGGGGTCTCCGGCGGTCTCGGGGACTATTTCGGGGTCGACCCGGTCATCTTCCGGATCGGATTCGTGCTGTCGATCCTCTTCGGCGGCCTCGGGGCGCTCGCGTATCTGTTGCTGGCGGTCTTCGTCCCCACGGACGGTGATCCGGACGCGGCCCAGCGCCTCGGGCACCGCCTCCAGGGGACGGGGTTCTGGCGGGCGGTCGGGCTCGTCATCATCGGGATCCTCGCAATCGGCGGCCTGTTCGGCCTGGCCGCCGGCGCGGCGTTCGCGGTGGCCCTCGGCTGGGGCGTTCCCACGGCGATCGTGATCATCGTGATCGGCGCGGTGCTCGCGCTGGTGGCGTTTCGGGGCGGAGCCCGCTGGCTGATCCCCCCGGCCGTCGCGCTGGCCATCGGCGGCGGAGTCGCCTCCGCCGCGAACCTCGACTTCCGGGGCGGTATCGGAGAGCGCACGTACAACCCGACCTCGCTCGCGTCGATTCCCGCCGACGGCTACCGGCTTGGCGTCGGCCGGCTGGTAGTGGACCTGCGCGACCTGAACTGGCAGAAGCACCGCGTCGTCGATCTCTCCACCTCGCTCGGCGCCGGCCAGTCGAACGTCTTCGTGCCAAAGCGGGTCTGCGTGGTGGCGACCACGCACGTCGGAGCCGGCGAGAGCGAGGTCGCCGGTGACGTGAACGACGGCGCCGACGTGAACCACTCCGTCGGCACCGGGGCGTCGGCCACCCCGCGCCTGGTGCTCGACTCTAGTGTCGATATGGGTCAGCTCCGAGTGATCAACAGCGACAACGCGAATATCGACACGCCGGGCTACGGCCCAGGGCCACTGCACGTGGACACGGCACCGCTGCGCGCGGCGGAGGCGAGGGCGTGCGCCGCAAAGTGAAGTTCGACCCGGTATCGCTCGCGTCGGGGGTGGTGATCGCCGCCCTCGGCGCGCTGCTGTTGGTCGACTCCGCGGGCGGCTTCCATGTCTCCCTCGGGTGGATGGCGGTCGTGCTCACCGGCGCGGTCGGGGCCATCTTCATGCTGAGCGGCCTCCTGCGCGGCAACGGTCCGAAGAATCCCGAGGGAGACTGAGACAGCAATGACGCGCGACACCCGAAACGGGTGGGTCGCGGGTGTCCTGGCGGGGCTGGGAGACCGAATCGGAGTGGATCCGCTCGTGCTGCGGATCGCCTTCGTGATCGCGGCCATCGCGACCGGGGGGCTCCTTCTGCTCGCGTACCTGGTCGCCTGGGCGGCGCTCCCGGCGGCGGAGGGCGGCTCGGCGCCGGTGGCTCGGTTCGGCCGGGTGTCACGGGCGCGTGGCGACTGGCGCGTGGCGGTCGGCGCCGGGCTGCTCACACTGTCGGCGCTGCTCGCGTTCCGGCAGCTGGGCATCTGGTGGAGCGACGCCATCGCCTGGCCCCTCGCGCTGGCGGCATTCGGCGTCGCACTCCTCTGGGTCCGGTCCCCTCGCCGCGCCGCCCCGCCGGCCGACCGGCAGACGCGCCAGGTCGCACCGCCGCGGCCCAGCCCGGAGGCACGGCCGCGCCGCGCGGGGTCGAAGCTGGCGGAGGAGTACAGCGGTGCCTTCGGCGTGCTGCTGGTCGTCGGCGCTGCCCTGCTGTTCCTCTCGTCCAACCACGTCCTCGGTGGAGTTCGCGACGCCGCGCTCACGGCGGTCGTCGTGATCGTCGCGCTCGGCCTGATCCTGGCCCCGTTCCTCTGGCGGTTCGGCAGGAACCTCGCGGCCGAGCGGGCGGAGCGGATCCGCTCGGAGGAGCGTGCGCAGGTGGCGGCCCACCTCCACGACTCGGTGCTGCAGACCCTCACCCTGATGCAGAAGCGGGCGGACGACCCGCGTGAGGTCGCGTCGCTCGCCCGGCGGCAGGAGCGCGAGCTTCGGGACTGGCTCGCGGGGGACGGCCGACGCGACAACGGCGAGCGGAGCCTCGCCTCCGAGCTGCGCACGGCAGCCGAGGCCGTCGAGGACGACCACCGGGTCGCGATCGAGTCGATCGTCGTCGGGGACTGCGAGCTGGACGAGCGCGCCGAGGCAGTGCTCGGCGCCGCGCGCGAGGCGCTCCTCAACGCCGCCAGGCACTCCGGCGATTCCGGGCCGATCCGGGTCTACGCGGAGATCGACGACGCGGGAATCGCGCTCTTCGTACGTGATCGCGGCTCGGGCTTCGACCCCGGCGCCGTCGCCCGGGACCGCCGCGGGGTCCGGGAGTCGATCGTCGGGAGGATGGAACGGGCCGGCGGCCGCGCCGATATCCGCTCGAGCCCCGGGGGCGGAACCGAGGTGGCGATCGAGATCGCCCGGGAGGGCGCCGCCGCGAAGGGAGCGGCATGACGCCCGAGCTTCCCACCGTCGTCCTGGTCGACGACCACGAGCTGTTCCGCGCGGGCGTGCGCGCGGAGCTCGAGGGCCTCGTGGACGTGCGGGCCGAGGCGGGCAACGTCGAGGAGGCTGCGAGCGCCACCTTGCGCGAGCGCCCCGACGTCGTCCTGCTGGACGTCCACATGCCCGGCGGCGGCGGGGTCGAGGTGATCCGCCAGGTGGCGCAGAAGCTCCCGACCCAGCGGTTCCTCGCCCTATCGGTCTCCGACGCGGCCGAGGACGTCATCGCGGTGATCCGAGCCGGCGCCCGCGGCTACGTCACCAAGTCGATCTCGGGCGAGGAGCTCGCGGACGCCATCCGGCGGGTCCGCGACGACGACGCCGTCTTCTCGCCGCGGCTGGCCGGTTTCGTCCTCGACGCGTTCCAGGGCGAGATCCCGGAGGCGGAGGTGGATCCGGAGCTCGACCGGCTGACGCTCCGCGAGCGCGAGGTCCTGCGCCTGATCGCCCGCGGCTACCAGTACAAGGAGATCGCGCTTCGCCTCAGCATCTCCCACAAGACGGTCGAGGCCCACGTGAGCGCGGTGCTGCGAAAGCTCCAGCTCTCCAACCGCCACGAGCTGAGCCGCTGGGCGGTCGAACGGCGCCTGGTCGACTGAGGACGCTCAGGACGAAAGCGCCAATTCAGAGCCGTTGTCGACGGTTCGTCGAGACATGCAGGAGTCTGAAGGGGCTACGGGCTGGGTTCGCAGTAGGCGAAGGCTCTGACCGATCCCGGCGCGCCGTTTCCGAAGCCAGCGGCGCGCCAGGTGCGCTCATCCACCCTCATCGACGCGAGCGGGAAGGCTCCCTTGCCATTTGATCGATGCACGGTTGTCGCGAAGCCACCGGAGAGCACGCTGCTACCTCTCGGGCAGTGAGCCCGCACCGCGTTCGTTCCCCGCTTTGGGACATGCGCGCTCGCGGACCTTGTGAGGAGCTCGGGGGCGTCCTTCTCGCACGCTCCGATCACGATCAGCTTCCCAGCGTGCGTGGCGCTCCTGTTGAATGCGACTCCCCTCCACCCCCGATCTCCCTTGCGCTTTGACTTGAGCGCGAAGATTCGCGAGGAGCTGAGATCCGCTTCTTGGTCGGAGAGCCCACCGGAGATGATCCCGGTTCCGCCGGCACAGTGAACGGTCGCGGCGCCGCGCTCGCCCGGGCCGACGCCGGTCACCGGCTTGCGGTGAATCGCGCCACACTGACGCCCATGGCCGCGGAGGAAACCCCCGAGCCGGAGAGTCTCGGCTTCGACGATGACCTGCCGCTGACGCAGGCCGCGATCGAGTTCGCCAGGGAGCGCCACGCGGGCCAAAGGCGCCGCGCGGACGAGGCTCCGCTCGTGCTGCACCCCATCGAGGCGGGCTCGATCCTGGAGCGCTCGGGGTACCCGGACCACGTCATTGCGGCGGGGGTCCTGCACGACGTTCTCGAGGACACCGAGGCCAAGCGGTCCGAGCTCGAGGAGCGGTTCGGCCCCGAGATCGCGGAGCTTGTGGCGACCGTCAGCGACGACCCGTCGATCTCGGACACCGAGGCGCAGAAGGACGACGTCCGCGAGCGTGTGCGCTGCGCCGGCGCCTACGCGCAGGCCGTGTACGCCGCGGACAAGATCTCGAAGGTGCGTGAGCTCCGCCTGATGATGGATCGGGGCGTCGTCGGCGACTCCGTCGCGATCAAGCGGGAGCACTACCGCAAGTCGCTGGCCATGCTCGAGGAAGAGATCCCGGAGAGCGAGCTCGTGGAGATCCTCCGGTCCGAGCTCGAGACGCTGCCGACGGAAGCGGAGGCCGACGGCTCCTAGCCCTCGAACGGCGGCGCCTCGCCCCAGCCCCACCTCGGGACGGGCGCGTGCTGGGCAACGTCCGCGCCCGGCTGTGAGTTGTGCATCGCCAGGCGCGTCCCCCACTCCAGGTACGCCAGGAGCGCCGAGCGGAACTCCGGGTCCTCGGGGAGGCCGGCGTCGTCGGCGGCCAGGCTCATCAACGAGACGAATCGGGCGCGCTGCTCCGGCGCGATCCCCAGGCCGCGGTGCCTGGCGAGCATGTTCTCGTAGCCGCCGAGCTCGCGCGTGTACCGGTCGGGCCCACGGAACACCTCCGACCACCAGGCGACCACGTGGTCGCGGTGCTCCGCGCTGACGCCGCCGGGGAAGAACGGTGAGATCAGGTCGTCCTCCTCCACCCGGTCGTAGAACGCATTGATCAGGCGCTCGATCGCCTCGTCGCCCCCGGCCCATTCGTAAAGCGTCGGCGTCCCGTTCCCGTCGTCCGGCATGCGTTCAATCTAGCCGCCGGCCAGCTCGCGCCCGAGCTCCGCCGCCGCATCCGCGAGCTCGGCGGCCGTCGACGCCTCCCGAATCGAGGCGAGGCCGAGCGCGCCGCGGTCCGCCAACGTCGTGGCGTCCTGCCCCACGACGGCATGCACGGGCACTCCGGCGTCGTGCGCTCGGCGCGACACCTGGCTGACGACCTTGCCCACGAGCGTCGTGGCGTCGAGCCGCCCCTCGCCGGTCACCACGGCCCCCGCGCGCCCGAGCCGCTCGTCGAAGCCCACGGTCCGGAGGATGAACGCGGCGCCTTCCGCGAGTTCCGCCCCACACGCCGCCCACAGCCCGCCCGCGAGGCCGCCGGCTCCGCCGCTCATCGGGACCCCCCGCGGATCGCGCGGCAGGGTGGCGGCGAGCTCGTCCAGCCGCCGCGCGAGCCGGGCGACGGCCGCCGGGTCGGCGCCCTTCTGCGGGCCGAAGGTCTCGGCGGCCGACTGCCAGGGGGTGCGGACGTCGCAGAGGCAGGCCACTCGAGCGTCCCCGAGCCCGCCCGCCGCGGCGATCGCCTCCAGCGCGCCGGCGCCGCCGTCGGTGGTCGCGCTCCCGCCGATGGCCACGAGAACCAGTCGCGCGTGGCGTGCCGCCGCGACGATGAGCTCGCCGGTGCCCCTCGTGGACGCAGACTCGGGATCCCGCTCGGCCGGCGCGACCAACGCGAGCCCGCTCGCCGCCGCCGTGTCGACCACGGCCGAGCCGTCGCTGAGGAGCACGAAGGAGGAGCTGATCGGGCGCCCAAGCGGATCGTGGACGTCAGCATCCAGCCGCCGCCCGCCCAGCGCCCCACGCAATGCGTCGGCGGTGCCCTCGCCGCCGTCGGCGAGGGGGCATCGATCCACGGCATGCCCGCCTCGCTCGAGCGGGCGCGCGAGGGCCGCCGCGACCGCGGGCGCGCTGAACGTCCCCTTGAAGGAATCCGGCGCGAGCAGAACCGGCGTAGGCTTCGCGCGGCCTCGCGATCGGTGGGACTGAGCCATCGTCGCGAGCATCATCGCCATGAAGCGTCTCTTTCTGCTGCGCCACGCGAAGTCGAGCCGGAAAGACTCGAGCCTGCCTGATCACGACCGGCCGCTCGCCGGTCGCGGGAGGCGAGCGTCGAAGGCGATGGCCGCATACATGCAGGACCACCGAATCGAGCCTGCGCTGGTGCTGTGCTCTTCGGCCACCCGGGCCGTGCAGACACTCGAAGGCGTCGCCCCTGGCCTTGGCGGGTCGCCCGAGGTCCGCATCGAGTCTGAGCTGTACGAGGCCTCGGCCGCGGGGCTGCTCGGGCGCCTGCAGCGGGTCAGCGATGCCGTGCCGTCGGTGATGATGGTCGGACACAACCCGTCGATGGAGCGGCTCGCGCTCGACCTCGCCAACGGTGGCCCCGAGCTGGCGGAGCTCGACGGCAAGTACCCGACCGGCGCGCTCGCCACCCTCGAGTTCGACGGCGCGTGGAGCGAGCTGGAGCCCGACGCGGCCCGACTCGTCGACTTCGTCAAGCCGCGAGACCTGGAGTAGGCCCGCCGCTCCCCTTAGATTCCCTGCAGCGCGCATGGAGGGTAAGCGGTGATCGGCGTCGATTCGGCTTCGTTCCTCGTGATCGTCGCGAGCGCGGCGATCGCCGGGCTGATCGTGACGGCCCTCGGGCCCCGCCTGGTGATCCCGGTCGTCGTCGTCGAGATCGTCCTCGGAATACTCGTCGGGCCCCAGGTCGCGGACATCGCGAAGCTGGACCCGGCCACGCAGTTCTTCGGGAACCTCGGCCTGGGGATGCTGTTCTTCTTCGCCGGGTACGAGATCAACTTCGAGCGGATCGAGGGACAGCCGCTGAAGCTCGGCGTGATCGGGTGGATCATCTCCCTCGTCCTCGCGTACGCGCTGGCGGGGGGTCTCGAGGCCGGGCACGTCGTCGTCTCCGGCCTCTACACCGGATCGGCGATGGCGACGACGGCCATCGGCACGCTGATCCCGATCCTGCGCGACGCGGGCGAGCTCCGCACGCGGTTCGGCCCCTACCTCCTCGCCGCCGGCGCGGCGGGCGAGTTCGGGCCGATCCTCCTCGTGACCCTGGTCCTTTCGACGGGCCATCCGCTGCACGAGGCGCTGATCCTCATCTTCTTCGTCGCGCTCGCGGTGATCACCGGCGTCCTGGCCGTGCGCACCGCGTGGCGGGGCTGGCCGCTCCTCGAGCGGACCTTCGAGACGTCCAGCCAGCTCGCGGTGAGGTTGTCCGTCGTCCTCGTCTTCGGGCTGGTCGCCCTGGCGACCCAGCTTGGCCTCGACCTGCTGCTCGGGGGCTTCGTCGCCGGGATGATCACGCGACTCGCGCTCCGCGGCCACGAGCTCGACGTCTTCGAATCCAAGCTCACGGCCGTCGGGTATGGGTTCCTGATCCCGTTCTTCTTCGTCACCAGCGGGATGGCCTTCAACGTGGACGAGCTGTTCAGCAACCCGGTCGCCCTGCTGAAGCTGCCGCTGTTCGTCGCCCTGTTCCTCCTCGTCAGGGGCGTGCCGGCCCTACTTCTCTACCGGAGCGTGCTTCCGCCTCGCGACCGGACGGCGCTGGGAGTGTTCTGCGCAACCGAGCTGCCGCTCGTGGTGGCGATCACGACGCTCGCGCAGAACGCCGGCCAAATGCGGGCGTCCACCGCATCCGCACTCGTCGGTGCGGCCATCATCTCCACCCTGGTGTTTCCCCTCCTCGGTCTGCGGATACGGCGCGATCGCCCGCGGGAGCCTGGGGACCCGGCGGAAGCGCTCGCCGCCGAGGCGTAGCGCGCCCACTTGCACCCGTGCGAGGATGCGCGCGTGCGCTGGCTCGACGCGATCCAGGAGGACCGCCGCACCTACGCGCTGAAGCTGCTGCTGCTCGCCGCGGTCTACTACGGCGCCGCGAAGCTCGGGCTGAGCCTCGCGTTCATGAACTCGAGCATCAGCGCGGTATGGCCGCCGACCGGCATCGCGCTCGTGGCCGTCGTCTTCTGGGGCTACCGCATGTGGCCGGGCATCGCGCTGGGCGCGCTGCTCGCGAACAGCTGGACGGGAATTCCCTTCTACGCCACGCTGGGGATCACGATCGGCAACACGGGCGAGGCCCTGGTCGGCGCGTTCCTCCTGCGCGAGGTGGCGGACTTCCGTCCCTCCCTGGAGCGCGTTCGCGACGTGATCGCGCTGTTCGTCTTCGGGGGCATCCTCAGCACCATGGTGAGCGCCTCGATCGGGGTCGCGAGCCTCATTGCCGCCGGCGACGTCTCGGGCGGCGCGATCTGGACCTCATGGCGCACCTGGTGGCTGGGCGACGCCGGCGGCGACCTGCTCGTCGCCCCGGCCATCATGGTGGCGATCACGCACTGGCCGTACCGCCGCGCTCCGGGGCGCGTGATCGAGGCGGTCCTGCTCGTCGCGGCCCTGAGCGGCGTCTCCTTCTTCGTCTTCTACGACGAGGTGCCGCGCGCCTTCCTGGTGTTCCCGCTGATGATCTGGGCGGCGCTTCGCTTCTGGCAGCCGGGCGCCGTCGGGGCGAGCCTGATCGTGGCCTCGTTCGCGATCCCGCTCACCGCTAACGATCACGGCTCCTTCTCGGGCTTCAACCTGGATCAGCGCCTTCAGCTGGCGCAGACGTTCCTCGGGGTGGCTTCGATGTCGGTGCTCGTGCTGGCGGCGGTGATGACTGAGCGCCAGCGGATCGAGGACGCCGCCAGGTACATCTCGGACACCCTGCAGAAGGGCCTCTTACCAAGCCATCTTCCGGAGATCCCCGGCGTCGAGACGGCCGTCGACTCGCGACCCGCCGGCGAAGGCGAGCTGGTCGGCGGCGACTTCTACGACTGGTTCGAGAGCGGTTTCCAAAGCTGGGACGTCATGCTCGGCGACATCGGAGGCAAGGGCCCGGCCGCCGCCCGCACCACGGCCCTCGCCCGCTACACCCTTCGCGCGGACGCCGTCCACGAGGAGCGGCCGAGCCGCATCCTCGAGCTCCTCAACGGCGCGATCATGCGCCAGGCCCCCGGGGAGACCTGTACGGTCGCGTACAGCCGGATAGCTCCCCGCCGGGACGGTCGTGTCGCGGTGACGCTCTCGGTCGCCGGCAACCCGCTCCCGCTCGTCGTCAGGGCCGGGGGCGTGGTCGAGGAGCTTGGCGGCGCCGGGACGCTCCTGGGGGCGGTGCCTAACCCGGAGCTGGCGGACTACCGGGCGGATCTGGAGCCGGGCGACGCGGTGCTGCTCTACACGGACGGTCTCACCGACGCCTACGCGCCGGACCGCATCGTCAGCCAGGAGGAGCTCGCCGCGGCGCTTCAACGCTCCGTCGGCGGCAACGCCGCGGCGATCGCGGCCCAGATGCAGAGCGTGGCGCTTGACGGGCGCGACCGCGGTCCCCGGGACGACATCACGATCCTGGTGCTCCGCGTCCCGGAAACCGTCTAGGCCGGCGATTCACAGCGCGGGCACGACGACCTCGAACACGGCCCCGCCCCCGGCAGCGTCGCGCGCCACCGCGCGTCCGCCGTGGGCTGCGGCAATCGCGGCGACGATCGCCAGGCCGAGTCCCGCCCCGCCGTCGTCGGAGCGCCGCGCGCGCTCGTGGCGCCAGAAGCGCTCGAAGGCATGCTCGGCGGCGCCGGGCGGCAGGCCCTCGCCGTGGTCGCGAACGGCGAGGGTGACGTCTCCCCCGCCCGCGGACACCGACACGTCGATCGGGGTGTCGTCGGGCGTGTGCTGGGCGGCGTTGCGAAGCAGGTTGGCCGCCACCTGGTGAAGCTGGCCCTCGTCGCCGATCACCTCCGCGCTGGAGTCCGCCCTCAGCTCGATGCTGCGGCCGGGGTTCGCCGCCCGCGCGTCGGCGCACGCCTCGGCCGCGACCGTCGCCAGGTCGACGGGCAGGCGCACCCGCTGGCGCACCTCGTCCAGCCGCGCCAGCGTCAGGAGCTCGCCGACCAGCACGCCCATCCTGGCCGCCTCGTCCTCGATCCGCCTCATCGCCTTCTCGAGCTCGACGGGGTCGCGGGCCGGACCGAGCCTGAAGGCCTCCGCGTAGCCACGGATCGAGGTGAGCGGGGTCCGGAGCTCGTGGGACGCATCCGCCAGGAAGCGGCGCAGCCGTTGCTCGCTCGCCTCCCGCTCCGCGAAGGCGCGCTCGATCTGGCCCAGCATCGAGTTGAGCGACGCCCCGAGCCGCCCGACCTCGGTGCGCTCGTCGGTGGTCTCGACCCGTGCGGACATGTCGCCGCCGGCGATCGCGTTGGCGGTCTCCTGCATCCGCTCGAGCGGCCGCAGGCCGATGCGGATGACCCACCAGGCGAGCGCCGCCAGCGCCGCGAGGACCGCGGCGGTCACGATGCCGCCGATCAGGCGGAGGTGCGACAGCGTCTGGCTCACGTCCTGCAGCGAGACCGCTGCCACGACGGTGCCGGCGCCCGGTCCGGGTGAGTAGGCGGCGGCGCGAAAGTCGGACGGCCCCGTGCCCGGCACGGTGAAGACCGCGGGCGAATCCGGCGAGCTCGAGACGGGGATGTTCGCGGGCAGCTCTGGCTTCGGCTGACCGAAGGTCCTCGTCTGGTGCACCACCTTGCCCTGCGGATTCCGGAGCTCCCCGTAGATGCCGGGCGGCAGATCGGGCGGGGAACCGGGCGCCCCGGCGGGCGGCGGCGGAGGCACGGGGAGCGTGAACCGGCCCCTCCCGCCCTGAATCACCTGCGGCGCGCCGAGCCCACGCCCCACGACCTGCACGGCCGTCTGGACCTGCTGGTCGGTGCGGTCGAAGAGGTAGGAGCGGAGCGCCGCGTAGGAGATTGCGTCCGCGACCAGCAGGCCGACCGCGGCGAGCGCCAGGAGGCCGAGCATGAGCCGAGCGCGGAGCGACATCTCAGCTCCTCGGCCGGCGCAGGACGTAGCCCACGCCGCGAACCGTGTGGATCAGCCGCGGGCCCCGCGCGTCCACCTTCTTGCGCAGGTAGCTGATGTAGGTCTCGAGCACGCGGGCGTCGCCGCCGAAGTCGTACTGCCAGACGTGGTCGAGGATCTGGGCGCGGCTCAGGACACGGCGCGGATTGAGCATCAGGTAGCGGAGCAGGCGGTACTCGGTGTCGGTGAGCTCGATCGACCTGCCCCCGCGGTGCACCTCGCGGGTCTCGTCGTCCAGCTCGAGGTCCTCGAACGTGAGACTGCTCGCGTCGCCGTCGACGCCCGCCCGGCGCAGGATCGCCCGCACGCGCGCGATCAGCTCCTCGACGCTGAAGGGCTTGGTCACGTAGTCGTCGCCGCCGAGGGTGAGCCCGCGGACCTTGTCCTGGGTCGTGTCGCGAGCCGTGAGGAACAGAATCGGCACGTCACGCCCGCCGGCGGCAATACGCCGGGCCACCTCGAAACCGTCGAAGTCAGGCAGCATCACGTCGAGGACCAGCATCTGGGGCCGAAACTCCTCCGCCCGGTCGAGCGCCTCCCGGCCGGTCCCGGCCGTCGCGACGTCGAAGCCCGCGTAGCGCAGCGCCATCGACACGAGCTCCGCGATGTTCAGCTCGTCGTCGACCACGAGCACGCGCGCGGCGTCCCTGCCTGGCGGTTCCGGCGTCATCGCGCCATGATCGCTGAGAAACCTTGGAGTTTCCTGAGAATCGGCGCGCCCCAGATCGGAGAGAATCGGGAGGCCAATGTCGACGCTCTTCCGTCAGATCATCAACGAGGACCTCGGGTGCGGCTCGTACCTGGTGGGCGACACGTCCGCCAGTGTGGCCGCGGTGGTCGATCCCCAGTGGGACATCGAGCCGTACCTGCGGTTGAGCCGCCTGCACGGGGTGCGAATCGAACACGTGCTCGAGACCCACAATCACGCTGACCACGTCTCCGGCCACGGCCGCCTTGCCCGCGCCACCGACGCGGCCATTCACATCCATCGGCTCGCCGATGCCGAGTACCCGCACGACGCGATCGACGACGGGTGGACGCTGCGCCTCGGCACGGTCGAGATCGAGGCGGTCCACACGCCCGGCCACCGGCCTGAGCACACTTCGTTCGCCGTCCGCGACGCTCCGACCGGCCGGGTCTGGGCAGTGCTCACGGGCGACTCCCTGTTCATCGGAGACGTGGCGCGGCCCGACCTCGCCATCGAGCCGCGGGAGGGGGCGGCGGACATCTACCGCTCGTTGCACGAGCGTCTTCTGAGCCTCGACGACGACGTGGCCGTGTTCCCGGGACACCTCGGCGGGTCGCTCTGCGGGTCGTCGGGGATCGAGAACGCGGCCGCCTCGACGATCGGCGCTGAACGCCATCACAACCCGGCCCTGGCCCATGAGAGTGAGGATGCGTTCGTCGAGGCCTCGCTGGCATCGATCGGAGAGCGTCCGCCCCACGTCGAACAGATCGTCTCCCTGAACAAGGGCCCGCTGATCGAGGAGCTGGGCGCGCCCGCGCCGCTCTCCCCCCGTGCCGTCGAGGTGGCGATCGCCGGGGGAGCGATCCTGGTCGACGCACGCACGAACGAGCAGTTCGACGAGGCGCACATAACCGGCGCGATCAGCGCCTCCGCCTACGACACCGGGTTCGCCACCAAGGTCGCAATGGTCGCCGACCCGGACGTCGAGCTGATCGTGGTTGCCGCCTCAGACGGGTACGAGCTCGAGGCGGCGGAGCTGCTGGCCTCTGTCGGCCTCCACGTGCGCGGCTACCTCGAGGGCGGGATGACGGCGTGGCGATCGGAGGAGCGAGCCGTCTCCAGGATCGAGATGATCGGCCCCGACGCCCTCGCGGGACGGCTCGAGGGCCCAAACGGCCTCGTCGTCCTCGACGTCCGCGATCCGGACGAGTTCGCATCGGCGCACATCCCCGGTGCGATCCACATCCCCTACGGCCAGCTGATGGATCACCTGCGGGAGCTGCCGCGGGACCGGCCGATCGCCGCGGTCTGCAGCGGCGGCAAGCGCAGCGGCCTGGCCGCCTCGCTGCTCCAGCGCGAGGGCTTCGACGGGGTGATCCACGTCGGCCACGGCGGCGTCGGCACCTGGCAGAGGCTGGGCCATCCCGTGGAGTCCGGGCCGCCGGGCTCCTAGCGCGCCCTACCCAGCGCGCTCGTCTCGAATGGCCTCCGCAGCCACCCGGGCGCCCGCCGCGCGCGCGACCTTGGAGAGCGTGTCGATGTCGTACGGGCCGTAGTGCCGGCGGCCGTTGATGAAGAAGGTCGGTGTCCCAGAGACGCCGCTCAGGTCGGCGCTGTCGACGTCGCGCGCCACTCGAGACGCGACTCGGTGGCTGCGCAGGTCGTCAGCGAACCGGTCGGTGTCGAGGCCCAGCTCATCGGCGTATCGCATGAGGTCGCCGGGCCGCAGCTCGTCCTGGTGCTCGAGCAGGAGGTCGTGCATCTCCCAGAACCGCCCCTGCAGGTGAGCGGCCTCCGAGCCTTCGGCGGCGAGTTGCGCGTGGGTGTGGACGTCGTTCAGCGGCAGGTGGCGCCACACGTAGCGAATGTCCCCGCGGTCGGTCAGGAGCTCGCGGATCACGGGCTCCGCGCGGCCGCAGTAGGGGCATTCGAAGTCCCCGTACTCGAGCAGCGTGACCGGAGCGTCCTCCGGTCCGCGGATGTGGTCGATCTCGGGGTCCACCGGCACCGCGAGATCCACGACCGTCTCGGGCGGCCCGAAGATGGCGCGCAGTCGCAGCTGCTCCGGGAGCATCAGCGTGATCCGGTAGACCGCTGCGCTCGCCAGGGTTGCCCCAAGCCCGGCGACGACGATCCCGATCTTCGCCTCCTCCAGGTCCTGGCCGCCGAAGGCCAGGGACGCGATCAGCAGCGAGATCGTGAAGCCGATGCCCGCCGCCGCTCCCGCGCCGATGACGCCGGTCCAGCCGACGGGCGGGCGCACCCGTCCCCGCGTCAATCGGGTCAGCAGCCATGAGGTTCCCGCGATCCCGAGCGGCTTGCCGACGATGTAGCCGACGACGATGCCCAGAGTGATCGATGAGCCGAACGCTCGCGACAGCGAGTCTCCGTTGATGACGACGCCGGCGTTCGCCAGGGCGAACAGCGGGACGATCACATAGCTCGTCCACGGGTGGTACAGGTACTGCAGGCGCTCGTTCGGCGAGACCGCGGACTCGAGCCCGAGCCTGGCGGATCGGGCCAGCTCCGGGGTCGGCTGCTCCCGGAATCGGCGAAAGAGATCGCTCGCCTGCTCAAGGTCGCCGCGCCCGGCCGGGGCGGCCCACGTCAAGAGCCCCATGGCGAGCCCGACGATGATCGGGTCGACGCCGGACTCGAACATCGCGACCCAGGCACCCAGACCGAGCACGAAGTAGACAGCTCCGCCGCGGATCCGCGCCCTGGCAGCGGCCAGGATCAGCGCGAAGACGCCGACCGCGACGAGTAGCGGGACCAGGTCGACGGACTCGCTGTAGACGACCGCGATCACGGCCAGGGCGACGAGGTCGTCGATGACCGACACCGTGAGCAGGAATGCACGCAGGCGATCGGAGAAGCGGGGTCCCACCAGGGCGAGCGCTCCCAGGGCGAATGCGGTGTCAGTGGACATCGCCACGCCCCAGCCATGGGCGGACCCGTGCCCGGCGTTGATCGCCAGGTAGATGCCCGCCGTCACCACCATCCCGCCGATGCCGGCGAGCACCGGCAACGCGACCATCTCGCGGTCCTGCAGCTCGCCGAGGTCGAACTCGCGCCGCGCCTCGAGCCCCACGACGAAGAAGAAGAAAGCCATGAGGCCGCTGTTGATCCAATGGCCGAGCGTCTGGGAGATCCCGGCGTCGCCGAGTCGGATCGACAGCGTGGTGTCCCAGACGCCGCGGTACGAGGACGCGTCCACGTTCGCCCAGATCAGGGCCGCCGCGGTCGCCCCGAGCAGAATCGTCGCGCTGCCGGTCTCGGTGCGCAGGAAGGAGCTGAGCGGCGTCTCGAGGCTCCGCGCCCACGCGGTTCGCCCGGAGAATCGAGTTACGTCGGCCGCGGCCATGCGCTCGCGGCCCCGCCGCTCCTACGGAGTGAGTGCGACGGCGGCTTCCGGCGTCGCCACACGGAAGCTGAAGCTCTCTTCGAGGTACAGGCGGACCGCGTCCACGTCGTGCTCTAGGTAGCCGATCGAGAGGTCCTCGCCGGACTCGAACAGGAAGTGGCCACCGCCAACGCGCAGGACGACCGCGCCCTCCACGCCCGGCGCCCAGGTCAACGGCCCGCCCACGATCTCGCGCAGGTGCTCCAGGAGCGGGTAACCCCCGTGCTGGCTCGTCTCGAGCACGTTGGTGTGCGCCTCGGGGCCCAGCGCGAGCCCGTAGGGCCCGTCGATCCCCGCGCCCCTGAGCGCGTCCACGGCCTTGGCGACATGGCGCGGATAGCGCTCGCAGTCCTCACCCAGCGCGATGGGATCGTGCGGCGAGGACTCGGCAATGCCCTTGATGCCGACCCCGCCCCAGCCGTTGAACACCGCCGCGTTCTCGGCGACCGCGAGCCGGTGGGCAGCCTGATCGAGCTCCTCGAGGTCCACGTCCTCCGCCCCGCGGTCCGCGTCGGCGAGCTCCGAGCGCGCGACGGAGAACGGCGCGCGCAGCTCGACGAGCGGCAGCACGCGACGCTGCGCCGCGTCGATGCCGTCCGGCGAGTCGCCGACGCTCTCGACTCGTCCCAGGTTCGTCGCTGAGTGCTTCCATCCACGCGGGCCGCTGAAGTCGACGAGCTTGCGCGCCGCCAGCGCGGGCGCCAGGCGCTCCCGCGCCTCGTCGTCGAGGAGGCTCCAGCCCGCCTCGGTGATCGGCGCTTGCTCGCGCAGCAGATGGCTCATGACGTTGCCTCCCTCAGGTCGCCGATGCCAAGCGATTCGCTCCCACTCACCGGAACTCCTCGGGAGGCCTCGTCCTCGACGGCCTCCTCCTCAGCCTCCTCGCCGTGCTCGACGATGTCGCCCTCGGTGAACAGGATGCCCTCGGCGATCTCGCGCCACAGCGGTGTCCGGCGCAGGAGGAACTCGAGGTCCATGCTGAAGTGCTTGAACTCCTCGCCCTGGGCGTCGCGCATGATCGCCTGCGCGTTGCGGTCCGGCTCGACCGCCAGCCGCTGCTCGTACCAGCCGATTGCCTCGGCTTCCTCGGTCAGCGAAGCGCAGAGCCGGGCGAAGGTGCGCGTGCGGTCGGGAAGCTCGGCCGGCGGCTCGTGGTACTGGTCGAAGCCCACGGCGACATCTTTTCAGGCCGCGCGCGGGGAGCGCCGGGTGGCGGACGTCAGCCTGTCGGCGAGCCTCGGCTCCCGAGCTCCAGCTGCCTGATCACCTCGCCGGCCTTGCGGCAGAAGTTGTCGGATCCCTCTGCCGTGCGAATCAGGTTGCCCTGGATTGGACGCCAGACCATCACGTCAAGACCCCGCGCCTCGAGGTGGTAGTCCTCCGGGAGCTCGGCGTCGTGCCGGACCTGGGCGCCGAGCTCGGCCGGCATCCGGACGAGTAGCCCGCTTGCGGCGAGGGGGTGGTCTGAGGTGAGAGCGATCTCCTGGCCCTCGGATCGCATCTCGGGGGACGCCCCGAACATCACGAAGCGACCCTCGATCTCGGTCTCCGGCAGCCTGCCCTCGAGGACGTGGTCGGCGATGCCGGGAAGCGGGAACCCGCGCATTTCCGAGTGAAAGACCCAGCGATCCTCGAGCTCCAGTCCGCGGGCCCGGGCGTATTCGCGGATGAACGCCTCCATGGCGACTCGCTGCATCGCTACGCGCCCGAAGCGATAGCGGATCGACGCGATCAGCCGAGCGAGATAGAAGGCGATCCCGAAGGCAAGCCCCGCGGCCACGATGACGGCGATCGGACCGGCCACCAGCGCGGCCAGCCCGCCCCCGGCCACCGCGGCCAGGAGGCCCCACAGGAGGGCGACTCCGAGTACTCGCGGCCGGCGAGCCGCGACCTCGCGGTACGCGTAGACGGCCGCGCTGACGCTCTTCGGTGGGCTCTCCCAGGTGACGGCGGTGACCGCGCGGTTGAGGTCGCGCTGCACCTCCTCCTCGCGATAGAGCTGCGAGCCTGGCTCCTCCTCCATCGCTTCCCGGCGAATCCGGTCTGCGAGCGATGCGGCGAGCGAGCACAGCCGCTCAAGCTCGACCGGGTCCTCGATGTGCCCCGGCAAGAAGACCGCGAGGTTTCCGTCGTTCAGCTCGAACCCGAAGCCGGGCGGCACGCTGGATGTGAGCCACGAGATGAGCGCCGGCGAGAACAGTTCGTAGAGGAACCTCGTGTCCTCGCCGGCGAGCGTGAACAGGCGGTAGCGCTCGTTGAACTCCACGCTCTCGAACTCCGCGCGCTGCCACCGCTCGGCCGGGAGCTGGGCCAGGTCGGCGTCCCCCGTCGCCGAACGGTCCCGGCAGACGAGCGCCCGCACGAAGGCGACGATGTCGGGCACCGAAGCGACGACGACCGTCGAGTCGCGCCTGTCCCGCCCGTCGGAAAAGGAATGGTGGGTGAGGGTGCCGCTGAAGCCGTCGGCGAGCTCGCCCTCGGCGGCGTCGTCGCCACCATCCGATCCCGTCAGCAGTGCGGGAGTCAGGGCGCGGAGCTCGGCGGGGCCCGTGTAGTCAAGGCCCCGGCGCTCGGCGAAACTCTCGATCCCCGCTCCGATCGGGGGAATCTAGAGGGTCCTAAGGGAAGATCAACGTCGTGCGGTAGATCTGCGTGCGCCCGGCCAGCAGCGCGGTGCCCCATGGTTGATCCGGGCCGTTCAGCGGCGAGGTGTAGTTGTAGAGCACGTACCGCCCGCCGCCCTCGTCGATGAGCGACGGGTAGCACGTGTCGCCGGTGCCGGGAACGTCCGTCACGACACCGAAATCGCGCGTGTGAGGGTCGATCCGCCACAGCGAGCAGCGTTTGGTGGTGGACGCGTACGCCCCGTCGTAGGCTGCGAACTTCGCGTCTCGGTTGGGCAGGTAGTCGTAGCCGAGGTCGTATTGCCCGTTGAAGTTCGGCTGGCGGCGCGCGATCACGTAGACCCGGCCGCCCTGCGTGAACACGAACGGGGAGTCGAGGCGACGCGTGTCGCCCCGGCAGGTCCAGTCGGCCGTATCCCGCACGGGCGCCGTGCACACCTTGGCGCCCCATCCCAGCCGGTCCTCCTCCTCCGTCTGACAAGCGGTGACCAGGCTCCCGTCGCCGCGAAAGGCGAAGTCGGTCTCCCCGCACTGGCCGGTGTAGACCACCGGCCTGTCGGGGTTGACGGCGTGCCAGTGAAAGCCGTCCTCGGTCGTGAGCCAGTACACCTTCTTCGCGGGCGGCTTCACCGAGTAGGTGCCCCCGCCACCGGTGTACCCCAGCATGTACGGCACCCCGTCGTGCGTCTTGACCGCCCACGGGATGAAGTCGTCATGCAGGATCTGCCGCGGCTTCGTCCAGCTGCCGGACGAGATCTCCCTGGTCGCCATGGTGCCGCCGGGCTGGAACGCCGCCGGGTTTCCCCCGAGCAGCGCGAAATAGAGGTAGAGCTCGCCGTGCCAGGCGAGGAGCCGCGGCTCGCGCAGGTCGCGGCCATACGTGAAGCTCCCCTCGAAGCGCCAGTGCCGCTGGTCCGTGGTGCTGACGACGTAGAGCACCGCGTGCTGGTCGGCGATCTGCCACTTGGCGGTGCGGAACACCATGTAGAGGCGCCCGCCGTAGCGAGTCACGCTGAGGTTGGCGTTGGAGCGCTTGACGTCGACCTGCGGCGGCAAGCCGGCCGACGGCACCACGGTCACGGGCGGCGCCACGCGCGGCGCCTCGGCGCTCGCCGCGGCCGGAACGGCCAGGGCGACCAGGAGAGCGAGGGACAGCGCGCTGCGTCGCATGGCGACGGGGTGTAGCCCATCGCGCTCCGCGGCGCGCCGGTCGCGCCCGCGCTATGTCGCCGGCCTCAGTCCTTCGCGACGCAGACCGGGCGGTCCGCCATCGGCACCTGGCCCTTTGGGCAGGGGTTGCCGGACGGGTTCGTGTTGACGCAGGTGTGGCTCACCTGCGAGAACGCCTGGTTGGGCCCGCAGGACGATGGGCCGGCCGCGGTGGTCGTGCTGCCCGTGGTGGTCGAGGTCGCCGTGCTTGAGGTTGTCGGCGTCGGCGGCGTCGTCGTCGTGGGAGCCGCGGTCTGGGTCGGCTGCGCCTGTTCCGTGACGGTCGTGGTCGTGCTGCTTCCGCCGCAGGCGGAGACGACGAGCGCGAGCGCGAGCGCGAGAACGGACGCGACTGCCGCGTACCTGACTGATTTCACTGAACTCCCTTCGAGCAGACGATTGGGCCCCGATCCTAGGCGAACCCCGCCGGGGGGGCCGCGACCTAGAGCTGCACCGAGGCCATGCCGCCCTCGTCGTAGCGGTCGCCGGCGGCCTCGGGCAGCTCGGCGTTGATCCGCTCGAGGTCATCGGCGGTCAGCTCGACGTCGACGGCGGCGGCGTTCTCCTCGAGGTAGCTCCGGCGCTTGGTGCCCGGAATCGGAACCAGATCGTCGCCCTGCGCGAGCACCCATGCGATCGCGAGCTGTGCCGGCGTGATGGCCTTGTCCTCGGCGATCTCCCTGACCTTGGCGGCCAGCGCCTGATTCGCCTCGAGGTTCTCGCCGGTGAAGCGCGGGCCGCTGCGCCGGAAATCGCCCTCGTCCAGCTCCTCGGGTGACGTGAAGCGCCCGGAGAGGAAGCCGCGCCCCAGCGGCGAGTAGGGCACGAAGCCGATGCCGAGCTCGCGGCAGGTCGGGATCACGTCGGTCTCCGCGAAGCGGGTCCAGAGCGAGTACTCGGTCTGGACCGCGGTGATCGGGTGCACCGTGTGGGCGCGGCGAATGGTCTCCGGGGCCGCCTCGCTCAGGCCGATGTGGCGCACCTTGCCCTGCTGGACCAGCTCCCCCATGGCGCCGACGGTCTCCTCGATCGGCACGTTGGGGTCGACCCGGTGCTGGTAGAAGAGATCGACGTGGTCGGTGCCGAGCCGCTGGAGCGAGCCGTCGATCGACTTCCTGACGTGATCGGGGGAGCCGTCCAGCGGGCCGGTGGTCGTCATGTCGCCCGGCGTCGCGTCGTCCATGCGGCGTGAGAACTTGGTCGCGATCACGTACTCGTCGCGGTGGCCCTTGACCGCGCGGCCGACGAGGATCTCGTTGGTCAGCGGGCCATAGAGCTGCGCGGTGTCGAGGAAGTTCACCCCGACCTCCAGCGCGCGCTGGATCGTCGCGGCCCCCTCGTCCTCGTCGGTGGTCCCGTAGAAGGCCGACATTCCCATGCAGCCGAGCCCGATCGCCGATACGTCCAAGCCTGCCAGCTTGCGTTTCTCCATCTGCTTCCCAGCCTAGCCGGGCCGTGATTCCGCATCGACCTCGAAGCGGAGCGTGTCCACGAATCGGTCCCTGATGTCAAGCAACTCCTCGACGCTCTCGGTCGCGCAGACGATCCGGACCATCCCGCCGAGCAGCCCGAGCAGCGAGCTGGCTCGGTCGCCCTCGTGGACGCCGACCATGACCCTGCGGACGCCCGGGATCTCCCTGACCTCGTCGAGCCCCACGATGCTCTTGACCGAGCCCTCGCCCGGCGGCGGGTGGCGGTTGAACATGCCGCCGATGCCGTCGAACTCGGCACTCGTGACCGGCCTGATGCCGAGGGCGATCTTGGCGACCTCCCGAAACAGGGCGACGTCGGTGATCTCGGAGAAGATGTAGGGGATCGAGCCGCCGAGCCGCCCGTTGATCTCGATCACCCACGGCCCCGTCGGGGTCATCATCAGCTCGATGTGAAGCGGGCCGTTGGTCGCGCCGGCGGCCTCGGCCGCGGCCCGGGCCATGGCGACCATCTCGTCCTGGCGCTCCGCGGGGAGGCTCGAGGGCAGCATCAGCCCCGTCTCGCGAAACGGGGGCAGCAGCGGCGTCCGATCCGAGACCGCGAGCGGGAAGAACTCGCCCTCGAACATCAGCGCCTCGACGCTCCCGTAGCCCGCGAAGCGATCGTCGCCGTGCCAGTTCTCGCTCTCGATCACCTGCTCGAGGTCGAAACGCGGCTGCACCCCGCGGAGGAGCTCGGTCTGCGAATAGCGCGAGGTGGCCTCCTCGTAGTGCCCGCGGAGCTCCTCGAGCGAATCGATCCTGAAGATCAGCATGGATCCCGCGCCGAACGCGGGCTTCAACACCGCGGGCGTCCCCACTTCCTCGAGCGCCGGGGCCAGGTCGTCCGCGCTCGCGATCGCCGCGTGGCGCGGCGTCGGGAGGCTGTTGCGGCGCAGCGCCTCCCGCTGCTCGTACTTGTCGGTCATCACCCGTGCGGCACTCAGCGGATTGTGGTGCTCGATCCCGAGGCGCTCGGCCACCTCGGCCGTGTGGCGGAGCAGCGGCTCGCTCACGGTGAAGATCCCGTCGATCTCGTGGTCGGCCGCGTACGCCAGCGCGGCCGAGACGATCTCGTCCGGGCCGGCGGCCTCGATGTAGTCGCCGGCGGCTTCGACCGCCGCGGCCTCGGCCTCGGGGTCGACCTCGATGAAGGCCGTGTCGGTGTGCTCGTAGACGACGGCCAGCTCGGCCAGGTCGGAGATCAGGGGACAGAGCAACGCGGCCGGCGGGCCCCCGAACCCCTTGATGACCATGAGCCGCCGCGAATCCGCCTTCACGCGACGCGAGCCTAGCCTCACGCGGTCCCGGGCGCCCGCCGCGGGTCCGCCGCGATTACGATCGCGCGATGGCGGCGACGAGACGGCCCTGGTTGGTCCTGGCCTCGGCGAGCGTCGTCAACGCGCTCATCTGGATGCCCGTGTCAGCGATCGCGGTCGCGCTGCCGGCGATCCACGACGACCTGGGGAGCTCGTTCACGGAGCTCCAGTGGATGATCAACGGCTACACGCTCGCGGTGGCGGCGCTGCTCGTCCTCATGGGCCGGGTCGGGGACCTGTTCGGCCGCAAGCGGCTCTTCCTCATCGGCTGCGGGCTGTTCTCCGCCGGCGCGCTGCTCGCCGCGCTCGCGCAGAGCACCGTCTGGCTGATCGCGGCCATGCCGATTGTCGGCGTGGGCGGCGCCATTGCCGGGCCGACGTCGCTCGCCCTCGTGGTGGACGCCTTCCCGACCGAGCGGCAGGGATGGGCGATCGGCATCTGGGGCGCGGCGTCCGGGCTCGGATCGGCGATCGGGCCCGCCGTGGGAGGGCTTCTCACACAGGGGATCAACTGGCGCGCGGTCCTCTGGATCAACGTGCCGCTGGTCCTCGTCGCCCTGGTGGTGGCCGCCAGGACCGCCCGCGAGTCTCGCGACGAGGATGCGGACCGCCACGTCGACGCGCCGGGCGCGCTGACCCTTGCGGGGGCGCTCACCACGGGAATCCTCGCCCTGAGTCAGGGCGCGATCTGGGGTTGGGGGTCGCCGGGCGTCATCGCACTGCTGGCCGCCTCGCTGATCCTCGGCACGAGCTTCGTCGTCCTCGACCTCAGGGTCCGGGGACCCCTGGTGCCTCTGCGGGAATTCGGGAATCGGGCGTTCGTCGGCTCGAGCATCGTGCTCCTGATCGGGAACGTCGTGCTCGCGAGCCTGCTGTTCATCCTCCCGCTGTACCTGCAGAACATCACCGGGCACTCCCCGCTCTCGGCGGGCCTCCTCCTCCTGCCGCTCACCGCGATGCTGGTGGTCCTCTCCCCTATCAGCGGCGTGATCACCGACCGCGTCGGCCCGCGCGTGCCGATGATGGCGGGGATCGTCGCCACAGCGGTGGGCGTCTACCTCCTGTCGGGCCTGCACGCAGGCTCGGGCCCAGCGGCCCTGGTTCCCGGGCTGCTGGTCCTCGGCGTCGGCTTCGGGCTCGAGATCACTCCCGTCAACGTCGCCGCCCTGCAATCGGTTCCGGCGACCCGCAGGGGCACGGCATCGGGGGCACTGATCGCGCTGGGGATGCTGGGATCGACGCTCGGGATCGCGGCGTTCGGCGCGGCGTTCGGAACGCTCGGGCGCAACCGGCTCCCGGACCGGCTCGAGCGGGCCCATGTCACGGTCTCGCCGGACCAGGTCGAGACGCTTGACACGGTCCTGACCGGAGCCGACAGCGCCGAGCACGCTCTCGAGGGCTTCTCGCACGAGCGGGCCGCTCGCATCGATCGCGTCGTCGAGACGACATTCGTCTCGGTCCTCAACGACCTGCTCAAGGTCGAGGCGCTAGTGGCGCTGCTCGCCCTGGCCGGAGCCGCGCTGCTGCCGCGGCGTCGCCCGCGGGCGTCCTCCACCGTGCCGGCGACGAGCCAGCCGGCGCGCGGGCCATGACCGGGAACGACCGGCCGCTCGAGCTCGCCGTCGTCGGGGCCGGGACCGCCGGGCTCTACTGCGCGTGGCGAGCGGCGACGCAGGCGCCCGGGTGCGTCGCCCTGTTCGAGTGGTCCGGCCGGGTCGGCGGTCGCATCCAGACGGTCGTCCCCGATGGCGCTCCGACTCTCCGCGGCGAGCTGGGCGGCATCGCGCTGATGAGCGGCCACGAGCTGCTGATGGGCCTCGTGGAGCACCTCGGCCTGGACCGTGAGCCGCTGCGGGGCGGCGATCCCCACGACCTGCTCTACCTGCGCGGCCACCGCCTCACCGCCGCCGACTGGGGCAACTCGGACGCGGTTCCATACGACCTCGCGCCCGAGGAGCGCGGACTCACCCCGGAACAGCTCCTCGCGGTCGCCATCGAGAAGGTCGTGCCCGATGCGCGCCGGCTGGACCCGCGCGGGTGGGACCAGGTCAAGCGCCGCCTGGAGCTCGGCGATCGGTCGCTCAGCGAGATCGGGCTCTGGAACCTCCTTCGTGACCTGGTCAGCGAGGAGGCCTTTCGGCTGATGGCCGATGCGGGGAGCTTCCGCCCACAGTTCGAGAACTGGAACGCGGCCGAGGCGCTCCCGGACCTCTGCGCGGATTGGCCCGAGGGGAGCCGGTACGAGCGCCTCCGGGACGGCTACGAGGCGCTACCGGTGGCCCTGGCCGAGGGCGTCCGCGCGGGCGGCGGCGCGATCGAGGTCGGCCACCGGCTCCGCTCGATCGATCGGGCCGGCGAAGCGCTGGCCCTGGGCTTCGACGTCCAGGGGCGCGGCTCGACGACGGTCGAGGCGAGGCGGGTCGTGCTCGCCCTGCCCCAGGCGGGCCTCGCGGAGCTGGCTCTCCGCACGCCGCTGGCCGGCGACGCCGGGTTCGCGAGCGACCTGAAGAGCGTGTACGCCATCCCCCTCTTCCACCTGTTGCTCGCGTACGAGCGCCCCTGGTGGGAGGAGCTGGGCATCGAGAAGGGCCGTTCCGCGACCGACCTGCCGCTGCAAACGTGCTTTTACTTCGGCAGCGAGTCGTCAGGAAAGTCGCTCGCGATGGTGGGCTACAGCTCCGCCGATGCGATCAGCTTCTGGGATGCCTTCCTGGCGCCCGCGGGAGCGCCTGCCGGAGAGCCCGAGCCGCAGGTCCCGCCTCGCGAGATGCTCGCGGAGGTGACGCGCCAGATGTCCACGCTCCACGGGATCGAGGTGCCCGACCCGTACTGGGCGCTGCTCACGGACTGGCGCGGCCAGCCGTTCGGCGGCGCTTCGCACCGGTGGGCGGTCGGCGCGCGCTCATGGGAGGTGATCCCGCGGATGCGACGTCCGCGTCCCGGCCTCGGCCTGCACATCTGCGGTGAGGCGTGGTCGGACTGCCAGGGATGGGTCGAGGGAGGCCTGCGCTCCGCCGAGCGCGTGCTGCAGGACGAGCTCGGCCTGGAGCCGCCGGATTGGCTCGACGCCGGCGCCTACGTCGGCCCCTGAGCGGCCGGCCGTTTCCGTGGCCGGGGCCGGGTCACGACGATCTGGACCATTGCGATCAACAGGACGATCAGGGTCAGGACGCGCTCGGCTTTCGGAATCTCGTGAAAGAAGCCGTAGACCTGGATCGCCGCGGCTAGCGCCTGCGCGGCCAGCGGCAGGGCGATCGCGGGCCAGCCGGTCACCTCCCGCGGCTCGAGCCGGCCGGGGTGTGGCTGCCACGCCGCATAGGCGACGAGGACGGCGCCTCCAGCCCACACGGCGTCATAGACCCCACCCTGGTGGTAGGAGTGCCCGAGCGCCTGAACCGAGTAGATGGCGTCGGCGACGCCCGTTGCGGTGAGCCCGAGCCCGAGGAGCAGCCACATGCGGCCGGGTCGCCAGCCCATGAGCGCGAAGACGCCCAGCGTCGCGCCGACTACCACGGCGTCGCCGAGCGGATATGCGAAGTCGACGGCGTCCGCCAGCGCGGAGGTGCTCGCGTGCTCCGACACCGGCTCGAGGAAGAGCGCGACCCACGGCGTCGCCACGATCAGCATCACAACCACGCCGTCGATCCAGCGATGGAGCTCGAACGCCGGCACCCGGTCGCGCACCAGAAGCGCGAGCGCCGCGATGATCAGCGGATACCACGACAGCCAGAAGACGTCGGAGATGCTGGTCAGCGGCGGGTTCGCCACGTCGCTGAAGCGAACGCTCCAGATCGTGTCGCCGATGGCCCAGCTCGCCAGCGCACCCGCGACGAGGAGCCACGCGACCCGGCTCTTGGTGGACCGCAGCGCTCCCGCGAGGCAGCCCGCGGCCGCTGCCCACAGCAACCCGTCGTTGACCCACTGCTTGAAGAGGGTGTCCGTGCCCGATCCGCCCAGCCCGAGGTCCTCGTGGGCGGCGTACAGCAGGACCGCGACGCCGAGCAGCGGCCAGATGAGCCCGATCCCCGGCCAGCGCAGCCGGTGCGCGTCCTCTCGGCTGGCCACGTGCATCGGCGATAGACGGTACCCGTCGGCCATCCGGAGGCCATCGGAACGACGCAGGAGGAAGGCACCGCTACCGGGATTCGAACCCGGGTTTCCGGACTGAGAATCCGGCGTCCTAGTCCCCTAGACGATAGCGGCGGGTAGGCGGGCGAGGATAGCAATGGGACCCCGATTTGCCGCATGGAAATCCGGGTTTCGAGGTGCGGCTGGAGGGAGTCGAACCCCCACGTCCTTGCGGACACGGCGACCTGAACGCCGCGCGTCTACCAGTTCCGCCACAGCCGCCTGCGGGCCCCAAAATCTAGCGGCTGGGGGAAGATCCACCAGGTTCGCCGTCGCGTTCGGCACAATTAAGGTCTGTCCGTCACACCAACCAGGAGGGTTGAAGGATGAGGGTGGGGCTTGTTCTCGGCGCCGGAGGGATCCAGGGAGGTGCCTGGCTCACGGGCGGGCTCGACGCACTCGCCGAGGAGACCGGCTGGGATCCGGCTACCGCGGACTACGTGGTGGGGACCTCTGCGGGGTCGATGATCGGCGCGCTCTGCGCCTCGGGCATCCCGCCGTGGTTCATGGTCGCCCACTCTCGCGGCGAGACCTTCGAGGGCGTCGAGGACGCGCGCGGGCGCGACGCCGCGGAAGCGGACCGCGCCGCCGGCGCCGGCTTTCACCTCGAGCGGACCTGGCCCCCGATCGGGCCCGGATCGTGGCGGCTCGCCCTTCGCACGCTTACCCAGCCCCACCGCTTCACGCCCGCCACCGTCGCGACGGGCTGGCTTCCGCGGGGGGTCTTCTCGGTCGAGGGGCTGAAGGACACGGTCCGGAGCGTCGTGCCCAGCGGCTGGAGCCCCCACCCCAACCTGTGGATCGTGGCCTGCGACTACTCCACCGGTCGTCGCGTCGCGTTCGGCCGTGCCGGCTCGCCCGACGCCGACCTCGCCGATGCCGTCGCCGCCTCGTGCGCGATTCCGGGGCTCTACCACCCGGTGACCATCGACGGCCGCCGCTACGTGGACGGCGGCATCTACTCCGCGTCCAACGCCGACATCCTGCGCGACGAGAAGCTCGACCTCGTCATCTGCCTCAACCCCACATCCACCCTCCACCCCATTCGCGCCATCAACCCCCGCGACGCCTTCAACATCGTGTTCCAGCGGGCCTCCGGGCGCCGGCTCGGCAGCGAGGCGAAGAAGCTGGGGTCCGCCGGAACCGAGGTCGTGCTGATCCAGCCGCTCCACGAGGACCTGCAGGCCATGGGGCCGAACCTGATGCGGACCGGAAACCGCAACGAGGTGATCGAGGTCGCGCGCCACACCGTCGCCCGTCAGCTCGCCGAGCCCGGGACGCGCGAGCTCCTCGCCTCGCTTCCGCCCGGCGACCCGAAGAAGGTCCGCCGGCCCGACGGGCCATCGTCGGAGTGGCCGCCGTTGCTCGAGCTCCAGAGCCGGCGCGCCGCCTGACGGCTACAGGTCGAAGCGCTCCCCGGTCAGCTCCTCGCTGAGCTCCCAGAGTCGCCGCCGCGCGTCAGCGTCGTACGCCTGCGCCTCCGCCGTCCCCTCCTCCAGCTGGTCGAAGTACCGGCCGCTGACGCCGTCGAGCGCGGGGTCCTCGACGAGCCGCGAGAGCGACACGACCCCCTCGGCGACCTCCGAGCGGCCCGCGCGTCCGAGGCCCTCCCGCAGCATCTTCGTGTCCATGAACGTCGCCGGATGGAGGGCGTTCACAGTCACGCCCTCCTCCCCCGCTGCCCGCAGCCGGTCCGCGAGCTCCATGGTGAACATGATCTGCGCGAGCTTGCTCTGCGCGTAGGCCCGGAACCCCTCGTAGTCCCGCTCCGCCATCGGATCCTCGAAGTTCACCGGCGCCTGGCCGAGCGACGCGACGTTGATGACCCGCGCCGGCGTGGACTGCTGCAGGAGCGGCATGAGCCCGGCGGCGAGCGCGAAGTGCGACAGGTAATTGACGGCGAAGGTCAGCTCGAGCCCGTCGCGGCTCTCTCGCCGGCCGTCCATCACCACGACCCCCGCGTTGTTCACGAGGGTGTCGAGCCGGTCGACGCGCTTCTCGACATCGCGCGCCAGGCGCCGCGTCTGCTCCAGCGAGCTCAGGTCCGCGAGCAGCCCGCGGACGCGTACTCCCCGATCGGCGCCCATCTTCGCCAGTGCCCGCTCGAGCTTCTGCTCCGATCGCCCGTGCACGAGCACGTCGGCTCCGCAGCGGGCGAACCTCTCGGCGGTGGCCTCACCCAGTCCGTCGGTGGACCCCGTGATCAGGATCGTCTGCTCGTCGAGCGGCCGCACGCCCCGTTCAGCTCTTCGTGACCTTGCAGGCGGTTCCGTAGGCGCAGACCTCGGTCCAGCTGGTGCCGAGCTCCGACGTGTCGTACCGGAAGGCGATGATCGCGTTGGCGCCCTTTCCCTCCGCCTCCTCGATCAACCGCTGAGTGGCGTGCTCGCGGCCCTCGACGAGCATCTTCGTCATTCCCTTCAGCTCCCCGCCGCCCAGCGACTTCAGCCCGGCGCCGATCGTCGAGCCGATGTTCCGTGAGCGCACGGTGAGGCCGAACACCTCGCCGAACACCTCGTCGATCCGGTATCCGGGCAGGTCGTTCATGGTCGTGATCAGCACTCAGGGCTACTTTCAGGGGGTCTCGCGCCCGAGCCAGCCGCGGTAGAAGCCCTCGATGTCGGGCAGGAACTCGTGGAGCACCGGGTAGCCCGGCGGCACGGCCTCGACCTCGAGCTGGCGGGCACATGACGGACAGTAGAACTCACGCAGCTCCGACCAGTCGGTGTCCGGCCCCGCGAAGCCCGGGTAGATCTCCCCCATCGTCTCCGCGTCGCCGCGCACGAACACGAGCGCCTCCATCCTCCAATTCCGGTTCGGCGGGCAGAAGTCGTGGCCGCAGTCGCATCGGACGACCAAATCACCGTCCGAGTTTCGCACCGCGTTCAGCCCCTCGCCCATCGGCAGCACGATCGGATCGTCGTAGGGGACGCGCTCCTGCAGAACCGCCAGCCACTTCTCGAACCGGTCGGGGTCCTTGTAGCCGGACTGGATGTCCTTGACCTCGCGCCGGGTGAGCTTCTCGTCGAGCAGGGCCTCGAGCGTCTCGCGGTCCATCGTGCTGCCGGCCGCCCGCGGCATCTCCACCGAGTCCACATGGGACGCCGCCAGGTAGGCGTCGGCTGACTCCTCCGGGGTGATCTTTCCGGGCTTCTCGGTGACGTCGGCCCGCACCGTGGGCGTGGCGATGTCGAAGGTGAAGTCCTCGGGCAGGTCCCAGAAGCCGCGGAACTCGGCCGCAAACCGCTCCGAGAGCTTCATCGACTCCGCGTAGCCCACCTTCACCGCGTCGATCACGTCGCCGGCGAGGACCCGCTCCCGCTCGGCGGCCCACCATTCCCGCGCGGGCCGGCCTCGCTCGAGGCGCCTCCGCCGGTAGGCGTCGCGGTCCGACACGCCGTAGATCGACTCGGCGAAGCGCGGGAGAAGGTGCCCCTCCTCTACGTCGCGCTCGACGTGCTCGACGGGGCGGAGCAGCGGATCCCCGAGCCCTGGACCGCCCTTCATCACCGAGAGGTAGAGGTCACCCTCGGCGAACGGCTCGAGGGTCGTGAAGTTGTCCTGCTTATAGGTTCGCTCGCCCTGGATCTCCATCAGCGCCGGGTCGTCAAAGCTCCCGTCGGCGAGCGGGTATGCCTCGCCGCGCTGCGCCCGCTCGATCAGGTCCGCGCCCTTGATGTTGTGCACATAGGAGGCCGAGCCCGGATAGCCGCCGAAGAGCCCCGAGGCCAGGATCCGGGTCGAGCCGAGGTTCTGGAGCTCCCAGAACTCGGTGCCGTGGACGACGAGCAGGGACTCGAAGCTCGATCCGCCTCGATGGCGGCCGGCCCCGCCCGTGTTCGCCTTGATCCGCCGCGAGAGGTAGGTCATCGGGCAGATCAGCTCCCACATCTCCACGTCCCCGGCGTCGCCCTCGGGGTTGAACATCGCCGCGCAGGTGTCGGTCCCGTCGAGCACGTACTTGCCGCCCATGCCCTGGGCCGCGATCTCGAAGTTCATGATCGCCGAGGAGTTCCCGTACTGGTCGATCCCGCCGCCCTGGATCACGTTTCCAGAGGTCGAGTAGGGCGCGATGACCTCCTCGATGAACCCCCGCGCCTGCAGTGCACGCGAGAGTGTCCGCGGGAAGCCGGTGAAGGCCGGCTGCAGGAATGCCCACGCGATCCCGGTCGAGCCCTCGGCGTCGCCGAGGTTGGCGATCGTCCCCTCCGGGAAGTTGGTCTCGATGGCGAGGTAGGCGCCGTCGTTGACCTTGTCGTTGCAGATCAGCGTCTGCGTGAACTGCACCCAGATCGCACCCTGCATCCCCGACGGCGTGCAGTTCATCGAGTGCCATCCCCACGACGACGCACCGTCCATGTCGAGCGCGTAGTCGCCGTCGCCGCCGATGCGGACCTCGAACGGAGCGTGCATCAGGAAGTCGCGGCGCGCCCGCGCCGGCAGCTGCTGCTTGTCGGCGAAGGTGACGTCGAAGCCGGTCGCCGAGCGATAGCGCCCCGGGACCGTCATCTCGCGGATCCGCGACTTGAACGACCGCCTGCCCTCCTCGATCACCTCGCGGGAGAACTGCTGGAAGCGGTCGATTCCCTCCTCGAGGATCACGCGCTCCACCGCCTCGCGGACCATGTGGCAGCCGGCGAGCCGGGTCCTCTCGTCGAGCAGGTAGTACATCGGTGCGCGCGTCTGCTTCTGGCACCGGAGCAGGTGCCACTGGGCGAGCTCGTCGTTCTCGCCGATCTTCATGCAGGGGAGGTCGATGCCGTCGTCGAGCCGGTTGGTCGGGCCGACCGGAACGCCGCCCGGGGTCGAGGCGCCGATGTCGAGCACGTGCGTGACACCGCCCGCCCACGCGATCAGCTTGTCCTCCCAGAAGATCGGCACGAACGTCTGGACGTCGGCGTTGTGGACGTCCCCGATCGTCGGATCGTCGTTGGCGAAGATGTCGCCCGGCCTGATCCGCGGGTTGTCCTCCCAGCCATGCCGGACCATGAACTTGATCGCATCCGACATCGTGTGGACGTGGACGATGATCCCGGTCGAGAGCGCGATCGAGTCGCCCTCCGGCGTGTAGAGCGCGAAGCAGAGCTCGCCGAGCTCGCGGACGATCGGCGAGGCGGAGATATTGAGCGCCGTCTCGCGCGCGGAGACCAGGCCGCCGCGCAGACGAGCGAAGAGCTTCTCGTAACCGATCGGGTCGGTGTCCTTCATCTCCAGCTCGCCGGTCAGCCCGGCGTAGGACCCCGTTTCGGCGAAGACGCGCTCGGACGCGGCGAGCATCTCGTCGAGGCGCTGCCCATCCCAGCCGATCGGCTGGGCATCGCGTGGCTCGAGCTCGCGTGTGGCGTCGACGATCGCGATTGCCCGACTCTAACGCCGCCGGTCCATCGGCGTTAGCGCGGAGCGCTGGGAATCCGGACACTCCTGACGTTGGTACCGCGGCAGTAGTAGTTGCCCTTCTTGCTGAAGTCGCTGTCGTGGCAGTACTGGAGCTGGAGGTAGTAGGTGGCCGGGGGCAGGCGGTTGCCGCGGAGGTAGTAGACGCCGCCTCGCCTGTCCAGCGTCCTGATGTTCGTCACCGAGAGGCAGTTGCCGGTGGCCCAGGTGACGTTGCGGCCCGTGAAGTAGCCGTACGAGTCGACGTTGCGGCTCCTGGAGATGGAGACAACGCTTGCACAGTCACCGGAGTCGAGCGCCCACCGGGTCTTGATCGCTCCCGCGCTGAAGGCGGCCGAGCTCATGGTGGCCCCATTTGCCTGTGCGACCCCGATCGTGAGCGCGGCGACAGCAAGCAATGTGACGGTTGCTGGACGCGGCATACCCTGATGGTAAGGTCGATCACGTGGGGGCGGGAACGAAGGCAGCGGCGCTCTTCGCGGGGGTGCTGGCCGTCGTGCTCGGCGTGACCGCCGTGGCGCTGGCGGGCTTCGAGCCTGCCACGACCTACCCCGTCGGAGTCCAACCGCTCGACGTCGTCACCGCGGACTTCAACGGCGACGGAGAGCTCGACCTGGCCGTGTCCAATCGCAGCGATACAACCGTCTCGATCCTACGCGGGACCGGGAGCGGAAAGTTCGGCGTCGCCCATAACTTCAAGGCGGGGCCGAGCCCGCTCGGCCTGCTCGTCGGCGACTGGAACAACGACGGGCGCAGGGACCTTGCAGCCGCCAACCAGACGGTCTTCGGCGGCGTGAGCGTCCTCCTGAACAACGGCAACGGGTTCTCGAAGCACACCTACCCCGCCGGGGCGGGCTCCTCGTACGTCCTCGCCGGCAAGTTCACTGCGGACAAGCGCCCCGACCTGGCGGTCAGCAACCTGGACGCCAACACCGTCTCGATCCTGCGCGGCCAGGCCGGCGGGACGTTCGCCAAGATCGGCGACCTCAACACCTCACCTGGCCCGTTCGGAATGGCGGTCAGCGACTTCAACCGCGACGGCAAGGGGGACGTGGCCGTGATCGACGCCCGCCGGAACGGCAAGACCAAGCTCCAGGCGTTCCTGGGCAACGGCAACGGCACCTTCAAGCCACCGCTCGACACCTTCGTGGGCACGGGCGCCAACGAGATGACCGTCGGCAGGTTCAACGGCGACTCGATCCCGGACCTCGCCGTCGCGGACTTCAGCCTCAACCAGGTGGACATCCTCATCGGCAACGGCAATGGGACGTTCAGGCCGCCGAAGGCGTTCCCGGCCGGCATGAACGCCGCCGAGATCGCGCTCGGAGACTTCAACAACGACGGGAAGACCGACCTGGCCGTCACCGATGACAACACGCCGGGCCGTGTCTCGGTGCTTCCGCGCAAGCCGGGGCTCAACTTCGGCGCCCCGCTCTCCTACCCGGTGGACGGCGACCCCTACGGGATCGCCGCTGCGCACCTGAACGGCGACAACAAGCTCGACATCGCGACCGCGAACTTCGCGGGAAGCACCTCGGTGCTGCTCGGGAACTAGCTGCTCGCGGCCGCCGCCTCCACCGTCCGCTTCAGCTTCTCGAGCGACTCCGCGAACTGCCGGTCCATCTCTGCCTCGACCGCGGGATTCGCGTCCGTGTGCTGAATCTGCTCCTCGACCTGCTCGAGCTGCCTGCGGGAGATCTCCTGGGCATAGCTCGGCAGGCTCGCGATCTGCTGCTCGACCTGCTTGAACATGTCCGTTCCTGACGTCTTCCACTCGGTAATCGACGTTCCCGCGACGTGCGTCTGGCCTTCCGACTCGGTCAGGAGGTAGTCGACGGCCGTCATGCCCTCCGGGTACGTCTGCCGATAGGAGAACCGGTAGGGCGGGTCGATGGCTGTCACCTCGAGCTCCATCTCCTCCTCGGCTCCGCCCGGGCCCGGGTACTGCGCCGTGCCTCGGTAGCCGACGACGAGCTCAGAGCTCGACGCGGGCATCTGGTCCTGGTTCCCGCCCACCCACTGCGCGAGCTTGTCCCGCTCGGTGAGCCAGGCGAACACCGCCGCCGCCGGGGCGGCGATCTCGATGCTGCCCGACGCGGTGATGGCCACTACTCGATTGCGGCCGAGAGGTGGAAGATGTGATGCCGGTCCAGCCGCGCCATGCGTTTCGGCGGGATCGCGAACGTCGTCGCGACCGACTCCACGATCGCCGGCCCGGTGATCGATCCGCCGGCCTCCACGTCAGTCAGCTCGTACAGGTCCGTCTCCGCGTAGTCGTCGCCCCATCGCACGCGCCGGGTGCCCTTGACGGGCGGGGAGCCCTCGCGCTCGGCGAAATCGGGGAGCGCAGGCTTCTCCACCTCGACGGAGCCCAGAACGATCGCCTGCGTGACCAGGTACCCGAGCTCCGGCGAGCGCGCCGACCGCGCGTAGACCTTGCCGTAGGCGTCCTCGAACTCCGCGATCAGGTCCGCGACCCCCTCGGCATCCTCGAGCTCCATGTGCGGCGAGACGATCTCGATGTCGTTGAGCTGCCCGTAGTACTGCATCCGCACGGCATGCGTGAAGGAGATCGCGTCTCGCTCCACCCCCGACTTCGCGAACTCCGCGGCCACCTTCTCCTGCAGTCCGAGCCACCCGCCCGTGATCATCATCCCCACGCCCGCGCGCTCCATGTCGTCGGCGGTCGGCAGGATCGGCATGTCGATCGTCTGGTCGTAGCGGTACTCGAAGTCGGCGCACGCGCATCCGTAGGCGGAGAAGCCCGCCGCCCACGCGGGCACCATCACGTCCCGGTACGCGACGCCCTCGGTGTATCCGGCTACGTGCAGCGGCCCGCCGCCGCCGTAGCAGAGCAGCGCGTAGTCGGCGGGCGAGTAGCCCTTGCCGAGGATCCGGCCGATCGCCTCGTTCTTCAGGATCTGCTCGAACAGCCCGACCACGCCCGCCGCTGCGTCGTCGACCTCGAGCCCCAGGGGCTCCGCGAGCTGGCGCTTGACCTCCGCATGTGCCCGCTCCGGATCGAGCTTCACGTCGCCGCCCAGGAAATAGTCCGGGTTGACGCGGCCCAGGACGAGGTTCAGGTCGGTCACCGAGATCGTCTCCAGCCCGCCCTCGGGCCAGCAGACGCCGATGCGGGCCCCGGCCGAGTCGGGTCCCAGCTCCGGCCGGCCCGAGTTCGGGTTCACGCGCACGAACGACCCGGTGCCGGCCCCGATCGAGTCGATCTTGACCAGCGGCATGTTGAGCATGAACCGGGCGATGTCCGGGGTCGGGGTGATCTCGAAACGCCCGTCGGTGATCAGGGCGATGTCGAACGACGTGCCGCCGATGTCGGTGCAGAGCACGTTCGGCAGCCCGAGCCGCTCAGCGATCCCCTGGCCGCCGACGACGCCGCCGATCGGGCCCGAGACCAGGGTCCGCGCCAGCTCGCGCGCCTCGATCGAGATCGTGCCGCCGTGGGATGCCATCACCCGCAGCTCGAAGCCGGCGCCCGCCTCCTTCGTCTGGTCCCGCACGGCCTTGAGGCTGCCGCGGGAAGGCTCGGCTGCGTAGGCCTCGATCAGGGTGGAGTTGAGGCGGGGCAGGTCGCGGCGCTGCGGGTAGAGCTCCGACGACAGGAAGACGGGCGTTTCGCCATCGGCGCCCCGCTTCGCCTTCTCCTCCTCGATGATCTCGCCGACTCGGAGCTCGTGCTCGGCATTGCGGTAGGAGAAGAGCAGGCACACGCAGATCCCGTCGACACCCTCGTCCAGGAGCTCTGCCGCAGCCTGCCGGGCGTCCGCCTCGCGCAGCGGCGTGACCTCCTGTCCGAAGACGTCCACCCGGCCCCGCACGCCCTTCATCCGCTCCCGCGGGACCAGCGGGGGGTTGTGGTAGTGGGTCGCGAGGTGGAGGCGGTCGGAGTACGAGTAGCCGAGGTACGTCTGGATGCCCCGCTCGATCCGCAGGTAGTCCTCCTGGCCGGCGGTGACGATCGCGCCGATTCGGAGTCCCTCGCGCGAGAGCAGGCGGTTCAGCATCGCGGTTCCGCCGTAGATCCCGGACGCCACCTTGGGGAAGGCAGCTTCCGGGGTCGAGCCCCACTGGCCCAGCGCGTCGCGCGCGGACTCCATGAAGCCGATCGACTCGTCCTCGGGCGTCGTCTGGGCCTTGCCGACCACGAACGAGCCCGATTCGTCGACGATGAACGTGTCCGTCATCGTCCCCCCGGCGTCGATCGCCAGGACGCGCGGGCTCCGGTCGCCGTTTGACTTCACAACTGGATCGCGCTTCGCCTCACAACCGCTCTCCTTTCTTGTGGCTCCGCGCTCACGCCCTCTCGCCACTCTATCCCCGGCCCGGGGCTGCGAACCTTTCGGGTCATGCTGCGCCGAATCGGAATCGTCGCGCTGGTCCTCCTGGCCCTCCTCGGGATCAGCCAACTCGTGATCCCGCCGATCATCGAGAGTCGCATCTCCGACCGCCTCACCGCGGCCGGCGGCTCCGCCCATGTCTCGGTCTCGGCCTTCCCGTCGATCCGACTCCTGTTCGGCGGGGGCGGCCGCATCGAGGTCACCGGAAGCGACCTCAACCTGACCTCGCAGAGCGAGAGCGGCACCGTCTTCTCGGACCTGGACGGCTACGACAACGTGGACGTGAACCTCGACCACTTCCGCGCCGGGCCCTTCCAGATGGGGAGCTTCGAGCTCACGCGGAGCGGCCCCGAGGCCGAGTACCACCTCGTTGCCCGCGGACGGACGACCCCAACCGACCTCGCCTCGTACGGCGCCTCGCAGCTCGGGCTGCCGGGCGGCCCACTGCTGAGCTTTCTGGGCGGCAAGGTCCTCGGCCAGGACTTCATCCCGATCAACCTGGACATGAACCTCCAGAGCGACGGCGGCCAGGTGATGGTCACGTCCGGGGGCGGCACGATCGCGGGGCTCCCGACAGGGCCGCTCGCGGAGCTGATCACCTCGGTCGTGGCGGTGAAGCTCTAGCTAGCGGAGCTCGAGCCGCCGGCCGCGGATGCGGACGCGGCCGCCGCTGCGTCGCGCGCCTTGAAGTAGTCCTCGCCCTCGATCCCGACCCGCGGCATGCGTGAGAGCCAGCGCGGCAGCCACCAGTTCCGCTTGCCGAACAGGACCATGACCGCCGGCACGAGCACGCACCGCACGATCGTCGCGTCAATGGCGATGGCGGCCGCGAGCCCCAGTCCGAACTCCTTGACCACCGGCTGCCCGTTGAGGATGAAGCTCGTGTAGACGGCGACCATGATCAGCGCGGCGGAGGTGATGACGCGTGCGCTGACCGCGAGCCCGTCGACCACCGCCTCATGGTTGTCGCCGGTCTGCTCGAAGTGCTCCTTCATTCGGCTCATCAGGAACACCTGGTAGTCCATCGAGAGCCCGAAGAGGATCGCGAACATCATCAACGGCACGTAGCTGACGATCGGCGTGGCCCCTCCGTCGACCCCGATCAGGCTTGCCCCGTGCCCCTCCTGGAAGACGAAGGTGAGCACGCCGTACGCGGCGCCGACCGACAGCAGGTTCATCACCGCCGACGTGAGCGGCACGACTATCGAGCGGAACGCGATCAGGAGCAGGATGATGCTCAGCGCGATGACCACCGCGATCACGAGCGGCAGCTTGTCGCCGATCCGGGAGGCGAGATCGATGTACGAGGCCGTCTGCCCGCCGACATAGGTGGTGAGCGTCGTCCCCTTGTCGGCGTTGGGAATCACGCTTTCACGCAGGTGATTGACGAGATCGGTCGTGGCGTCGGCGGACGGCGCGGTGGTGGGGATCACGCTGAAGGAGGCGGCGCTGCCGGAGTTGTCGACGATCGCGGGCGAGACGTCCTTGACGCCCTTCGTCTTGCCGATCTGGTTCTGGAGGTGGACCAGACGCGGATCGCTCGCCGTGGTCTTCAGGAACTGCTCCTGCTGGTCCGCCTGCTTCTCCTTCTTGGTCGGCGGCTGCGAGGAGACCTGCTGCTCGGCCTCGGAGGAGGCCTGATCCGGCGGAACCCCCTGCGCCTCGAGCTGGGCGGTCGCCTGCTGCACGGCCTGCTGCTCCTGCTTCTGCTGCTGCGACTGCAGCTGGTTGAGCTTCTGCTGGTCGTTGTGGGCCTTGTCCTTGCCGAAGTCGACGGCGATCAGGAGCGGGCCGTTGGTCCCCGGACCGAAGCCCTTGTCGATGAGGTCGTATGCCTGGCGGACGGTGGTTGACTTCGGCATCTGCCCGTTGTTCTGCTGGCCCAGCTGCAGATTGAGCACCGGGATGGCCAGCACGAGGAGGATCGCGACCGCGATCAGCATCGCCGGGATCGGATGGCCCCCGATGAAGCGGGCCCAGCGGGCCCAGCCATGCGGGCGGTGATCGTGCGGCGGCGGTTTCAGGAACGGGACACGGAGCGAGTCGATCCGCTTGCCCATGATCGCCAGCAGGGCGGGGATCAGCGTGATGGCGGTGAGGATCGCGACCAGGACCACGACCGCCGCCGAGTAGCCGAGGGCGCTCACGAGCGGGATCTGAGCAACGGCCAACGAGACGAGCGCGATCACAACGGTCCCGCCCGCGAAGACGACCGCGCCGCCCGCGGTGGCCACCGAGCGCGCGGCCGCCTCGTCCACGTCGAAGCCCTGCTCCATGAAGCCCTTGTGGCGGCTGACGATGAATAAGGCGTAGTCGATCCCGACGCCGAGACCGAGCATCGTCCCGAGCGTCGGGCCCACGGTCGGGACCGCGATCCCGTGACCCAACAGGCCGATCAGCGCGAGGCCTGTGCCGACGCCGACGAGGGCGGTGAGGATCGGCAGCGACATCGCGGTCAGCGTGCCGAACGTGAAGATCAGGATGATGATCGCGGCGACGATCCCGACGAGCTCGCTCGACTCCACGTCCGGCTTGGACACGGCGTTGCCCAGGTAGCCCCCGTTGGCGACCTGGAAGTTGGCGTCGACGGCCGGCGACTCGTGGTCGATGATCGTCTGCGCCTGCGCCTCGGTCAGATCGCTCTGGCTCAGGCCGATCGTGACCGAGATGTAGCCGATCTTCTCGTCCTTGCTCAGGTACGCGGCTCCCTGCGAGCTGAGGGGGCTCACCGCCTTGGTGACGTGGGGCGCCTTCTTCAGCGACGCGACGGTGTCCTTGACGACCTTGGAGTTCGCGGATGAGGTCAGCTTGCCGTTAGGCGCCTGCATGACCACGGGGTTGGTGCCGTTCGCCTGCTTGGGCAGGTGGGCGTCGAGGAGGTTCTGCGCGTTCGTCGAGCCCGTGCCCGGGAGCGTCAGGTCGTTGCTCGTGTTCCTGCCGAAATGGTTCGCGAGCAGGACGGTGACGATCAGGATCGCGACCCATACCGGCAGGACGACGAACCTGAAGCGGACGCAGTGGCGGCCGATCGAATAGAGAGCTGCACTCACGAGGGTGACCCTATCCCGCTCCGCGGTCGCGACCTTGGCATTTTGAGGTCCCTTTCGAGGCTCAGTCCGAAGCGATACTCAGTATCGCTTCGGACACTGTACCATACTGAATATGGTTTCAGATTCCGGCGAGCGCGACGGGTCGACCTTCGTCGGGTACGGCGGCGGAAGCAGCCAGTCGCCGCTGCCCGCCCCGCCGACCCAGGCTCGGGGGGTCGACAAGCGGGACCGCCTCTACGACGCCGCCATGGCCCGCTATCGCGAGGTCGGTGTCGCCGACACTCGGGTCGAGGACGTGATCGCCGACGCCGAGGTGAGCTGGGCCACCTTCTTCCGCTACTTCCCGCGGAAGGAGGACGTCCTCCTCGAGGGCGCGGCGCGCCACTTCCGCGACCGCGTGCGCGCGGTGGCCGCCGAGGGCCTGCAGGACCACCGGCTCCGGATCCGCACCGTCGTTGAGCGGACCTTCGCCGCGGTTCTCGAGGCCGCGGACATGCCCCCGGCCCTGCACAACGCGGCACTGCTCGAGGTGTTCGCCAGCCCGGCTCGCTTCGCCGCCCTGGTCGGCGACCACCCACAGCCCGTGATCGGCCTCGTGGCCGAGCTCGTGGCCGAGGGGCAGCGGCGGGGCGAGGTGAGAGCGGACCTGGACGCCGGTGTCGCCGCCGTGGCGCTCAGCGCCGGGTGCATGTTCCTCGCCGTCCAGGCCGCCGCCGCCGGCGCCGATCCCGTCCAGAGCGCGACCCAATCGCTCGACATCCTCTGGGGCGGCCTGGAGGAGCGCCCGCGCGCTTGACCTCCGGGTACTGGCCGCGTCCCTGGACCTGCGAGGACGGCGGCCCGCGGCGGTGGGGCACCGTGCCGGAACAAGTCGGCCTGGGCATTCGCCCGGATGAGCGTCTGGAGGTGGCGGCCGTCCGCCAGGCCTTCGCGACCGATGCTCTCGTCCGCCGCGAGCCGGGCGAGCTCTTCGCACTTCGGCACGCCATGCCGCGCCGCGGCGTCCAGAGCACGCCCGTGGAGGCCTGGGTCGAGCGGCTCGATCCGGACACGCTCGAGGTTTTGGCCTCGACGCCGCGACTGCCGGGCGGCCGTTACTGGCCCGGAGGGATCGCGGCTCACGCCTGCGGCGACATCCACATGGTGTTCGGGCGCTGGGCCCATCGCCTGAGCGCCGACCTCGACGTCCTCGCGTCGCACTGGCTTCCCGTGCCGCGCCCCCACAACTCGTTCGTAGTGCTCGACGGCGGCGAGCTCGTGACCAAGGACTGCGACGCCCCGAGCGGCCTCGAGCCGTCGACCGTCTCCGTCCTCGACCCAGAGACGCTGCTCCCGGTCGCCCCTCCGCTCCGCCTGCCGGAGCCCTCGATCGCCAGGCTCGCGAGCGACGGCGAAAGCGTGATCGCTGTCGGAACTACCAGGCTGTTTCGCCTGCGGCTGGACCGCGCCGCCGGACGCGTCGCCGTCGACGAGGACTGGGCTCCGCGATACGGCCCGGCCCCCGGAAGGAGCTACGGCTGGGACCCCGTGATCACGGACGAACACGTCCTGTGGATGGACAACGGGCGCAATCACACCGATCACACGATGCTCGGAAGCGGTGTGCAGGCTGACCCGGTGCGACTGTGGATCGCGCGCCTGGACAGCGGGCTGACCCGGTCGGTGGAGATCAGCGGGCTCCCCCATGGCACGGAGTCGAACCCGCCCGCCTGGGATCCGGTCCACCGCACCGTCGTCGCCTACGACGCGGGCAACGCCGTGCTTCGCGCCTGGAGGCTCGAGGGTGACGAGCTGGTGCCGATGTGGCGACGCGACGGCTTCGCCCACGCGGCGCACCTGATCCTGTATCCGGAGACGCGGGAGCTCGTCGCCGGCGATTGGCGCGATGCCCCGCTCCTGCGCCACCGCCTCGTGCGCCCGCTGATGCGGGCCTCCGGTCCGCTGCTGGCCCGGTCGGAGGCGTCTCGCCGCTCGGCGCTCCGCGTCGCCCATGACCGGCTGGTCGTGCTCGACGTTGACACGGGCGCCGACCGGGCGCGGGTGGACATCCCGTCCCCGTCCCAGGGGTATCTCTTTCCCGCGCCCGGCTTCGATCGCGACCTCTACTACCAGTCGATCACCACGATCGCGCGCGTCCGCGTCGCCCCTGCTAGACCTCGTCACCCATGACTCGCGAAAGCGATATCGAGTATCGTTTAGATAATTCGATACTGAGTATGGTTTTACGTCCGATAGGGAAAGCGTTCTCGCTGGCCGCGATCCTCGCGGTCTGCGCGGGCGTGACCCCCGCCCTCGCCGCCGGCGGCCAGCGGCTCACGATCTCCCCGGCGCAGGGCACCCCCGACGCCTCACCACAGACTCAGATCAGCGTCCTGGGAGTGAAGCCGCAGCGCATCCGCTCCGTGAAGGTCACCGGCTCGGTGACCGGCAAGCACCGCGGGTCGATGCACGACTACTCGGACTCCCGCGGGGCGAGCTTCGTCCCGGACCGGCCCTTCTCGCAGGGCGAGCGGGTCAAGCTGGTCGTCCGGATCAGGCACCGCAAGCCGGTTCGGCGCACGTTCACCATCGCGCGCCTGGGGCCGGTGCAGCCGGTGCTCAACCTCAAGAAGCAGCAGCCGGAGAAGCTTCAGCACTTCGTCTCGCAGCCCGACCTCCTGCCGCCGCGCATCGACATCGACAAGGACGTGGGCGGCACGCGTGGCCGCGTGTTCCTCACTCCCCTTCCCTCCCCGATCGTCCACCCGGACAGCCACAACACGATCGAGATCCATCCGGTGGGCCCAGGCGGCCCGATGATCACGGACGGCAACGGGAACCTCGTCTGGTTCAAGCAGCTCACCGGGCCGGACGTCGCCGCGAACCTCCGGATCCAGAAATTCGCCGGTCGCAGGGTGCTGACCTGGTGGCAGGGAGGCGTCACCCCCTCGGCGTTCGGAATCGGCAAGGGCGTGATCGCCAACCAGAAGTACAAGACGATCCGCACTGTCCACGCCGGCAACGGCTACGACATGGACATTCATGAGTTCACGCTCACCCCGGGCGGCGACGCTCTCTTCACCGTGTACGTGCCGATCATGGTCCACCTGCCGGGCTCCCCCTCCGGCACCCTCTCCCCCCTCCTCGACTCGATCGTGCAGGAGGTGGACGTGCGCACCGGGCTTGTGGTGTGGGAGTGGCACTCCTACGGGCACATCCCGCTCGCGGACTCCTACGCGACGCCCGAGAACAGCTCCTCCTACGACGCCTACCACATCAACTCGATCCAGAACCTCAATCGCGGGCGGGTCCTTGTGTCGGCCCGTGACACCTCCGCCGTCTACAAGATCGACCGGGCCACGGGCAGCATCCGCTGGACGCTCGGCGGCAAGGCGAACGACTTCCAGCACCGCCATGACGCCCGGTTCTGGTTCCAGCACGACGCGCAGCTCCTCTCTCCGAATCGGATCAGCCTGTTCGACGACGAGGCGGGACCGCCCAAGAAGGGGCCGTTCTCGCGTGGTCTCGTCCTCAAGCTCAACCCGCGCCAGCGCTCGGCCAAGGTGGAGCAGCAGTACTACCGCTCGACGACGACCTCCGCGCAGAGCGAGGGCAGCGTGCAGACCCGCGGCAGCGGCAACGTGTTCGTGGGCTACGGCGCCGAGCCGTTCTTCTCGGAGTTCTCGCCGGGCGGCCGCCTCCTCTACGACGGCAGCCTCCCCAAGGACGACGGCAGCTATCGCACCTTCCGGTACCGGTGGCACGGTGACCCGCAGACGCGTCCGACACTCGCCGTGCAGCTCACGAGCCAATCGAAGGTGGCCGCGTTCGCGAGCTGGAACGGCGCAACCGCCGTGAAGCGCTGGGCGCTGCTCGCGGGGCCGGAGGAGGACAAGCTTCGCCCGATCGGCTCGGCCCGCTCCACCGGCTTCGAGACCGAGATCGACGCCAACCGGGCGGGTGTTGTGTACGCCGTCCGCGCTATCGACTCCCACGGGCACGTTCTCGCCACCTCGGAAGCGGTGCCCCCCTCGTGAGCGGGGGGCTCACTCCGCGGGTCCAGGAATGGGGCCAGCGCGGGCGGAGCGAGCGCTTTCGCAAGCGCCGCATCCACGTCTTCGAACGTGAGGGGTCCGGGCTCCCGCTCGTCCTCCTCCACGGATTTCCCTCGAGCTCGTTCGACTGGCGCGGTCTGCTGGACGCCACCGAGGCCAATCCGGTCCTCGCCTTCGACTTCCTCGGGTTCGGGCTCTCCGAGAAGCCCAGGGAGCACACCTACACGCTTGGATGGCAGGCGGACCTGACCGAGGACCTCGTCCAGCGGCACCTGGGCGGCGGACCGGTGTTCGTCGTCGCCCACGACATGGGGACGTCGGTGGCGACGGAGCTCCTCGCCCGTGATCTCGACGGCAAGCTCGGGATCCAGATCGCCGGAGCGCTGCTGTTCAACGGCAGCATCGTGCTCGAGAAGGCGACCCTCACGCGCGGCCAGAAGCTCCTCCGCGGGCCGCTCGGCCCTGCTGCGTCGGTGCTGACCAACGAGCGGATGTTCCGCCGCGAGTTCGCGGCCCTCTTCAGCCCGGCGCACCCTCTGAGCGACGCCGAGGCCGCCGACCAGTGGGCGCTGATCACGCGCGAGGGTGGCCGAGGCCTGGGGCACAAGCTCATCCACTACCTGGACGAGCGCGTGCGCTATGCGGACCGGTGGCACGGGGCCGTGCGCGATTGGGAGGGTCCGCTGTCCCTCGCCTGGGGTCTCCACGACCCCGTGGCGACCGTCTCGGTGCTCGAGGCGCTCGTCGCGCTGCGCCCTGAGGTGCCGGTCGACCGGCTGGCGGACCTCGGGCATTACCCGCAGATCGAGGACCCGGCGGCGATCGCCGGCTCCGTTGAGAGCGCGCTCGCCCGCGCCGGGGTGGCCGCGTGATGGCCGCCGGACGGGGCTCGGGACGACCGCCCAACATCCTGCTGGTGATCACCGACCAGCAGCGCCAGCCCCGTCACTGGCCGCAGGACCCGGGCTGGCTCAGGGATCTGATGCCGAACGAGGCGGAGCTGGCGCGGACGGGGCTCACCTTCACGAACGCCTTCTGCAACTCGGCGATGTGCTCGCCGAGCCGTGCGACGCTGCTCACCGGGCGCTACCCGGCGGAGCACGGGGTCACCCTGACCCTCACCGCCGCCGACCTGCATCCGGACCCGCGCAACGCCCTGGCGGTCACGGCGACGATGGCCCGGATCCTGCGACAGAGGGAGGCTCCCGCGAAGAGGGTCCTGTGGCAGTACGCGCGCGGCGCCCTGCGCCTCGGGCCGCACTCGGGAGGTGAGGCGGTGCTCCCACCCAGGATGAGCAACCTCGCCACCCTGCTTCGCGAGGCCGGGTACGAGGTGGCCTACAAGGGCAAGTGGCATCTCACCCACCCTTCCGGGGATGGCGCCCTCCTCAGCGGCTGGCACGAGCGTGACGCGGCTCGAATCGCCGATGACTACGGCTTCGCCGACTGGGAGCCCCCCGACGCGGGCGAGAACGCCAAGGCGGAGAACTTCGGCGGCGGTAACGCGGGACACGGCAGGGGCTGGGACGAGGTGTACACGGCGCAGGCGGAGCAATGGCTGAGCCGGCCGGAGCTTCCCGAGCCGTTCTGCCTGGTCGTGTCGCTGGTGAACCCACACGACGTCCTTGGCTACCCCGCGTCCTACCTGCGCGGCGGCTACGCGGCCGACGAGTTCCGCGGGCTCGGGGTGGAGCTCCCACCGACCGTCGACGAGGACCTCGGGACCAAGCCCGGCGTTCAGGCCCTGACGCGGATGGGGATGAACGCCTACCTGGGCCCGCTTCGCAACCGGCGCGCCCAGCTGGACTACGTCAACTTCTACGCGCACCTGCACCGCGTGGTCGACCGCAAGCTGGGCCGCCTGCTCTCCGCGCTCGGCAGCGCCGACGACCCGGGCTCGCTGCGGGCTCGAACCGTCGTGGTCCGGTGCGCCGACCACGGCGAGATGGGCCTCTCCCACGGCGGCCTGCGCCAGAAGATGTTCAACGCCTACGAGGAGACAATCAACGTGCCGCTCGTCTTCTCCAACCCGGCCCTGTTCGCCGACGCCGCCGAGACCGACGCGCTCGCGTCGCTGGTCGATCTCGTGCCGACGTTGCTGTCGCTCGGCGGACGCGAGGCCAACGGCGATTTGCGCGGGCGCGACCTGACGCCGGTCATGGCAGCGAGGGCAAACCCCGACGCCGAGTTGGCCCAGCGTGCGGACGTCGCCCTCTCCTCCGTGCTCGAACACCCGGCCCCGGCGCCCTCGGTTCAGGACGCCATCCACTTCACCTACGACGACCACCAGGCGGCCACCGCGACGCAGGACGCTCCCGGCCAGCCGAACCGGATCCGCGCGATTCGGACCCGCGACGCGAAGTACGCGTTCTACTTCGACCCCGAAGGCAAGACGAGGACCGAGTACGAGCTCTACGACCTCGAGCGCGACCCGCTGGAGGTCGAGAACCTGCTCGGCGTGCGCACCGGCGAGCCGGGCTCAGCGGCGGCCGGCACCCTTCACGCCGAGCTCAGCGAGCGGCTCGACGAGGCGATGGCCGCGTGTCGCACCGCACCCCAGGGCGTCACTTAGTACGCGCGGAATGGCGCCGCCATCGCCGCCATCTCCGCTTGCCGCTCCGCGGCAGCGGATCAGGGAAGCACGTGATCGCGACGATCGAGTCGCGCAGGACCGCGGCAACGGGCACATCCCGTTGGTCGGGGGCGCTCCCGCGTTCGCCTTCCCGGCGCGGGCGCCTTATCGGATCATCCCGTTGCACCAACCGGATTCTCCTCTCCTTGGCGGGCCGTCTGTCATCGTTGCCCGACATGCTTCACGCAGAGATCAGGCTCGGAAACGGTGACGTCTACACGGTGGAAGGGACCTTGGACGAGGTCGAGAGGGGCCTCTCGGATGCCGCGCGGTCGGGTCAGGCTCGTTTGGCCTGGTTCAAGGAGCGCGGCACCGCCGAGTCCATCGGCATCAATCCGGCGCACGTGGCGGCGCTCAGAGGCGGCGAGAGCTCAGACTGAGCCGACCCGGGGCGGCGGGCGCTTCTGCTTTTCGCGCAAAGCAGAAGTCTGCGCTACTCCTTAAGCCGGGCGGCTTCGAGGGCCTTCGCGGGCTCCACGTAGTCCTTGAACTCCGCGATCAATCCCGCCTTGAATCGGACGAGAACCGCCGACGGGACTTCCGTCTCCACGCCGCTTCCCCGGCCACGTATTCGGAGCGTCCCGATTCCCAGCACGCGGTCGCCGAGGTCGCGAACGTCCGAATAGTGGGGCTCGAACACCTCGAACGTCTCCCGCGTGTCCTGGGCGAAGCGCTTGACCGAAGCGCGGCCGACATAGGCGCCCTGCACGGGCGCCCGCTGCGGCACCCAATCGACCTCCGGATCCATGCGCCCGATGGCAGCCCCCCAGTCGCCGGAGCGAACCGCCTCGACGCACTCCAAGAAACAGACGCACGTACTCCTGCGACATCGCCGACGCAGTATCTCCGCTCTGATTCGACGTAGGGCTGACGCTTCTGCTTTCGCGTGAAAGCAGAAGTGGGAGGCGGCTATCTGGATCCGCTTTTAAGCCAGTCGGCGATCAGGCCGCCGATCTCGGGGCCGGCGTCCTCCTGGAGGAAGTGCGACGCGTTCTCGATCTTGATCGGCGGGTCGGCACCGATCAGGTTCGAGAAGGCCTCCCCCACCTTGAACGGCAGCACGGGGTCCGAGTCGGCCCACATCACGAGCATCGGCCGCTCGTCGGCCTGAAGGGCCTTCTGGGCGCTCATGCCCTCGGCGCCGCCGGGCATCTCGGGCGAGGTCGGGAGGATCAGCGGGAAGGCCCGCGCGCCCGCCTTGGACTCCTTGGTGGGGAACGGCGCGTCGTACGCGGCGACCACGTCCTCGTCCATGCCGCGAGCGACCGCGTTCTTCACCAGGATCGAGATCGGGAAGTCCTCGGTGCGCTCGACGAAGTCGTGGAACGTCCACCAGGCGTCGGACATCCGCTGTTCGCCGGTGAACAGCCCCGTCTCCATGACCACCATCCGCGCGATCCGATCCGGGTTCTCGGCGGCCAGCCGCAGCCCGATCGGCCCTCCCCAGTCGTGGACCACCGCGGTGACGTCGCGGAGGTCGAGGTCGGTGAGCAGCGAGCCCGTTTGCTGGACGTGCTTGTCGTACGTGTACCAGTCGAGGTCGATGGGCTTGTCCGAGCGGCCGAATCCGGCGTAGTCGGGGGCGATGCACCGGTAGCCAGCGTCGCGAACGGACGGGATCACCTTGCGCCACAGATACGACCAGGTCGGCTCGCCGTGGAAGAACACCACCGGCGGACCATCGCCCTCGTCGAGGTGGCAGAGCCGAATTCCGTCGACCTCGCGGTAGTGCGGCTCGAACGGGAAGTCCGGGAGCCCTTCGAACCGCTCGTCCGGTGTGCGAAAGGCCTCCGTCATGCGGCGGCGATCGCCTGGGCCGTTCGGTGGGCCAGGGCCATGATCGTCACCATCGGGTTGACCCCGGAGGCGGTCGGGAACGCGCTCGCGTCGCCGATCCAGACGCCCGGCGTGTCGTGGAGCTCTCCGAGCGGGTTCGCGACGCTGGTCTCGGGATCGGAGCCCATCCGGCAGCTCCCCATCTGGTGGGCGGTGAAGACGCCGAACTCCCGCGGCGCGAGAGAGTGCGTTGTGACCGCGTCGATGAAGGCGTCGAGGTCGTCGCCGCGCTCCCAGATCGGGGCGCTTCGCCCCATGCTGACGATCCGGCCGGCCCCAGCCGCGTCGTGCAGGCGGATCATCTCGGCGAGCCCGCGGCGGAAGTTGCGGATATCGAGCTCGTCCTCTAGGAGATAGCTCACGGCCGGGTTCCCCGCGGCGTCGATCTCGACCCGTCCGTGGCCCCGGTCGCGCGTGAGGTTGATGAACGGGGCGCAGAGGCTCCAGTCGAGCATCTTCTCCTTGTGGTCGCGGCCGGAGATCCACGGCGTCGCAGCCGCGTAGAGCCCGGTGGTCGACTGCGCCGACTCGATCAGGAAGCCGTAACCGTCCTCGAGGTCGGCGAACTCGTGGGACAGCGCCGACTGCGGCGGCCCCCACCACCAGCGCTGGTCCTCGGAATAGATCCCGGTCACGGCGCTCGCCGGGTGCAGCCGCAGATAGCGGCCGACGGCCGGTCCGCCGATCCCCGAGCGCAGCAGAAGGGCCGGCGACTCGATCGACCCACCCGCGACGACGATCACCGGTGCCTGAACGGTGACCGGCACTGGCGCGCCGTTCGCGGCCGGACCGGCGGGATCGATCCAGAGGCCCTCCACCCCGACCGCGCGCCCGCCTTCGGTGATGATCCGCTGCGCGCGGCAGTTGACCACGAAGTCGGCCTCCTTCGCCGCGGCGTCGGCGAGGTAGGTCTTCTGGGTCGACAGCTTCGAGCCGGACTGGTCGCCGAAGCCCATGAAGCCGGCGCTCGCCGGGTCATAGGTCGCGCGGTCGGCGTTGCGCACGATGAGGCGGAAGTCGTAGCCCAGCTTCTCGCATGCCTCGCGCAGCCGCTCGTGGGGTCCGTTCAGGTCGCTGCACTCGTCGTTGGCCCCGATGCGCTCCAGCACCGCGTCGAGGTGGCCGTCGTAGTCGGCGCCGTCGAGGCCCTCGAGGCCGAAGTCGCGCGCCCATTCCTCCCTGACCCATGGATGAGTGCGGAGGCTGTTGGTCCAGTTGATGACCGTGCCGCCGCCGAGGCCGGAGCCCGCCTGGATGGTCATCTGCCCGTCGACGGTCGTGAACGGGCCTGCGTTCAGGTAGCTGCGCTGGTAGGAGGGCAGCTCGAGCTGGTCGAAGTCGGCCTCGTTGGAGTAGCTGCCCATCTCGAGCACGCAGACCTGCTTGCCGGCGCCGGCAAGCTCACCGGCGATGACCGATCCGCCGGCGCCGGACCCGACAACGCAGACGTCGGCCTCGATCACCTCGCCGGCAGCGCTCGGGCGACGGACCGGAAGCGTCTTCGGGATGTCCGGCGGTAGCGATTGCGGTCCCGGGTAGCCCATCGGCTCCCAGTTCGGGTTCCGGCCCGTGCCCAGGTCGGGAAGCGCGTAGTGGAGCGTCGTCGTCAGCCCGCGGAGCGCGTTGATTCCGGCGAGCGTGTCCGGTCCCGAGGCGCTGAACGCGTGGATCAGCTCCTCGCGTTGGGCGAGCGGGGTCTCGGAGGTCATGCCGTGCTCGGCGAGCGAGTCCAGCAGCTGACGCAGCCCCTCGATCTGCTCCGCCGGCGGGTTCGCCTGCAGCAGCGAGACCTCGATCCCCTCCGGTACCCCGAGATGAGAGGCGGCGCGGGCCCAGAACCCGGTCGGATCCGGCTCGCCCTCAGGCGGGGTGAGCGAGGGGATGAAGGTGTCGCAGACCACGGCGAGGGTCTGCCGCTGCGCGTCGTTGAAGAGGTCGCTCGCCGCGAGCGCGCTGACGGTCTGGCCGATCGTCGCGGTGACCTGCGCCGAGTAGGGGAACATGTGCGCGTCGCGCGAGGTCGCATACCCGGGGGTGATCATCAGCGACTGGCGCTTCGAGTACTTGCGGATGCCGTCCGGGCCGTGGCGGGACCCCAGGCCCGAGGCCTTCCAGCCCCCCATCGGAAGCTCGAGCGCCGCGTAGTTCACCTGCGCGTCGTTGACGCATGCCACCCCGGCCTCGATGCGTCGCGCCACCGCCTCGCCCTTGTCGGTGTCCCGGGTCCAAACTGACGCCTGGAGCCCGTAGGGCCCGTCGTTGGCGAGGTCGATCGCCTGCTCGGCGTCAGCGACCTTCATGATCGGGAGCGTCGGGCCGAAGGTCTCCTCGACCATGCAGCTCATCGAGTGGTCGACGTCGGCCAGCACCGTGGGCTCGTAGAAGAGCCCGCCGTCGCCCTCGCCGCGCTTGCCCCCGGTGATGACGCGTGCGCCCTTTTCGACCGCGTCGCCGACGTGTGCCTCGATCCGCTCGATCTGCGGCGGGAAGATGATCGCTCCGACGTCGACCGAGCCGGGTGCGCCGGGCGGCCCCTGGCGGAGGGCGCTGACCTTGTCGGTGACCCGCTGGAGGAAGTCGTCGTACACCGGCTCCTCGACGTAGATGCGCTCGACCGAGATGCACACCTGGCCGGAGTTGTTCATGCCGTAGCTGACGGCGGCATTGGCCGCTCGCTCGACGTCCGCGTCGGCGAGCACGATCATCGGGTCCTTGCCCCCGAGCTCGAGGCTCACCGGGGTCAGGGTCTCGGCCGCCTTGGCCATGACCTTCTTGCCGGTGGCGACCGAGCCCGTGAACATGATCATGTCCACCTGGTCGACCAGCGCCGCGCCGGTCGCGCCACGACCCGTCGCCACCTGGAAGACCCCCTCCGGCAGACCGCACTCGCTCAACATGTCCGCCATCAGGAGCGAGGTGAGCGGAGTGATCTCCGAGGGCTTCAGCACGACGGCGTTGCCGGCCGCGAGTGCCGGGATGCAGTCCCCGAAAGAGTTGTTGAGCGGGTAGTTCCAGGGACCGATCACGCCGATCACGCCCAGCGGCTCGTAGCGGACCACGAGGCGGCGGCCGCGCAGGAACGGCGACGCGGAGACGATCTCCTCATCGCCGAGGTAGTGGGGAGCCATCTTCGGCCAGAACTCGAGGGCCGAGAGCCCGTAGGCGAGCTCCGCAAACTGGGTCTCGTCAGCCGGTCGACCGGTCTCCCCCACGATCGTCGTGACGACACGCTCGGCGTTCTGCGCCATCCAGTCATGCGCGGCCAGCAGAACCTCCGCCCTGCCCTCGAACCCGGCCGCCGCCCAGGTCGGCTGCGCCTCGCGCGCGGTGGCGACCATCCGGGTCACCTCCTCGGCGCCGAGCTCCGGGACCGTCGCGATGACCTCCCCCGTCGCTGGGTTCGTGACCGGGATCCCGGCCACGCTCGGAGCCTCCGTCACTGGGCTCGCCTGCATCGCAGACGCCAGCCTATCGCTGCCGTCCTTCCGGCCGGCACGCGAGGATGTGGGTGTGGGATCCACGGTCGTGCTCTCCGACATCCACCTCGCCTCGAGCGGCGGGATCGACCTGCTGCGCCGGCCGGAGTTCCGAGAGAAGCTCTGGGCCGCGCTCGAGGGCGCGGACGAGGTGGTCCTGCTGGGCGATGTCGTCGAGTTGCGCGACATGCCGCTGGCGGCCGCGCTCGAGATCGCGCGTCCGTTCTTCGACGAGCTCGGCAACATGGTCGGCGACGGCCGGGTGGTGATGGTCCCCGGCAACCACGATCACCACCTTCTGGACGGCTGGCTCGAGCGGCGGCGCCTGGACGGCGTCGCGTCCCTCGGCCTCGAGCAGCGCATCCCGATCGGCGCGGGCCCACTGGCTGAGCTGACCGGCGGGATGGGCAGGACCGAGGTCCAGCTCGCGTACCCCGGCGTGTTCCTCCGGCCGAACGTCTACGCCACCCACGGCCACTACCTGGACCGCCACCTCACCGTCCCCAGCTTCGAGCGCCTCGCGGTCGCCGCCGTCGAGCGCGTCCTCACCGGCTCCCGGGACCCATCCGACGACGAGCTCCCTGCCCACGGCGACCCGGGATCGGAGTCACCGGACGACTACGAGCGCATCCAGGCGCCGCTGTACGCGTTCCTGTTCACGCTCGCCCAGAGCGGGGGCTCCCCGAATGACCGGCTGGGAGGGGCAAACCCGTCGGCCCGCGTGTGGCAGGCGGTCGGCGGCGGCTACGGACGGGCGGCTCGCATACGCGGCCGGCTGCTCGGCTCGGTTGCGCTACCCGGAGCGGTGGGGGTTGCAAATCGACTGGGACTCGGGCCCGTGAAGTCCGATCTCTCGCCGGGTGCGATCACCCGCGCGGGCCTGGCCGCGATGGGTGAGGTGGTGCGCCGGCTCGGGATCGAGGCCGACCACGTGATCTTCGGGCACACCCACCGCCGCGGCCCGCTCCGGGCCGAGGTCGGATGGCGCCTCGAGGACGGGACCCGACTCCACAACACCGGCAGCTGGGTCCACTCGCCCGGCCTGATCGGGCGCACCGCTGCCGATAGCCCGTACTGGCCGGGAACGATCATCGTGGTCGAAGACGATCGCGACCCGCGCGCGATCAACCTCCTCGAGGACCTCGGCAAGGAGGAGCTGCGCGGGGACGCTTGAGCCCCCGCGCGCTCACGCGTTCAGAGGCCTCAGGCGACGGTCTTGACGTCGACCGCCTTGGGGCCCTTCGGGCCATCCTCGGCTTCGAACTCGACCTTGGTCCCGTCAGGCAGCGACCGCGAGCCATCCGCAATCCCGGTCTGATGGACGAACAGATCCTGCCCGCCCTCGTCGGGAGTGATGAACCCGAACCGCTTTTCCTCGTTGAACCACTTCACTGTGCCAGTTGCCATACGTCCTCCGCGTTGCTCTGTCCTTGAATGCCGCGGAACTGCCTGGTGCTAACCCGTTCAGCCGCCGCTTCATAGATTGTTTGCATTCGCCCACAGGGGCTGTCATCAAGGTAACACCCGGGGCTTCCCGTGTGGGCGATCTGCCTGACTGGCGCACGGCTCGATGGCGAGTCCTACGATCCCGCTCCGCAGGGACGCTTCGACCCGGAATGACTCCGCGACCCGAATCCGTCCAGGAGGTTCATCTTGAGTCAGCGGCCGTCTTCCAACCGGTTGGCGCTCACCGGCGCGCTCGTCCTGTGCATCGCCGGGATGCTCGCCGCCGTCCCCGCCGCGCACGCGGCCAGCTTCGCCTCGCCAGTCGTCGTCACCGGTGACGATCTCGGCGAGCCCGGCATCGACGTCGCGAACGACGGGACGATCTACGTGAACGCCCCGACTGGGCTGCTCTCCAACGTCCCCGGCTCCCCGAGCGACGTCTTTCGCTCCACCGACGGCGGCGCCACCTGGGTGAACACCCCGGCCGGCGCTCGGAGCAACCTCCCGGGCGGCGGCGACTCGGACATCTCGCTCGACCCCAGCACGGGCAAGATCTACATGACCGACCTGTGGCTCGGAAGCTCCACCGTGTCGACGTCATCGGACAAGGGCCAGACCTGGACGGCAAACCCGATCGAGGGGACGCCGATCCAGGATCGCCAGTGGATCTCGACGCCGGGTGGCGGCATCGCCTATCACCTCACCCACCAGATCCCTTCCGGCCTGGTGGTCTCGAAGTCTGTCGACGGCGGCGTGACCTTCCCGGTGCGGACGGTGGCGGCCACGCCCGCCGATCAGACCGGCTGCATCTGCCCGCCCGGCAACTTGATCTCGCAGGCGGGGGCGGGAGCCCTCGGTACGGGCGACAGAGTCGGCTTCGTCTACGCGACCTCCACGGGCGGCATCAACTTCGCCCGCTCGACGAACGGCGGGCTGACGTTCAGCCAGAGCACAGTCGGTCCCGCCAGCGATGCTGATACCACGCAGGCGTTCCCCGTCGTCGCGGACGGCGGCGGCGATCACCTGGTCGCCGTCTGGCTGGAAAACATCGGCAACTCGAGCCGCATTCGCTACTCGGACAGCACGAACTGGGGTTCTTCGTGGTCCACACCGCGCACCTTGGTTGGCACCGGGGCATCCGTATACCCATGGGTCGCGGCCTCCGGCTCGCATGTTGCCGTCTCGCTCTACCACACCGACGCGAGCGGAACCTCGGAGTCCGTGCCCGAGAGCGCGCAGTGGTTCGAGACCTACCTCGAAAGCACCGACGGCGGCGCTACGTTCTCAGCCCCGCAGGCGGTGGACCCGACGCCCGTCAAGAGCGGGCCGATCTGCACCGAGGGCACAGGGTGCAGCGGCGACCGCGAGCTCCTGGACTTCCAGTCCGTGGCGCTCGACAACTCGAACCTCGCCGACGTCGCCTACACACGGTCGATCGACGGCAACTCCGATACGGAGCTGCGCTTTGCGCACGAGACCGCCGCGGCCGCCGCGGCGGCCGCGGCGCCGCTCAAGGCGAAGCGCCACAAGAAGTGAGCTGATGGCACGGCCCCTTCGCTCGCGCGGAGGGGCCGTGTCCCCTCAGTACCGGGAAGGTCCTGCGATCGCGCGGACGATGAGCAGCAGGATGACGGCGCCGCCGATCGCGATCAGCCACGTCCCGAGGTCGAAGAAGTGGCCGAGGTGGCCGATGTTGAGCGCGCTCGCGATGAAGCCGCCGATGAGCGCGCCGAGGATCCCGATGGCGAGCGTGCCGAAGCAGCCGCTCGGCTCGCTGCGGCCCGGCACGATCGCGCGCGCGATCACGCCGACGAGGAGCCCGAGGACGATCCAGCCGATGATTCCCATCGCCACGGCACCCTAGCCGCCGCCAGGATTGGGAGACTCACCGGCCGGTGGGCGGAGCCGAACACAGGGCCGACTTGGAGCAGCCACCCGAGGAGCTCAAGCGGACCCTGAACAGCCGCCAGATCCGGATGATCGCGATCGGCGGGGCGATCGGCGTCGGGCTGTTCCTCGGGTCGGCGAAGGCGATCCACTTCGCCGGCCCCGGGCTGATCCTCTGCTACGCCCTGGCGGGCGCCGTGATCTTCCTGATCATGCGGGCGCTCGGTGAGCTGACCCTCTACCGGCCGGTGGCCGGCTCGTTCGCGAGCTACGCGGGCGAGTTCCTCGGTCCGCGGATCGGGTTCATCACCGGCTGGACCTATTGGCTCACCTGGGTGGTGACCGCGATGGCGGAGATCACCGCCGCGGGGATCTACATGCAGTACTGGTTCCCGGGGCTCCCCCAATGGGTGACAGCCCTGGTGATGGTGCTCTTCCTCTATGGCGCCAACCTGATCGCGGTCAAGCTGTTCGGCGAGTTCGAGTTCTGGTTCTCGGCGATCAAGATCATCACGATCGTCGGGCTGATCCTCGTCGGCCTGGCGGTGATCGTGTTCTCGATCGGCGCGCTGGGCGACACCGCGAGCTTCTCCAACCTGTGGACTCACGGCGGCTTCTTCCCGGAGGGCATCGGCGGCGTGCTGACCGCGCTCCAGATCGTGGTGTTCGCGTTCGTGGGGGTCGAGTTCGTCGGCGTCACCGCGGGCGAGGCCCGTGACCCCGAGCGCACCCTGCCCAAGGCGGTCAACAGCGTCGTGGCTCGGATCCTGCTCTTCTACATCGGCGCGCTGGTCGTGATCATGTCGCTCGTCCCGTGGAACCAGCTGTCGCCCGCGGAGAGCCCGTTCGTCAGCGTCTTCAGCAAGATCGGCATCGGGACAGCCGCGGGAATCGTGAACTTCGTCGTCCTCACCGCGGCGCTCTCCTCCTGCAACAGTGGCATCTTCAGCACCGGGCGGATGCTCTACACGCTGTCCGGCGTCGGGCAGGCCCCGAGGACTCTGCACGAGGTGAGCTCCAGAAGGATCCCCGCGCATGCGATCACGGTCTCGGCAGCGGTGATGCTGCTGGGCGTCGCGATCAACTACGTGGTCCCCAACCGGGCCTTCATCTACATCACGAGCACCGCGACCGCTGGGGCGATGTGGACCTGGGGCGTGATCGTCGTCTCACACCTCGTCTACAGGCGGAGGGTCGCGGAGGGCAGGGTCGCGGCGAGCCCCTTCCGCATGCCGGGATCGCCGGTCACCAACTGGATCGTGGTCGCGTTCCTGGCGTTCGTCACGGTGCTGCTGGCCTTCAACGCCAGCCAGCGCGTGGCGCTATACGCCGGCGCCGTCTGGGCCGTCTTGATCCTCGCCGCCTACACGATCCACGTGCGGCGGCGCAAACCGGCCGGGTAAGGCCCGCTGCGTCGGGGACCACGGCCTGGTTCCCGCGTTGGCAGACTGGGTCGATGCGCGCCCTTGCCATCGTTCATCAGCCGGATGCCGGACCCGGCGTGTTCGCCGAGGCGCTGGCTGCGAAGGGCGTCGAGCTCGACCGCTGGCTGATCGCCGACGCCCCGGCGCCCGCCGATCCCTCGGGCTACGACGCGGTGCTCACGTTCGGCGGGGCGATGCACGCCGACCACGAGGCGGACCATCCGTGGCTCCAGGAGGAGAAGTCGATCCTGGCCGATCTGATCGAGCGCCGCGTCCCGCTGCTCGGGATGTGCCTCGGATGCCAGCTCGTGGCCGAGGCGGCCGGCGCGGAGCCGCGCCGCGCATCCGCTCCGGAGATCGGCTGGCACGAGGTCGAGCTGACCCCCGAGGCCGCCGGCGACCCGCTGCTCGGCGGGCTCCCGGCGCACTTCTCGGCGTTCCAGTGGCACAGCTACGAGGTCCCGCTCCCACGCGAGGCCACGGCACTCGCTCGGAGCCCGGTCTGCCTGCAGGCCTTCCGGCTCGAGGGTCCCGCGTGGGGCATCCAGTTCCACGCGGAGGTGAGCATGGAGGACGTGGACTACTGGATCAGCGACTACCGCAGCGACCCCGACGCGGTGCGGATCGGGCTCGACCCGGAGGCGCTGCGTGCCTCCACGCAGGCGGCGATCGGCGCATGGAACGACGCCGGGCGCGCGATGTGCGAGCGGTGGGTCGACGCTATTCGGGCGTGAGGTAGGCCCCGGCGAGCCCGCCGTCCACGAGGAACGTGGATGCGGTCACGTATGAGGACTCGTCCGAGGCCAAAAACAGCGCGGCCTGTGCGATCTCCCCGACCTCGGCGAAGCGGCCCATCGGCAGATGCACGAGCCGGCGCGCGGCCTTCTCCGGGTCCTTCGCGAACAGCTCTTGGAGCAGCGGCGTGCTGACCGGACCGGGGCACAGTGCGTTGACGCGGACGCCGCGGCGCGCGAACTCGACGCCGAGCTCGCGGGAGAGCGCGAGGACGCCGCCCTTGGAGGCCGTATAGGAGACCTGCGAGACCGCCGAGCCCATCGTCGCGACGAACGACGCCGTGTTGATCACCGAGCCACCGGTGGGCGGGTCGTTGCTCAGGAGATGCGGGATCCCGTGCTTGCAGCAGATGAAGACGCTCTTGAGGTTGACGTCCTGGACCCGCTGCCACGCCTCCACCGACGTGTCCAGCACCGAGGCGTCGTCCGGCGGGCTAATCCCCGCGTTGTTGAACAGGACGTCGACCCGGCCGAGCTCGTCCTTCGCCCGGGCGTACATGTCCCGGACCTGGTCGGAGTCCGTGACGTCGGCCTGGATCGCAAGGTCGCCCTCTGCCCCGGCGTCGAGGTCGACGCCGACGACGCTCGCGCCCTCAGCCCCAAACAGCCGGGCGCTCTCGGCGCCGATGCCGCTCGCCGCCCCGGTGATCACGCAGACCTTGCCGTCGAGCCTCCCCATCAGTCTTCCTCCGTGGCGTAGTAGACGTTCTTGACCTCCGTGTAGTGCTCCAGCGCATCGGGCCCGAGCTCGCGCCCGACGCCCGACTGCTTGAAGCCTCCAAACGGCGTGGACACCCGCACGGACGTGTTCGAGTTGATCGAGAGGACGCCGGACTCGATCGCCCTGGCCGTGCGCAGCGCCTTCGCCCCGTCGCGCGTCCAGATCGAGCCGGAGAGGCCGTAGATCGTGTCGTTGGCGATCTCGATCGCCTCGGCCTCGCCCTCGAACGGGATCACGCAGGCCACCGGCCCGAAGATCTCCTCCGTGGCCGCTCGATCGGAGTTCGAGACGGGCGCCAGAACCGTGGGCGGGAACCAGTAGCCGGGGCCGTCGGGCACGTCGCCGCGGATCGCGACCGGCGCGTCTTCTGGGACGAAGGAGCCGACCGTCTCTCGCTGCCCGGCAGAGATCAGCGGCCCCATCTGCGTGGCCTCGTCGAGCGGGTCGCCGACCCGCAGCGAAGTGACCGGCCGCTCCAGGAGCTCCAGGAAACGATCGACCGCCGAGCGCTCGACGAGGATCCGCGATCGTGCGCAGCAGTCCTGGCCGGCGTTGCCGAAGACCGACAGCGGAGCCGCCTCCGCCGCCCGCTCGAGGTCGGCGTCGGCGAACACCACGTTGGCGGACTTGCCGCCGAGCTCGAGTGTCACCCGCTTGATCGTCGCGGCGGCACCCTCCGCGATGCCGCGCCCGACCCCCGTCGAGCCGGTGAACGCGATCTTTGCCACGTCCGGATGCTCCACGAGGCGTCTGCCGGCGACGCTCCCCGGCCCGGCCACCACGTTGACGACGCCCTCCGGCAGCCCGGCCTGGAGCGCGATCCGCTCCAGCTCCACGGCTGTCAGCGGCGTGAGCTCCGCCGGTTTGAGGACGATCGTGTTGCCGGCCGCGAGCGCCGGCGCCACCTTCCACGACGCGATCAGCAGGGGAAAGTTCCAAGGGACGATCAGGCCGATCACGCCGAGCGGCTCGCGGAAGGTCATGTCCACGCCGCCTGCAACCGGGATGGTCTTCCCGAGCAGGCGCTCCGGCGCGCCCGCGTAGTAGCGGAAGGTCTCGGCCACCATCCCCATCTCGCCACGCGCGTCGGCGATCGGCTTGCCGGCGTTGCGGGCCTCCAACGTCGCGAGGTCCTCGACACGCTCCTCGAGAGCGTCGGCCAGGCGGTGCAGCAGCGCCGAGCGATCGGGCGGTGCGACGGAGCGCCAGCCCGGGAAGGCACGCTTGGCTCGCGCGACCGCTGCGTCCGTCTCCTCTGCCCCCGCGCGCGGGAGCGTCGCCATGACCTCCTCCGTGGCGGGCTCGACGACGGAGATCTGCGCCTGCTCCGTGCTCACGCAGCACCCACCTTCGCCCTGGCCGCGTCAACCAGCGAGGCGACCACTCGACTCGGCGCGTCCTCCTCGGGATGCCAGAGCACCCCGAGCACGTATCCCTCGCCCGGAAGCTCGATGGCCTCGACCACGCCGTCCTCCGGCGAGGTCCCGGTGGCGACGAAGCCGTCGCCCAGCTCCCCGATTCCCTGGTGGTGGTGTGACTTGACGGCCGCGCGCTCGGTGCCGGTGGCCCTGGCGGCCAGCGAGCCCGGCTCGAGCGTCACCTCGTGGTCGCTGAACTGCCCCGGCGTGTGGCGGTGGCGGTCGCTCCCGATCACGTCCGGCAGGTGCTGCTGCAGCGTCCCTCCGAGGGCCACGTTGAGTATCTCCATGCCCCGGCATGCGCCGAGGACGGGGATGCCCCGGTGGATCGCCCGCGCCGCCAGGGCGATCTCGAAGCGGTCGCGCTCGGGCCAGGTGAGCCCGGTCTCAGGGTGCGGCGCGGCCCCGTAGCTGGCGGGGTCGACGTCCGCTCCGCCTGCCAGCAGGAGGCCGTCGATCCGATCGAGCAGGAGGTCCGGTGATTCTGTAGCCGCGTCGTCCGGAGGCAGCACCAGCGCCAGCGCGCCCGCACGCTGGACGGCCGCGGGATAGGTCCGCTGCACCATGGTCACGACCTCCTCCTGCCATGGATCGCGCCGCACCCGCTCGACCGCGGCGCAGATCCCGATCGCGCAGGCGCTCACGGGTGAAGAGCGCTAGCCGCGCTCGAACATGCGCCTGCGCTCGTAGTCGGTGACGACCTGGTCGAACTCCTTCTGCTCGTACCGGCCGTAGTTGAGGTAGTGAGCGTGCACCGACTCGCCGAAGGCGCGCTTGGCGAAGTCACTTCCCTCCCAGAGCTCGAGCGCCTCGTGGAGGGTCGAGGGGAACGGCTCGGCCTCGGCGGCCTCATACGCGTTCCCCTTGAGCTCGGGCCCGGGATCCGTCCCCTTCTCGATCCCGTCGAGCCCGGCGGCGACCAGCGCCGCGCACGCCAGGTAGGGGTTGACGTCGGCGCCGGGTATCCGGCACTCGACCCGGCGCGACTGCCCATGCCCGACGATCCGGAAGCCGCAGGTGCGGTTGTCGCGTCCCCAGGACACCGAGGTGGGCGCCCAGCTCTCGGCCGCGTAGCGCTTGTAGGAGTTGATCGACGGTGCGATGAACAGCGCCAGCTCCCTGATGTGCTCTCGCATCCCGCCCAGGTAGTGACGGAACGTGTCGGTCTCCTCGTCGCCGTCCACGAAGACGCTCTTATCGTCGCCGTCGATGAGGCTCGAGTGGATGTGGCACGAGCTTCCGATGTCCTTCTCCGAGGGCTTCGCCATGAAGGTCGCCGAGATGCCGGATAGGAACGCGATCTCCTTGACGCCGTTCTTGAAGATCGTGTGCCGGTCAGCGGCGGTCACCGCATCCGCGTAGCGGGTGTTGACCTCGTGCTGGCCGTGCCAGGCCTCGCCCTTCGAGAACTCGATCGGGATGCCGGCTTCGTGCATTCCGCGGCGGATCGGACCGAGGTAGGCCTCGTCCATCGTGGTCGCAAGGATGTGGTAGTCGAGGATGTAGGGGATCGTCGGCGTGAGGTGCGTGTAGTCCTTCTCGTGCGCCTCGGCGTAGCTCTCCTTGTAGAGGTAGAACTCGAGCTCCGAGGCGCATTGCGACGTGTAGCCCATCTCGGCGGCCCGCTCGTAGACGGCGATCAGCACCTGGCGCGGCGATGCCACGACCGGCGAGCCGTCGTGGTTGACGACGTCGCACAGGACGAGCGCCGTTCGGTCGAGCCACGGGACGCGGCGCAGGGTCCCCATGTCGGGCTTGATCCCGAAGTCCCCGTAGCCCTTCTCCCAGTTCGCCATCTCATAGCCGGGGACCGGCTCCATCTCCATGTCCAGCGCGAGCAGGTAGTCGCACCCCTCGACTCCGTGATCGACAACCTCGTCGAGGAAGTACTCGATCTGGATGCGCTTTCCGAACAGGCGCCCCTGCATGTCGGTGAACGCCGTGACGACCGTGTCGATCGCCCCCGACTCGGCCTCGGCCTTCAGCTCGTCGAGGGACAGCATGCCCCTCGTGCCACCCGGTCCGCCGGGCCGCTCGGCGCTCATCCCTCACCCACCATCGCCAGCCTCCTCCGAACCGCGCTCAATCCGCGGTGACCTCGTCCTCCTCGAGCGTTCGCACCGGCCCCTGGTACCGGTCCTTCGCCGAGACCAGGTACCAGACCCCGAAGATGAGCGGCAGCAGGATCGCGAGCGGTGTGTAGTTGACGAGGCTGACGTCGAACGCATCGTTCCAGGGCAGACCCCCTGGAGCGTACGGAAGATCCAGCGAATACACGACCGCGATCACGAAGATGATCGCCAGGATGTTGACGAGCTTGTACCGACGTCCGAGGTTCCACGGCCCGACCTCGAAGTCGTCGCCCTTCCGCAGCCGCAGGTAGACCGGAATGATGTAGGCGATGTAGAGGCCCACGGTGCAGATTCCGGTGAGCGCGAAGAACGCGAACGGGATGTTGTTCTTCCCGAACAGCGCGGGGATGGCGATGATCAGCGATGCGATCGAGACCGCGATCACCGCGTTGAACGGGACCCGGTCGCGGTTGACCCGGCGGAAGATCGCCCACCCCGGCATCCCCCGGTCGCGCGAGAACGCGTACCAGGTCCGCGAAGCGCTCGTAAGTCCGGCCGCCCCGCAGAAGAGCTGACCCACGGTGGCGATCAGGATCACCAGCTTCGCGGCCCAGGAATCGAGGGCGCTGGTGAAGATCGCGCCGACGAAGCCGGCGCTGTTGTTGACGGCGCCCACGTGAACGGCCGCGAAGAGGAAGGCGAGCAGCAGCACCCACCCGATCAGCGCCGAGAAGAAGATCGACCGCCAGACCCCCTGCGCGGCGGCCTTGGCGGCCCCCTTGGTCTCCTCCGCGGTATGAGCCGAGGCGTCGTATCCGGTCTCCGTGTACATGGTCAGAAGGAAGCCCACCGGCAGCACCAGGAACCAGAACGCGAAGCCGCTCGTGCCGTCGGTCCCGATGCCGTTGTGGTTGATCCGCTCTCCGAAGACGAAGCTGGCGCTCTGATGCTGGTCGGGGACGAAGATCAGGAGGCCGATGATGATCGCGACGCCCAGCAGGTGCCAGCCGACGGAGATGTTGTTCATCAGCGCGAGGAACTGGTCGGCGAAGATGTTGACCAGCGTGTAGAGCGCCAGGATGAGGATGAACAGCAGGAACGTCTCCGAGAGGATGTGCGCGTCGTCGGCGAAGTTGATCCCGAGGATGTTCACTCCGTAGAGGGCGAGCAGGGTGTTCAGGAAGATGGCCGCGCCATAGGCCACCGAGGCGACGATCCCGATCAGGCCGACGATGTTGAACCAGCCGGTCATCCAGCTCCAGCCCTTGCCCCCGAGGTCATGGGCCCACCAGTAGGGCCCGCCTGCAGTCGGATACCTGGAGGTCAATTCAGCCATGGAGAAGCCGACCATGAGGACGAAGAAGCACAGGACCGGCCAGCCGATCGAGACCGCGATCGGGCCGCCGTTCTGCCAGGCGAACGCGAACGCAGTGAAACACCCGGCGAGGACCGAGATGATCGTGAACGAGATCGCGAAGTTGGTGAACCCGCTCCAAGCCCGAGAGAGCTCCTGCTTGTAGCCCATCTCGTGGAGGCGTTGCTCATCTGCGCTCAGCCCCTCGGTCGATCCAGCGGTCTCCGGTGCGCGCGTCACCTCGTCGGCCACGAACAACCTCCCAGTATCGAATTACCCCGGGCGCCTTCCTGCGCCCCCATCCAATTGGTGTGATCATCCGACCTATGGATGAGCGGACCCTACGCCCGTCCACCGACCGCTGTCAACCCTTTTTTCCGGAGGATGCGGAATTGCAGCCGAGTAGGGTCGGTCCATGAGCCTCCTGCTCGGCATCGACGAGGGCACGTCGGCCGTCAAGGCGGTCGTCTTCGACGGCGATCTGAAGGCGGTCAAGGAGGCGCGCCGCGAGAAGCCGCTGATCCACCCCAAGCCCGGGTGGGTCGAGCAGGACCCGGAGGTGATCGTCGATGCGGTGGTCGGGGCCGTCGGCGAGCTCCTCGCGGACGAGCCCGACATCGCGGCCTGCGGCCTCGACCATCAGGGCGAGTCCGTCCTGGCCTGGGACGCCGAGACCGGCAAGCCGCTCACCCCGGTCGTCACCTGGCAGGACAAGCGATCGCAGGAGATCCTGGATCGGCTCGAGGCGGATGGGAAGGCCGAGCTGATCCTGAAGGCCAGCGGGATGCCGCTCGACCCGTACTTCTCGGCCGGGAAGCTTGCCTGGCTGCTGGAGAACGACGACACCGTCGGTAAGGCCGTCGACGCCGGGACGGCCCGGCTCGGGACCGTCGACTCGTTCCTGTGCGATCGGCTCGGCGCGGGGTTCGCGACCGATCCGTCGACCGCGTCGCGCACCCAGCTCGGCGCGCCCGAGTGGGATCAGACGCTCCTCGACGTCTACGGGGTCCCGCGGGACCCGCTGCCGCGGATCATGGACACCGCCGGCGACCTCGGGACGCTGAGCCACCCGTCATGGCCCGTGGACCTGCCCCTTCGAGCGAGGGTGGTTGATCAGCAGGCCGCGCTCGCGGGCGCCGGTTGCGTCGTGCCGGGACGGGTCAAGGCGACCTACGGCACCGGCGTGTTCGTCCTCGCCCATGCCGGCGACGTGCGGCCGGAGCCCGAGGGCGGCCTCCTCCCCACTGTCGCCTGGCGGGTCAACGGCAAGGTGGAGTGGGCGATCGACGGGGGCGTGTTCACGGCCGGCGCCCTGCTCGAATGGCTCAGCCGCGACCTCGGCCTGGCCGCCGATCCGCCCGCGCTGGCGGCCGCGGCGGCGGAGGTGGAGGACAGCGGCGGCGTGCGCCTGCTGCCCGCGCTCGCGGGCGTCGGCGCTCCCTGGTGGGCGTCAGAGGCCCGCGCCGTCATCGCCGGTCTGACCGCCGGGGTCCGTCCGTCCCACATCGCGCGTGCCGCCCTCGAGGGAATCGCGTGGCGCGTTGCCGACGTTGTCGAGGCAGCGCGCCGAAGCGTGCCGGTTGACGTGCTGCGCGTGGACGGCGGGCTGACCCGCGACCCCACGCTGCTCCAGCTGCAGGCCGACACCACCGGCGTGTCCGTCCAGCGCGGCGCGGTCGACGCGACCGTGGCCGGCGCGGCGGCCCTCGCGGCGGTGGGCGCCGGCATCTGGGATTCCACCGTGGAGATCGCGGACCGGGTCCCGATCGGGGATCGGGTCGAGCCCTCCCGCGACGATGAGTGGCGCGAGCGCTCGCACGCGGAGTGGCGCGAGTTCGTTGAGCGCGCGATCACCCTCTAGCCGCACTGACTCGTACGACGTCGCCATCGTCGGCGCCGGGGACGTCGGATCGGCAATCGCACGGGAGCTGGCGCGCTTCGACCTGCGAGTTGTCCTGATCGAGGCCGGCGCGGACGTCGGCGCCGGCACCAGCAAGGCGAACACGGCGATCCTCCACACCGGCTTCGACGCGAAGCCCGGCTCGCTGGAGGCCCGCCTGGTCGCCCGTGGCCACGGCCTGCTGCTCGCCTATGCCGATGAGGTCGGCATCCCGCTCGAGCGCACGGGTGCGCTGCTCGTCGCGTGGGACGCGGAGCAGCACGCTCGGTTCGGCGCCATCGCCGAGAACGCGGTGCGCTGCGGCTACGAGAAGGTCAGGGAGGTCGGCGTCGACGAGCTGCACGAGCGCGAGCCGAGCCTCGGCCCCGGAGCGGTCGGCGCGCTCGAGGTGCCGGACGAGCACATCGTCTGCCCCTTCACCCCGCCGCTCGCGTTCGCGACGCAGGCCGTGCTGGCCGGGGTCGACCTGCGGCGATCCGAGCCGGTGCTGGGGCTCGAGCGGCTGGAGGAACGGGGCTGGCTGCTGGAGACGCCGCGGGGAACGGTCACCGCGGACTGGGTCGTCAATGCCGCCGGGCTGCGGTCGGACGAGGTCCACCGGATGGCGGGTCACGACGGGTTCACGGTCACGGCCAGGCGCGGCGAGCTGATCGTCTTCGACAAGCTGGCCCGTCCGCTGGTCAACCACGTACTGCTCCCGGTGCCGACGGAGACAACCAAGGGAGTCCTGGTGGCCCCGACGGTGTTCGGCAACGTGATGCTCGGGCCGACCGCGGTCGACATCGAGCGCAAGGACGACACGAGCTCGACGGCGGACGGGCTCGCCTACCTGCGCTCGCTCGGCGACCGCCTCATCCCGGACCTGGCCGAGCAGGAGGTCACGGCGGTGTACGTCGGCCTCCGGGCCGCCACCGAGCACTCCGACTACCAGTTGGGCGTCGACGGCGGCCACCGTTACGCGTGGGCCGGAGGAATCAGGTCGACGGGGCTCACCGGCTCGATGGCGATCGCCGAGCACCTCCGGGACGAGCTGGACCGGGCTGGGCTGGCGCTCCGCGAGAGGAGCGAGGGCCTTGCCGAGGTCCGCATGCCGAACATCGGCGAGGCGGGGCCGCGCCCCTACTCCCTCCCCGACCGCATCGCCGAGGACCCCGACTACGGGCGGATCGTCTGCTTCTGCGAGCGGGTCACGCGGGGCGAGATTCGCGATGCCGCCGCCGGCCCGATCCCGCCGACGGACCTCGACGGGCTGCGCCGCCGGACCCGGGTGCTCATGGGTCGCTGCCAGGGCTTCTTCTGCGGCGCGCACGTCGCGGGGCTGCTGGCCGAGCTCAGCGGGCGGGACCTCGCGGAGATCATGGAGCTGCCCGAATGAGCGAGCTGAACGGGATCTCGCGTGAGGCGGCGGACGTCGCCGTTGTCGGCGGCGGGCCGGCCGGCCTCGCTGCGGCCGCCCAGATCCGCCAGGCGGGCGCCGCGCGAGTCGTGGTGCTCGACCGCGAGGCCGAGCCGGGCGGCATTCCGCGCCACGCCAAGCATCAGGGCTTTGGGATCCGCGACCTGCACCGGGCAATGTCGGGGCCGCGCTACGCGGCCCGCCTCGCGGAGGACGCGGAGCGGGCCGGCGCCGAGCTGCGGACCGAGGCCCAGGTGACCGGCTGGACCGACGACCGTGCGCTCGAGCTGACCGAGCCGCGCGGCCGCTCGCTACTCGACGCGCGGGCGGTGGTCCTGGCGACCGGTTGCAGGGAGCGGCCGCGCTCGGCACGGCTCGTTCCGGGCTCGCGCCCGCAGGGCGTGATGACCACGAGCATGCTCCAGCAGCTCGTCTACCTCCGCCACGAGCGCCTTGGGCGCCGCGCGGTCGTCGTCGGCGCCGAGCACGTCAGCTTCTCGGCGCTCTTGACGCTCTCCCACGGTGGAGCACGCGCCGTCGCGATGACGACCGAGCACGACCGGCACCAAACCCTGGCCGCGTTCAGGGTCGGCGCCGGGGTCCGCTTCCGGGCGCCGCTTCATACACGCACGCGGGTGAGCGCGATTCGCGGTCGCCGCCGGGTCGAGGCCGTCGAGCTGACTGACCTCGACTCCGGCACGACGCGCGAGGTCGAGTGCGACCTGGTCGTCTTCACCGCGGATTGGATCCCGGATCACGAGCTCGCCGTGATGGCCGGGATCGAGCTCGACCCGCTGACGCGGGGACCCGCGGTCGACGCCGGCCTGCGCACCTCACGCGCGGGCGTCTTCGCCGCCGGGAACGTGCTCCACGGAGCCGAGACGGCCGACGTCGCCGCCCTCGACGGCCGTCACGTCGCCGCTGCCGTCGCCCGCCACCTCGATGGCGAGGAGTGGCCCGCCGCTCGCGTCCCGATCCACTGCGAGCCGCCGCTCGGCTGGATCGCGCCGAACGTCATCGCCTTTGCCGCGGGCTCCGAGGCCGGACCCCCGCGGGACCGTTTCCTGCTGCGCTCGGGCGAGAGCCTCAGGTCGCCCCGGACCGAGATCGCGCAGGGCGGGCGGACCCTCTGGAGCGGCCGTCCCAGGAGACTCGGCCCCGGTCGCTCGACGCAACTGCCCGCGTCGTGGGCCAAGGATGTCGACGCCGACGGCGACGCCATCAGCGCTCGGGTCGTTAGATGAGCCCGGCGAGGATGTGTTCCGTGCCCTCGATGTGCTCGCGCATTACCCCTACGGCCGCGCCTGTCTGACCCCGCCGCAGCAGCGTCACCAGCCGCTTGTGCTGCACGTTCGAGTGCGTAAGCACCTGTTCCGGGTGCGGGATGAGTGCGATCAGGCCGCTCATCTGGCCCTGGACCTCGGTCATCGCGCGGACCAGCCGGGGCGACCGTGCGGCCTCCGCGATCCCGATGTGGAAGCGGATGTCGGCGCGGCGATAGTGCTCGAACTGGGTGACCTTCGCCATCTGCTCGACGAGCTCGCTGAGCCGCTCGAACTGTTCGGCCTCACCCCGCTCCGCGGCGAGGATGGTGGCGCCGGTCTCGACCGCGACGCGGTAGTCCAGCACCGCCCAGGCGTCATCGGAGAGCGGCTTGGCCTCGGACTCGGCGAGCGGGGGGCGCTCGGCCACGAAGGTGCCACCGGTGCGGCCCCGCGCCGAGACGAGGTGCCCGCTCTGCACCAGGGTCGTCAGCGCCTGGCGGAGCGTCGATCGCGAGATCCGGAGCTGGTCGGCGAGATCGCGCTCGGAGGGAAGGCGGGAGCCGGGCGGCAGGAGACCCAGGCGAATCGCGGTGCCGAGGCGCTCGACCGTCTCCTCGAACGTCGTCGCGGGCCGGACCGGCTCGAACACGCCCGCCAGGGCGGCGTCTCCCTCCACGGGTTCAAAGGTACCGCGGTTGGTCCAAAAGCCCAACGTCTCGGAGCCGGCGACCCGGCGCCGCCGCTCACAGCGGCGATAGGTTGCCGGAATGGCCACCGCCTTCGACGCCTGGCAGGTGGAGCTGCACGGCCACCGGGTCATCTACCGAATAGCCGGCAACGGCCCGCCCGTGGTGCTCATCCACGGGATGGTCAACTCATCCCGCCATTGGGAGGAGGTGGCTCTCCGGCTCGCGGACCGCTACACCGTCATCGCGCCCGACCTCATCGGGCATGGCGACTCCGCGACCCCGCGCGGGGACTACTCGCTGGGCGCGCACGCCGCGAGCATCCGCGACCTGCTCGCCGTCATCGGGGTCGACCACGCGACGATCGTCGGCCACTCGCTCGGCGGTGGCGTCGCGATGCAGTTCTTCTACCAGTTCCCACAGCGCACGGAGCGCTTGGTTCTGGTGTCGAGCGGCGGCCTCGGCCGCGAGGTCAGCCCGCTGCTGCGCGGCGCCGCCCTGCCCGGCGCATCGGCGCTGCTGCGGGCCGCCGCGCACCCGCGAGTCCTCGACGCCCTGTGGCAATCAGGCGAGCGGATGCGCGAGCGGGGGTCAGGCAAGGGCGTGTACCTGCAGGCGATCGCCCGTGCGCTCCGGCCGCTCGAACGCGCCGGCGCTCGAACGGCGTTCATCCAGACCCTCCGATCGGTGATCGACGTGCACGGGCAGCGGGTGAGCGCCCGCGACCGCCTGTACCTGCTCAGCGGATTTCCCACGCTCATCGTCTGGGGCGAGCGGGACCACACGATCCCGATGGAGCACGGGCTCGCGGCGCACCGCACGATCCCCGGCAGCCACTTCGTCGGCCTCCCCCGGGCCGCCCACTTCCCGCACCTGGAGGATCCAGAGGGGCTCGCGGCCGCCCTTGGCGAGTTCATCTCGGCGACCGATCCCGCCCACGTTGAGGACGCGGACTGGGGCGGCCTGATCAGCCCGCGCGCGCGCCACCGGCGCCACGACGCCGAGCGCGCCGCCGCTTAGTTCCGGTTGAGATAACCGGTCTTAGATTCGGGATGCGGGATAGGCTTGAACCACTGAACGACACCAGCCACTTTCGGAGCTAGAGCTCCTCACCAAACCCCATGCCCCTCCACGGCGCGGACGCCGAAGCCACCAGCGCTACCGAGCTGGCGCCCGCAATCGAGCTCGGGCGGGTCCGCCATCTGCTCACCGAGCACGCGGACGTGATCGCGCTCGTGATGATCACCGCGGTCGCAGCGGGCGTCCGATTCGCGACGCTCGGGATGCAGGGCCTGGATCACGACGAGTCGGTCACCGCCGCGGGCGTGCTGCACCCCTCGATCGGAGGAACCATCTCCGCGGTCGCGCAGCTGGAGCGCACGCCGCCCCTCTACTACATGCTCGAATGGCTCTGGACCCAGGCCCTCGGCTTCGGAACGGACCCGGCCAACCTCCGCTTCCTGTCGGCGGTGTTCGGAACCCTCACCGTTCCGGTCGCGTTCCTGGCGGCGAAGGAGCTGGCCTCGCGACGGGCCGGCGTGATGACGGCGGCGCTGGTCGCGCTCAACCCCTTCCTCGTCTGGTACTCGCAGGAGGCGCGCGCGTACGGGCTCCTGGTGCTGTTCGTCGCGCTGGGCCTGTACGTCTTCGCCCGGGCGCTCCACAAACCCACGCGAGGCAGGCTCGCGATCTGGGCGCTCGTCTCGATCCTGGCCATCTTCACCCACTACTTCGCGGTGTTCACGGTCGTCCCCGAGGCCGCCTGGCTGTTCTGGACGGTGCGGCCACGCCGTCGCCCGTTTGCGGCGGTCGCCGCCGTGGGCATCGCGGGAGGCGCCCTCCTCCCCCTCGCGGTCAACCAGCAGGGCTCGAATGCAACGGAGTGGTTCAAGGAGACCCCGATCCTCACGCGGGCCTGGCAGACGCCGGTTCATTTCGCCAGCACGGTCAAGCCCGAGATCCCATCCACCCAGGCGTGGATCTCCCACCTTCAGATCGCCGCCGCCATGTTCGCAGCAGCGATCCTGCTGGCCGGCGTCGCGGCGCTCGCGCGACGCGGTGAACGCCGCGATCGGCGGGGGGCCCTCGTCGCGTTCGCGCTCGCGGCCGCCTCCTTCTGCCTCCCGATCGCGGTCGCCCTGGCGGGCGCCGACTACCTCGATGCACGCAACCTGATCGGGGCGCTGGTGCTGCTCTTGGTCGGCGCCGGAATCGTGTTCGGAGCGCTCCGGCCCCGAATTGCAGGGACCATCGCGACCGCCGCCATCTGCGCGGTCTTCGCGGGACTGCTCGTCGCGTCGGGCTCGACCTCCGCCATGCAACGGCCGCACTACCAGGGCCCGGCCGGGGCGATCGGCATGTCTCGTGTCAAGCGGTTGGTGGTCGTTCCGCGCACTGCGGAGCCTCCGCTCTCGTACTACCTCGGCGCGCAGCGAGCAGAGGGCACTGGACGGTCGGTGTGGGTTCGCGAGATCGAGCTCTACTCGAGCGCGCCGACGCACGACGCCCCTCAGGCGCCGTTCAGGCTTGTCGGCGAGCGGTCGGCCCGGAACGGCATGTGGGTGTCCCGCTTCGAGTCGCCACGGCCCGTCCGCGTATGGCTGAGCCCCGCCCACGCCACGCACATGCTCGGAGAGGGCGCGGGCGCCCTCGTGACCCTCCCCCCCAGTACAGCCGCAGCGCCCTAGCTCCCGGCGTGGTAGTACCTGCGGCCGTGAGCGGCCCCGAGCGCGTAGCGGCGATCTATCTGCGTGGCGTCGCCGGGCGCCGTCCCCGGGTCCCGATCGAGATGGACAAGCTCGAGGCGGCGGCCGAGCGCTCGATGTCCCCGCAGGCCTTCGCGTACGTCGCGGCCGGAGCGGGGAACGAGGCGACGAAGCGCGCGAACACGGAGTCGTTCGAGCGCTGGCGGATCGTGCCCCGCATGCTGCGCGACGTCTCGAGCCGGGACACGAGCGTCGAGCTCTTCGGGCGGCGCATCGCGACGCCCTTGATGCTCTCTCCGGTCGGCGTGCTCGAGATGGCGCACCGGGAGGCCGACGAGGCCGTCGCGCGCGCCGCCGCCGCCGAGGGCGTGCCGATGATCTTCTCCAACCAGGGGTCGGTGCCGATGGAGACCTGCGCCGCGGCGATGGGCGACGCCCTCCGCTGGTTCCAGCTCTACTGGAGCACATCCGATGAGCTGGTCGAGAGCCTGGTCGGTCGCGCGGAGGCGTGCGCCTGCGAGGCGATCGTCGTGACGCTGGACACGACCATGCTCGGTTGGCGCTCGCGCGACCTCGCGACCGCCTACCTGCCCTTCCTCCGCGGCAAGGGCATCGCCCAGTACGTGAGCGACCCCGTCTTCCAGCGCCTGATCGAGGACCCGCCCGACGGACCGGGTGCCCCGACGCCACGCCCCAACCTCGCCGCCCTCTCGACGCTGATCCAGCTCGTCCGCCGTTATCCGGGTCGCTTCTGGCCGGCGCTGCGGTCAGGGAAGGCCAGGCGGGCGGTCGAGCGCTTCGTCCAGATCTACTCCCGCCCCTCCCTGACCTGGGACGACCTTCCCTTCCTGCGCGAGCGGACCAAGCTGCCCATAGTGCTGAAGGGCATCCTCCACCCGGACGACGCACGCCGGGCCGTCGACGCGGGGATGGATGGGATCCTGGTCTCCAACCACGGCGGCCGCCAGGTCGACGGCGCCATCCCGACCATCGAGGCCCTGCCCGGGGTCGTCGAGGCGGTGGACGGCCGGGTCCCAGTGCTCCTCGACAGCGGCGTGCGCGGGGGCGCCGACATGTTCAAGGCGGTGGCGCTCGGCGCGACGGCCGTCTGCATCGGCCGCCCCTATCTCTGGGGGCTCGCGGTCGCCGGTGAGGCGGGGGTGCGCGAGGTGCTCAGCAACTTCACCGCCGACTTCGACCTGACGATGGGCCTGGCCGGATGCCGCTCGGTTTCGGAGGTCGGACCTGACTGTGTGACACTAGGAACATGCGGCAGCTGACGAGCCTCGACGCGCAGTTCCTCGCGCTCGAGACGCCGCGCCAGAGCGGTCACGTCGGCGGCCTCGCGATCCTCGACGATTCCGAGCGTCAGGGCGGCAAGCTCGAGATCGACGACATCTCGCGACTGATGTCGGAGCGCCTCTCGCTGCTTCCGCCGCTGCGATGGCGCTTGACCCCGGTGCCGTTCGCGCTCGACTACCCCTACTGGATCGAGGACCCCGACTTCGACCTCGACTTCCACGTACGCGAGCTGGCCCTCCCCAGCCCCGGCACCGACGCGAAGCTCGCCGAGCAGGTCGCACGCATCGTCGCCCGCCCGCTCGACCGTTCGCGCCCGCTCTGGGAGCTCTACCTGATTCACGGCCTCGAGGGCGGCGGAGTCGGGATGCTCACCAAGATCCACCACGCGCTCATCGACGGCCTGTCGGGCGCCGAGATCATGGGCGTCCTCTTCGACCTCGTCCCCGAGGGCAGGGATCTCGATGAGGTGCCGCCCGTGCGCCCGGATCGCGAGCCGAGCGATCTGGAGATGCTCGCGCGCGGCCTTGCAGGGGTGCCGCGCTATCCGGTGCGGATGCTGCGCTCGCTCCCCACCGCCCTGCCAAACCTCACCGAGACGCCGTTCGGGACCCTCCCGGGGGCGGGCGTCGTCTCACGAGTCGCCGACCGGCTGCAGCGCGCCGTCGGGGGCGAAGCGAGCGGCGGGGACCACAACACCCTGCGCGCGCCCAAGACGTCGTTCAACGGCCGGGTGTCGGCACACCGCCGCTTCGCCTTCGGCCAGCTCTCGCTCGACGAGGTGAAGGCGATCAAGAACGAGTACGGCTGCACCGTCAACGACGTTGTGGTGGCGATCTGCACCGGCGCCGTCCGCCGCTGGCTGATCGAGCACGGCGAGCTGCCGTCCGAGCCGCTGGTCGCGCAGATCCCGGTCTCGGTCCGGACGAGCGAGCAGGCGGGCACCTACGGCAACCGGATCATGCTGATGAGCGCGCCGCTCTTCACCAACCTCCCTGATCCGGCCGTCCGGCTGCGCCGAACGCACGAGGCGCTCGCGGTGATGAAGGAGCGTCACAAGGCCCTGCCGGCGGAGCTGCTGAAGGACGTCAATCACTTCATCCCCCCCGCCGTGTTCGCGCGCGCCGCGCGGGCGACCTTCGCGCTCTCGACCAGCTCCCCGGGCCGCCCCACCTGGAACCTGGTGATCTCGAACGTCCCGGGCCCACAGCTGCCGCTCTATTGCGCCGGCGCGCGCCTAGACGCGAACTACCCGGTCTCGGTCATCACCGACGGGATGGGGCTGAACATGACCGTGATGAGCTACTGCGGCCACCTGGACTTCGGGCTGGTCGCCGACCGCGACCAGACGCCGGACCTCTGGAAGCTGATCGAGTGGCTGCGCGACTCGCTGGAGGAGCTGCGGCCCAAGAAGCGGAACCGGCGCGGATCTCGCGCCAAGAGCCCTAACGGGCAGCGCGCCAGCCGCTCCAGTGCGAAACGCTGATCACGATCACGCTGTCGCTCGGGCGCTCCTCCACGTACTGCGGGTAGCGCGCGGCCAATGCGGAAATGGCGCGCTCGTGCTCGGAGGCACCGGGCTCGGCGATTCGCGCCATCCCGTCGGCGCGCGCCCACCAGAGCTTCGACCAGTCGTCCTCGTAGTGGTCGGCGAGCACGCTCACGCGCGGGTTGGCCTCGATGTTCTCCAGGCGCCGCAGCCTCGGGGTCCGCTTGGGCTTGTGGTCGACCGCGGTGACGATGTCCTCGCCGTCGAAGGCGAAGGTGACGGGAACCAGATGGGGCCGGCGCTCGGCGTCGACGGTGGCCAATCGCGCGACGCGGGCCGACGCGAAGAGCGCGCGGGCCTCGCTGACATCCATTAGCTGCCGCCGGCTCGGTACTCCTCGATCACGCCCGCGAGGTGGTCGAGGCGCGCCTCGGCCTCGGGGCGGGGAACGGACGGCACGAAGAGCACGTAGCGGCCGATGCCGATCGCGTCGTAGGCCGCCATCTCGGTCGCCTGCGCGGGCGCCGCATAGAGGCCCACCCTGGGCTGCTGCCGCCCGGCCTCGTCGGCCATCTCGCCGAGCCGGTCCATCCTCGCTCGAAGCTCGTCCACCTCGATCACGTTGGGCATCCACTCGTCGCCGTAGGCGATCACGCGGTCCAGCACCTTCGCCCCGTTTCCGCCCACGATGACCGGCGGATGCGGGTCCTGGGCCGGCTTCGGCCACGACCAGATGCGCTCGAAGTCGACGTAGCGGCCGTCGTAGGAGGCCTCGTCCGCGGTCCAGATCGCCTTCATCGCCTCGATCCGCTCGCGCATCACCCCGAAGCGCCGGCCCGGATCCGTTCCGTGGTCGGCCATCTCCTCGCGGTTCCACCCCGCGCCCACTCCAAATAGGAACCTGCCGCCGGAGAGCCGGTCCAGTGAAGCGACCTCCTTCGCCGTGATGATCGGGTCCCGCTGGATGACGAGGCAGATGCCCGTGCCGATCTTGAGCCGCTCGGTGGCGGCCGCCGCGGCGGTGAGCGCCACGAACGGGTCGTACGTGTGCGAGTACATGTCCGGCAGGTCTCCGCCACCCGGGTAGGGGCTCTCCCGCGACGCCGGGATGTGGGTGTGCTCGGGGAAGAAGAGCGACTCGAAGCCGCGCTCCTCGGCCATGCGCGCAAGCTCGTCCGGGGCGACGGCGTCGTCGGTGGGAAACATCATCACCCCAAAATCCACGGGCGGAGCGTACCGAGCGGCGGCGGGCGGCCGTGCGAGACTCACGCGATGCTCGACGAGCGCCTGGTGCGCGCGCTCCACGTCCAGTCCCTCCGCGAGGAGGAGCTTCACGCCGAGCGCGAGCCCCACGTACTGTTCCAGGCCTCGACCATCGGCGCGCTCCTCGACGGCGCGTACGAGGGGGATGTGACGTTCGCCGAGCTCGCCGAGCACGGCGACCTCGGGCTCGGCACCCTGAACAGCCTCGACGGCGAGATGATCGCCGTGGACGGCTCGTTCTACCGGGCGGACGTGGAGGGCGCGGTCACCGAGGTCGACCCGCAGACTCGCACGCCGTTCGCGGTGCTGACCTGGTTCGCGCCGACGGCCGAGGTGCGGATCGACGAGCCGGTGTCCCACGAGGAGCTGATGGCCCTCCTCGACGAGCACCTGGCCGGCGGCACGGTCGCCTGCGCGGTCAGGGTCGACGGCTCGTTCGAGCGGATCCACGCGAGGTCGGTGCCTCGCCAGTCGCCCCCCTATCGCGGGCTGGCCGAGGTGGTCTCTGATCAGCACGTGTTCGACCTCGCGGACGTCGAGGGCACGATGGTCGGGTTCCGCTTCCCGGACTACAGCGAGAGCATCGAGGTGAGCGGGTACCACCTGCACTTCATCACCGCCGATCGGACCCGCGGAGGCCATGTCCTGGAGTGCCACCCGACCCGTGCGGTCGCGAAGATCGACGCGTCCACCGACCTGCACGTCGAGCTCCCGCCGGGCGTGGACCTGTCCTCGCCCCAGGCCAGCCGCGAGACCCACGAGGCTCTCAACCGGGCCGAGCATTGGGGCTAGCAGCAGGCGCGGCGCATCTTCGTCCACGACGAATTGAAATGGTGGCCGGGTGAGCGACGGCGAGATGATCCTCATCGCCGGCGCCCTGATGGCTGGCGGCCTGGTCGCCTCCTTCGCGGCGGACAGGTTGCGCGTGCCCGGGCTGGTGCTGTTCCTGGGCCTCGGGATGGCGATCGGCGCGGACGGGACGGGCTGGATCCACTTCAGCGACTACGAGCTGGCGCGGACGATCGGGATCGTCGCGCTCGCGCTGATCCTCTTCGAGGGCGGCCTCACGGCCAGCTTCGGAGAGATCCGCTCGGTGCTCGGCTCCGCGCTGTCACTCGCGTTCGTCGGGACGCTCCTTACGGCCATGATCGCCGGGCTCGCGGCCTGGTGGATCTTCAATCTCTCGCTGCTCGAGGGGCTCCTGCTGGGGTCGATCGTGGCGGCCACCGACGGTGCCGCGATCTTCGCCCTGCTGCGCGGCTCAACGCTGCGCCGGAGGGTTGCTCTCACGCTCGAGGGCGAGTCCGGGCTCAACGATCCCCTGGCGGTCCTGCTGGTCATCGGGTTCATCGACTGGATCCAGACGCCGGGGTACGGCGTCCTCGACATGGGCGTGCTCCTCCTCAGGGAGCTGGGCATCGGGCTGGCGGTCGGGTTGGCCGTCGGCTGGCTGGCAATCGAGGGGCTGCGACGGGTGCGTCTCGGCGCGGAGGCCGCGTATCCGATCGCGACGCTGAGCTTGGCGGCGATCGCGTACGGTGGCGCCGCGGCGCTGCATGGGTCGGGCTTCCTCGCCGTCTACCTCGTCGGTCTGGCCCTGGGGAGCAGGCCCATCCCCGGCAAGCGGGCCGTCACCGTCTTCCACCAGGGGCTCGCCGGGCTGGCGCAGGTGACGATGTTCCTGGTGCTCGGCCTCCTCGTCTTCCCGTCTCAGCTCTGGGGGGTCGCACTCGAGGGCACCGTGCTCGCCCTGGTCCTCGTCTTCGTCGCCCGCCCGGTGGCGACGTTCGTGGCGACGGCCGGAAGTGCGTTCGACGCCCGCGAGCGCGTCGTCCTCTCCTGGGGCGGCCTCCGGGGCGCCGTTCCCGTCGTGCTTGCGACCTTTCCCGTGATCGCATCGGTTTCGGAGGGTTTCGAGTTCTTCAACATCGTCTTCTTCGCGGTGCTGGTGTCGACCCTGCTCCAGGGCTCTACCTTCGAGCCGCTCGCCCGGCGTCTGCAGCTCACGGCCGATCCAGGCACCGAAGCCGCACCTCCGCAGGTTGCAGGGAGGCTGCGCAGCACCGCACAGATCTCCACCTCACGGCCGTGGCACAGCCCGGACGGGGATCCGAGCTACCCGAGGGAGATCGAGGGCGTGCCGGTAGAGGACCAGTTGCTCACCCGCGTCGACCGTGCGGGCGCGCTGGTCAGCCTCGCGGACGGCCGCTACGCGTTCACCGGCCCCATCGTCGCGGTCGGCTCGACCGCCGCCCTCCAGTCATCGGCCCGGCGCCGGCTCGCGGCGTCGACGTCGGAGGCCGACCGCAACTGGTGGCGCGAGGTGATCGGGGCGCTGGCGCGCGGCTCGGAGTGAGCTGGCTCAGTGGCTTGCGAGCTCGGGGGGCGGCGGCGGCTCCTCCCCCGCGCGCTGCCTGATCCCGCGGGCGATCCTGCCGCCAAGCGCGCCCAGCAGCATGCCGATGATCGCCGTCACGACCGCGAGCAGGGGCGGCAAGCTCCCGAGCGAGACCTTCGCGTCGGTGCCTGCGATCCCGTGCGCGGCCAGGAGCCCGATGCCGTAGAGGGCGCCGCCCACGACGCCACGGTCCGCCCCTCCCCAGCCGTCGCGGTGCTCGAGGCCTGCCAAGACGCCGCCGACGGCAGCTACCGCGCCTACCGCCCAGTAGGCGCCGGCGGAGATGCCGACCATGATCCCGGCGAGCGCACCGATGGCGAGCGGGATGACGCCGCCCAAGACCACCTGAACCGGTCGCGGTCGATCACGGAACAGCGGGGGTAGGTGCATCCCGTCTCCTCTCCTGGTCGGCTGCGTCCGAGCGGCCTTCGCGAAAGCTCCCGTGCGGATCGTCACGATACCCGCTCGCGAGAGGGGCGTGGCGTTGATGCCGAACACCTGCGGCGGCTTCGCCGCCTGAGGGGCCACCAACAACACCAGCCAGTTTCGGGCAAAGCCCTCACCGACATGACTGCTGCTGCGGCGACAAGGTCGCCGCTTTCGAGAACAATGCGCGCGGTCCAATGCCCGCCGACGCCACGATGAGACCGGCGACGCCGCTCCAGACCAAGCTCCTGATCGCGGCCCTCGCCCTGCTGGTCGCCGCGATCGCCGTTTGCCTCAACCGGGACCTCAACGGGGACCTCTACCTGCTCCTGTTCAGCGGCCGGTACGTCGCCCACCACGGGCCGGTCACGACCGACCCTTTTCCGACGATCGAGCATGGCCGGCAGTGGCTCAACCAGCAGTGGCTCTCCGAGATCGGCTTCTACGGCGCTGACCGGCTCGTGGGAACCACGGGCATCACGATCCTCTACGCCCTGTTGATCGGGCTTCCCCTCGCGGTGGTCCTCGCCGCGCTCCGGCGCAAGGGGGCGATCTCGATGCTGGTCGTCGCGGCGCTCTACCTGCCCGGGGTCCTGGCGATCATCCACCCCCGCGCCGCCGGGTTCACCCTGCTCCTGTTCACGCTCCTCGTGATCTTGCTCGTCGTGGGCCTGCGCCTGGACCCGGAGGCGCGAGCCCGAGCCGCGCCGCCGATCTGGATGCTCGCGGCCATCCCCCTGCTGTTCGCGCTGTGGGCGAACCTCCACGGCGGCTTCATCGCCGGCCTGCTCCTGATCGGCCTGGTCACGGTGGGGCTGTGGATAGACGGGCGGCGGGGCCGGTCGACCGTCCCGGGCGCCCACATTGCGGTCCTCGCGGGCGCCGGAGTCCTCGCGGCGATCGCCGCGACGTTCGCGACGCCCCTGGGCACCGACATCTGGACGTACATCCTCAGCTTCCGCAACCCGGCGCTCAAGCTCGCGTCAACCGAGTGGGAGCCGGTGACCAACTCGGCCGCCTCGGCGACGTTCGTCGTGATCGCGGCGGCGGTCGCTGTGTGGACCTGGTCGAGAGCCGTGAGGCCGAGAAGCCTCACGCCCGCCTTGGTGGCGGCGGGATTCGTCCTGTTCGCGGCGAGCTCGATGCGGAACCTGATCTTCGTCGCACCCGCGCTCGCGTTCCAGATCGCGTGTTCTGAGCCCGATCGGCGCGAGGCGCCGAGCCGTGCCCTCGTCGGCCTCGCGGGCGCCGCCGCGGCGGCGGCGGTGATCGTCTACGCCGCCGCGCTCGGCCCGCCGAACTCGGACCGGGTCGGCAACCCCGCGGTCCAGTACGCCATCGACCACCCGCCGAAGCGCGGCCGGATCGTCGCCTACGCCGGCCCCAGCTCGTACATGCTCTGGCGCGCCCCGGACACACCGGTGGTCATCGACGGCTGGCTCGAGCACTTCACCGATGACGAGCTGCGCGACAACTTCGACCTCCTGCACGGCTCCCTCGCCGATCCCACACCGGCCGTCAGGCGCCTCCATGCCGGCGCGGTCGTCGCCTACATCCCCGAGGCGATCGCCCGCCTCGAGGCCCACGGGTTCGTGCCCAGGGTCTCCGGGCCGTACGGGACATACC
>CAVQCK010000008.1:0-496002 GCA_963710955.1 uncultured Actinomycetes bacterium | reverse complement strand
TCGGCGGATCTCCAGAGATCTCGGAGATAGATGGAGCTAGGAGGACTCGAACCCCGACCTCCCGGTGCGATGCGGGCGGCACAATGGTCAGAGGTGACCCTTGCCCTCGCCCTCGCCCTCGCCTCCGCGCTCGCGACGAACGTCGCCTTCCTGCTCAAGCAGCGCGGCGCGGTCCTGGCGCCGTCGGTGCGCGTCAGGCACCCGCTGCGAAGCGCCGCCGCCCTCTTCCGCTCCAGGTGGTTCGCGCTGGGCTGGGTGGTGGCGGTCGGCGCCTGGGGGCTTCACGTCGGCGCCCTCGCGCTCGCGCCGCTGTCGGTCGTGCAGGCCGTGCTCGCGGCCGGGCTGGTCTTCCTCGCCGTGCTCGCCGAGCGCTTCTTCGGCTTCTCCCTCGGACGCCGCCAGTGGATCGGCGTGATCATCACGGCGATCGGGCTTGCGATCATCGCGCTCACCGTGGGGCCGCGCGGTGACGACGCTCCGGGCTACGCGCTGGCCGCGTTGATCGTCGTCGAATGCACCGTCTTTGTCCTCGCCACCGGGCTCGCCGTGATCTCCAGCCGCCATGGCGCCCTGCGCGCGAGGCAGGGCCTGCTGCCTCGGCGCAGCCTCCGGCGCGCTGTTCGGTGTTTCCGACATCGCGCTCAAGTTCCTCACCCACGCCGTTGGGGGCGGGGTGCTGGAGCTGGTCAGCCCATGGACGTTCGCCGCGCTGGCCGCCTCGGTGGTCGCCTTCTATGCGTCGGCCCGCGGCCTGCAGATCGGCCCGGGCGTCGAGGTCATCGCGCTCACCGCGGTCGCGGCCAACCTCACCGCGATCCTCGGCGGCATCCTGGTCTTCCGTGACTCGATCGGGGCGGGGGCGGTGGGGATCACCGGACGGATGATCGCGTTCGGCCTCGTGATCGCCGGCGCGGCCCTGATCCCCGCCCCGCTCCGAGCGGCTAACCGCCCGGCGGTCGAATGACCATGATCGGCATGCCGCGGGCGACGCGTCCGGTCCGCGCGGCTATCGTCCGTTCAGTGCCCGGTGCGAAGCGAACCGGAGCGAGGTTCGGATGACGATCGCGATCATCGTCGTGCTTGTGCTGGTAGTCGTCTTCCTCGTCGGGCGTTTCCTCTGGGTGCCGAGCCGCAACAAGAAGTGCTCTCGCTGTGGCGCGCGGACCCCTCTGAAATCCGAAGTCTGCGAGCACTGCGGCCACGTCTTCCACGTCCGCTGATCGCAAACGGGGTAGGCTCGGTTAGTCGAATAGTTGGACGGGAGCTCGACGGCTGATCAGTTGCGTTGGACCAACTGCTTGCCTCCGCCTGACGCGTTTCCAGCACACGGAGGTACACAGTCGAGCCGTTCTCGCCCGCAGGGGCGCCTCACCGGTTGCGCGAGCGATCGCTTCTGAACCTCGCCGTTGGTCGCACTGCGGCGTCCGCTTTGGTTGTGCTTGTCGTTGCCCTGGTGATCCCCGCCATGCTGGGCTTCGACGCTGACCATGCCAAGGCCCAGGTCATCAACTGCGGAACGACGACTGAGAACTGCCATGCCCTTCAGATTGGGGTCAATGACGATTGGGCGGCCGGCCATTACCAGGCCAGCGACCTCAATCTGGCCAACCAGGCCGGCCTTGAGTGGCTCCGATTCCCGTGGTCGTGGGCCGATACCCAACCCAACGGGCCCGGTGACTGGAATTGGGGATCCACGGACCGCATCATGAACGCGGCGCAGCTGGCCGGGGAGAGGGTCATCTTCAAGCCTCAGGGTTCGCCCTGCTGGGCCCACCCCAGCGTCCCATGCACGAACTCCGCCACCGTGCCCCCTGATCCGCAGTACCTACCCGAGTGGCAGGACTACATTCGAGCGGTCCTTCAGCGCTACCCCCAAACCATTGCCGCGGTTGAGGTCTGGAACGAGCCGAACCTCCGGCCCTTCTGGGACGCCCCGATCAGCCCGAGCCGCTACGCACAGGTTCTCCGTTCCGCCTATACGGCGGTCAAGAGCGTTAATCCGCATATGCCGGTCGTCTCCGGCGGCCTCGCAGCGGTGACGACTACCACCGCAACCCAAATGGATTACCGAACCTTCCTGAACAACACGTTGAGCGGGGGGGCCAGGGGCTATTTCGATGCCGCGGCTATCCATCTCTATCCCTCATACCTGAGTGGCCCCTTTATCGGAGCGGTCAGTACGACCATCGGCAACGTTCGCAACATTGTCGGCCCGAACTCGCCGATCTGGGTCACGGAGTTCGGATATCCCAGCCCAACCGTCGCTTTCGAACAGCAACAGGCGATGGAGATCGGGGCGACCCTGAACCTACTGGCCCACACTAGGAACGTACAGGTGGCCATCGTCCACCGGATGTTCGACAAAGGCGGAACCGACCTCTTTGCCCACTACGGTCTGGTACGAACCGACGGCAGCCCCAAGCCCTCGTACAGCGCTGTTCGCGCTTGGACTCACCCGATCGCCGCGCCCCCAGAACGACGATCACCTCGGGGCTAGCCGGACCGACGGATCGCGCGACGCCCACATTCGCCTTCTCCAGCAATGGGACGGGATCGAGGTTCCAATGCAGAGTCGGTGGCACGTCCTGGGCCGCCTGCCGCTCCGCTGCTCGCTGGATAGCGTGGCCTACAAGCCCTGTGAGACCGGCTTTTGCCATGTTTGGAGGTACTCGGGTGGCAAGGTCGTCGAGGGGACCCTCTTCGGCGACACGGCGCCCGTCTACAAGGCGCTGGAGCAGCAGGAAACGGCGTAGCGCCAACGCAGTACTGAGGCTTTGGGCACTGCTGGGCACTAGAAGCCGGTTCCGACGGCGACACCCGGACGATGCTAGGAGCCCTAGGAAAAGAAAACCCCCGCTGGTGCAGGGGCTTCCTGAGATGGAGCTAGGCGGGCTCGAACCGCCGACCTCCTGATTGCGAACCAGGCGCTCTCCCAACTGAGCTATAGCCCCAGGCGGAACGCGATGATGCGTGCGTCCCGGGGGGCAAGGATACCCGTAGATTTGCCGATCTAAGGTGGGGAACCAATGAACAGCACTTGCCAGTGCCGACGCCGTACGGCACCGGCCTACCACCTATGAGCTTTCGCGGCCGCCTGACGCTTTTCTTCCTGCTGATCGTCGTGCTGCCGATGATCGTGCTCGCGGTGCTCGTGACCCAGATCGCGACGGACTCCACGAACGGGAAGGCGGATGCCCGGCTGGCCGAGGGGCTGGACAGCGGGCTCACCGTGTACCGGGACGAGGCGACGTCGGCCCGCGACGCGGGGAAGAAGGCCGCCCAGGACCCACAGGTCACCGCGGCGATCACCTCCGGCAACGGCCCTCAGGAGACTGCTGCGGCGCAGGGCCTCATCGGTCAGCACGGAATCCGAGCCGCCTCCCTCGACAGCACGAAGGGGGAGGGGGCTCCGCGGGCGCCAGCGTGATGGTCGCGCCGTACCGGCTGAATCTGAACGGCCCCGGGGGCCGGCTCGGGACGCTCACCGTCTCGACGATGACCCCGTCGGAGTACCTGGCGGACGTCCGTCACCTGACGGGGCGAGACGGGACGCTCCTGCAGTCCGGGAAGGTGGTCTCGTCGACGGTCCACGTGGCGGAGTCGGACCTGCCGGCGAGCGGTCATTCGGGCGACGTGGACGTGAACGGCACCGACCTCCGCGCGGCCGGGACCGACCTCCCGCCACCGGGCGACCTGAGCCTGGTGCTGTTCGCGCCGCGGGAGTCCGGGGGCTTCCTCTCGTCGAGCCCGCTGGTGATCGGCGCGCTGATCCTGTTCTTCGTCGTCGCCTTCCTGTTCGTCCTGACGCTCCTCCGGATGCTCAGCGGGCAGGTGCGCTCGATGCTCGAGGCGGCCCGCCGGCTCGGTGACGGCGACTTCAGCCGGAAGGTTCCGGTCGTGGGCCGCGACGAGATGGCCGGCCTCGCGAGCGAGTTCAACAAGATGAGCGACCGCCTCGGGGCACAGATGGAGGAGCTCCAGCGGCAGAAGGTCGAGATCGATCGATCGGTGCGCCGCATCGGCCAGGCGTTCGCCTCCGGCCTCGATCGCCAGGGGCTGCTCAAGGTCGTCGTCGAGACGGCCCTCGGGGCATGCGGGGCGGCCTACGGGACCATCGCGCTCCGCGGAACGGAGGGCGGCGAGGCCGACGCCGGGGAACCGACGGATGCGATCCAGGACCTCGTCGTGACCGCTGAGGGGGACGCGCTGAAGGAGGACGGCCTCGTCGAACGACATCAGGGGAAGGTCCATGCGCTCGCGAGCCCGCTCCGGCGGCTCGGCGAGAATCCGGAGAACGTAGGAGTGATGACGGTGGCGCGGGAGGGCGATGCGTTCACCTCCGGCGAGCGCGACGTGTTCCTCTACCTCGTCGGCCAGGTCGCCTCGTCGATCGAGAACATCGCCCTCCACGAGCTCGTCAGCCGCCAGGCGGTGACCGACGAGTTGACCGGGCTCTCGAACCAGCGCCGCTTCCGCGAGCTCATGGCCAAGGAGGACGAGCGGGCGCATCGATTCGGCCACGACCTCTCGCTCCTCATCCTCGACATCGACGATTTCAAGCAGGTCAACGACACCCACGGCCACCTGAGGGGGGACGACGTGCTGCGCATGGTGGGCCGGGTGCTGGGCCACGAGTCGCGCGGTATTGACGAGCCGGCGCGCTACGGGGGAGAGGAGTTCGCGGTCGCGCTGCCGGAGACCGGCCTGGCGGGCGCCGTCGAGCTGGCGGAGAGGATCCGGGCGCGGATCGAGTCCGAGCGCGTGGCGGGCGTCGACGGCCAGCCGGCCCTGCGCGTGACGGCGAGCGTGGGGGCGGCCTCGATGCCGGTTTCGGCCGCGGATGCCCGCGATCTCATCGCGGCCGCGGATGCCGCGCTCTACGAGGCCAAGCGAAGCGGCAAGAACCGCGTCGCGACCGCGCCCGCCAAGAGCCCCGCGGGCAAGCCCTGAAACGCGAAGGGACCGGCCTTTCGGCGGCGAAGGTAGGTCGAAGGAGCGGCGGCTTGGGCGCCGGCGACCACGCAGGAAAGCGTGCTCGCACGCCTGAGTTGGCGCGTTACTCTTTTCGGTCCACGGCCATGGGCATCCTCGACGACGCGATTCGCGAGCACCTAGACCTCATTCGGCAGCACGGCGCCGCCGATTCCGAGGTGCAGCGCCTCGAGGACGAGGCGTTCGGTCCTCCCACGCGCCCGGACGAGGCGGATTTCCCGGAGTCCGAGGAGGCACCCGCGGCGTCGGCGAACGGCGCTGCGACGGAGGCGGCGGTCGAGGAGCACGAGTTCGAGGACCCGGCGGCCCACGAGGACGCGACCACGCTCATGCCCTCGTCCGAGGCGAGCGAGGAGCCCGCGGACACGGGCGAGGCCGGCACCGGGCTGGAGGAGCCCACGGGCGCCCATATCGCCGCGGACCAGGAGTCCGAGGAGATGCTGATCGACCACGCGGACGAGCCGGCCGCGGAGGTCGAGCACGAGGAGCCGGCCGCCGAGGAGCACCAGATCCTGGACGAGCCGCCTTCAGCGGTTCACGAGGAGCTGGTCGAGGAGGCCGAGGCCCCCGCCGAGGAGGGGACGACGCTCTACGACCAGTCAGGCGACGAGCCGGACATCGACCTCGACCTCCAGCTCGACGAGGAGGCGGCTCCCGCCGAGCCGCCCTCCGAGGAGCATCCGGTCGCCGCGCCGGAGGGGACGAAGCCGCTCGAGCCCCCGATTGAGTCGCTCGACACGGTCGAGCACCCCTTCCACGAGGAGATCGTCGACGAGGAGGAGGAGCCCCACGACGAGGCTTCACCGTCCGACGAGTACGCGATCGAGACGCCCGCCCCGGAGCACGAGGAGGAGCACCTCGAGGAGCAGGACCTCGAGGAGGAGCGCCTCGCGGAGGACGAGGAGGAGGAAGACGAGGACGTCCTCGCCGACACCCCCGAGTTCCTCAGGGATGCACCCGAGGACGACGAGCTCTGGTTCGAGCAGGGCGAACCAAAGGACTTCGACTTCTAGGAATGAGTGACGGCGGCGTCGCCGGCTAGACGTATCCGCGGGTGCGGGCGGCTTCGACGACGCGCTCGATGCCGACCAGGTAGGCGGCCTCGCGGAGGTCGATGCCCTCCTCGCGGGCTCGGGCTGAGACCTCGCGGTAGGCGCGGCGCATGATCGTGCCGAGCTTGTCGTTGACCTCACGCTCGTCCCAGCGGAAGTGCTGGAGGTTCTGCACCCACTCGAAGTAGGAGACGACCACGCCGCCGGCGTTGGCCATCACGTCGGGGATGATGTAGACGTCCTTCTCGCGGAGGATCTCGTCGGCGGCCGGGGTGGTGGGGCTGTTCGCGCCCTCGAGGATGACCTTGCACTGCATGTCGTCGGCGTTCTCCTCGTGGATCATGCCGCCGAGGGCCGCCGGGATGAAGACGTCGCACGGGATCGTGACGAGGTCGGCCGCCGCCATCGGCTCCCCGCCCTCGAACTCGATGAGCTTGCCGCCGTGGTGGATGTGCTCGTACAGGGCGTTCGCGTTGATGCCCGTCTCGTTGCGGATCGCCCCGGTCGCATCGGAGACGCCGACCATCTTGGCGCCGAGCTGCTGCATGATGCGCGCCGCCCACGAGCCCACGTTGCCGTAGCCCTGGACGACGAAGGTCGTGTCGGCCGGGCTCAGCCCGAGGTGCGGGGCGGCCTCGCGGAACATGTAGACGCAGCCGCGGCCGGTCGCCGCCTCGCGGCCGTAGGAGCCCTCCAGCGCGATCGGCTTGCCGGTGACGATCGCCGGCGTGTGGCCGTGGAGCTTTCCGTACTCGTCCATCATCCAGGCCATCACCTGCGCGTTGGTGTTCACGTCCGGGGCGGCGATGTCCCGCGTGGGGCCGAGGATCTTCTCGACCTTGTCCATGAACGAGCGCGCGATCTTCTGCACGTCGGCGGGGTCGAGCTCGTCGGCGGGGCAGTTGACGCCGCCCTTGGCGCCGCCGAAGGGGACGCCGGCGACCGCGGTCTTCCAGGTCATCAGCGAGGCAAGCGCGCGGACCTCGTCGATGTTCACCTCCGGGTGGAAGCGGATGCCGCCCTTGTACGGGCCGCGCGCGCCGTTGTGCTGGATGCGGTAGCCGGAGTAGACGTGGACCTTGCCGTCGGGTAGACGCACCGGGATCTGGACCGTGACCTCCCGGTAGGGGGCCCAGAAGACGACGCGGAGGTCCTCGGCGAGCCCGAGGTGGTCGCAGGCCACCTCGAAGTAGTGGCGGACGATGTCGAGGTTGGAGACCTCCGCGCGCTGGCCGGGCTTGGGGCCGCCCCTGGCCTCCGCCTCCGACTGCGCCTCCTGGACCGCCTCCGGCGACTTGTCGGTCTGCTCGCGCTCGCCTACTGCTTCCGTGGCGGTCTCGGTGTCGGCCATTTCCCTCCTCGGGATCTCCTCGAGTGCCATCGTCGCACAAGGTGAGTGCGACGGCACAGGGTCTTCTTACCCGGGCCGAATGCGCCCATGCCAAACTTGATGCCCTGGGGCCATAGCTCAGTTGGGAGAGCGCTGGCTTTGCAAGCCAGAGGTCGCGGGTTCGAGCCCCGCTGGCTCCATCCCGCGCTATCTGGGGGGATCGAGGTCGAGATAGTCCTCCGCGAAGTGAACCCCCTTTTGCTGTGCGTTCCTCGTAGCCGCGAGGCGAAGGCTCAGCTGGTACCGACCGTTGGCGAATTCGTCGCTGCTCACGTAGTAGCACCGGTCCGTCCTCGGGTCGTAGACCGCGATCCAGTCCACGGTGCTCTGGGTGTACGGCTTCCTGTGCTTGACCTTGCCGTTCGTGAGCGAGCTCGAGTAACACTGCACCCTGATCACTCGGCCCTTCGAATCGGAGTGCTTCACCTGGACGCGCTCGAGGCGGCCGTTCCGGTCCACGATCAGGTCGTACTCGCAGTCCTCGCCGAAGGGGAATGAGACCTGGTAACCGCGTCGCGCCAGGTCGGCGGCCACCATCAGCTCCGCCAGATCGCCTTTTGTCTTGGTCGTCGCCATCGGCTTGCGGTCGCGTCGACCGTAAGCCGGATGGTGTGACAGAACAAGACAAGAGCGCAACAAGTCTGTGACCTGACGCGGCTCTGGACGTGGCCCGTTGGCGCGTATACGCTCCGGCTCGTGGCCGAGAGCGCACGTGGCCGCCTCCGTCGCTCGTCGAGAGCGCTGTTCGTGCTGGGTGCGATCGCCCTCAGTGTCGTCGGCGTTGCGACCGGTTCCCCGGCTGCGTCGGCATCCGGTCCCGGTGCCGGATTTCCCGCCTCGCAGTACCCCAACGATCCCGACTTCGCCCCCTGCGAGTCCCAGGACCCGGTCACGGGGTGCACCGACAACGAGCAGTGGAACCTCTACGGCCGGCTCACCGGCAACACCTGCCTCGCGCCGGGCGGGACGGTCGCCAACCGCCCGCACCCCGACGGCGGCCTGCCCTGCTGGGCCCGCAACGCGCGCGACCCCGAGCACGCATCCGGCGTCAACATGACGGGTGCCTGGGCGCAGGGGAACCTCGGTCGGCCCGACGTGCTGATCGCCTACATCGAGGGCGGCGTCAACTACTCGAACGACGGGGTCAAGGACGCGCTCGACAACATCTACCTGAACAAGGGCGAGCTCCCATACCCGGAGGGCCCGAACGGCAAGTCAGCGGGCACCTACGACTTCGACGGCAACGGCCACTTCGACATCCGCGACTACGCGCGGGACCCTCGGGTCAACCCGTCGTGCCCCGCGGGGACAAAGCCGTTCGTCAGTTACGAGGAGGGCACCACGCGCGGTTGCGTGAACGGTGGCCAGCACCAGTACCTGAACAAGGTGGACATCGGCGGCACCGAGACGCCATACCTGTCGCCGGAGGACCTGATCGCGGTGTTTGGCCACTGCAAGATCACCTCCGGGCAGCTGGGCGCGTGCCCGCAGGGCGGCCGCTTCGACAACGACGGCAACGGCTACCCCAACGACGTGAGCGGCTGGAACACTCAGCGCAACACCAACGACCCGCAGACGGACGACTCCGCCTACAGCCACGCCCCCGGCCTGATCGGCGACCTCGCGGGGCGGGCCAACAACCACTACGCCGGGGTCGGCGTCTGCCGGCGCTGCGAGGTGCTGCCCATCAAGCAGGGCGCAGAGGCCGTCGGGCGCGACGACCAGTTGGCGCCGGCCCTCCTCTACGCGGTCGACGCGGGCGCCGACGTGATCAGCTCGGTCGTTGTCTCCTACACCTACTCGAGCTTCGCCCGCGAGGCGGTCAACTACGCCAACAGGAAGGGGGTCCTGCTCTCGTTCGACTCCAACGACTTCGACTCGATGGACCACACCGACGGGATGCTCTATGACCACGTCCTGCCGGGGAACTCCCTCACCCAGGACGCCTCGGGCCCCGACACCCGCACGTTCCGCGCCCGCAGCAACGTCACCAGCTACGGCACACACAACATCTTCTCCGGCGAGGGGAACAGCACCTCCGGGGCGACGCCGTTCCAGGCCGGGATGCTGGCGATGGTGCAGAGCGCGGCGCTGAATGCGCGGGCGCAGGGAATCATTCCCCGCCGGCTGACGCCCGACGAGGTCAAGCAGGTGTTGATGAACACCGCCAGCCCGGTGATCCCGCAGACCCAATCGCCGGGCGTACCGGACCAGTGGCCCGGCAACCCGGGCAGCGCCACCAACGCGAACCACACCAACTGGTCGACCCAGTACGGATACGGCCGCCCGAACATAGGAGCCGCGACGCAGCTGATCATGGCCGGAAAGGTCCCGCCGACGGCCGAGCTGAGCTCACCGCACTGGTACGCCTACGTCGACCCCGAGCGGCGCAGCTCACTCCCAATACGCGGCCAGGTCTCCCCGAGCGCCTGGGGCTCGAAGGGCGTCAGGTGGAAGCTGGAGTGGGCGCTGGGCAACAACCCGAACGACTCGGACTTCCACACGATCGCGACGGGCCACGGCGCCGCCCACGGCACCCTCGGCACCCTCGACCTGAGCCAGATCCCGCGCGCGTACGCGTCGAAGGCGCCCGGCTCGACCCTGCCGCCGGACGGGCCCGACCAGTACGCGGTCACGCTGCGGATCCGCGCGCTCGACGGCGACGGCCTCAAGGCTGAGGACCGGCGCAGCTTCAACGTCCGCCACGACCCGAAGCTGGTGTCCGGCTACCCGAAGTCGATCGGCACCGAGATGAGCGCGGCGCCGACGTACGCGGACCTCGAGGGGCGTCACCAGCTCGACCTGGTGTTCGCCACGTACGACGGCGTCGTCCATGCGCTCCGGCCCAACGGCACGGAGGTGCCCGGCTTCCCGGTTCACACGAAGAAGCTTGCCGCGATCGATCCCAACGACCCCGAGGGCTACCCGGCGGCGTCGTATGAGAGCGATCCGAAGCTGCGCAACGCCCGTGACCCCGTCAGCGGCATCGCCGTCGGCGACCTCGACCATGACGGTCGGCTCGACGTCGTCGCGACCACCTCCAATGCATGGGTCTACGCCTGGGGGCCGGGCGGCAAGCTCCGCAAGCACTTCCCCGTGCACTCGCAATCCCGCTTCGCGTCCCTGCCGGTGCCGACGCCGCGATCCGCGTCCGACCACAGTCGGCTGCCCTCACGCGGGAACTGGTCGCCTCCGGTTCTCTCCGACCTGAAGGGGAACGGCAAGCTCGACATCCTCATGTCGGCCTTCGACGGCTACCTGTACGCCTGGAAGCCGAGCGGCAAGAAGGTCCCCGGGTGGCCGGTCCGGGTACAGCTCCCCGCCGCCGACCTCGCCGGCACCGCACCCAACGACTACATCCACGACACGAAGCTGGTCTTCCCGCCGAGCGTCGGCGACGTCCTGGGCACGGGCAAGCCGCAGGTCTTCGTCCCCAGCATGGAGTGCCTCAACACCGACTCGTCCCACCATTCGTGGATCTATGGCATCTGGCCCGACGGCAACCGCCACGCCGGAGGGCCCTACATGCCCGGATGGCCCGTCGGGCTGACGTCGTTGGCCGGGTGCTACGACCAGTCGATCGATTTCGTGGAGGAGGGAGCGACGCCGCCCTCGATCGGCGACTTCGACGGCTCCGGCAAGTTGCGCGTCGTGACCTCTGGCGTCACCGGGACACCGGTCGCGCTGAACGGCGACGGCTCCGTGTACAGCACCCTCAGCCCCACCTGCCCCTCGGAGTCGTGCAATGCGATCCCGCCCTACTACCCCGGCGACCCGCTCACCATCAGCCTCACCGGCCAGGGCGCGATCGGCGACCTGCTCGGCAACGGCAAGCCGGACTACGTGCAGTCGAGCGCCGGGGGTATCTCGCTCACGAACGCCCTCGGCGGCAGCGCGGCCGCACTCCCGCAGACGTACGAGAAGGCCTGGGACGTGCCCACCGGCGACCTCCTGCCGAGCTTCCCTCGGTTGCAGGACGGGTTCCCGTTCTTCGTCGCGGCCCTGGTCTCCAACCTGAGCGCCGGCACCGGGGGAGCGGTGGTGGATTCCAACGACTCGGAGTGGATCCATGCGTACGAGCCGAGCGGCGGGGAGGCCCCGGGCTTCCCGAAGTTCACCGGGCAGTGGCCCTCCTTCAGTGGTGTCGTGGGCGACCCGAAGTTCAACGGCAAGCTTCGCCTCGCCTATGGAACCCGGGAGGGCTCGCTGTTCCTGTGGCGCGTCGGCGGCAAGCCGTCGCGAAACGACTCGTGGTGGCACTACCACCACGACGAGCACAACAGCGGCCTGTACGGAAACGACACGCGCCGCCCGGCCGTGGCCGCCAATCTTCGCCTCATGCCTCGACGCGGCCATGCGACACTCCGCTGGCGCGCTCCCGGCGACGACGGCGTGAGCGGCGGCCCGGTGAAGCGGTACGAGATCTTCGTCTCGCACCGGCGCATCACCCAGGGGCGCCTCGACCGCATTCGGCGGGTCAAGCCGCCGACGCCGCGCGGCCCCGGCCACGGCCAGAAGGCCCGGATTCGCGGCGCCGGCCACCGCCCGCTGTTCGCCGCCATTCGCTCGATCGACGACGCCGGGAACATCTCCGCGCTGAAGCAGGTCAAGCTGCGTCGATAGGCGGGTTACCGAGCAGCGTTCTAAATAGTGTAGGCTTGCCCGCATCAACACCCGCCGCACGCATTCGCACCGCGGCACGAGCAGGGGAAGGACCCAGCCATGGATGACGGGGATCGCGTCTCAGGACCCACCGAGTCGCAAGGACCGCGACCACGCCGCGCTGCAGCGCTCCGGCGCGGAACCGCCGCGCTGGCGGCGATCGTTGTACTTGGCATCGCCGCGGCGCCGGCCAGCGCCGACTGGTCGAAGCCGTTCGGGCTGACCTCGCCCGCGGCGCCGTTCACCTTCGGCGATCCACCCTCCGCCGCCGTCGAGCCGGACGGCTCGATCCTCACCGCCTGGGTGCAATCGCTGCCCGGGCCTAAGTCGGACGCGAACATCGACGCCCGGACCGTGGCCCCGAACGGGAATCTTGGGCCCGTCCTGACACTCACGAAGACCCATGGCGACGTGCGGAATCCGCGGATCGCGATCGCGCCGGACGGCGGCGCCACCGTGATCTGGAACCGGAACGTCGCACCGCAGCAGATCGCTCTCGAGGCGAGGCGAATCAACTCCGACGGAACCCTCGGCCCGGTGATCACCGTGTCCGAGCCGAACGAGCGGGCGCTGGGGACGTCGCTCACGACCGATTCCGCCGGCAACACGACCGTGGCCTGGGTGCACCAGATCAACGACAGCTCCGTGCTGAGGGTGCGGCGAATCGCGGCGAACGGCGACCTCGGCCCCGAGCGGACGCTCACCAAGACGGGCGAGGGCCGCGTTGTGGGTGTCGCCACCGCGGTTGGGCCCGATGGCCGTCCCCTCGTCGTGTACGACCAGTTCGGGCAGATCAAGGCGGTCCGCCTCTCGGCGAGCGGCGATCCGCTCCCCGGCATCGCACAGCTCTCGGATCCGGGCGACACCGCGTCAGGCCCCTCGGCGAAGGCCGACGCCGCCGGCGTCGTCCACGTGAGCTGGGGCCGCACCGCGCCCGATCCGCTCCAGGTCTTCGCGCGGACGGTGGCTCCCGACGGAACGCTCGGGGCGATGCAGACGGTTGCCCCCAACCGCTCGGCGGGTGCCGAGCTTGCGGTCAACGCAGCCGGCGACGCTTCGCTCGCCTGGCAGGACACGCCGAAGACGGATCCTGTGAGCGTTCAGGCCTCGACGATCCCAGCGGGCGGGGACCCCGGCTCTGTCTTCCGGGTCTCGGCGCTCAGCCAAACCCCCGGCCTCAACCCGCAGGTCGGGATCGACGCCCAGGGCACTTCGGTGGCCGTCTGGCAGGTCGACCTCGGCAAGGCGCAGGTGATTCAGGCGGGCCAGTTCTCCGCCGCGGGCCCGCTGGGGAACGTCAAGACGCTGGCCTCCTTCAACACCGACCTGGTTCCGAGCCCGAACGTCGCGGTGAACCCGGACGGCCGAGCGCTCGCCCTCTGGTGGCTGGGGAACACCAAGGGCACCAACGTCACCGCGACGGGGGCCCTGTTCACTCCCCCCTCCAGCAGCCCGCCGGTGGCGACTGCGCCAAGCCCGCGCTGTCACGGCAAGCGGGCGAACATCGTCGGGACCGGGCGCGCCAACGACATCGTGGGCACCTCGGGCAGGGACGTGATCGTCGGCCGCGGCGGTGCGGACGAGATCCATGGGCGCGGGGGCAACGACCTGATCTGCGGCAATCACGGCCGCGACGTGCTCCGAGGCGACCGCGGCCACGATCGCCTCTTCGGCGGTCCGGGGCGTGACAGCAAGCGCCCCTGACGCCCGGAACCCAAGCCTGGTTGGTCGGCCAGCCGCGCGGCTCGTAATGGAATAGGTTTGTCCGGAACGCGCCGCAGGGCCCCCCGCCAGGAGTGGGCGGGGAACGTCCGGCGTGAGAGAGGAGACAGCATGGGCATGGATGTAGCTAGGGCCGATTCGTCGCGCCGTGGACGGAGGAGCCTCGGTTTCATCGCCGCCGCGCTCGTGGCTGTCCTGGCGGTGCCGTCCGCCGCATTTGCCGGCCTCCAGGGTGGGACCCCCGCCGCCGATTGCCAGCCGTTCAGCAGCCAGCCCTGCCTGCTCCCGTTCCCGAACAACCTCTACACCAAGAAGTCCAAGACGAGCAAGACCGGGGTCGCGGTCGACCTCCCCCAGGCGGCAATGCCAACCAACCAGGCAGGCGACCAGGTCGACGTCACGCCCTATGACCGCAACGACGGCTTCAGCCCCGGCAGCTCGATCGTCGCCCGCGTTCCCGGCCTCGACACTCCAGAGGCGCTGCAGCAGACGAATCCCGCGCCGCTGACCGACATGTCGCAGGCGTTCAAGAAGAAGGCGCCGATTGTCGTCATCGACGAAAAGACGGGCAAGCGCCAACTCATCTGGGCCGAGCTCGACTCCAACGCCGACGGCCCCGACAACACCACGCTCCTCATCCATCCGGGGCAGAACCTCGAGTACGGGCACACGTACGCGGTCGCCATGAGAAAGCTGAAGGACGCGAACGGCAAGACCCTCCAGGCCCCGAAGTGGTTCTCGAAGCTCCGTGACAAGAAGAAGCTGCCGGCCGACGAGAAGTCGCAGAAGTCGCGGTACAAGCACATCTTCAAGGCCCTGAAGAAGGCCGGCATCAAACGCGGAAATCTCTATATGGCCTGGGACTTCACGGTCGGCAGTCGCGCCAGCCTCACGCAGAACCTGCTGCACATCCGCAATGCCGCGTTCCGCGGCCTGGGGGATGACAACCTCGCCGACGGTGAGGTCACCGGACACGCGCCGCGGTTCAAGGTCACCGATGTCCAGGACAACCCGGACCCGGGTATCGCGCGCTACATCACCGGCCAGTTCAAGGCGCCCTGCTACCTGCAGGACCAGGGTTGCGGCCCCGGTGCGACCTTCAACTACGCCTCATCGAGCGGGCGCTATGCGCACCCGAAGAAGCTCGAGGGGAACGTCGCGAAGGCGCCCTTCTACTGCATCATCCCGACGGTCTCCACGCCGGGGAATCCAGCGCGCGGCTCGATCTACGGTCACGGACTCCTGGGCTCGGGGAGCGAGATCACGGCCAGCGCCGAGGAGGACCTGGCCAGTGAGCACAACTTCATCATCTGCGCGACGGACTGGTGGGGAATGTCCTCGGGAGACGTCCCGTACGACATCTCCGCGCTGTCGGATATCAACAAGTTCCCGGCGGTCGTCGACCGCCTCCAGCAGGGCGTCCTGAACACCCTGTTCCTGTCCCGCCTGATGAGGACCAGCGACGGCCTCGCCTCGGATCCCGCGTTCCAGCAGAACGGGCAATCCCTGCTCGACACCTCCAATGGCTACTACTACGGCAACAGCCAGGGAGGCATCATGGGCGGGATTACGACCGCGGTCGCCCCCGACTTCACCCACGCGGTGCTCGGCGTGACCGGCCTGGACTACGGTGGACTCCTGCTCCAGCGGAGCACCGACTTCTCGGCCTACTCGCTGTTCTTGTATGGCAAGGCCGGCAGCGGGGGATACTCGGACACGTCGATCCATCCGCTGCTGCTGGACCTGATGCAGCAGCTCTGGGACCGCGGCGAGCCGGACGGATACGCGACGCGCATGACGTCCGACCCGTTGCCCAAGACGCCGACCCACCAGGTGCTCATGCAGACCGCGTACGGCGACTTCCAGGTCAGCCAGTACGCGGCCGCCGTCGAGGCGCGGACGATCGGCGCCAAGAGCTACCAGCCGGCGCTCGACATCCCGCCGCGCGGCCAGGACAAGAACCTCTTCTACAAGGTTCCGGCCGTGCCGAAGTTCCCGTACAGCGGCTCAACGTGGGTCATTTGGGACAGCGGCCCCGGGCACACGCTCGACCCGCCGATCACCAACACCGCTCCGGTGGAGAGCGACACGCCGCCGATCAACCTCGACCCGCACGAGGACCCGCGGCACACGCCGGAGGCCCGCACGCAGATCTCGGACTTCCTGCAGCCCGGGGGCAAGGTGGTCGACGTCTGCAACGGCGACCCGTGCCACTCCTCCGACTTCACGCCGTAGGTCGGACTGCTCGCAGCGGCTGAGCCCGCGCGCCGGGCTCAGCCGGCGCGTCCGCCGAGCCGAGCCTCGGCCTTGGCGCCTGCATGCAGCAGCGCCGGGACCTGGTCGAGCGGGTTGGGCGTGTTGAGCAGCACGACGCCGAGCTCGTGCCCATCGATCCGCTGCGTGGTCACGTAGCAACGCCCCGCCGCGTCGGTGTAGCCGGTCTTGAGGCCGGTGATGCCCTTCATGCCTTCGATGATGAACGGGTTGTTGTTGTAGAGGTCCAGGTAGTGGCCCTTGACCGGGAACGGAAAGCGGACCTCCCGCGTCGCCACGACCCGCCGGATCCACGGGTTCGCCAGGTCGGCGCGCGCGAGCACCGCGAGGTCGCGCGGGCACGAGTAGTTGCGCTGGTCGAGGATGCCGCTGGGGGTCGAGAAGTGCGTGCACCGAAGGCCCATGCGGCTCCGCCACTGGTTCATCCGCCTGACGAAGCCGCCCACCGTGCGCGAGTCGTGCTGGGCCAGGGCGATCGCCGCGTCGTTGCCGGACACGAGCAGCAGGCCGTAGAACAGGTCCCTGAGGGAGACCTTCTTCCCCTTCGGGAGGACACCGACCCCCGAGCCCTCGTACGCGAGCGCCTGGGGCGTGATCAGCACCCGCTCGCTCGGCTTGTGGCGGCTGGCGATGATGAGCGCGGTCATCATCTTCGTCAGGCTCGCGATGGGGAGCCGGCGGCCCGGGTCGTGCTCCCAGAGAATCCGCCCGGTGTGGACGTTGAAGAGGAGTCCCGCCCGCGGTTCCTTGGACGGCGCGAACCGGACGTTCACCGGCATGTGCCGCGGCGCCGTCCTCAACGCGTAGGGCGACTTCGGTCGCGGGTCGCGCGCCTGAGGCTCTCCGGCCTGCGCGTGACCGCGGGGGGCGACGCGAACCGTGGCAGGCGTGGCCGAGCTCCCCTCCGAGCGCCACAGGTCGGGATCGACGAGCAGAACCGCCACCACGGCCCCCGTCACGAGGAGGACCAATCCCGTCGCCACCCAGGCCTTCATCCAGCACAGGTTCTACCGCGCCGGGGCGGCGGAGCTCCCGGTTAGCGGCGGGGCGGGTTCCGGAGCGCCCCGAGCACCGCGAGCATGATCATCAGCACGATCGCGAACGACGCGACGGTGAAGATGTCGATTCCAGACGCGGCGGCCACCGAGGCCGTCAACCCGCCGAACAGCAGGCAGAAGGCGAGCGCCACCCAGAGGAGCGTCTCACGCATGCCGGGTTTCCCCGTCCCTGGACCCTGAGCGCCTCATCTGCCTACGCGAACCCGCTCGACTCGAGTTCCTTGGCTCGGTACCGGCTCGCGAACAGCTTGATGGCTGCGAGCCCGAAGACGAAGCCCCCGACATGCGCCCAGTATGCGATGCCCTCGCTTCCGGCGACGCTGGTGGTGACCTGTCCCAGAGCCGGGACGAACTGGAGCAAGAACCAGATCGCGAGGAGTATGGACGCCGGGATCTCGATGATCGTCACGAAGAAGATGATGAGCAGGACCGAAAGGACCCGCGCCCGCGGGTACAGCAGCAGGTACCCACCCAGCACGCCCGCAATGGCGCCGCTCGCCCCGATCGTCGGCACGGTCGAGCCAGCGGTCAGCAGCGCCTGCGTGTACGCGGCGATCACCCCGGCCAGCAGGTAGAAGAGCAGGAAGCGCGGCCTGCCCATCGAGTCCTCGACGTTGTTGCCGAAGATCCACAGGAACAGCATGTTGAAGGCGATGTGGAGGAAGCCCCCGTGCAGGAACATCGACGTGAACACGGTCACCCACCACGGCGGGGAGTCGAGCGGGGCGAAGTCGGGCAGGCTCTGAGCCTCTCTGTAGTCGGAGGTGCCCTGGCAGACCACCTGTAGCGAGGCTTGGGCCGAGCCCGGCTCGCTCGACACCTGACCGACGGCGCAGTCCTTGCCCGGGTGCGTCAGCCGGTAGGGGATCGCCCCGTATTCGAGTGTGGTCTCGTCCCGCTGGGAGACGGTTGAGATGTGCGGCGAGGTGCTCGAACCGGGGTCGGTGGACTGCGTCAGCTGCCACACGAACACCGCGACGTTGAGCACGATCAGCGCGACGGTCACGACGGGGAACCGCAGCGTCGGGATGTTGTCCTTGATGGGGATCAAAGCGCGCGAAGCCTATGGGCCTGCGCCGCGGCGCCTTGCTGGAACGGGCGTCCAGCGGGACCCAATGGCCTCGTCTACCCTGTCGCGAGCGCCTCGGAACGAATTCCGAGGGGAAACAAACACCCGTCAAAGGGGGAGTACTTGAGTATGAGAAAGCTCTCGGCAGGGCTCGTGGCAGCCGTCGTGCTCGGCGCACTGGTTATGGCCAGCATGGCCTTCGCCGGCGCGAACACCGGCGTCACGATCAAGGGCCCGAACGGCGACTTCCATGGCAAGGTCCTGAGCGAGAGGGCCAAGTGCCAGTTCGGCCGCAAGGTGGTCGTCTACAAGCAGAAGGGCAAGAGGCAGGATCCGTCAGCCGACAAGAAGATCGGCTCCGACACGTCCGAGAAGCAGGGGAACAAGGGCGTCTGGAGCATCGGTAACTCCGGCTTCAAGAAGGGCAAGTTCTACGCAGTTGCCCGGAAGTCCAGCGGGTGCGAGGCGGGCCGCAGCGAGACGATCAAGCTCTAGCCGTCGGATTCGGCGCGGCTCCGGCCACGTGGTGGCGTGGAGCCGCGCCGTTTCGTTTCTAAAACCTTCTTGCTCCCGGCCCGCGGTGGGCTAGTGTCGTCATGCAAGCGATAGGAAACGAGGAGAAGCTTTGAAGGCAAGAAAACTGATCGCAGCGGTGCTCGCGGTGGCCATGTGTGGGGCGCTCGTATTCGCCGGGATCGCCGTCGCGAGCGGCGCCAAGACGAAGGTCACGATCCAGGCCCAGCAAGGCGGGTTCTTCGGTTATGTGCACTCGAAGAAGCAGAACTGCGAGGCGGGTCGCAAGGTGATCCTCTACAAGCAGAAGGGATCCGAGCAGAGGCCGCGCGACGACACCAAGATCGGCACCGACATCGCGCAGCCGAACGGACCCGACTCGATGTGGTCGATCAACACCAACAAGTCCGGGAAGTTCTACGCGAAGGCCCCGAAGAAGCCGGGCTGCGCCGCCGGTTTCAGCGACACGGTCCACTCGCAGTAGACCACTAGAGCGACAGAGCGAGGTCGTCGAGCCAGGCGAGCAGGCGGCGCGGAGCTAGGCCGCGGTGCGCCTCCGCTCGGCGACCTCGCGGGCGCTCTCGTCCGCGTGGTAGGAGCTGCGCACGAGCGGCCCTGACGCTACCGACTCGAAGCCGAGCTCATAGGCGGCGTCCCTGAGCGCCTCGAACTCGTCCGGGTGCCAGTAACGGACGACCGGCAGGTGCTGCTCGGTGGGCCGCAGGTACTGGCCGACCGTGAGGATCTGGACGCGGTGCTCGCGCAGGATCGCGAACGCCTCGACCATCTCGTCGAAGGTCTCGCCGAGCCCGACCATCAGGCCTGACTTCGTGACCACACCGTCGCCACCCATCTCCTTCGCCAGCCGCAGGACGCGGGCGGACCGCATGAAGTCCGACCCGCGCCGAGCCTGCGGGTACAGGCGCGGCACCGTCTCGACGTTGTGATTGAAGACGTCCGGCCGCTCGTGGACCACCTTGGCGAGCGGCATCTCCTGCCCGCGGAAGTCGGGGGTGAGGACCTCGACCTTGCAGCCGGGGGCGAGCATCCTGATCGAGCGGATCACGCCGACGAACGCGCCGGCGCCATAGTCGGGGAGGTCGTCGCGGTCAACCGAGGTGACGACGGCGTGCCGCAGGCCCATCTGGCGCACCTGGTTCGCCACCCGCATCGGCTCCAGCGGATCGTTCCAGGTCGGCTTGCCCGTCTGGACGTTGCAGAAGCCGCAGCGCCGCGTGCAGACGTCGCCGAGGATCATGAAGGTGGCCGTCCCGCGCTCCCAGCACTCGCCCACGTTCGGGCAGTTGGCCTCCTCGCAGACCGTGTGCAGGTTCTCGGCCTGGATCGTCGACTTCAGCCGCCGGTATGTAGGCCCGCCGGGCGCCGGGACCTTCAGCCAGGGTGGCTTTCGCTCCCGGAAGGGCCGCCCCTCGGCGACGGTCATGCCGCCGGGCTTGGCGCGCGAGCGAGTGACGTGAAGGGCTCCGGACTCCATGCCCGCCTTACGCTAGCGCCAGCGACTCGCCGAGCCGCTCCTCGAGCTCCTCGGCCGATGCTTCCCGCGGCGCCCCCCCGTAGATCTCGCCGAAGCGGTCCCGAACCGTCGTCGAGAACGCGTCGAACTCCTGCTCGCCGCTGAGCTCACGCGAAAGCGAGCTCATCCGGCAGGACTCGATCCCGCACGGGACGATCCACTCGAACGGCTGCAGGTCGTTGTTGACGTTGATGGCGAAGCCGTGAGTCGTGATCCCGCGGCTGACGTGTACCCCGATCGAGCCGATCTTGCGCCGATCCGGCGTCCAGACGCCGGTCAACCCATCGACGAGGCCGGCCTCTACTTCCCAGTCCCGAAGCGAGGTGATGATCATCTGTTCCATGCGGCGAATGTATTCATGGACGTCGTCGCGGTAGGGACGAAGACTCACGATCGGATAGCCGACCAGCTGCCCCGGCCCGTGGTAGGTGACCCGGCCGCCGCGATCGGTCTCGACCACGTCGATGCCCTGCCTGCGGTACCAGTCCTCACCCATCGGCAGCTCGTCCGGGGTGGAGCGACGACCCTTCGTGTAGACGGGCGGATGCTCGAGCAGGAGGAGCACGTCGGGAATGCGCCCGTCGTGACGGGCTCCTTCGATCTCCCTCTGCAGCCGGCGGGCGTCCTCGTAGGGGACGAGCCCGAGGCGGACGGTCCAGACTTCACGCATAAGTTCGCTGATGAGGGCCTTTAGCCCCGAAACTGGCTGGTGCGGTCATTGGTGTGGTGGTGAGGGGCCCTAGCCCCGAAACTGGCTGGTGCGGTCATTGGTGTGGTGGTGAGGGGCCCTAGCCCCGAAACTGGCTGGTGCGGTCATTGGTTTGTCAGTCTTTCACGCGACGGCGGTGCGCTCGAGCCGAGCATTGGCGAGGCGCTCGAGGGCGATCGCCCGCGCCGCCTCCAGGGGCGTGACCGAGTCCTCGGCCGAGACCGCGAAGATGCCGTCGAGGTTGACCTCGATCCCCAGCGCCAGCTCCCGCGCGTGTGCCTCGCTGTAGCCGCGGATCTCCCGGTAGACGTGGATCAGTCCGCCCGCGTTCACGACGAAGTCGGGCGCGTAGAGGATGCCGCGCTCGTCCAGCTCGTTCGCGAGGCTGTCATCGGCCAGCTGGTTGTTGGCGCAGCCGCAGACGATCTCGCAGCGCAGCAGCGGCAGGTTCGCCGCGTCGATCGCCCCTCCCAGGGCGCAGGGCGCGAGGATGTCGCACTCGGCGACCAGCTCCTGGGTGGGCTCGAGCCATTCGGCCCCCAGCTCCCGGGCCACCTCCCGCTTCGCGGGGTCGATGTCGGAGACGGCGAGGTCCGCGCCGTGCTCTACGAGCCGCCGTGCGAGCTTCGCGCCTACGTGGCCCATGCCCGCGATCACGATCCGGCGCCCTGACAGCTGCGGGGAGCCGAAGCGCGCTTGCGCGCAGGCGCGCATCGCGGCCTCGACGCCGATGGCCGTGTACGGGCTGGGGTCACCCGATCCGCCGTGGTCGGCCGGGAGACCGGCGACGTGCTCGGTCCGCTCGCGGATCGCCACGAGGTCGGGCGGCGAGATGCCGACGTCCTCCGCGGTGATGTAGCGGCCCTCCATCGACTCGACCAGGTCGCCGAAGTCCAGCAGCAGGTCGCGGCGCTCGCGGCCGGTCGGGGCCCGGTTGGGACCGCAGATCACGCCCTTGCCGCCGCCGAGGGCTAGGCCTGCGGCAGCGGCCTTGAGCGTCATGCCCCCCGCGAGACGCAGCGCGTCGCGGATCCCGTCGGTCGTCGCCGGGTAGTGCCACAGGCGGACCCCGCCCAGCGCCGGGCCGAGCGCGGTCGAGTGGATCGCGAGGATCACGTATCGCCCGCTGCGCGTCCCTCGATGCAGCACCAGGTCCTCGTGCTCGAGCGGGACCGGCGGCACCGAGGAGGTTGGGGATCGAGAGGGAGGCACCGCGGCTCCCGGCGCGGTGCCCGTCGCCCGTTTTGCGGCGACCGCGCTCACTGCGCGCCCTCCCAATCCTCCAGGCGAGCCTTCACTTCCCCGAGGAACCGGGCCGCGTCGGCTCCGTCCAGCGCGCGGTGGTCCCAGGACATGCAGAGGTAGGCCATCGGGTGAATCGCGATCGAGTCGAACTCATCGCCGCGATCGCTCTGCTTCGTGTCGGCCGTCGCGGCGGTACTCGACACTACGACCGGTCGTTTCACGATCGCCTCGAGGTCGAGGATCGCCACCTGAGGCTGGTTGATGATCGGGGTGGCGAGAACGGCCCCGAACTGCCCCGGGTTGGTGATCGTGAAGGTCCCGCCGTGGACCTCGTCGGGCTGGAGGCCGCGGTCCCGCGCCCGCTGCGCGACGTCGGCAATCGCCGCCGCCATGCCCTCGAGGCTCAGCCGCTGGGCCTGACGGATCACCGGCACCACGAGGCCGTCGTCCAGGGCGACCGCGATGCCGAGGTTGACGTCCTCGTGGTAGACGATCTCGTCCTCGCGGACCGAGGCGTTCAGCCGCGGGTGTCGCTGCAGCGCCTCGACCGTCGCCAGCGCGACGAACGCCAGATAAGTGAGGTGGACCCCGCGCCTGCGCATCGCGTCGCGCTCCGCGGACCGCCGGGCGGCGACCCGGGTGAAGTCCGCCTCCACGATCGTCGTGCAGTGAGCTGCCGTGCGCCGGCTGTCCGTCATGTGCCGGGCGATGGCCTGGCGCATGGGGGACATCGGCTCGGCGCGCGTTGGGCCGAACAGCTCATCGACCGTCGGAGGCGGCGCGCCGGCCGATGCAGCTGGGGCTGCCTCGCCCCCGGCCTCGCTCGGCCGCGGCGCGTCCACCTCCTCCGGTCGATAGGGGGACTCGATGTGAAGGGCGGGCTCCGGGGTCTCGGCCGGAGCGCCTTCGCGAGCCTCGATGTATGCGAGAACGTCCTTCTTCCGTACGCGACCGCCGATCCCCGTGCCGCTCACCTGGGCGAGGTCGACGCCGTGCTTGTCCGCGATCCGCCGGACCACGGGCGAGTAGAAGGTGGAGCGATCGCCGTCCTCCTCCGCCGCCTCGACCGCGGAGGGCGCGGGCTGCTCACCTCCCTGCGGCTGCCTGCCGTTGTGCTCGTCGGGGTGCGCCTCGCCGGGACGCGCCTCGGCGTTGATCTCGGCGAGAAGCGTTCCCACCGCGACCGTCGTGCCCGGCTCGACCAGGATGCGGTCGAGCCGGCCGGCGGCCGGCGACGGGATCTCGACGTCGATCTTGTCGGTGGTGACGTCGCAGACCGGTTCGTCGACCTCCACCCAGTCGCCGGGCCGCTTGCGCCACTCGACGATGGTCCCCTCAGCGACGGAGACCCCCATCTGCGGCATGGTCACTTGAGCGAGCTGCGAGCCAGTTTCAGTACTCGAGGAGGGCACGGCATGCCTCCTTCATGTCTTGGAGCTGGGGCAGGGTCGCCTGCTCCAGCGGCGGGCTGAACGGGATCGGGACGTCGGGGGCGGTGAGCCGCCGGACCGGCGCGTCCAGGTCCTCGAAGGCGTGCTCGGTGATGAGCGCCGCGACCTCGGCGCCGACCCCGCACGAGCGCGTCGCCTCGTGCGCGACCAACGCCTTGCCGGTCTTGCGCACGCTTGCGAGCACAGCCTCGCGATCGAGCGGGCAGAGGCTTCGCAGGTCGAGAACCTCGATGTCCTCGTCGAGCTCCTCGGCGGCGCTCAGCGCCAGGTGGACGCTCGACCCGTAGGCGATCACGGTCAATTCGCCTCCCTCGCGCGCGATCCGCGCCTGCCCGAGTGGGATGGCGTGCTCGCCTTCCGGCACCTCGTCCTTCACGTGCCGATAGAGGCCCTTGTGCTCGAGATAGCAGACCGGGTTCGGATCCCTGATCGCGCTGACCAGAAGCCCCTTCGCGTCCGACGCCGTCGCCGGGGCCACCACCTTCAGGCCGGGCGCCTGGAGGAACCAGGCCTCGGGGTTCTGCGAGTGGAACGGTCCGCCCGAGAAGCCGCCTCCGGACGGCAGCCGCACCACCATCGGCACGGCGATGCCCTGTCGGTAGTGGAGCTTGGCCGCGACGTTGACGAGCTGGTCGAACCCGCACGCGATGAAGTCCGCGAACTGCATCTCACAGACGGGCCGGAGCCCCTCGACGGCGGCGCCCACCGCGGTCCCGATGATCGCGTTCTCCGCGAGCGGAGCATCGAGACACCGATCGGCCCCGAATTCCTCGACAAAGCCGTCTGTCACCTTGAACGCGCCGCCGAACGCACCGATGTCCTCGCCCAGACAGAAGACCGTCTCGTCGCGGCGCATCTCCTGCCGCAGGGCGTCCGAGATCGCCTCGAGATAGGTCATCAGGCGCTTCGAACCAATTCCGGCCGAATCCTCCGCTTCCGCGTCCGGTTCGGCCGGGTACGTGGAGGGACGGGCTTCGGATAGCCCACTCATGCTGCCCTCCTGGAGACCGGGGTCGCGCCGTTGCCGTTGCGGCTGTGCGACGCCTGTGACCAGGGCGCGTTGCCGTCGCCCAGAGCCTCGGAGCCCTCGGCGAACACACCGGTCGGCGCCAGCTCTGGATCGGGCATCGGCGACGCGAGCGCCTTGGCAGCGCACTCGTCGACGTAGGAGCGCACCTCGGACTGGATCTCCTCGACCTCGCCGGACGAGAACCCGTAGTCCGAGGTGAGGCGCTCGGCATATTGATCGATGGGGTCGCGCCGCTCCCACTCCGCACGCAGCTCGGAGGGCACGTAGCGCATGTCGTCGTGGGCGCCGTGGCCGTGCATCCGCATCGTCTGGCACTCGATCAGCGTGGGGCCTCCTCCTGCCCGCGCCAGATCGACCGCCTCACGCGCGGCCTCGAACACGTCCTCGACGTCGTTGCCGTCGATGTTCACGCCAGCGAACCCGTAGGCGTGGGCGCGCTGGACGGGGTCCACCGCGAACTCGAGGTCGTTCGGCGTCGAGTAGGCGAAGCGGTTGTTCTCGAGCAAGAAGACGACTGGCAGCCGGTGGATGCCGGCGAAGTTCATCGCCTCGTGCCACTGGCCGTTCGCCGTCGACCCCTCGCCGAAGAAGGTCATCGCGACGCGCGGCTCGCGGCGCATCTTGAACGCCAGCGCCATCCCGGTGGCGACGAGCGCCATGTCGGGAAGCATCGAGACCATCCCTACGGCACCCAGCCGGCGGTCCCCGAAGTGCATGTTGCCGTCCTTGCCGCCGGTGACTCCCGTGGCACGGCCCATGTAGTTCGCGAGATACCGGTCCGGGGTCACGCCGCGGACGAGGTGCGCTCCGAGGTCGCGGTGGAGGATGCAGGTCCGGTCCTCCGGCCGCAGCACGAAGGCCGCGCCCACGGAGATCGCCTCCTGGCCGCGCCCGTCGTAGAAGGAGCCAGGGACCTTGCCCTGCTTGTAGAGGGTGAGCGCGCGCTCCTCCGAGGTGCGCATCATCACCATGAACCGAAAGAGGCTGGCGCGATCCTCCCTGGTCAAGGCCGCATCAGCGAGTTCGCGTACGCGACCACGCGCGACGACGCCCGCGTCCGTTGTCTCCATATCCCGTCCGCCTTTCGCTCAGGCCCCGCAACGGGATCTCCGTCTGCCGGGCCGTTGTCGCCGTTCTCGGGATCTCCGATCGCGGCTCCTACGGACCAGGGCGCGAGGGTTCCTCCTCGCAACCCCTATGTACCAATCAGTACCCGATTCTACATTCGCCACGCGACGGCGCAAGTGCGTCGTCTGAGATACGGTCGGATTCCGGACACACGCGCATGACGGATCGACGAACCATCAGCTCACGGAGGAGCCGGGCCGGCATCGCCCTGGCCGTCGCCATGCTCCTGTCGGCCCTTGCGCTGAGCGCCTGCGGGGCGGGAATCACGATCCCGAAGATCCCCAAGATGAAGTTCCCGTCGTCGCACGGGGACTCGGCGGCGTTCACCATCGACGGGACCACGTTCTCGGTCACCCAGTCGGGCCACATCTCGGCGAGCTTCCCGGACGCTCCGCAGCTCACCTACTCGGGCCCGCTCGGCTGCAAGGGCCGTTACTTCACGGCTCACTACACCGAGCACATCGAGGTCTTCTTCCGCTACTCCTTGCACGACGCGTACCTGCTCATCAACAACGGGGCCGACCCCGTGCTCCACTTCCCGGGCGCGCCGAAGCACGTGGGTCAGTCGATGTTCTGGGGTCGGTCCTTCGGCGGACGGCGCGTCTCGGTCCGAGTCACCTGCCCCAAGCGGGGCTCTCCGTAATTGCCCGCCCCCCGGGACTGGGGGTCGGTACGGATGTTCTTCGTCCCTGCGGTGGGTTTACTCGACGTATGAGGCCAATGACCGGCACCCGAGCGTCTCGATGGCATGTCGTGGCGATGCTCACGACTCTCGCCGCCTTTCTCGTCCCATCGGCCGCGAACGCCACCCTTTTCAGCGTTTCGACAACCGCCGACTCGGATGCCGGCTCGCTTCGGGAGGCGATCACGCAGGCCAACGACTCGCCGGGTGCCGACACCATTGACTTCGTGGGCGCCGGCGAGGGCACCATCTCGCCGCTCTCCGAGTTGCCGGCGAGCACCGGTCAGCTCGGGATCGACGGCGGCAACCTGGTCACGCTGGACGGCAGCTCGCTCAGCGGGACCGAGTCCGGGCTCCGGTTCGGTGTCGGTTCCAGCAACAGCCAGGTCGCCGGGCTGACGGTCCAGAACTTTCCGGGCGACGGCATCGACGTCACGAGCGGCACGGGCACCGCGATCGAGAACAACACGCTCTCGGGCAACGCGGGGGCCGGTCTCTCACTCGCTGCCGGGACGACCAGCGCCAGCGTGATCGGGAACACGATCGGCGTCGACTCGAGCGGCTCGGTCGCGCAGCCGAACGGCGCCAGCGGCATCCTGGTCAACGGCGCCGGCCATCAGATCGGCAGCGCGGCATCCCCAAACGTGGTCTCCGGCAATGGAGACTGGGGGATCGATGTGGCCGGTGGGACGGCGGCCAACAAGCATCTGATCAGGTCCAACCAGATCGGCACCGACGGCACCGGGGCAGCGGCGCTGCCGAATACGAGCGGCGGCGTGCTGGTGGAGGCCACGGCGCCGGGCACCACTGTGGGCGGCTCCGCAGCGGGCCAGGGCAACGTGCTGTCCGGCAACACGGGGCCGGGCGTTCGCGTCAGTGCGAGCAACGCGACGGTTGCCGGCAACACGATCGGGCTCGATACCAGCAGGACAGTCGCGCTCGGTAACGGCGCGAGCGGTGTCGAGGTTCAGGGGGCTCCGAGCGGGGTCGTGATCGGGGGCACCGTCGCCGGCGCGGGGAACGTGATCTCCGGCAACGGCGCACACGGCGTCTCGCTCGCGACGACGACGACCCAGGTCATCGGCAACAGGATCGGCACCGACGCATCGGGAACCAGCGCGGTTCCGAACGCCCAGGACGGGATCTACGTGACGGGCGCCAACAACCGGATCGGCGTCACCGGGGTCAACTCACCGGCCGGGAACCTGATCAGCGGAAATTCGGGCTATGGGGTCGAGGTGGACACCGGCGGCAATGGCGCGATCGTCCAGGCGAACAAGATCGGCACCGACGCCACGGGAAGCTCGGCGCTGCCCAACGGGGTGGCTCCCAGCGGAGCCGGCATCCTCGCCCGGGAGGCGGTGACGATTGGAGGGACCGCCGCAGGTACGGGCAACGTGATCTCGGGTAACGACGGTTCCGGCGTGATCCTCGATGGCTCCGACCTGACGCAGAGCTCGACGGTTCGCGGCAACACGATCGGCCTGAACGCCGCCGGGGCCGCGCAGCTCGCCAACGCACAGGACGGCATCCGGATCGAGCCCGGCCCGACGGGCGCCGAGACGCACGCAACCATCGGCGGATCGGCGGCCGGGGCCGGCAACCTGATCTCGGGGAACACGGGCAGCGGGATCTCGAGCGACGGGACGGGCGTGAGCATCACGGGTAACGACATCGGCGTCGCGGCGGATGGGACCACGCCGGCCGGAAACGCCGGGGACGGAATCGCACTCGGCCCGGCCGCCCACAATCACGTGATCGGTGGGGCGACCGCGGCCGACGAGAACGTCATCGCCCACCAGTCCGGATCCGGGATCTCCGACCTGAGCGGAACCGGGGGGAACCAGATCGCCGCGAACTCGATCTTCGGGAACGGCGTCCTCCCGATCGACCAGCTCACGAACGGACTACTCGACCCGAATGACACCCCGGACACCTCGCCGCAGAACTCTCCGAGCATGACGTCCGCCCTCACAAACGGCAGTGCCGCCACCCTGCGGGGCAATCTGAGCAGCGCCCCGTCGAAGAGCTACACCGTCCGCATCTTCTACGCCGGCGGCCCGACCTGCGACGGCACGGACATGACGAACTACCTCGGAGCGGCGAGCGTCCAGACCGACGGGACCGGGCATGCCGCCTTCAACGTCACCCTGAGCCAGGTCCTCCCCACGAACCGCTGCGTCACCGCGATCGCCACGTCACCGCAGGGGAACTCCTCTGAGCTCGGCGCGGGAGTCGTGAGCGCGGCGGCCGGGACCGTCCAGGTGGCGCCCACGAGCTACTCGGTCCTCGAGAGCGACAGGAAGGCCACAATCGTCGTGAGGCGCACGGGGCCGACCACGCAGTCGATGACCTTCCACTACGCCACCATCGCGGGTACGGCACACGCGGGGTCCGACTACACCTCGAAGTCGGGCACGGCGACCATCCCGGCCGGTGCCTCCTCCGCCAACGTGGTGATCCCGGTCGTCGACGACCCGCCGGCGGAGCCACGTGAGACCTTCAAGGTCGCGATCGACTCGCCGGTTGGCGCGGTCCTCGGCACCGCGAGGACGGCGACGGTGACGATCGACGACGACGCGTTCGGCGCGACCACCCGGGTGGCGCTGGTCGTTGCCCGGCCACTGAAGGCGACTCCCGCGGGCGTGGTCAAGATCGGCGCCCGCAATACGAATCCCTTCACCGTGTCGGGCACGCTTCGCGTCGTCGAGGGCACGCGCGCGATCGGTTCCCGGGCGGCGTCGGTTGCACCCGGGGCCACGCAGCAGGTGAGCGTGCAGCTTTCCTCCGCCGCCGTGGCCGAGCTGAAGCAGAAGGGCCAGATCAAGGCGACCCTCAACCTTCTCGTTCGCGACGGGGACGGAAACCAACGGACCGTTGCCCAGTCAGTGACGATCTTCCGCGGCTGAGCGACAGCGGCCGGCGCCTCGTCCCTAGAGCGCCAGCCCGAGCGGCTCTTCGAGCAGGTTTCGGATCCGGTCGACGAACACGGCGCCGTCGGCGCCGTAGAGGATTCGGTGGTCGCACGCCAACGTCATCGGCAACAGGTTGCCGATCGTGATCTCCCCGTCCCTGACCACCGGCCGCTCAGCGATCGCGCCTACCGCGAGGATCCCGGCCTGCGGCGGATTGATCACCGCGGCGAAGCTGTGGATCCCGAACATGCCGAGATTGGAGACCGTGAAGGTGCCGCCGGAGAGCTCGGGGGGCGTGATCGTTCCCTCGCGGACCCGCTGAGCCAGCGCGCGCGTCTCGCTGGCGATCTGCCGTAGCCCCTTCAGGTCGGCGTCGAAGACCGTCGGCACGACCAGGGCGTCCTGCGCCGCCACCGCGACGCCGACGTTGACTCGGGAGTAGAGCTCGAGCCGGCCGTCGCGGTAGGCGCCGTTCGCGCGCGGGTGCTCGCGCAGGGCGATGGCGCAGGCCTTGACGACCATGTCGTTGAACGACGGCACCACCTCGCCCTCCCTGGATGCGGCCTTCAGACGCGCGCGCGCCTCGACGGCGCGGGTCATGTCCGCCTCCACCGAGAGGTAGAAGTGGGGGGCGGTCGCCTTGGACTCGGCCATCCTCCGGGCGACGGTCGACTGGAGCTTCGTCAGCTCCTCGAAGGACGTGCTGCCCTTCGCGGTCTCCGGGCGCTCGGCGGCGCCGGGGGTCGGCCCGGCGGGCGCGCCAGCAGGCGGCTCCGCGGCGGCCTGAGCGGCGGCCGGGGTCGGCCCCGCGGCGATCGCCTTCTCCACGTCCGCCTTCACGATGCGCCCTCCGGGCCCTGAGCCCGCGAGGCCCGCAAGGTCGAGCCCCCGGTCGCCGGCGATGCGCCGGGCCAGCGGGGAGGCCTTCACCCGTCCGTCGGCGTCGGCTGGGGCGGCTGCGGGCGGCGCCTCCGTGGCCGGCGGCGCGGGCGCGGCCGCCGTCTTCTCGGCCTCGGCGCTCGACTTCTTCGCCTTCTTCGACGTCTTCGACTTGGCGGAGGCGCCGTCGCCCGACGGCTCCTCACCTGGCTCACCCACCCGCGCGATCACCTGGCCGATCGGAAGCGTCTCACCCTCGTCGGCGACGATCTCGATCAGGGTGCCGCCGGCGTCGGCCTCGTAGACCATGTTCGCCTTGTCGGTCTCGATCTCGACCAGCTCCTCGCCGAGCTCGACCGCGTCGCCCGGCGACTTGAGCCACTTGAGGATCGTGCCCTCCTCCATCGAGTCGGACAAACGCGGCATGACGACATCCACACTCATGCCCGCCACCTCCTCCGCTCCGCGTCCGGGGGCGGCGAAGTTCGCGGTCTTCCGTGATGCGTCACAGGCTTCCCTCCAGGGTGGCCAGCGCCGCAGAGACGACGTGCTCCGAGTGGGGGATCGCAGCCTGCTCCATGCGCTTCGAGTACGGCATCGGCACGTCGGCTCCGGTGACCCGTTGGACGGGCGCGTCCAGGTAGTCGAAGGCCTGCTCCGTGATCAGGGTCGCGATGTTGGCGCCGACGCCGCCGTGGGGCCAGCCCTCCTCGACGACGACGCAGTGGTTGGTCTTGCGCACCGAGTCGAGGATCGTGTCGAGGTCCAGGGGCCGCAGCGTCCGCGGGTCGATCACCTCCGCCTCGATCTCCTCCTCGTTCGCGAGCGTCTTCGCCGCGCGCTCGGCCACATCGACCATCCGGAGGATCCCGACGATGGTGACGTCGGTTCCGTCCCGGAGAACCTTGGCCTCGCCGAAGTTGACGAGCGGGCTGTCGCCGTTGCCCTCTGGAACCTCGCCGCGCGCCCCGTAGAGGGTCTCGTGCTCGATGAAGATGACCGGGTTGTCGTCGCGGATCGCCGCCTTCAGCAGGCCCTTGCCGTCGGCCGGCGTGGACGGGCAGGCAACGAGCAGACCCGGGATGTGGAGGAACATCGCCTCGAGGCTGTGCGAGTGCGTCGGGCCGAGCTGGTGGCCCCCACCCCCCGGCATGCGGATCACGATGGGCACCCGGACCTGGCCGTTGAACATGTAGGGGATCGCCGCCATGTGGTTGACGATCTGGTCCATGGCCAGGAGCGAGAAGTTGACGGTCATGATCTCGACCACGGGGCGCAGGCCCGCCATCGCGGCCCCGACGCCGGCCCCGACGATCGTGTTCTCGGAGATCGGCGTGTCGCGCACGCGCTTCTCGCCGAACTCGTCGAGGAGCCCCTCGGTCACCTTGAAGGCACCTTGGAACACGCCGACGTCCTCGCCCATGATGAAAACGCTCTCGTCGCGCCGCATCTCCTCCGCGAGCGCCTGGTTGAGCGCCTGTCTCATCCGCACGACGGCCATCAGTCGGAGCTCTCCTCCCCGTCCTCGAGGGCGTCGGCCGCGTCGCGATCGTCGAGGGTCTGCGCGGGCCGGCGGCCTCTCGGGCTGGTCTGCCCCGCATAGGCGGCGCCCGCCTCGGCGAGCTTGCGCGCCTCGCCGCCGGCACCCACCTCACGCTCCTCCTCGCCGCGGTGGGGCTCGGGCGTGCGCTCGTCCACCGCGTACCAGCCCGGCACCTGGTCGCCCACCACGTACAGGTGGTCGTACAGCGATTCGAGCGGTGGCTCGGGCGAGGCATCCGCGAACGCGACGGCGTCGACCACCCGTTGCTCGATGCGCTCGCGCATCTGGCCGACCTCGTCCTCGGAGATGACCCCGTCCGCGAGGAGCCGATCCCGGAACACCGTGATCGGATCCTTCTTGCGCCACTCCTCCACCTCCTCCTTGGTGCGGTAGACCTCGGGGTCGGCGGCTGAGTGGCCGCGGAAGCGGTAGGTGAAGGCTTCCACCAGGGTGGGCTGACGGTCCTCGCGGGCCCGCCGGATGTGCTCGGAGACCGTCTCGCGGACGGCGAGCACGTCCATCCCGTCGACCCGAACGCCCGGGACGCCGAGGCCCTCTGCCTTCCGAGAGAGGTCGGTGACCGCGGAGTGGCGCTCGATCGACGTTCCCATCCCGTAGAGGTTGTTCTCGACCAGGAAGACCACCGGCAGCTTCCAGAGGGCGGCAAGGTTCATCGTCTCACCGAAGTTGCCGCTGTTCGACGCGCCGTCGCCGAACATGCAGACCGTCACCGCGTCGTCGCCCCGGTAGTCCGAGGCCAGGGCGAGCCCGGCGGCGATCGGCAGGTTGCCGCCGACGATTCCGTAGCCGCCCATGAACCGGCGCTCCAGGTCGAAGATGTGCATCGAGCCGCCGCGGCCGCGCGAGCAGCCGTCCTCCCGGCCGAACAGCTCGGCCATGACGTTCTTCGGATCGGTGCCGCGGGCGATCGCGTGCCCGTGGGTGCGATAGGTCCCGATCAGGTAGTCCTCCGGCCGCATGACGGAGGTCGTCCCGACGATTGTCGCCTCCTCCCCGATCGCGAGGTGGAGGAACCCGCCGGCCTTCGCCTGCTGGTACTGGCGCCCCGCCTCCTCCTCGAAGCGGCGAATGAGCGCCATCGTCTCGAGAAGCTCCCGGCAGGTCTCCTCGTCCGGAAGCGCGTGAGCGGCAGTCCCCTTCCCGTCGCCGGCCGCTGTCGCGGGCGACGCCTGAGCTGCCTCGGGTTCAGCCGTCTCCGTGCGCTCTTTTGCCACCGCTGCTCACGATAACTCAACCCTCCTCAGAGTCGAGCGGCGGCCTTGGCCGCCTCCTCGAGGCGGTCGTCGCCCCAATAGACATCTCCGTTCACGACCACGGCCGGGACGCCGCGGACGCCGCGGTCCCCCGCGCGGTCCGTTGCCTCTCGCAGCGCGCTCTTGAGCGAGTCGCGCTCCGCGGCCGCGACCAGCGCGCGGGGGTGGATCTCGGCCGCCGCCGCGGCGATCAGGACGTTGTCGCGATCACCGAGGTCACGCCCGGCGGCGAACGCCTGGCGAAAGGCCGCGAGCGAGAACGACACGGTGCGTCCGATCTCCTTCGCGAAGGTGGCCGCTCGCATCGCGAACAGAGAGTTCGGCGGCCACGGGTCGGGCCAGCGAATCGGGGGGAGCCCGTAGTCCTCCGCGCGGGCCTCGCAGGTGCGCATGCCCTCCTCCCTGCCGGGTCCGTTGCCCCACGAGTCGCGGTCGAACCGCTTGAACAGGGCGCCGAGCAGGATGGGCTGCCACTCGGGCGGCTCGGCCCCGGATTCGGCGAATAGGCCCGCGATCCGCTCGGCCGCCAGGTAGGCGTACGGCGAGCCGAAGTCGTAGTAGAAGACCGCCCGCTCGCTCACGCAGGCTTCGATCCCTGGAGCCAGGCCACGACGTCGGCGGCGTTCCGGTCCGGCGGGAACACCGGGTAGAAGGCCTTGACGACGCGCCCGGCGCGCGCAATCAGCGTCAGCCGCCGGTAGAGACGCATCCCGGCAACCTCGAAGGTGGGAAGGGCCAGGGCATCCGCGAGCGCCAGGTCGGGGTCGCTCAGGATCGGATACGGGAGCTCGACCCGCTCCGCGAACTCGACCTGGTCGGGGAGCGGCTGGGCGCTCATCCCCAGCACGTCCGCACCCAGGGCACGCAGCTCGCCGAAGTGGTCTCGGAAGGCACACGACTGCGGTGTGCACCCCCGGGCGCCCGGGATGTCGTCCCAGCCCTCTGGCAGGGGCTCGCCGGGGCGGCCGGTGCGCGGATAGACGTAGAGGACGAGCGTGCCGCGGGCCGCTTCGCTCAGGTCCAACGCGTCTCCCGATGTGGCGGGCAGGGAGAGCGCCGGAATCTCCGCTCCGTCAAGGTGGTCGGCGGCGCCGTCGTCGACCGGGACGGGGAGGTCATCGGGAAGGACGTAGGGGTTGACGACGTCGCCCATGCCGCCACGATACGACTCCGGAAGATCCGCCCGCGGCTCGATATAGGGTTGGCCAATGCTCAAGATCTCGCTGACGTTCGTCACTGCCATTGCCCTTCTGATCGGGGTCGCCGCCTGCGGCAAGTCCACCATCGACCAGTCGTCCGAGGTCGATCTGGTGAACAAGCAGCTCTCAAGCCAGAAGCTCAAGGCCAAGTCGGTCGACTGCCCGAGCGACGTCGAGGCGAAGGAGGGGACGACCTTCTCGTGCGACGTGGTGCTGACCAACGGCAACACGGGCACCTACGACATCAAGGTCACGAGCGTCAGCGGCGACAAGGCGAACCTGCAGATCACCGGCGCGCACAGCACCAGCAAGAGCGGCGGCTGAGAGTTCGGCTCGCCGCTAGGCGTGGATGGGCCAGCCGTCCACCGCCCGGGCTGCGTCGAGGACTGCCTCCGACATCGTCGGGTGCGGGTGGACGATCCGCGCGAGCTCCTGGTAGCCGCCCTCGAGCGCCATCGTGTTGACGAGCTCGGGGATCATGTCGCAGGCCCGGTTACCGACGATGTGCGCGCCGAGGATCTCCCCGTACTCGGAGTCGACGACCAGCTTCACCAGCCCATCTCGATCGTCGTAGATGGGCGCCGCCCCGACGCCGCCGAGCTTCTGCTTGCCGATCTTGACGTCGTGGCCGGCCTCCTTGGCCTGCGCCTCCGTGAGGCCGACGCTAGCCACCTGCGGCTGGCAGAAGGTCGCCCCGGCGACGAGGTTCTCGTCGACCGGATGGGTCTCGACACCCGCCGCGTGCTCAACGGCGACGACTCCCTCCTCTGACGCCTTGTGCGCCAGCGCCTTGCGGCCGACGAGGTCGCCGATGGCGTAGACCTTCGGGTTCGAGGTCCGCTGGTAGTCGTCGACCTCGATCTTGCCGCCGTCCGTCGTCTTGACGCCGGCGGCGTCGAGGTTGAGCGCCTCCGTGTCGGGAGCCCGCCCCCCGGCGATGCAGAGGTAGTCGACCTCGATCTCGGTGTCGCCGTACTTGACCTTCACCGATTTCTTGCCGGCTTCGACCGACTCAACCGGAGTGCCCGTTGAAACCGCGATGCCCTGCTTCTTGAAGGTCCGCTCGACGACCCGCGCCATGTCCTTGTCCTCGGCCGGGAGGATCTGGTCGAGCATCTCGATCAGCGTCACCTCGGTTCCGAAACGCCCGTAGGCGGATGCGATCTCGGCGCCCGAGGCGCCGGCACCGACGACGGCGATCGCCTTCGGTTGCTCGGGCAGGGACCAGGCGCCCCACGTGTCGACCACGCGGTCGGAGAACTCGACTCCCGGGATCGCGAGCGCGACCGATCCGGTCGCGAGGACCACCGTGCCCGCCTCATAGTTCGCGTCGCCGACGGCGACGTGCGCGTCGGCGGTCAGTGAGGCCTCGCCCGCGATCATGTCGATCTTGTTCTTCTTCCAGAGCATCTGGACGCCGCTGGAGAGCGTCTCGGACACTCCGGCCCGGCGCTTTTCCAGCGCATCCCAGTCAACGGTGACGTCCTTGGCGGTGATGCCGAGCTCGGCGCCGTTCTTGGCGTGGTCGTACAGCTCGGCGCTGTGCAGGATCGTCTTCGCCGGGATGCAGGCGTAGTTCAGGCAGCGCCCGCCCGGCTTGTCCATCTCGACGACGGCGGTCTTCTTGCCCAGCTGCGCGGCGCGGATCGCGGCCACGTAACCGCCCGGGCCGCCGCCGATCACGATCACGTCATAGGACTCAGCCACGGCCGCGACTCTAAAGGAACGCCGCACCTAGGCGGCGGCTCCGCCGCCTGACAGCACATGCTGCTGCGGCGACAAAGTCGCCGCACTCAATACCCGGCACTAGGCCGTCTCGCCGTCCCAGTAGTCGACGTCGCTGGACCGGCGGACCATCACGTTGTCCCGCCTGCCCTCGGTGAATATGCCGATCTTGTCGCTGTCCGGATAGACGGCCACGGCAGGCACGTTGGCCGTTGAGACGATCAGCATCCGCACGTTCTCGGTCCCTCGATTGGTGAGCTTGTGGACACCGTCGGGCCCCGCCGGGAAGCAGACGAGGTCGCCTCTGCTCAGCTCGTCCTCACCGTCGGCGTGGCGCACGGTGAGCGTCCCCTCCAGCACCAGCAGCCACTCCTCGTCGGACTCGTAGTGGAACGGGCAGTTGCTGTTGCCCGGCGGGAGGTCGTAGATCGTGCCCGCCATCGTCGTCCCGCCGATGGCGGCAGCGAGCTTCACGTATCCGGAGCTGTACCCCTCCGGGTCGTCATCGTCGTGCTCGAACTCGGTGGTGAAGATGTTCAGGCGCTTCATAGTTTGATGGCGCAGACTAGTCGCGGGGCGCCCGCTCCGGCATCTGGATCCGCGCCATGCCCCTGATCATGAAGTAGAAGAGCGTGCCCGAGACCACGAGGACGATCGTTGTCCCGATCGCCTCGAGGACCGTCTCGACCTGGATCAAGCCGAGCGTGGCCGAGAGCATCGCGAGGGCGAGGAACGCCTGGAAGCCGAGCACCGCCCAGTAGCGCGCCTTCCACAGGCCCCACGCCATCGCGGTCACGAGAATCGCGATGATGCCGACCGCGACGGGGCTCGGGCTCGCCCCGCGGACGGTCTCGTGGCCGGTCGCGGCCAACACCGTGGAGACCCAGAAGACAGCGGCGATCAGCCCCGAGATGACGGCGGCGATCGTGACGATCGTCGGCCGCTCACCCGGCTCCAGCGGCTCGAGCTTCTCGCGTGCCGCCTGGTTCTTCTCCTCGTAGCGCGCGGCCATCTGCACGCGGCGCTCGACCGCACGGGCCTTGCGCTTGTGGCGGTCCGCTCGCTTCCGCTCGCGATCCGCCATCAGGACACGCCCACGCGCTCGGGCAGGGCCGCCCGCAGCGCGCGTGCCGCCGCCTCCGGGTCCTCCGCGTCGCGAATCGCCCGCACGACCACCACTCGCTCGGCGCCGGCGTCGGCGACCGCGGCCACGTTGCCGGTGCCGATCCCCCCGATCGCGAACCACGGGATCGTCGCCTCGTGCGCGGCGAACTCCACGAGGCCCATGCCGGTCGCCGGCCGGCCCTCCTTGGTCGGCGTCGCCCACACCGGTCCGACGCTCACCTGATCCGGGCGCTCCGCGCCCTCGGCGCCGAGCGCGGCGAGCAGCTGCTGCGCCGAATGGGTCGACAGCCCCACGATCGAGTCGCGGCCGGCGGCGGCGCGCGCCTCCGCCACCGGGGCATCATCCTGGCCGACGTGGACGCCGTCGGCGCCGCATGCCTCGACCAGGTCGGGGCGGTCGTTCAGGATGAACAGGGCCCCATGTGCCGCGGCCGCCCGCCGGAACGGCTCCGAGAGGGAGATCAGCTCCTCCGCGCAGCGCGGGGCCTTCTCGCGGAGCTGGAGGATGTCCGCCCCGCCGCGAAGGGCCGCCTCCAGCAACGGGGTCGGGTCCCGCCCGTGCGGCAGGCCCTCGCAGACGAAGTAGAGCCGCGCATCTTCGAGCCGGCGACGGCGCTCCTGGCGTGATCTGGCCATGCACATGAGTCTCGCACCCGGGCAGGCCGCCCGTCACCATGGGGAATTCCCCTCGGCTGAAGACCATTAACCACACCAGCCAGTTTCGGGGCTACGGCCCCTCACCAAACCCCTGAGTACCATGGGGTTCACAACGGGAGCCCCATAGACGGGCTGAGAGGGCGGCAATCCGGCCGCCGACCGTCTGAACCTGATCCGGGTAATGCCGGCGCAGGGATGGTGGCGCGGATCGCCCTCCAGGCCGGCGAATGATGCGGAAAGGCGATCGTGCGCCAGGAACCCAGCGGCACTAGCGGTAGCGAAGGGGACGTCGTGGTTCCCCTGCGCCGTCTGCGCTCGCACGACGGCGGACGGGACCACCTGGATGCGGTGATCGTGGGCGGGGGGGCGATCGGCCTCGCGTGCGCCTGGCGCGCCGCTCGCCGCGGCCTCCGGGTGCGGGTCCTCGAGCGCGACACCCCCGGCGCGGGCGCGACCAACGTTGCCGCCGGGATGCTCGCTCCGGTGGGCGAGGCCAACTGGGGCGAGGACGCGATCGTGCGCATGTCGACCGCCTCCGCCGCCCAGTGGGCGAAGTTTGCCGCGGAGCTCCAGCGGGACAGCGGGATGGAGCCCGGATACGAGGCCCGCGGGGCGCTGCACGTGGCGCTCGACCGCGACGAGTCGGAGGAGCTGCGCCGACGCTTCGACCTGATGTCGTCGCTGGACCTGGACGTGGAGTGGCTCCGTCCTCGTGAGTGCCGTGAGCTGGAGCCCGGGCTCTCGACGAGCTGCACGGCGGGCGTTCACCTTCCGGGCGAGGCCGCGGTGGATCCGCGCCGGCTGGTGCCCGCGCTCGCGGCCGCCGTGGAGGAGGCCGGCGGCCAGGTGCTCGCGCCAACCGAGGTGGTCGACTCGATCTTCGAGCATGACCGCCTCGCCGGGGTCGTGACGTCGGAGGGCCGCGAGCACCGCGCCGACCGCGTCGTGCTCGCGACGGGGGCCTGGTCGGGAGCCGGGTCCTGGCTGCCGCCGAGCGCCCGCCCGCCGGTCCGGCCTGTCAAGGGCCAGCTTCTCGTCTTGCGTGGGAGCCCCGAGCAGGTCGTCTCCACGCGCATCGTCACCGCTGAGCGCGTCTATCTGGTTCCCCGTGCAGACGGACGTCTCATCGTCGGCGCCACGGTCGAGGAGCGAGGCTTCGACCTTCAGGTGACCGCCGGCGGCGTGCACGAGCTGCTGCGCGAGGCCTACCGCACCCTCCCGGATGTTGCCGAGCTCGAGCTGGTCGAGATGCTCGCCGGGCTCCGGCCGGGGACGCCCGACAACGCGCCGCTCATCGGTCCCGGGGCACTCGACGGGCTGGTGCTCGCAACCGGCCATTACCGCAACGGCATCCTGCTGACCCCCCTCACCGCCGAAGCGGTGGCGGCGATGCTCGCGGGCGATCCCGTGCCGCCCGAGGCACAGCTCGCGCATCCCGGGCGATTCGGTGAGGGAGACGCGCCGGGGTTGGCCGCCGCTCGCGAGGGGGAAGAGGTGTCATCGTGATCGTCGAGCTGAACGGCGAGCCGGAGCAGCTGCCCGACGGCGCCACCGTGGCGGATGCCGTGAAGGCCGTCGGTGTCAACGGCGAGACCCGGGGCGTCGCCGTCGCCGTCGACGGCGAAGTGGTCCGACGGGCCGACTGGATGACGACGCTGCTCGCCGATCGCCAGGCGGTCGAGGTCGTCAGGGCGGTCCAGGGTGGCTGAGCAGCAGGCCGCACGCGAGACCGAGCGGGCCGAGGGCGCCGGGTTCGAGCTCGGGGGGCGCACCTGGGGCTCGCGGCTGATCGTAGGCACCGGCGGGTTCCGGTCGCTGGAGTCGATGGAGCAGGCCCTCGTCTCGTCGGGCGCCGAGATTGTCACCGTGGCGCTCCGCCGCGTGGACCCGACCGCGAAGGGCTCTGCCCTGGACCTGATCGACCGGCTGGGGAAGTTCGCCGTGCCGAACACGGCCGGCTGCTTCACAGCGCGCGACGCGGTCCGCACCGCGCACCTGGCGCGCGAGGCGTTCGAGACGGAGTGGATCAAGCTGGAGGTGATCGGCGACGACCGGACGCTGTTCCCGGACGCGGTGGAGCTGATCGAGGCGGCCGAGATCCTGGTCGACGAGGGCTTCACGGTCCTCCCTTACACGAATGACGACCCGATCCTCGCGCGCCGTCTCGAGGACACGGGCTGCGCCGCGGTGATGCCTCTTGGCTCGCCCATCGGCTCCGGGAGGGGGATCGCGAACCCCGCCAACATCCAGATCATCGTCGAGCAGGCATCGGTGCCCGTGATCCTGGACGCCGGGATCGGGACTGCGTCCGACGCCGCCCTCGCGATGGAGCTCGGGTGTGACGGGGTGCTGCTCTCGAGCTCGGTGGCGCGGGCCAAGGACCCGGAGCGGATGGCCGTCGCCATGCGACGGGCGGTCGAGGCCGGCTACACGGCGCGGCGCGCCGGCAGGATCGCGCGCAGGTTCCACGCCCACGCGTCGACGCCGGACGAGGGCCTCCCCGAGCTGGGCTGAGGCAGGCCCTCAGCCGCGCCGGCGCCGGGCGACCTGGCGGTCGGTCCACTCGCCGACCGTCCCGAACGCCCACGCGGCGCGATGCGCGGCGCGGCCCACTGCCGACGGGTCGAGCGGTTCGATCGCCGCGTCCGGCGTCGTGCCGAGCGCCACCGCTGCCTTGCGGACCGCGCTCACCTGCCGCCTCATCCGCCGCTCCCACGAGCCGCAGAACTCGGCAAGCGTCGTGTCACCGCGACCCTCGCTGACGGTCGCCAGGTACGCCAGCAGCGTGGTGACGTGCTCGAGGTCGTCGACCGCCAGGCGCAGAGCCTGGTTTCGCTCCAGGAAGCGGTCGAACACGGCGCCGCGGATCACACCGAGGTTCGCTCCGCCTCCCTGCGCAGCGACGTCGCCGTAGAGGTCGTGGCGGGCGGTCAGCGGCCCCAGCTCGTCGAGCAGCTTCCCCAGGGACTCCGTCGCCCTATCCAGCGGCTCGCGGGCGTCCGTTCCGTCAAGGGAGAGCGCCATGCGCCCGAGCCGCTTGGCCGCCTGGCGGCCGGTGACGTAGAGCTCGCGGTAGCCGCGGTTCTCGGCGGGGTGGAGCGGCACGCGCGAACCGTAATCGAAGGACGGCTACGGCATCAAGCAGGCGGCGGCTCCGGCTTCTCGAAGACGACGTCCTCGGGCCGCTTGTCGTCGCGCAACCCCTTGTAGACCGGGGCGCGGAGGGTGCGCGTCGCGGTCCACTCGCGGAACTTGACCTCGGCGACCAGCTTCGGCTCGACGAAGACCGCCTGCCGCGGAGGCTGGCGACCCGCGAAGGGGGTCTTCTTGGTGCGCAGGGGCTCGAGCAGGCCCGCGAGGCGGTCTAGCTCGTCGTCCGTGAACCCGGTGCCGACGCGTCCCGCGTACTTGAGGTGACGCTCGCCGTCGTTTTCCTCGTAGTAGCCGAGGAGGAGGGCGCCGAGCGTGCCCGACCGCCGGCCCTGCCCCGGCAGCCAGCCGCCGATCACGAGCTCCTGGCCCATCAGGTTCTTCACCTTCAGCCACGCGCGCGTGCGCCGGCCCGGGAGGTAGCGGCTGTCGATCCGCTTGGCGACGAGTCCCTCCAGCTCGCGCTGCCTGGTGAGCTCGAGCAGGCCCTTGCCGTCGCCGCGGTGGTAGCTCGGGGTCTGCCAGTTCGGCCCCTCGAGGCCGAGGCCCTCCAGGCGCTCGCGGCGCTGGGTGTAGGGGAGGTCCATCAGCTTGCGCCCGTCCAGGTAGAGGACGTCGAAGACCATGTAGGTCACGGGGCAGTCGCCCATGCGGCGGCGGATGGCCGACTCCGATGCGAGGTTCATCCGGCTCTGAAGGAGCTCGAAGCTCGGGTTGCCGGCGTCGTCGAAGGCGACGACCTCGCCGTCGAGGACCGCGTCGGTTGAGCCGAGCTCGGCGGCCAGCGCGCGCAGCTCGGGGTAGGTCGACGTGATGTCGCGCAGCGTGCGGCTCTCGAGGCGCAGGACGCCCGCCTCGCAATAGGCGACCGCCCGGACCCCGTCCCACTTGATCTCGTACGCCCAGTTCTCGTCGTCGCGGGGGAGGGCGGTCGAGAGGACGGCCGCCATCGGCTTGATCCCCTCCGGCATCGGCTCGCGATCCGGATCCGCGGGCGGATCCATCCGGTGGATCATCCAGTCCTTGCCGTTGGTCTGAAAGAGCGCGTACTTCCCCTTGACGCGCTCGCCGTCGAACGTGGCGATCACCTCGTCGTGCCGGAACTTCTCCGCCTCAAAGGTCCCGCGGTCCCAGATCCTCATCTTCCCGGCGCCGTACTCGCCCTTCGGGATGTCAGCCTCGAAGTCGAGGTACTCCAGCGGGTGATCCTCGGTATGGACCGCAAGGCGGTTCTGCTTCGGGTCCTGCGGCACGCCCTTTGGCAGTGCGAACGAGACGAGCGTCCCTTCGTGCTCCAACCGGAGGTCCCAATGCAGCCGCCGCGCGTGATGCTCCTGGATGACGAAGCGGGTGGCCTTCGCCCGCTTCTTGCCCTTGGACCCGCGCGGCTCCGGCGTCTTGTCGAAGGAGCGCTTCTTCTCGTACTCGGCGAGCTTCTTGCGAGAAGCCATGGCGAGCCCATGGTAGGCGGGAGCCGGAGGTTCAGCGGCTTCTACCATGGGCGAGCCCCCGTAGCTCAATTGCTTAGAGCAACGCCCTTTTAAGGCGATGGTTGCGGGTTGGAGTCCCGCCGGGGGCACTCTTTCTCGTCGACGGGACCCTTCGCTTCTCGGTACTGAGCCGACGAAGCGTGCGGTGCCGATGGCAGTTCCCGCGGGCGACTTTCGGCGGTCAACCAGGGTTGGCGGCGGCGACGGCCCTCGGGCACACGCCGTAGACGATCGCCACCGTTCCGCCCTTCGGCAATCGGGCCCCCGCCGGAGGAGCCTGGGTGATGATCTTCTTGCAGTCCCCGTTGTAGCGCGGGTTTCCGATCGTTCCCGTGAAGCCCGGCGCGTGTTGCACCAGACCGGCCTGGTGGAGGTCGCGAACGGCCGGACCGTACCGCTCCCCCACCACCTTGGGCACTCGTACCTCCGGGGAGCGCTTAGCCTGTTCGCGGCCCGTCCCGCCCGAAGCAGCCGCCGCGGGCGTCGACTGCGATGTCGTACGAGAGGAGGACGATCCGCCGCAGCCCGCGACGAGGAGCGCCGTGACCCCGACGATCAGAAAAGACCAAACCCATCGAATCCCACGCCCGTTCCCAACGTCCATCCGCGCCTCCTCTCACAGGCTCGCGTCTACTATCGCCGGAAGACTCGCCACGGGACGAGCGACTGACGACCTCGCCTCACCGCGAGTATTCCCGGACCTCCGCCAGCGCCACCCTCCCGGCGAGCTCGACCATCCCGTCGTCGAGCGGCCGGGTCACGATGCGCGACCCCCTGCCCTGCCGGATGTCGAGCGGCCGACCCAGACGTGCGGTCAGGGCCACCGCAGCCGCCCCGGTCGCCTCGTCCTCGGGGATGCCGAACGGCTCGGCGAACACTCGCTCCCGCAGTACGCCCGCGTCCTCGTCGATCCATGCCCACATCCCGACCTCGATATCGCTCCTCGGCGACCCGTCGAGCGCCTCCACCTCGGCCGGCGAATCGAGCTGCACGAACTCGAACTCCGGCGCCCACTCGGGGCGGCCCGCAGCGTAGGTCCACTCGCCCTCGCTGCGAACGGGCACCACACCGGCCGGCGGTCGCAGGGCCGGCACGGCGGCACGCTCCCGCTCCAACAGCCACGCGGTCCCGACGACCGGATGCCCTGCGAACGGGATCTCCACGGCGGGCGTATAGATCCGGATCTCGCCGCGCCCCACCTCGTCGACGAACACCGTCTCGCTGAACCCGAGGTCCGCGGCGACGTCCTGGCGCCGACCCTCGGGCACCGATCCCCCGTCGAGGAAGACGCCGAGCGGGTTGCCGCCCGTTCCGCCGTCTCCCAGGAACACCCGCAGTACATGCAGTTCCGGCATGTGTCAGTTGTACTGAAGCCCGCCCGGGCAGGACCCGCCGGCGCGTCATCGATGTGACGCCGCGGCTAGTGGCGGAAGTGCCTGCGGCCCGTGAAGACCATCGCCGCGCTCCGCTCGTCGCAAGCGGCGATCACCTCGGAGTCCCGCACCGAGCCGCCGGGCTGGACGAAGGCCGTCGCACCGGCGTCCATTGCGAGCTGCGGGCCGTCCGGGAAGGGGAAGAATGCGTCCGAGGCGACGACGGAGCCGGCGAGGACCACATCCGCGTCGTCGCCTCGCGCCTCGCGGGCCTTCTCGATCGCGATTCGCACCGAGTCCACGCGGCTCATCTGCCCCGCGCCGACGCCGATCGTGGCGCCGTCCTTGGCGATCACGATCGCGTTGGAGCGCACGTGCTTGCAGACCTTCCACGCGAACCACAGGTCGTCCCACTGGGTGCCGGTCGGGCTCGACTCGGTGGCGAGCTGCATCTTCTCCCGCTCCGAGTCGATCCGGTCCACCTCTTGGACGAGCAGGCCGCCGCGGACTCGCTTGAGGTCCTGGTCACCGGGATCGTCGCGGCGCTGCTCCGTCGCCTCGAGGATGCGGATCGCCTCCTTCTGGCGCAAGACGTTGAGCGCGTCGTCGTCGTAGCTCGGCGCGATCAGGACCTCGATGAAGTGCTCGTGCAGGCGCTCGGCCAGGGGCCCGTCGACATTCCGGTTGAGCGCGATCACACCGCCGAACGCGGACATCGGGTCGCAGGCGAGGGCCTTCTCGTACGCCACGCCGAGCCCCTCCGCGGTGGCCACGCCGCAGGGGTTGTTGTGCTTGACGATCACGCACGCCGCAGGCTCGAACTCGTCGAGCAGGCGCCTCGCGGCGTCGAGGTCGAGGACGTTGTTGAACGAGAGCGCGCGGCCGTGGAGCTTTGCCACTCGCGAGAGGACGTGCGACCGGGCCCCGACCTCCACGTACAGGGCGGCCTTCTGGTGCGGGTTCTCGCCGTAGGACAGATCGAGGAACTTCTCGTGCGCCATCACCCAGTGCTCGGGGAACTCCTCGTACCGATCCCCGAACCAGCGGCTGATCGCCGCGTCGTAGCGGGCGGTGAAGGCGAATGCCTCGTTCGCCAGCCAGTGGCGGGTCGCGCCCGAGACGCCGCCGCCGGTCTCCTCGAGCTCGGCTAGCACTGCGTCGTAGCTCTCGGGCTGCACCACCACGACGACGGAGCGGTGGTTCTTGGCCGCCGCCCTGATCATGGTCGGGCCGCCGATGTCGATGTTCTCGATCGCGTCCGCCTCGCTCACCGCCTGCCTCGCGACGGTGCGCTCGAACGGGTACAGGTTCACGCACACCAGGTCGATGGGCTCGATCCCCTCGGCCTCGAGTGTCTGCATGTGCTCGGGGTCGTCGCGGACGGCCAGGAGCGCCGCGTGGAGTCGCGGGTGAAGCGTCTTGACGCGGCCGCTGAGGATCTCCGGCGAGCCGGTGAGGTCGGAAACGTCGCGGACCTCGATCCCGGCCTCGCGAAGCGACGATGCGGTCCCGCCCGTGGACACGATCTCGACCCCCAGCCGCTCGAGGCCGCGGGCGAAGTCGACGATCCCGGTCTTGTCGGAGACCGAGATCAGCGCCCGCCGGACCCTCACCGTGTCCTCGGGGCGGGCGGCGTCCTCGGCCCCGGCGGCGGGCGTCGCCGGGTCAGCCATTGCCGGCCGTCTCGGGTTGCTCCACGTGGACGATGCGCCGATTTCGATCGTCGACGCGGGCAGCACCGGCGGCGATCAGGCGGATCGCCTCCGGAAGCAGTTGATGCTCGACCTCGTGAATCTCCCTCTCCAGTTGCGAGCGGTCGCGAGTGTAAGGCACGTTGACCGAACGCTGCAGGATGATCGGCCCGGAGTCGACGCCCTCGTCGACGAAGTGCACGGTGACGCCGGTGACCGAGACGCCGTGCTCGAGCGCCTGCCCGATCGCGTCGAGGCCGGGGAAGGACGGAAGCAGCGCCGGGTGGACGTTCACGATCCGGTTCGGGAAGCGCCGCACGAACTCCGCCGAAAGCAGCTCCATGTAACCGGCGAGCACGATGAGCTCCACCTCCCGCGCGGTGAGCCAATCGGCCATCGCGGCGTCGCGCTCGATCCGGTCGCCGTGGTCCTCGCGGGGGAAGACGCCCGTTTCCACCCCGGCGTCCGAGGCGCGCTCGAGCGCCCGCGCCCCAGGCTTGTTAGAGGCCACGCAGACCACCTCGATGCCGTCGCGGCCGTGCAGGCCGTCGAGGATCGCCTGGAGGTTGGTGCCGGCGCCCGACGCCAGGACCGCGATGCGGAATGTGCCCATCAGGTCGTTTCCTTCACGGGAAGACGGCGAAGCTTCTCGAACGCGCCGGCCAGGATCTCCCGAACCTCGTCCTCATCCCGGTCCAGGCGGTCGGAGATCTCAACCGGCGCCAGCTCCGACGCCACCCGCAGGACCAGCGTGTCCATCTCGAGCTCGCTCAACCCGGCTCGGTCGGCCGCCATGGCGCCCGGAAAGATCTTGAAGTAGGTGATGCCGTCAGCCTCGAGCGTCATCACGTGGACGTCCACGCCGCCCTGCACCTCGACGCCGCTCCCCCGGCCCCGGCCGGTCATGTGGACGAGCGCGACCACGCTGTCCCCGGCGTCGAGCAATTCGACCGGCCGCGCCTCCAGCTGCCCCCAGGCCTCGCGAAACTGGTCCATCCAGCGCTCGACCTGGTCGCGTCCGGCATAGGGGCCGGGCTCGGGGAGCCGAGGGTGCCCGTGCCACTCGACGTCGGGCGCGAACGCGGCGATCACGCCGTCGATGTCGCCGCTGTTCCAGTCCTCGTAGTGGCGCCGCACGAGGTCGACGTTGCTACTCGACACAAGCGTGGCGTTCGTCAGCGACTGGCCACCGGAGCACCGGCAGCTGGGAGCTCTTCCAGCGCGAACTTGCCGTTCCCCTCGCCCCCGTCGCCGAGCGGGTATCTGCCGGTGAAGCAGGCGTCGCAGTGGCTCTCCGCCGGCGAGCCGATCGCCTCGTATACGCCCTCGAGCGACAGGTAGGCGAGCGAGTCGGCCCCCAGCTCGGCGGCGATCTCCTCGACCGTGCGGTTGTGGGCGATCATCTCCTCGCGGGTGGACATGTCGATCCCGTAGTGGCAGGGATGGCGAATCGGCGGCGCCGAGATCCGCAGGTGGATCTCCTTGGCCCCGGCGTCCTTCAGCATCGCGACGATCTGGCGGGTTGTGTTGCCCCGGACGATCGAGTCGTCCACGACGACCACTCGCTTGCCGGACACGATCTCGGGCAGCGGGTTGAACTTCATCCGCAGCCCTCGCTTGCGCAGCTCCTGCCCCGGCTGGATGAACGTCCGCGCCACGTAGCGGTTCTTGATCAGGCCGTCGTCCTGGGGGATCCCGGAGGCCCGGGCGAAGCCACCGGCGGCCGGGTTGCCCGAGTCGGGGACCGAGATCACCAGGTCCGCCTCCACGGGCGCCTCGCGCCAGAGGATCTCGCCCATGCGCCCGCGCGCCTGCTGGATCACCCGGCCCTCGAGCCGGCTGTCCGGCCGGGAGAAGTAGATGTGCTCGAAGACGCAGTGCGATGTGGTCTCGGCCCGGATGACCTGGCGGCTCTCGAGGCCGTTCTCGGTGAGTGAGATGAGCTCGCCCGGATTGACCTCCCGCAGGAGCTCGGCGCCGATGATGTCGAAGGCGCAGCTCTCGGAGGCGACAACGTATCGATCGCCCAGCTTGCCGAGCGACAGCGGTCGCACGCCGTGCGGGTCGCGGAAGGCCACCACCGCCCGCTTGGTCATGACGACGGTGGAGTAGGCGCCGGCGAGCCGCGGCATCACGGCCTCCACCGCGTTTTCGATCGGGCGGGACTCCTCCACCGAGAGCAGGGCGGCCATGATCTCCGAGTCCGAGGTGCCCCGGAACCTGAGGCCCTTCTCGCGCAGCTCGTTGTAGAGCTCGACCGCGTTCGTGAGGTTGCCGTTGTGGGTGAGCGCGACCTCGCGGCCGTCGTCGCGCCAGACCGGCTGGCTGTTCTCCCACGACCCGCCGCCGGTGGTCGAGTAGCGGACGTGACCGATCGCCATGTCGCCCTGGAGCGCCTGGAGCTTGTCCTCGTCGAAGACCTGCGACACCAGGCCGGCCTCGCGAAGGGTGGTGATGTGGCCTCCCTCGCAGGTGGCGATGCCCGCGGACTCCTGGCCGCGGTGCTGGAGCGCGTAGAGAGCGAAGTAGGCGAGGCGCGCTACGTCGTGGCCCGGCGCGTACACGCCGAACACCCCGCACTCGTCACGCGGGCCGTCGCGGTCTGGGATAGGGCGATCGCTGGCGTCCATCCGCGTTGCCTTTGAGAGAAGAATCGCAGGCAAGCCGCCTGCTCGGCAAGGCTAGCAACGGGGTCGGCTTCCCCTTGCACTATCGAGAGTCGGATTGACCCCATATGCGGGGTCAATCCTTCACTCGATCGCAAATAGGACCGATCTTGCGTCAAGACAGGCGCTTCCGCTTCCCCTGAAAGCAGAAGCGGGGCCGAAGACCCGATGCCGCATTTCGGGGCGTTCGCCTGACGCACGCCGCCGCCCTTGGGTGAGGCCGTCGCTTCGGCGAGCTCTCCTACTCGCAGAAGGGCCGGGCGTCGACTCGCTGGTCGCGGCCCTTGATGCCGGCGCAGTCCTTGAGCCTCGCGAGGCCCTGCTTGAGCAGCAGCTGCTGCGGCGTCGTCGGGCAGTTCGCGACCAGGCCGCCGAAGCACATGTTGTTGAGCTCGTAGGGGTCCGCCGTCAGGTCGTATCGCTCGACCAGCGGAGGATTCTCGTCGACGCACCCGGTGCCGCCGGGCTCCACGACCCGGTAGTGCTCGACGTAGAGCTGGGCGTCCTGTCGGATGCCGGCGAATTGGCAGGTTGAGTGCCGCCCCAGGCCGGGCTCCTGATATTCGGTCAGGAGGCCCCGGTTGCTCGGCCACCGGCCGGTGCCCTCGAGGAGGGGGACGAGCGAGCGCCCGTCCATCGTGCGGCAGCCGACGTCCGGGTTGCATGGCGAGGCACCCGCGAGCTGGACCAGCGTCGGAGCGAGGTCGATGTTCGCGGTCGGCTCCGCGGTGTGATCGACGCGCTGCGCGCCGTCGCGATAGCGCCGCGGAACCCGGATGACCAGCGGCAGGTGGAGCGCCTCCTCGTAGGGGAACACCTTGCCCGCGGCGAGACGGTGCTCGCCGAAGAAGAAGCCGTTGTCCGAGACGAAGACGAAAACGGTGCGCCGGATCTCGCCCGAGTCCTGCACCGCGTTGAAGACCTTCTTCACGCCGCGATCGACCCCCGCGATCGCGTCCAGGGAGCACTTCCAGCGCCGGTGGAGGTTGTTGCGCTGCTGCTCGTCCAGCCGTGGCGCCGAGCGCAGGAAGGACGGCTTGTCGCTCATGTCCTTCTCGTTGAACGAGGGAGGCTTCGGCAGCGGGTCATTGAAGCGCCCCTCGTCCTGCGGCTCGGGGATGGCTGCGTGCCCGCACGAGCCGTGCGGGTCGAACTGGTGAGTGACGTGCGGCGAGCGCTCGTCGAGCTGGAGGTAGAAGGGCTTTCGCTTCGGCGCGTAGCGGTTGACCATCCTCACCGCGTCGTGGTTCAGGACCGTGGTCAGGTTGTCCTTTGGCGCGCGGCCGTAGTGCACGGTTCGGCCGTTGACGAACAGGTCGTAGGCGTAGTACTGCGCTTCGCTGAGAACCGTGTCCCACTGCTTCCAGCCGGGCGCGACGGTCGACTCGGGTTTCGCGAAGCGCTCGTAGTTGTTCATGAACTTGCCCAGGTGGATCGTGTTGTAGCCGGCGCGTTTGAGCCATACGGGGAGCACGTTCCCCTTGTCGATCAGGCCCGGGTACCCCACGCGGTTCGACGTGACCCCGTGGTTGTGGGCGTACTGGCCGGTGAAGAACGAGGCGCGGGACGGGCAGCATTGCGCCGTGGTCGCGATGTAGTTGCTGAAGGTCGTGCCCTTCTTGACCAGCAGCCGCTCGGTGTTGGGCATCACCTCGTCGTTGAGCTGGGCATAGGTCTCGTCGTCGGCCTGGATCACCACGATGTTTGGAGGCTTGAGCCCACCGCGATGAGCGGCTTGGGGCCCGGATTGGGCGTGCGCGGAGGGCAGCGCCGTCGCGGTGGCCGCGAGGAGCACGAGCGCGCCGAGCGCGATCCTTCTGTGGCTTCGAGCGGGCATCGGTCAAGTGAGATCCGGTGCGCACAGGGCAAGGCCGCGATCAGGCGGCTTCGCTGCCCCACGTATCGGCCGGGCGACCCTGCGACCACGGCCGACGGTCGTCAGTTGATAGCAGATGGATGCGCGGAGACCGGGCCGTTCAGTTGCGCCCGAGCGAGCGCCAGGCGGATTCCGCCTCGCCGAGCGCCAGCGAGACCTCGGTCTCGGCGGCGGCCAGGTCCACCGTCTCACCGGCGGCCTCGCCGACCGGCAGCACCGTCACGCCGCGGCGCGAGCCCTCGGCGGACAGCTCTCGGAGGGCGGCCTCAGGGCCGGTGACGACGAAGCCGCCCGCTCCCTCGCCGAACAACGCGCTCTCGCCGGAACCGCCACGGAGCTCGACGAGCGGGTCGAGGTCGGCCCGGATGCCCACGTGACCCGCGATCGCGCACTCGGCGAGGGCGCATGCGAGGCCGCCGTCGCTCACGTCATGGGCGGCGGAGATCCCCCCCGCGCGGACGGTATCCCGAACCAGCTCGATCGCAGCCCGGACCTCCGCAACATCGACCCCCGGCAGCCCGCGGTCCAGGTCGCCGCGGAGCTTGGCGATCTGGCTGCCCGCGATCGATGGCGCGAACGGGCCAACGATCGCGATCGCGTCGCCCGCGGCCGGCGCGATGCCGATCGCGCCGGCCGGGTCGGGGATCTCGCCGACCATGCCGATCACGGGCGTGGGATAGATCGGGCCGAGCTCGGTTTCGTTGTACAGGGAGACGTTGCCGCCGACGACGGGGACCTCGAGAGCGCCGCACGCATCCGCCAGCGCCTGCACGGAGCGGTCTAGCTGCCAGGCCACGTGCGGCTTCTCCGGGTTGCCGAAGTTGAGGCAGTTGGTAACCCCGAGGGGCTCCGCGCCGACGCAGGCGAGGTTGGAGGCGCACTCGAGCACAGCCTCGACCGTGCCCCGATACGGGTCGCACGCGACGCGGCGCCCGTTGCCGTCGATGGCCACGCCGATCGCCCGGTCGCTCTCCGGGAGGGCGAGTACCGCCGCGTCCGCCGCCTCCGGCCGCCGGACGGTCCGCGACTGGACGATCGAGTCGTATTGCTCGAACGCCCACCGCTTCGACGCCACGTTCGGCGATGCCAGCAGCGCCCGGAGCACCTCGGTGCCGTTCGCCCGCGGCCCGAGCGACTCGCGGTTGCCGTAGAGCCACCCTGCCGGCTCCTCCGGCTCGAGGTCGTACAGCGGGCATTCGTCGACGAGCGCGGCGACGGAGACCTCCCCGACCACCTCGCCGCCGGCCAGGACGCGCATCCGTCCGGTGTCCGTCACCTCGCCGATCCGTGAGGCGCCGGTCTGCCACCGCTCGCAGACCGCGAGCACGTCGTCGACCAGCCGGGGCTCAACCACGGCGAGCATGCGCTCCTGCGACTCGGAGACCATGATCTCGAACGGCTCCATGTCGGCCTCGCGAAGCGGGACGCGGTCGACGTCGATGTCCATCCCGACCCCGCCCGCCGACGCCATCTCGGCCGAGGACGACGTGAGGCCGGCCGCGCCTAGGTCCTGGAGCGAGAGCAGGAGCCCGCGGTCCAGCAGCTCGAGGCAGCACTCCATGAGCTTCTTCTCCTCGAACGGGTCGCCGATCTGCACGCTCGGCCGCATCTCCGCGCCCTCCTCCAGCTCCGCGGAGGCGAGGACCGAGGCGCCGCCGATGCCGTCGCGCCCGGTCGCGGCGCCCATGAGCACGATCGCGTTCCCGGCCCCGCTGGCGGCCGCCCGGACCATACGGTCGGCTCTGGCGATGCCGACGCACATCGCGTTCACGAGGCAGTTCTGCTCGTAGGGCTCCTCGAAATAGACCTCGCCGCCAACGGTCGGGACGCCGATCGAGTTGCCGTAGTGGCCGATGCCTGCGACGACGTGCTCGAACAGGTAGCGCGAGCGCTCCGAGTCAAGCTCGCCGAAGCGCAGCGAGTCGAGCACCGCGATCGGCCGCGCGCCGAGCGCGAAGACGTCGCGGAGGATGCCGCCGACTCCCGTGGCCGCTCCCTGGAACGGCTCGACCGCGCTCGGGTGGTTGTGCGACTCGACCTTGAACGCGACCGCGTGGCCGTCGCCCACGTCGACCGCGCCGGCGTTCTCGCCCGGTCCCATAAGCACGCGCGGCCCCTCGGTGGGAAGCCGGCGAAGGAGCTTGCGGGAGTGCTTGTAGGCGCAGTGCTCCGACCACAGAAGCGAGAACATCGCGAGCTCGACCTCGTTCGGGTCGCGTTCCAGGAGCCCGCGGATGCGATCGAACTCGGAGTCAGTGAGCCCGAGCTCTCGATGCCTGGACTCACTCGAGACGCTCATCAGGCATCCAGTATCCCGAGCCGGGCGGCGCGACTCTCCCGCGCGGTGGGCCTGCGCGCCGGCCTCAACGCCGCTTGCGCCGGCCGCGCCGCCGAAGCGCCTTCGGCACTCGGGGCCTGAGCCTCCACCACAGGCTCGACTCGATGCGGCGCAGCTTCAGCGTCCGGCTCCGGAGGTCGCGCGTCCGCCGCCAAAGCTCCTTCTGTGTCTTGCGGGCCTCGGCGCCCTCGTCACGCCGCTTCTGCGCTCGGTAGGCCTGCGTCTGGAGGTAGCGGCTGAACGCGTACATGGCGTCGCTGCGCAGGGCGTCGGCGGTGGGATTGCCATCCCGCTCCGGGATCGGGAGCACAACGGGATCGCCCCCCGCGAGCGGGTCGGGACAGCTCGCGAGGTACTCGCGGAAGCTCGTCTGCTCGACGAGCCAGCCCTCCCTCGTCCCATCGGCGACCGCCTCGTCACCGAGGACGAGGCGCCCGTACACGTCCTCCAGGTGCCCGTGCTCCAGGGCGTCGTTCACGGCTTGGCCTCTCGGATTTCGCTTGAGCTGGCCGTTGTCGCGGGCGATCTCGACCCGGTGGCGGTACTGGTCGTAGGACCGGATCGGGAAGTGGAGGACCCCCACTGGGAAGTCCGGTGCGATCAGGAGCTCCAGCGGCTTCTCCTCCCGGTGCTCGGCCTCCGTGCGCAGTACCGGCTTCCCGACGAGCCCCCGGTAGGGCGAGCCGCCCACCCAGATCTCGATCGGGTGCGGCCCACGGAGGTTGACGCGCGGATTGGCCCGGTGGGCCGACTTGGGTGGTCGCAGGAAGCGGGTCTCGCGATAGGTCATCCGGTCGGCGAAGGGCCCGTCGCCGGGGCGCGCGGCGAACTCGGTCCGTGGCGTGAAGATCATCCCGTAGGCCTCGGGCACCGAGGCGAAGGTCTCCTTGAGGGTCCCCTCCGCCGGCCACCAGAACTCGTCCGCGTCGTTGTGGATCACCCAGTCCGCGCCCATCTCAGACGCGATGCGCGTGATCCCCTCCTCACCGCCGCCCTCCCCCTTCATGTCGTGGATGCCGCCCTCCATGCGCTCGAGGTGGACCAGCCCCGCCGCCTCGTAGCGCTCGAGGATCTCGAGGGTCCCGTCCGTCGAGCCGGTGTCGGCGATCACGAAGAAGTCGACCCCCTGCGCGCGATGGAAGCGCAGGTTGTCCTCGATGATGTCCGCCTCGTCGCGGACCTTGTAGACCATCCCGAGCCGCACGGGTCGGCGAGGCTAACAGGGTCGCGGCGCCGATTTAGCTCCGTGCGCTAGCTTCGAGCCGTGGGCGGGGCCATGCGAACCGGGGCCAGGGTGGCCGGGCTGCTGGTCTGCGCAGCGGCGCTAGCGGCCGGCCTCTTCGCCCACTTCGCGGCGAGTGACGACGCCGCGGCCGCCACCCCCTCGGCGGGCCCGGCGCCGAACTTCCTGATCGTGCTCGCGGACGACCAGGCGCAGAACAGCTTCAAGCGCGCCTACATGCCGCACACCTTCGCCGACATCGTCGACAAGGGCACGCGCTTTCGCGACGGCCTCGCCGCCCCGCCGCTCTGCTGTCCGGACCGCGCCGGGATCCTCACCGGCCAGTACCCGCACAATCACGGGGTCTTCTCCAATGATCCCGGATATGCGACGCTTCGCGACAAGGAAGACACCCTTCCCGTATGGCTGAGCCATGCGGGGTACCGGACCGGGTTCGTCGGCAAGTTCCTGAACGGCTACGCCCGGGAGCCGGGCGCCCCGCCGGCTCCCGGCTTCGACAGATGGTTCTCGTTCCTGGGCTCCCCCGGGTACTACGACTACAGCGTCAGCGACAACGGCAGGACCCGCCACTTCGGCAGCCGGCGGGACGACTACTCGACTAACGTCTTCACCCGCCAGGCGACCGACTTCCTGGCGAAGAGCGGGCAATCGAGCTCACCCTTCTTCCTCTGGCTCGCATACGAGGCCCCGCACGGCTGGAGAGGGCCGTTCCATCCCTGTCAGCGCCAGAGCTCACCCTCGCCTCCGACCAGGGCCGCATTTCGCGCCGTCAAGGACGTCCCCCTGCCGAGGCCGCCGTCGTTCAACGAGCGGAACGTCTCCGACAAGCCCGCGGCGATCCGCAACCTGCCGCGCCTCGACTCCCACGCCATCAAGCGAATCGAGAACGATTGGCACTGCACCCTCGGCGCCGTCCGCGAGCTCGACAGGGGAGTCGGCCGGGTGATGGACAAGCTGAGGAGCGAAGGCGAGGCGCAGAACACCATCGTCTTCTACGTCTCCGACAACGGGAACTTCTTCGGGGAGCACCGCAGGCCGGACGGCAAGTCCGACGTGTATGAGCCGTCTCTCAACGTGCCGTACGCGGTCAAGATGCCCCGGGTCTACCGCAGCGGGCCGCGGGTGGACCACAGCGGCGCGGTCGTCTCGAACCAGGACATCGCCGCGACCATCGTCGACTTCGCCAACCGGTACACGGGGCCCGTCCAGACCTGCGCGTCGCCGGGTGATTGCCGCCGTATGGACGGCCGCACGCTCGCGCCGCTCGTCGGTGGTAGGGGTGTCTGGCCCGCGCGACGTGGTGTCCTGGACGAGATCAACTCGGGCGACCACGACTACGACGCGATTCGAACCCCGCGCTTCGCATACTCGGAGCTCGCAACCGGCGAGCGCGAGCTCTACGACCTGCACACGGACCCCTACGAGCTGCACAACCGGGCCGGCGACCCGTCGTATGCCGGGATCCAGTCGCGCCTTGCCGCCCGCCTGGCCCTGCTGCGCCACTGCTCCGGAGTCCAGGGTCGTGACGCGCCGTCCGCGCGGCCCTACTGCGAATAGGCGACGTCAGCCGCAGTAGTGGCGGCCGCGTGGACGCGGGTCACGCCCCGCGATGCCGGAGCAGGTCGCGATCCGGGGAACCAGGCGCGTCAGCCGGGCCTCGCCGGGACCATCGGGGCAGTTGGTGCCCTTGCCGGCGAAGCACAGGTTGTTGAGCTCGAAGGGGTCGCTGTTCAGGTCGTAGCGCTCCCACTCCCTGTCGGGCACGCACTTGTCCGAGTTCGGGGCGTTGGCGACGGTCAGATAACGGATGAGGACCTGGTTGGCGGCCCGCACGCCGCGGTAGGTGCACACGGAGTGGCGCGCCTTGGCGCGGGTCCGATCGAGCTCGATGCCAAGCGGCCTGTCGGGCGCCCAGTCCGGCGTCTTGCCCTTGATCAGGGGGAGGATCGAGCGGCCGTCCAGCACCCGACACTTTCCGTTCTTGGGACACGGCTTCGCATGGGCCAGTTTCAGCATCGTCGGCGCGAGGTCGATGTTCGCAACGGGGGCGGTGACGTGGGCGGCCGGGGCCTGACCCTTGAGGTACCGGCTGGGGACGCGCATCATCAGCGGCGTCGAGTCGGCCTCCTCGTACGGGTTGAGCTTGCCCCCGAAGATCCGGTGCTCACCCTTGAAGACGCCGTTGTCCGTGTAGTAGATGAAGATGGTCCGGCCGAGCTCGTGGAGCTGCTTGATCCGGTGGTAGATCTGGCCAACGCTGCGATCGACCCCGGCCAGCGCGTCGAGGCCGCAGTCGTAGTTCCTGGTCATCCGGTCGATCTGGGTGTGCGTGAGACGGGGCATGATGCGCATGAACGAGGGCTTGTCCGACATGTTGGGCTCGTTGAAGGACGGCGGGTCCGGGAGTGGGACGTTGCTGAAGCGGCCCTCGTCTCGAGGATCCGGGACCGGGTTGCACGCCGACACGTGGTGGCGATGGACGGATGGATGGGGGGCGGTCTCGTCGAGCTCCAGGTAGAGCGGGTGCTTTCGGGGCACGTACTTGTTGATCAGGTGCTTGGCGATGCCGTTGAAGACGCGCGTCGAATAGTCCTTCGGTTTTTGTCCGTAATGCACCCGCTTGCCGTTCTTCGACATGTCGTAGTTGTAGTAGGCGCTCTCCTGCTTCCAGAACAGCGTGTACCACTGGTCCCAGCCGGGAGCCGGCTTCAGCGGGTCGGGCTTGTGGCGCCGGTACAGGTTCATGAACTTGCCGATGTGGGCGGTCACGTACCCGGCCTTGTTGAGCCACACGGGCAGCACGTTGTTCTTGTCCCTGAGAAGCTCGTAGACGTTGCGAAGCACGCCATTGTTGTGCCCGTACTGCCCCGTCTCGAGGCCTGCCCGCGAGGGGCAGCAAAGGGGGGTGGTCAGATAGGCGTGGTCGAACCGCGTGCCTTGGTCGCCGATGAGCTTCGAGACATTGGGCATGTACTGGGCGCTCATCTGCGAGAGCGCCTGGTCGTCGGTCTGCACGAGGATGATGTTCGGGCGCTTCTGCCCGTGGCCCTTGCCCGCCTGCGCGGTTCCCGGCGTTCCCGCGGCGAGCGCCGCCGCGGCGATCAATGCAGCGCCCGCCAGCGCGACCGTCGCCGTTCTGCTTCTCGCCCCTCGCGTCACGCGCCGCTCCCGTTCCCCCCGGCGTTGGATCTCCACTTGGACGCCGGAGTTTGCGCTCGATCGCTGCCCTGCATGGTCCATTCAACAGATCCCGGCCCCTCTTTGTTGCGCGGTGCCGCTACTCGTAGCCGAACTTGCGCAGCGCCTCGCCGGCGATGTCGTGCAGCGTGTCGAGCTCGGCCTGGTCGTGCTCGCGCCAGCGCCCGATGGACGACGATGGCCTGATCTTCTCCACCGCGACGCGCTGCATCGACTCGCGCGAGGCCGGGCTGTCGATGAAGTCGAGCAGCTCCACGACGGCGCTCGACGGGTCGCTGCAGACGTCCTCGTACCGCATGCGCAGGTAGTTCGAGCCGAGCTCGCGCTCGCCATAGCGCGCGGCCGCGAGGTTGACGTGGGCCCAGAACGCGATCGACCGCACCGGCTCCGATGCCTCGTTGTGGTCTTCGTCGAGCAGCAGCGGCGCGTGGCGCCTCATCTGCTGCTGGTTGCGGGAGTACGCCATGTCCCGGCCGTCGCGCACTAGGTGGATCGCCCGCATGCCCGCGAACAGCTCGTGGACGAACGGGAGGATCAGGATCGTGCGCGGCGCCTTCCAGCCCCACATCGCCTCAGGGTCGTCAAGCGCGTTGCGATGGTCCTCGAGCGTCAGCGCGAAGTCCTCCGCCATCGCGAGCGGGTAGCCGTACTCGTGCTCCCCGGATCCGCGGAGCTCCGCCCCGATCCAGTCCGCCTTGTCCAGGTAGCGGTCGAGCCAGCGCCGCATGAAGTGCCCGATGTCGAGGGCGTCCCCGGCCCGGTTCAGGTTCGTTCCGAGGTAGTAGCCGGAATGGTCGGTCAGCACCTGCAGGACACGGGTACCCGAGCCCCCCGTGCCGAAGATCACCACCGGCTGGGGGTACGGGAGGTCCGTCGCTCCGCGTCCGCGGAGGCGTTCGACGGTTCGCTGGAGCAGCCCGGTCAAGGCGTGCGCCTCCCCTCGGGACGTGGCATGCGGCGGAAGGATAGGCGGCCACGGGCGATCGGCGGCCGGAGCGCCGTCACCCGGACGCGATCTCGGCGAGCGCTCTCCACAGCTCGAGGGCTTCGGGGCTCTCGACCTCCGAGGTCCAGTCGCCGCTGGCGCTCGCGAGGTCGGGGTCGAAGAACTCGGACCGCGCGGCCGGCTCGAGGCCCCAGAACTCGAGCGCTCCGGCCACCCTCGCCTGAAGCTCGTCGGGGCGGTCGAAATCGATGAGCGGGAACTGGCCGCGACGGTGCCACTCGAGAAGTGCCCGGTTGTAGACCACCCAGACGTGCTCCCACTCGCGAGCCGAGAGCTGCGGGTGCTTCTCCGGGCGTTCGCCCGCTCGGCGAGCAAGCGAGTTCCGCACGGCCACCGGGTTGCGGATCACCCCGATCGGTGACAGCTCGAGGTCGCTCCACAGGGCCCGGCAGACGAGCATTCGTGGATCTTTGACGGCGATCGGGTCACCCTCGATGGCACCGAGGATCTTGTTGCGGCGACGCAGGTCGCCGGCGCGCACCGCGACCTCGGCCGGCGGGCGCCACCACGTGCCGCCGCCTCGTTCCAGGATCGCCTCGTGAAGCTCGTTCAGCTCCGGGATTTCGCGGTTCCCGCGCCGGTTGAACCGGTTGCGCTCCCGGACGCGCCCGAACTCGAGCCCGTGGTCGGCGAGCATGCCGGCGACGGCCGAGGTTCCGCTGCGGTGCATGCCGAGGATCGCGACCAGCGTCTTCGACGCGAGCTCGGGCGGCGCCTCCGGGCTGCGGCGGATGCCCTCGAGGGGGTTCGGGACCCGCATCAGACCGACGAAGACGAGGAGATGCTCTCCTCCGCCCGCCGCAGCCAGCCCGTCACGGGCTCCCCGAACCGCTCAGAGAGCTGCTCGAGCTGGGGCAGGTAGATCCTCGCGAGATGGCTGCGGAACTGCTCCGGAATCGAGCTCTCCCCGCTCGGAGATGTGTTGACCGAGGCCAAGACCGCCGCGGGGATGTGCGACTCGTCGTCATCGACTCCCAGGAACCGGTAGGTACGCAGCAGCAGGTCCCTGGGGTCGGTCTGGATCTCGTCGAGGAAGCCCACGAAGACCTGCTCGGCCCCGAACACACCCTCCCATAGGTCGATCGTTCGCAGGTAGTCGCTTCGTAGCGTGTGACTCGAGCGCTCGAAGTGCCTCATCAGGTCCTCGTCCCTGATGTTCTCGATCGGGCGGCCGCCGCGCTTTCCCAGGGACATGAGGGCCGACGACCAACTTCGCTCGATGGGGTCGCGGAGCAGGTAGATGATCCGCATGTCCGGATTGAGGCCGTGAATCTCCTCGACGACCCCAGGCTCGAGCGTCGAATAGGCCGGTGTGATCTCGCCGGCGATCTGGTCGGGGCCCGGGCGAAATACGCCGCGGTACCAGTCGTTGTCCCGCCTGCCCATGAAGAAGTGCGCGTCCCAGGAGAGGTTCCGCAGAAAGCCCGAGTCGCCCGGCCGCAGCGCGTTCCGGTAGGTCCGAAGCCGCCGGTAGCGCCGTGATCGCTTTCGCATGTGGGCCCGGTAATAGCGGTTCTTTGAACGGGCGACATGGCGCTTGTCGAAGTAGTGCACCTCCTTGACGGGCACCATCCAGATCTCGGGATGGCGGCGGAGGTTCGAGTGCAGCCACGTGGTGCCGGTTCTCGGCGCACCGACGCCGAGAAACGTCGGAAGAGGTCGCTTTTCCCCCCTTCGAATCCGCATACCCAACCGGCTGAGTCTAGGCTCCCGCCCTTCCATGATTCACATCGCGACGGTCCACTGGGCGCACGACCGCTGGATCGACATCCAGCTCGCCTACCTCGAGCGCAACGTCGACGAGCCGTACCGCGTCTACGCGTGGCTCGACAAGGGCATGCGGGAACACGCCGGCAAGTTCTTCTACAGCACCGACGTCCCGGTAAAGGAGCACGAGTACAAGCTCACGGTCCTCGGAGACCTCGTGGCGCACGCGGCGGACCCGGACGACGTGATCGTCTTCATCGACGGCGACGCGATCCCGATCGCCCCGATGGCCGGGTTCCTCCACGAAAAGCTGGAGCAGTACCCGCTGGTCGCAGTACGCCGCGACGAGAACAACGGGGACCCGCAGCCGCATCCGCTGTTCTGCGCGATGCGCGCGTCGCTGTGGCTCGAGCTGCCGGGCGACTGGCGGCGCGGCCATACCTGGCGGGACGAGCAGGGCCAGAGGGTCACCGACGTGGGCGGGAACCTCCTCGGGCTGCTCGAGGAGCGCGGCATCGAGTGGTATCCGCTCCTTCGCAGCAACAAGCTGAATCCGCATCCGCTTCAGTTCGGCGTCTACGGCAATCTCGTCTATCACCACGGTGGCGGCTTCCGCCGCACCGCCGGCGGCCGCATCTCCTGGATGCCACACCGGCGCGCGCTGCGGGCCACGTGGCGTGGGCGCCTGGCGGCGAAGCTGCCGCGGAAGGGCAGGCTCGGATATCTCCGTCGCCGGATCGACCCCGTCTACCGCTACCGCGAGGCGCTGGCCGACCAGCTCGCGGAGGTGAACGACCAGGTCTTCGAGCTGATCAAGCGCGACGACGAGTTCTACCGGCAGCTCATCGACCCGGAGCCGGGTGGCGAGCTGGAGCGGATCACGGCCGCGCTGCCGAATGAGGGGCTTTAGCCCGAAACTGGCCAGGTGCGGTTGGTTGGTACCGCTCGCCTACGCGCTGAGGGCGGTCGGCTCGCGGCCGGCGGCGAACCCGGCCGCGGACTCGAACAGCCGCAGGCCGTCCTCGGAGCCGGTGAGCGCGTCGACGGCGTGCTCGGGATGGGGCATCAGCCCCACGACGTTGCCCCGCTCGTTCGCCACGCCGGCGATGTCGCGCACCGAGCCGTTGGGATTGTGGCCGGGGGCGTAGCGCAGGACGACGCCGCCGCGCTCTTCCAGCGCGTCGAGCTCGGAGTCCGGCGCGAAGTAGCGGCCCGACTGGTGCTTGACCGGGATCGAGAGCTTGTCGCCGACGCGGCACTCGCGGGTGAAGGCGGTGTCCGCGCTCTCCACGACGAGGTCCACCTGGCGGCAGACGAAGAGGAGCGACTCGTTCGTCAGGAGCGCTCCCGGAAGCAGCCCCGACTCGCAGAGGACCTGAAACCCGTTGCAGATTCCGAGGACTGCTCCGCCGGCCTCCGCGTGTCGCGCGACAGCCTCCATCGCCGGCGCGAACCGGGCGATCGCGCCGGCGCGCAGGTAGTCCCCGTAGGAGAACCCGCCTGGCACCACCACCACGTCGATCCCATCGAGGTCGCGCTCCTCATGCCACACGAGCCGCGCCTCGCCGATCCGCGAGCAGGCCTCGACGGCGTCTCGATCGTCACACGAGCCCGGGAACTGGAGGACCCCGAACCTCACCCGCCGGCGCCGCCGTTCAGCTCGATCTCGTAGTCCTCGATCAGCGGGTTCGCGAGCAGCTTCTCGCACAGCTCGGCGAGGGCGTCGGGGTCGTCGGTCTCGAGCTCGACGAGGCGCCCCACCCGCACATGGGAGACGCCCTCGAAGCCCAGCGCCGGGAGTGCCCGCTCGACGGCCTTCCCCTGCGGGTCGAGGATGCCGTCCTTGGGCCGGATCAGGACCTTCGCCTTCAACGCACCCCGAGGTTAGAACCTATTCCGGCGGGGTTGCTAGCTGGTGGACGACGCGAGCGCGCCGGCCGCCTCCAGCTGGGCGGCGAGCCCGCTGCGGAGATCGAACCGCGGCTCCCATCCGAGCTGCTTCCGGATGCTCGTGGTGTCGGCCAGGGTGCGACGGACGTCGCCCGCGGCGCGGTCCCCGTATCGGATCCGGAGCGAGCGACCGGAGAGCTCCTCGAGCGTGGCGACGACCTCCCGAATGGTGGCCTCGCTGCCGCCACCCACGTTGTAGGTCCGCGCATCGGGGCCGGCGTCCATCGCCGCAATTGTCGCGGCCACCGCGTCGCCGACGAAGGTGAAGTCGCGCGACTGGCTCCCGTCGCCGTAGACCTCGAACTCGCTCCCGGCGAGCAGGGCCTCGACGATGCGCTGGAAGGCCATGTCTGGCCGCTGGCGCGGGCCGTAGACGGTGAAGTAGCGCAGCGCGGTGCACCGGAGGCCGAAGTCCCGGATGTAGGCGCCGATCAGGTGCTCGCAGGCGAGCTTGGTCACTCCGTACGGCGAGATCGGCGCCGGCCCCGTGTCCTCAGTCGTGGGGTAGGAGAGGGCGTCGCCGTAGATCGAGGACGAAGAGGCGAATACGACCGGGAGATCGCGCGCGGCGGCGGCCTCGACGACGGCATGGGTGGCCGCCAGGTTGTCGTTCAGATAGGCGGGGAAGCCGGCGCCCCAGCTCGCGCGGACCCCGGGGCGGGCAGCGAGGTGAAAGATGCCGTCCACGCCCTCGAGCAGGGGCTCCGGGAGCGGCCCCGCGCCCAGGTCGCGCTCGGCGAGCTCGAACGCCGCGTGCTCGCGAGCGGCCGCGACCTGCGCCTCCTTGCGATCGCGCGGGTAGTAGTCGGTGAACGCGTCGACGCCCACGACGTCGGCGCCGGCGTCGAGGAGGGTCTCCGCGAGCGTCGAGCCGATGAAGCCCGCGCAGCCGGTGACGAGGTACCTGGGCACGCGGCTACCTTAGGCGCTCGCGCGCTTCCCGCGACGCCCCAGCCCGACGCGCTGTCGCAGTCCCTTGACCCGACGCCGCATCCGGCTCCACGGGCGTGCGCGTTCGGCCCGCAGGCGTCGGCGCAGCTTCTCCACCCGCTTGCGCTTGTGCTCGAGCCGGCTCTCGGCCCGCTCCACGCGCTTGTTCTTCGCCTCGATCCGGCGGTCCCTGCGTTTGATCACCCGCCGGGCGGCGTCTCGCTCCTTGGCCGTCGCCTTGACGTCGGCCATCAGCGACTCCGAGCGCTCGCGGCCACGCTCGCGCTGGAGGGTCGTGAATCGCGACGTCCGGGCGAGGACCTGCATGGCGTCGAACTCGAGCTCGGCCCGCTCGGCCTCCGCCTCCTGGGGACTCGACTCGACGCCCAAGGAGCCCGGCCTGCCGCCGTCGAGCGGGTCGGGGCAGAGCTTCAGAAGGTGCGCGAGGCGCTCGTCGCGGACGAGCCGCCCCTCGCGGATCCCCTCCTCCACGTCCTCGTCGTCGAGCGCCAGCTCGTCGTAGAGCTCCCCGAGGCGGCCCTCCTCGTAGATCTCCCGCAGCCGCTTGAACCGGCCCCAGTCCGGATAGTGCCCCTCGAAGATCGCCACCTCCGTCCGTCGCTTGAACTGTGCGGACGACCGCACCGGGAAGTGCAGGATTCGAAGCGGCCACATCGGCGCCCAGACCAGCCGGGTCTCGTCCTCGGACGCCTCCTCCTCCGTGCCCTCGGTATCCCTGACCGTGCGATGCACCGCACGGCCGGGCGGGCGGAGGGTCTCGAGGACGCCGTTCGGCCCTTCGATGGCGACGTCGTGCGCACCCCGGTCCATGCTGACGACGTCCGCTTCGGCGCGATGGGCCACCTTGGGCGTGAGCCGCGAGCTCGCCTCGCGAATGGTGAGCCGCTCGGCGAACGTTCCGGGGCCGTCGGGCCGGCCCACGAACTCGACCCGGGGCGCGACCACCACTCCGTACCTGGTGGGGATGCGCGCGAGCGTGTCCGTCAGCGAGCCTGAGACGGGCCACCAGAACTCGTCGGCGTCCGTGTGGACCACCCAGTCGGCGTCGAGCTCGGTGGCGGCGAGACGGGCCATCTGCGTCAGCCACCCGGCGCCCGCGGCTCGGTAGTCGGTCCCCGGCTCGTTGATCACCGTCACCAGCCCGGCCTTCTCGTAGCGACCGAGGATCTCCGGGGTCTCGTCGGTCGAGCCGTTGTCGGTGACCACGAAGTGGCCGACGCCGAGCGCGTGGTGGAAGCGCAGGTTCGCCTCGAGGATGTCGCCCTCGTCCCTCACCTTCAGCGCCATCACGACGCGGATGCCGGACTCTGTGGACCCACGGTCGGTCAAGGGCCGGAAGTGTAGGGCGGGGTATCGGGCGCAACCTGCTATCAGTCGCTCCGATGAAGCTCGTGATGACGCTCCTGGTACGCGACGAGGAGGACATCGTCGCCGACAACCTCGACTTCCACCTGGCGCAGGGTGTCGACGAGGTGATCGTCACCGACAACGGCTCTGTCGACGGCACGCTCGAGATCCTCCGCTCGTACGAGGCGCGCGGCCTCGTGCGCATCATCGTGGAGCCCACCGACGACTACTCGCAGGGTCGCTGGGTGACCCGGATGGCGCGGCTGGCCGCCACCGAGCACAAGGCGGACTGGGTGATCAACAACGACGCCGACGAGTTCTGGTGGCCGCGCGAGGGCACCCTCAGGACGCTCTTCGAGGGCCTCGGGGACGACGTCGGCGCCGTCGTCGGGCACCGCACCAACTTCGTTCCCCGCCCCGAGGACGACCGCCCCTACTGGGAGCGCATGACGCTCCGGGAGCGGGAGTCCCTCAACCCGGTGGGCAAGCCGCTGCCGCCGAAGCTGGCGCACCGGGCCCACCCGGAGATCGTCGTGGTGCAGGGGAACCACCGCATCAAGGGCCCGGACATCGGCTCGGAGCTGGACGACGGCTCGATCGAGATCCTGCACTTCCCGATGCGCTCATACGCGCAGTTCGAGAACAAGATCGTCAAGGGCGGCCGGGCCTATGCGCGGAACAAGGAGCTCCCCGAGAAGACGGGCCGCACCTGGCGCCGCCTCTACGAGACCTGGGAGCAGGGCGGCCTGCCGGCCCACTACGAGGCGAGCGTCGTCGCCGACGCCGCCCGCAAGGACCTGCTCGAGGACACGAGGCTTCGCGACTACCTCGAGGCGCGGCGCCTGAGGGCCTCCACCGGGGAGTAGGTCTACTCGGCGTTGGTGGGCTGCGCCCCGTCGGCGCCCGCGGTCTCGAGTTCCTTCGGGGCGCGCCGGCGGCGCCGGGTGAACTTCAGGAGCCGCCTGCCCAGGGTCCGGCCGAGCTTGGAGCGGAGCTCCCTGTTCTGAGCGTGCAGTTCGTCGATGCGCTTCCGCGAGCGCTCCAGCTGGACCATGTGAAACCGCTGGGTGCGGGCCATGAGCCTGAGGCTGTCCAGCTCGACCTCGGCGCGCTCGCGTTCGAGCGCGGCGGGATCGAGCTCGACTCCCACTGACCCCGACGGCGCGCCGTCAAGCGGGTCCGGGCAGCGCGGAAGCAGCCTCGCCAAGCGGTCGTCGCGCACGAGCTTGCCCTCTCGGACCCCGTCCTCGACGGCCCGGTCGTCCCAGACTAGTCCGTTGTAGATCTCGTCCAAGCGCCCCTGCTCGTAGGCCACTCGCAGGCGGCGGAAGCGACCCGTGTCGCGGAAGCCCCCGTGCTTCAGGAAGATCTCCGTGCGCTTCGCGAACTGCTCGAAGGAGCGCAGCGGGAAGTGGAAGATCCGAAGCGGGTGGGTGGGCGCCCACACGAGGCGCATCTCCTCGGCACCGACTCCGCCACCCTCCTCCTCGTCCTCGGCGGCGCCGCGAACCCCGCGGTGCACCACTCGTCCCGGGGGGCGGAGCGCTTCGAAGAGGTCACCGCCTCCAGCGGACGCCACCTCGTGCGTGTTGCTCAGCACCACCACGTCGGGGTCGCCACGGTGGGCGACCTTGGGTTGGAGGTTCGAATGGGCTTCGCGCACGACGAGGCGGTCGGCGAACGAGCCGGGTGCGTCGGGGCGCGCCACGTACTCGGCGCGGGGGGAAACCACCCCGCCGTACTCCTCCGGGATCTGGTCCAGCGCGTCCTTGATCGTCCCCGTGATCGGCCACCAGAACTCGTCGGCGTCGTTGTTGAAGACCCAGTCAGCACCGTATTCGCTGGCCGCGAGGCGCGCCATGCGGGTGGTCCAGTCCATCTCGTTCGAGCGCAGGCCGCTGGTCGGCTCCTGGATCACGTGCGCCAGGCCGGCGGACACGTAGCGGTCGAGGATCTCCGACGTCCCGTCGACGGAGCCGTTGTCCGTCACCACGAAGAAGTCCACGCCCATGGCGCGGTGAAACCGGAGGTTGTCCTCGATGATGTCCGCCTCGTCACGGACCTTGAGGGTCATGACGAGCCGCATTGGTCTCCTAGCGGGCGGCCACCTGAGGAACGGCGCCGGCTGCGCGCCGGCTCGGGCCCGAGACGCTCGGCCATAGCGAGAGGTCGATCTCGGGGCACAGCTCGGCGAGGCGCTTCGAGTCCTCGCGGTAGCGCTCGGCGAGCTCGTCGCTGACCACGGGCGCCAGCTCCGCCGTCTTGCGGCCGGCCTGCTTGTGGAGCATCAGGCGCTCCGGCGGCTCGTCGGGCACCTCGAGGCCCAGGAACCGCATGGTCCGCGCCATCTCCGCCACCGGGTCGGCGGCGCAGCGCTCGAACTGCAGCACCAGGACCTGCTCGCGCGAGAACAGGTCGAACACGTGGCGAAGCTGCTCGTAGTAGTAGCCGCGCCAGATCGCGTCGTTCATCTGCGCCAGCAGCACCCGATTCCCGCTCTCGTCCGCCATCCGCTGCAGGCGGGCGATGGCCGACCGGTAGCGCGCGACGGGGTCGCGGAACATGACCAGGAGCTTCGCCTCGGGGGCGGCATCCCTGAGCTGGCGGATCGCCATGGGATCGGCCAGGTAGCGCGGCGTCCACTCACCGACGATGGTCCCCGGCTTGTGCGGGAAGAGCGACGCGTACTCGGCGGCGATGTCCTCAGGCGGGTTGCCCTGCCAGTACTTGTCGAAGTAGTGGACCTCCTTGCCGAGCGGCGAGCGCTGGATGCCGGGGTAGCGGCGCATCGAGTCGTACCACCAGCTCGTGCCGCAGCGTTGGGCGCCGATCCCGACGTAGTCGGGCGTCCCGGTGACCCAGCCCTCCGGGCACTCGGGGACCACGAGAGGGGCGTTCCACGGCTTGCGCATCGGCTTGTCTTCGGGCTTGACCAAGGCGGTCACAGGGTAGTGGGCGTGCTCGTGACGATCGGATGCAGTGTGGCGAGGCGGATCGCAGGGCTGCCAGAATAGGCGCCGCCGTGCGACTCCCTTCGCCAAAACGCGCCCTCGCCCACCGCCGGGCGGCAGCCGAGCACCAGCCGGCTCCGTTCGTCGTGGGCGTGTCGCGCTCGGGCACCACGCTCTTGCGGCTGATGCTCGACGCCCATCCGGATCTGACGATTCCGGCCGAGACCCACTTCGTCCCGATGGTGGCCAACGCGGTCGACCGGGCGATCGAGGAGGGCGAGCCCACCGAGGTGGTTCGCGAGCGCGCGATGGAGACCATGACCGGCCACCCCCGCTGGGGCGACTTCCGGCTCGACGAGGCGGACGTGCGGGCGCGCATGGAGCGCCACGACCCGCTGTCGGCCGGCGACGCGATCCGGTCCTTCTACGAGGCATGCGCGGCCCTCGAGGGCAAGCCGCGCTGGGGCGACAAGTCGCCTCCCTACACCTACAAGGCGGGCCGCATCCAGAAGGCTCTCCCGGAGGCGGTGTTCATCCACATCATTCGCGACGGACGCGACGTGGCGCTGTCGCTCGGCGAGGTGAGCTGGGGGCCCGACGACATCACGGTTGCGGCGGAGAAGTGGTCCTCCGAGCTGCGCAAGGCCCGCAAGCGGGCCAAGAACCTGGTGGGCGGCACCTACATGGAGATCCACTACGAGGACCTCGTCACGGACCCGGAGCCCGTGCTCCGCAAGGTCGCCGATTTCGCCGGCCTGCCCTGGAGCGACGAGATGCTGAACTACCCGGAGCGCGCCGCGGAGCGCATGCGCGGGGAAATGGAGCGGACGCTCAAGCCCCTGGGCGGCGGGACCATCACCGCCGAGGAGCGCACCCGCCAGCACCAGCTCGTGCTCGAGAAGCCCAGCGCGAGCCGGGCCGGTCGCTGGAAGACCGAGATGTCCGAGGAGAACCGCAAGGCGTTCGAGGAGGTCGCGGGCGGCCTCCTGAAGAAGCTGGGGTACGAAGTACCCGACTAAAAACCCTGCCGACGCTTCGTGTCGACGGGTCAGCTAAGGGTTTTCCCGGTGATCCGCTCGTAGGCCTCGACGTACTTCGCGCGGGTGTTCTCGACGACCTCGTCGGGAAGCTCCGGCGCCGGCGGAGAGTGGTCCCAGCCGATCTCGTCGAGCCAGTCGCGCAGGTATTGCTTGTCGAACGACCGCTGCGGCCGCCCGGGCTCGTACTCGTCCGCGGGCCAGAACCGCGACGAGTCCGGCGTGAACACCTCGTCCGCGAGCACCACCTCGGCCCCCGGTGAGGCGCCGAACTCGAACTTGGTGTCGGCGAGGATGATGCCCCGTTCCTCCGCGTGCGCGGCGGCGTGGGAGTAGAGCTCCAGCGAGACCCGCCGCAGCTCCTCCATCAGCGGGCGATCGCCGACGAGCTCGGCGGCGCGCTCGAAGTCGACGTTCTCGTCGTGGTCGCCGATCTCCGCCTTGGTGGCCGGCGTGAAGATCGGCTCGGGAAGGCGATCGGACTCCTGGAGCCCCGGCGGCAGCGCGATCCCGCAGACGGCCCCGGACTCCCGGTACTCCTTCCAGCCCGAGCCCGCAAGGTAGCCGCGAACCACACATTCGACCGGGTACATGTCAAGCCTTCGAACCCGGATCGCGCGGCCGGTGACCTCCTCCGGCACATCCTCCGAGACGAAGTGATTGGGGCAGATGTCCCGCGTCGAGTCGAACCAGAACAGCGACATCTGCGTCAGCACCCGGCCCTTGTCTGGAATGAGGGTCGGCATGATCACGTCGTACGCGGAGATCCGATCGGACGCGACCATCAGCAGGTCGTCGTCGACCTCATACATCTCGCGGACCTTGCCGCTGGAGTGGAGTGTGAGGTCGGCGAGAGCGGTGGGGGCCACGAGGCGCGATGCTAACAATCAGACCGGCACCCAGAGGAGGCGGAGATGAAGGAGATCGGACCCGGCATCCATCACTGGAAGGCCGTGCACCCAAACATCGGAGTCGAGGTCAGCTCCTACTACGTCGAGCCGGCCGCGACCCTCGTCGATCCGCTGCTCCCGCCGGAGGGAATCGAGTGGTTCCGCTCGCGCCGGCTGCCGGAGCGGATCGTCCTTACCAACCGCCACCACTACCGGCATAGCGACGAGCTCCGTCGCGAGTTCGGCTGTGTGGTGCTCTGCAGCGAACCGGGGTTGCACGAGTTCTCCGACGGCCGGGAGGTCGAGGGGTTCGCCTTCGGCGACCAGCTGACCGACGGCATCACCGCGCACGAGGTCGATGCGATCTGCCCCGATGAGGCGGCCCTCCACATCGAACTTGGTGACGGCTTCCTGGCGATTGCCGACGGCCTCATCAACTACGGCGGGCTCGGCTTCGTCCCCGACAACCTGATCGGCGACGACCCGGAGGCGGTCAAGGATGGGCTGCGCGAGTCCTACCGCCGCCTGCTCTCGCTCGACTTCGACGGACTGATGTGCGCCCACGGCGACCCGATGCCCAGCGGGGCCAGGGAGGCTCTGCGGGAGTTCGTCGCATAGCCGAGCCGCAACTATCTCGTGCCCAGCGGTTTGCTGGTACCGATGGGTAAGACGCGAATCGGGGAGCGCAAGAGCCTGGGGGCGGCAACGGTTGCCGCTTTCGTTTGCATCGCGATGCTCGCCGCGCCCGCCGACGCCGCCTGGTCGCCGCCCGTCACGATCGCGCAGCAGCGCGGTGCCGGCCCCCCCAAGGTCGCGATGGATTCGGCAGGCAACGCGGTCTTCACGTGGCAGGTAGGCAGCGTGGGCGGAGGGGTCTACACCCGGTCGCGCATGGCCGACGGCACTCTGACGTCCATCCAGCGAATTACGCCACCCGGGGAGGCGGGCGGGGACGAGGATCTGGCCGTCGATCCGGCCGGGAACGCTTATTACGTCTGGCAGGTGTTCGACGACAGCGGCTTCCGGATTCGCGCGAGAGTGCGATCCGCCGACGGAGCGCTCGGACCGGTGCAGACCCTCGCCAATGTGAAATCGGGCGACTTCCTCGGAGGAGCCACCGTGGGAGTGAGTGCCACCGGCCGCGCCGTCTTCTCGTGGTTCCGCAAGAACGGTGACGACCCTGAGCTGGTCCAGGCGCGCTCGCTTTCCTCTTCCGGGCAGCTCGGTCCGGTCCACACGGTGGTTCAGGCCGCCTTTTCGCTAGCGCAGATGGCGGTGGACGGGAGCGGGAACGCGACGTTCGCATGGAGGGCGCGCGCAGGTGGTCACATCGCGATATTCACGCGGACCCTCGCTTCAAACGGAGCCCTCAGCCAGCCCAAGCGGGTCTCACGGGTCGGCTTCGCGGGAAGCGATCCGCATGTGGGCGTGAGCCGGCAGGGCCGGGCCGTGTTCGAGTGGCAGGAGTTTGAGGCCGACGGATCACATCCGGTCCTGATGGTGCGCGGGCGGACCCCGGACGGGAACCTGCAGCCGACTCAGCTCCTGGCAAAGACAAATACCGCGAACGTGGACATGGCGGTTTCGCCGAACGGCGCGGCCGTCGTCTGCTGGATCGATGGGAACTTTGACCTGCGGGAGCGAAGCCGCACCTCCGGGGGGACGCTCGGTCCGTTGAGGACGGTCGCGCAAGCGCCGAGTAACCCTGGACTGTGCCACCCGGGGATCGATTCTCACGGCACCCTGGTCTTCGCCTGGACGGCCTCAGACGGCTCCAACACGCGGGTCTACGCTCGTTCGGGAGCCGTGGGCGGCACGCTCGGCCCGGTCCAGGCGCTCTCCCCGGCCGGCTTCAACGCGAATCTCAACTATTCGTCTAACCTCGCCGCCGATCCAGCCGGGGTGGCGCCCGTCGGGTGGTCGCTGGGCCGGAAGGGGTTTGCGGTACAGGCCTCGTTCGGCCCGTAGCGCGGCAGGGTTTTGGAAGGCTGGGAATGACTCGCCGGGGGGAAATCATGCCGCGATTCGTGCGAGGCGCCTGCGCGTGCATGGCAATCGCTGGTGCGGTCGCGCTGATCGCCGCGGCTCCCGCCGGCGCGGCTTGGACGCCTCACGTCGACGTCGCGGTGGCCAATTACGTCTCGGCGCCCAAGGTCGCGATGGATCCCGCCGGCGACGCCGTCTTCATGTGGGAACGAAGCGGGGGTGAGCTCTACACGAGGACGCGCGCCGCTGACGGAACCCTCAGTCCGATCCAGGCGATCGGCAGTGTCGGCATGACGGGTGGGGTCTACCACGACCTCGCAGTGGACCCGCAGGGAAACGCCTATTTCGTGTGGCGCGTCTACGACGGCTCGGGCTTTCACATCCGCGCGCGGGTGCTTTATGCGGACGGGACACTCGGCCCCACGCAGACCCTCAAGACCGCCGCCGGCGGCGATTACGCCGGCGATCCGATGGTTGCCGTCGACGCCTCGGGCAGGGCCGTCTTCGCCTGGGGGTTCTCACCCGCCAACGGGCCTGACCTGATCCAGACGCGCGCCAGGTCCGTCTCCGGAACCCTGAGTCCGGTGCAGAAGGTGGGCACGGTCGCGCACACCTACTACGCCGACATGGATGTGGACTCGCAGGGTCGTGCGACCTTCGCCTGGGAGGACTGGGCGGTCCAGAGGGACGGCGGTCTCGCAGAGTTCAGCCGCGTACTTGGTCCCAACGGAGACGTGGGTCCCGTCGAGCGGGTTTCCAAGATCAGCGGCAAGGGCGCCGCGCCCCAGGTGGAGGTGACCCCCTCGGGTCGAGCAGTCTTCGAGTGGGCCGAATACAAGTCGGGCACCATGACCCTGGTGACCCGCGTTCGCACGGCCGGCGGGACACTCAAACCCATACAGGCGCTGACCAGCTTCGACTCCTCCCAGATCTGGAGCTCCCAACTGGCGGTGGCCCCCACCGGCGAGGCCGTCTACTGCTGGCACGCGGGCGGGGCGCTCCACGAGCGGATGCGAGCGGCGGGCGGTGCCCTCTCCCCGGCAGAAACGGTAGGACAGACGAAGTTCGGCTATTGCCAGCCCGGCATCGACTCCCAGGGCAACGTCGCCTTTGCCTGGAGCAACCCGTATATCTCGAAGGACACGGTCCTCGCCCGCTCGGGAGACAACGCGGGGCACCTCGGGCCGACGCATGCGCTCTCGCCGGCTGGTCACAACGCCAATGATCCGGTGCTTGCCATGAGTCCTGCGGGCGCAGCGGCCGTCGCATGGTCTGAGGGGGGCAGGGGATTCGCGATTCAGGCGTCCTTCGGCCCGTAGCACGCCATACCCCTGGTGGGTATAGTGGTCGCATGGCAGAGACCGCCGCTCCCGGCTACATCGACGACAAGGACGCACTCGCCAAGCGGCTCTCGCGGATCGAGGGACAGGTGCGCGGGCTGCGCCGCATGGTCGACGAGGAGGCGTACTGCATCGACGTCCTCACGCAGATCTCGGCCGTCGAGCGGGCGCTCGACGGGGTTGCGCTGAAGCTGCTGGCGGATCACACGGACCACTGCGTCCGCGACGCCGTCGCGCTGGGCGGCACGGAGGCCGACGAGAAGGTCAACGAGCTGATGGCCGCCGTCGAGCGGTTCGCCAGGACCCGCTGACGTGGCCGAGGCCGCCACGGCAGAGCCCAGGGCGGCCCAGCGGAGCGCCGCCGCTCCCGCGCGCCCTGGCCTCCCGCCATCGCCGCGACTTCCCGCCCCGATCCAGACCTTCGGTCTCGTCGGGCGGCCGGTGCCCTTCTTCGAGTGGTGCCGGCGGCGGTACGGCGAGACGTTCACCCTTCGCGTGCTCCGCGCCGGCGAGCTGGTCTTCATCTCTGATCCGCCGTCACTGAAGCGCCTGTTCGGTGCGGACCGGCGCAACACGATCGCCCCCGGCCGCAACGTCGTCCTGCGGCCCATCCTCGGCGACCAGTCGCTGCTCCTCCAGGAGGGCGACGAGCACCTGCGCAGGCGCAAGCTGATGCTCCCTCCCTTCCACGGCGAGCGCATGCGCGCCTACGAGTCGGTGATGGCGCAGGCCACCGACCGGGAGATCGACTCCTGGCTGGTGCGCAGCGAGTTCAAGCTCCATCCGAGGATGCAGGCGATCACCCTAGAGGTGATCCTCAGCGCCGTCTTCGGCGTCGAGGAGGGCACGCGCCGGGATGCCCTGCGGACGAGCCTGATCGGCATCCTCGCGACGACCAGGTCGCCGGCCGCGATCGGCGTGAGCATCGACCGGATGCGCCGCCTGCCTCGTTACCGGCGGGTCACCGAGATGCTCGCGGAGGCGGACCGGATCCTGTTCGAGGAGATCGCGGACCGCCGCTCCGACCCCGATCTCGAGGCACGCGAGGACATCCTGTCGATGCTGGTCGCTGCCCGGTTCGAGGACGGCTCGGAGATGTCAGACGCGGAGCTCCGCGACCAGCTCATGACCCTCCTGATGGCGGGCCACGAGACGACGGCGACGGGGCTCGCGTGGGCGTTCGACCTGCTGTTCCATGCCCCCGACAAGCTCGAGCAGCTGCGCGAGGAGGTCGTCGGCGGCGGGGGCAGCGGGTACCTCGACGCGGTGATCAAGGAAACGCTCCGCATTCGTCCCGTCGTCCCGTTCGTCGGGCGCGAGCTGCGCGAGGAGGCGGAGCTCGGCGGCTACGAGCTTCCCGCCGGCACCGTGGTCATGCCGGCCATCTACCTCGCTCACACTCGGCCTGACGTCTACCCGCATCCGTATGAGTTCCGCCCCGAGCGGTTCCTCGAGGACGGGCCGGAAACCTACGGCTGGATACCCTTCGGTGGCGGCACCCGGCGCTGCATCGGCGCGGCGTTCGCCGAGCTCGAGATGCGGGTCGTTCTGTCGACGATCCTGCGCCGGGCCACGCTGCGACCCGCGAGCGAGCGGCCCGAGAAGATGGTTCGGCGCAACGTCACGCTCTCCCCGCGCGGCGGGACCCCCGCGGTGCTCGTCGACCGCCGCTAGTCCTGACGAAGCGCTTCGAGCCGCGCGAACAGCGTCGGCAGGTGTTCGAGATACGCGCCTGGGTCAAAGACGGAATCCAGGTCCAGGTCCGGTGCCTGCTCCGCCAGCAGGTCCCTGAAGCTCGTCTCCTCGTCCCACGCCTTCTGGGCCGTCTCCTGGACGATCCGGTAGGCCGCGTCCCGTTCGCGGCCCGAGTCGACCAGCGCGGTGAGCGCCCGCTGGCTGTAGAGCGCGCCGTGGGTGAGCTCCAGGTTCGCCTCCATCCGGTCCGTGTGGACCGTCATCCCGGACGCAAGCCGGGTCCCAAGGTGCTGCATGTAGTCGATGAGGATCGTGGCGTCGGGGAGAACCACCCGCTCGGCGCCGGAGTGGGAGATGTCCCGCTCATGCCAGAGAGCGACGTTCTCGTAGCCGGTCTGCGCGTACCCGCGGAGGACGCGAGCGAGCCCGGTCAGCCGCTCGGCGAGGATCGGGTTGCGCTTGTGCGGCATCGCGGAGGAGCCCTTCTGCCCGGCGCCGAACGGCTCCTCGACCTCGCGCACCTCCGTGCGCTGGAGGTTTCGCACCTCGGTCGCGAACCGCTCCAGCCCCGCGCCGGCGAGCGCGATGGAGCCCAAGAGCTCCGCATGGCGATCGCGCGGGACGACCTGGGTGGAGATGTCCTCGGCCCGTAGGCTCAGCGCCTGCATCACCCGGGCCTCGATGGCCGGTGGCAAGGAGGCATAGGTCCCGACGGCCCCGGAGAGCTTCCCGACCCGCACGTCCTCGAAGGCGCGCTCGAGCCGGTGCAGGTTGCGGTCGGCCTCGAAGGCGAACCCGGCGAGCCGTAGCCCGAAGGTGGTCGGCTCGGCATGGACGCCGTGAGTCCGCCCCACGGTCAGCGTCTCGCGGTACTCGAGCGCCCGGTCGATCAGCGCATCGCGATACGCGCACGCGCCACCGACGACGATCTCACCGGCGTCGCGCAGCTGCAGCGCGAGCGCCGTGTCCAGGACGTCCGAGGAGGTGAGCCCGTAGTGGATCCACCTTCCGTCCTCGCCGATCGAGCCGGCCACCACGTCGACGAACGCGGCCACGTCGTGGCCGGTGGTCCGCTCCCGCTCCTCGACCGCCTCGACTGTGAAGGCGGCGCGCTCGCGGCTGGCCCGCGCCGCCTCCTCGGGGAGGACCCCCTCCGCCGCCAGGGCCTCGGTCGCCGCCAGCTCGACCTCGAGCCAGCGCTGCATGCGCCGCTCGGCCGTCCAGACCGCGCCGATCTCCGGTCGCGTGTAGCGGGGGATCACGCGTTGATTATGCGGACGGCGAGGAGTCCGGCGTTCTTTGCCCCGTCGATCGCGACTGAGCCGACGGGGACGCCGGGCGGCATCTGCACCGCCGAGAGCAGCGCGTCCAGGCCACCCAGGTTCTTCCCGGACAGGGGCACGCCGACCACCGGGAGGTCGGTATGTGCGGCGGCCACGCCCGGAAGCGCCGCGGACATCCCCGCCCCCGCGATGATCACTTTGAGGCCGCGCATCCGTGCCGCCTGGCAGTACTCGCGCACCTTCTCCGGGTCGCGGTGGGCGCTCATCACCCGGACCTCGTAGCGGATGCCGTGCTGGTGGAGCGCCTCGCCCGCGGGCTGCATCTTCGGCTTGTCGTTCTTCGAGCCCATGATGATCCCGACGATCGGCGCATCGACGTCGATCTCCTCGAACGCCGCCTCCACGTCGGGCATCGGCTCGGCCGTGGCCGTCTCCGCCTCTCTGCGCTGCGTGCCCTCGGGCTCCGCGATCTCCATCGACTCTCCTTCTGGTGTCTAGGGTGAGGCCACGCTCGAGGCGGCCCGCTCGGCGATGTCCGTGCGCATCTGCATTCCGTCGAACGAAATCATGTTGGCCGCCTCGTAGGCGCGGTCCCTGGCCTCAGCCGGCAACGCGCCGAGGGCGGTGACGTTGAGGACGCGCCCGCCCGCCGTCACGATGTCGCCGTCCCGCCGCGCGGTCCCGGCATGGGTGAGCTCGACGTCCGGGACGCGCGCCGCCGCCTCGAGCCCTCTGATCACGTCCCCCTTCGACGAGGACTCGGGGTAGCCCTTCGACGCGAGCACAACCGTGACCGCCCAGCGCTCGTCGAACCCGGCGGCCGCTCCGGCTAGGCCGCCCGGCTCCCGCGCCGCGAGGCAGAGGTCGAGCAGGCTCGCGCGCAGGCGAGGGAGGACCGCCTGGGTCTCCGGGTCCCCGAAGCGGCAGTTGAACTCGAGGACCTTCGGCCCGGACTCGGTGATCATCAGCCCCGCATAGAGCACGCCGGCGAACGGCGTGCCCCGGCGCCGCATGAGGTCCACGACGGGCCGGTGGACGGAGTCCGCGATCTCTTCGGTGCGATTGCGGTCGAACCCGGGCACCGGCGAGTAGCTGCCCATGCCGCCGGTGTTGGGGCCCTCGTCGCCGTCGAAGATGCGCTTGTAGTCCTGCGCCGGGGCCAGCGGCACCACGTTCTCGCCGTCGCAGAGAGCCAGGAGCGAGAGCTCCTCCCCCTCGAGGTGCTCCTCGAGGACGACCTCCGTCGCTCCGAAGCGCTCCTCGACGAAGAAGACGTCCACCGCCTCGCGGGCCTCGGCCTCGGTCGCGGCGATGATCACGCCCTTCCCGGCAGCGAGCCCGTCGGCCTTGAGGACGGCCGGGTACGACGCGCAGGAGAGGTGCTCGCGCGCCTCCTCGTTCGACCGCAGGACGGTGTGCGAGGCGGTTGGCACGCCGGCCGCGGCCATGAGCTCCTTGGCGTGGATCTTCGAGCCCTCGATCCGCGCTGCCTCCGCGCGGGGCCCAAAGGCGGCGACCCCTCGCGCCTCCAGCGCGTCGACCGCGCCGGCCACCAGCGGCGCCTCAGGCCCCACGACCACGAGGTCGACGCTCTCGGCGACGGCGGCGTCGACGATTCCGGGGACGTCCTCGGCTCCGACCTCGAGGCAGCGCGCATCCGCCTCGATGCCCGCGTTCCCCGGGGCGCAGAGGAGCTCGATCCGCCCCTGCGAGCGCGCCAGAGCGCGGATGATCGCGTGCTCGCGCCCGCCGCCGCCGACGACCAGGACGCGCATCGGGTTCTCCGCGTTCGCGCCGCTAGAGGGACTTGGTGAAGTCCTCGGCGGGGATGGCCGCCATGGTCTCGTTGGAGGTCGTACCTCGCGAGCCGAGCTCCACCGACACCTTGGCCATCGTCGTCTCGTCGGGCGCCTCGACGACGCTCACGAAGTCGTACTCCCCGAGCGTCGCCCACTGGTTGAGGACCTTGACACCCAGCTGCTCGACCTCGCGGTTCACCTCTTGGACGCGGCCCGGGTTGTCCTTGATCGTCCGTACCCCATTGGAGGTCAGCTTGGTGAGCATGATGAATACGGCCATTTCTCCTCCTCGTGCTGGTTGGTGCCGCCCTCGCGCGTGGCTTGAGCCTATCCTCGTTTGAACCAACACCGTTGGGTAAGGGGACCTAGGTGAGGAGACTCGAGCCCGTCAGGCTCAAACCCTGGCTTTTGCCGCTGATCGTGCTCGCGATCGCGTTGCCGATCGTCGCCGCCTTCGAGTTCACCGGCCCGGGCGGCGGGCTCGCCGTCGGAGCGATCGCGGCCGCCACGATCTTGGTGCTGGCCGCCAAGGCCACGTTCGACGAGCCAATCGAGGTGGCCTCGGCCCCCGCGGACCGCTTCACGATGCTCGTCGTCGTGACCACGCCGCTCGAGGATCCCGGCCTCGCCGGCGCGATCGGGGAGATCGCCGCCGCCGGGGCGAAATCGACGCGGCCGGGGGCGGAGCAGAAGCCCGAGGTCCTGCTCCTGGCGCCCGCGACGAACTCGAAGTTCGCGCACTGGCTGTCCGACCTGCGTAAGGCTCGGTTCGACGCCCAGCGGCGCCTGACGCTGTCGCTGGCCACGCTTGCAACGGTGGACGTCGAGGCTCGCGGGACGGTCGGCGACTCCGACACGGTGCAGGCGGTCGAGGACACGCTCCGGAGCTTCCCGGCGCAGGAGGTGGTCTTCGTCACGCGGCGCGGCGAGCAGGGTGACATTGGCGAGGTCCGTCGTCGCCTCGACCGCCCGGTCCGCGTGCTCGAGGTGCCTGCGCGGGCCGCAGAGCCTCAGCGCGCCGGTTAGGCGGGCGCGGCGACGGGCTGCGCGACCTTCTCGAAGCCCAGCTCACCGTCGGCGGCGTCCACCTTGACCGTGTCGCCCTCGGAGAACTCGCCCTCCAGGAGCCTCAGCGCAAGCTTGTCGATCAGCTGCCTCTGGATCACCCGCTTCAATGGCCGTGCCCCGTAGGTCGGGTCGTAGCCCAGGTTGCCGATCAGGGTCCGGGCTTCGTCGGTGAGGTCGATCGCGATCCCCTTCTCGCTCAGGCGGCCCGCGAGCTGGTCGACCTGAAGGTCGACGATGCGGCCGAGGTCCGCCCGGCCGAGCCGGCGGAAGATCACCGTGTCGTCGATCCGGTTGAGGAACTCCGGCTTGAAGGTCGTAGCCAGGACCTCCTCGATCCGCTCGCGGATGCGCTCGTCGATCGCTTCGCCGGCGATCTCCTGACTGCCGACGTTCGAGGTCATGATCAGGATCGTGTTGGTGAAGCTGACCGTGCGGCCCTGGCCGTCGGTAAGCCGGCCCTCGTCCATGATCTGAAGCAGGACGTTGAAGACGTCGGGATTGGCCTTCTCGATCTCGTCGAGCAGCACCACCGCGTACGGCCGTCGGCGAACAGCCTCGGTGAGCTGGCCGCCCTCGTCATAGCCGACGTATCCGGGGGGCGCCCCGATCAGGCGAGCGACGGTGTGCTTCTCCATGTACTCCGACATGTCGAGGCGAACGATCGCCTGCTCGGAGTCGAACATGAACTCGGCGAGCGCCCGGGCGAGCTCGGTCTTGCCGACGCCGGTCGGGCCGAGGAACAGGAACACGCCGATCGGGCGGTTCGGGTCGGACAGCCCCGCCCGCGATCGGCGCAGCGCGTTGGAGACGGCCTCGACCGCCTCGTCCTGGCCGACGACGCGCTCGTGCAGGCGCCCCTCCATGTGGATGAGCTTCTCGACCTCGCCCTCCATCAGGCGCGAGACCGGGATGCCGGTCCACTTGGAGACGACCTGCGCCACGTCCTCCTCGGTGACCTCCTCGGTCAGCATCGTGCCGCCCTCGCGGTGGAGCTCGCCGAGGCGCTCCTCCTGCTCGGCGACGGTCTTCTCGAGCTCGGGGATCTCGCCGTAGCGAAGCTGCGCCGCCCGTTCGAGATCGGCGTCCCGCTCGGCCCGCTCGGCCTCGCGGCTCGCCTCGTCCAGCCGCGCCTTGGCCGCCTTGATCGCCTCGATCGCGCCCTTCTCGTTCTGCCACCGAGCCTTCATCTCGTTGGAGCGCTCGCGGAGCTCAGCGAGTTCGGCCTCGATCGCGTCGCGTCTCGCCACCGACGCGTCGTCCTTCTCCTTCTTCAGCGCCTCGCGCTCGATCTCGAGCTGCTGGATGCGCCGCTCGACCTCGTCGATCTCGGTCGGCATCGAGTCGATCTCGATCTTCAGGCGGGAGGCCGCCTCGTCGATCAGGTCGATCGCCTTGTCGGGGAGGAAGCGGTCGGCGATGTAACGGGCGGACAGGGTCGCCGCGGCGACGATCGCGGAGTCGGTGATGCGGACGCCGTGGTGGACCTCGTAGCGCTCCTTCAGCCCGCGCAGGATCGCGATCGTGTCCGCTACGTCGGGTTCGTCGACGAACACGGGCTGGAAGCGCCGCTCGAGCGCAGCGTCCTTCTCGATGTGCTTGCGGTACTCGTCGAGCGTCGTCGCGCCGACGGCGCGCAGCTCGCCGCGAGCGAGCATCGGCTTCAGGAGGTTGGCGGCGTCCACCGCGCCCTCCGCGGCGCCGGCGCCGACGATCGTGTGGAGCTCGTCCAGGAAGAGGACGATCTGGCCCTCGGCCTCCTGGACCTCGGTCAGCACGGCCTTGAGGCGCTCCTCGAACTCGCCGCGGTACTTCGACCCCGCGAGCAGGGCGCCGATGTCGAGCGCGATGACGCGCCGGTCACGAAGGCTCTCGGGGACGTCGCCGGCGACGATCCGCTGCGCCAGCCCCTCGACGATGGCGGTCTTGCCGACGCCCGGGTCGCCGATCAGGACGGGGTTGTTCTTCGTCCTGCGCGACAGCACCTGGATCACCCGCCGGATCTCCTCGTCGCGGCCGATGACCGGGTCGAGCTTGCCCTGCTCGGCCTCGGCGGTGAGGTCGCGGCCGAACTTCTCGAGCGCCTGGACGGTGTCCTCCGGCGTCGGGCTCGTGATCGGGTTGGGGCGCACCTCCTTGATCGCCTCGATCACCTGCGAGCGGTCGGGCAGGATGTCCGCGACCGGCGAGGACTTGTCAGTCAACGCGAGCAGCAGGTGCTCGGAGGAGATGTAGGAGTCGCCCATTGCGGACGCCTCGCGCTCGGCACGCTGGATCGCCCGCACGAACGCCTGGGCGGGGCGCGTCTCGGCATCGGCGTCTCCGCCGAGCTCCGGGAGCCCGGCGACGGCCTCGAGCGTTCGCGAGCGAATCGTCGCGACGTCGCCGCCGACCTTCTGCAGGATGGGCACGACGAGGCCGTCCTCCTGGTCGAGCAGCGCCAGCAGCAGGTGAGCGGGTGCCACCTCCGGGTTGCGGCGCTCGGCGGCGAGCCGCTGCGCCGCGGCGACGGCCTCCTGGGACTTGACGGTGAATCGGTCCGGCTGCACGTCAGCTCCCCTTCCGGGTGCGCCTCACGGGGATCTTGATCGGCTGCGCCTGGCCCGCGGGGACGAGGTCGGTGGCGCCGTAGGCGCCGTATGGCACGAGCTCGGCCTTCAGCGAGCGTCGCACGCGCTCGACCTCCGCGTTCATCTCGCGCTCCAGGTCCTTGGTCCGCCTGCGCATGCGCTCCAGCTCGGCCCGCATGCGAGCGACCTGATCCTCCATGTTCAGGACCGCTTCGACGCCCGCGAGGTTCAGCCCGTCCTCGTTCGTCATCCGCTGAATGCGGCGCAGCCGTTCCACGTCGCTGTGCGAATAGAGCCGGGTCTGCTTGGGGGATCGCTTGGGCGTGATCAGCCCGCGCGCCTCGTACATCCGCAGCGTCTGGGGGTGCATGTCGGCGAGCTCCGCGGCGACAGAGATCATGAACACGCCGCGCTCGCTGTCAATCGCGGCCTCGACGCGTGTGTAGCGCTTCGCCATTTGCCTAGCTCCTCACCTTGCCCGAGGAGGCGGACGCGTCGCGCAGCACCCGCTCGCGCGGGTTGTGGTCGTTCATCGCCTTCGCGAACTCGCCGAGCGCCTGCTCCTGCTCCGAGCTGAGGTCCTTGGGCACCTCGATCTCGAGCCGGTACAGGATGTCGCCGCGCCCCTTCCCGCCCGGGCGGGGTGGCCCTTCGCCGCGCAGCCGCTGGACGGTTCCGTGCTGCGTCCCCGCGGGCAGGCGGATCTTCTTGGTGCCGTTGAGGGTCGGGACCTCGACGGTGGCACCCTGGATCGCCTCGGAGATCGTGATCGGGATCGTGACCTCGAGATTGCCGTCGTCGCGCTGGACAAAGACCGGGGACGCCGTCACCCGCGTGACCACGTACAGGTCTCCCGGCGGTCCGCCGCGGGGACCGTCCTCGCCCTTGCCGGCGACCCGGATCCGGCTGCCGTCCCTGACTCCCGGCGGGATCTTCACGCGGTAGCGCTTCTGCTGGAGGGTCAGCCCCGACCCGCCGCAGGTCTCGCACGGGTGCTCGATGATCTGGCCGCTGCCCCCACACTGCGGGCACGGCCGGCTGATGGAGAAGAAGCCCTGGCTCTCGGAGTCCATGCCGGTTCCGCCGCAGCGCGGGCAGGTGACCGGCGCGGTCCCGGGCTGTGCGCCCGAGCCGTGACACGTCTGGCACGTGGACTGCTTCGGCACGACGACGGGGATCTCGGCTCCGTGCACCGCCTGTTCGAACGAGAGGTGGACCTCGGTCTCGAGGTCCCGCCCGCGAGCCTGGACCGGCTCGGGCCCGCCCCGGCGGCCGAAGAAGGTGGAGAAGATGTCACCGAGGTCCGACGTGAAGCCGCCGCCACCGGGGCCGCCGGCGTATCCGCCGCGCCCGGCGCCGAAGCCGGAGAACATGCCGCCGGCGTCGTACTGCCGCCGCTTCTCGGGGTCGGACAGCGTGTCGTAGGCCGCCTGCACCTCCTTGAACTTCTCCTCGGCGTCCTTGTCGCCGGGGTTGCGATCAGGGTGGTACTGGCGCGCCAGCTTGCGGTACGCCTTCTTGATCTCCTCGGCGGGCGCCTTCTTGCCGACGCCGAGGACGGAGTAGAGGTCACGGTCTGGCATCCCGCCTCCTACTCGCTGACGACCACGCGCGCCGCCCTGAGCACCTGGCCGTCGAGGCGATAGCCGCGCTCGAGCGTCTCGATCACCACCCCGGGTTCCACACCGTCGGTGGCGGGCCGGGTCGCGAGTGCCTCGGACGTGTTCGGGTCGAATCGCTCGCCGGTCGGGTCGTAGGTCTCGACGCCGGCGCGCTCCAGCGCCGAGCGGAGCTCGCCGTAGACGAGCGCGACCCCTCGAGCGAGGGCCTCCTGTGCCGAGACCTCCTCGCTCGGGCGGTCGTAGACCTCAGCATCCTCCTCCTCGGGAGTCGGCTCCAGAGCGTCCGCGGAGCGCCCCGTCGACGGGTCGATGCCCGTGGACCTGAGCGCCCGCTCCAGGTTGTCGAGCGCGGGGAGCATCTCCTTGGCTATCTGCGCCTTGCCCCGCCGCGCGGCCTCCTCGGTCTCGCGGACGGCGCGCTTGCGGAAGTTCTCGAAGTCCGCGCGGGCGCGCTGCGCGAGCGAGAGATACTCGTCGCGCTCGCGCTTGACGTCGGCCAGGAGTGCGTCGAGGTCCTCGGCGACCTCCTCGGCGCCACCGTTCTCGATGGCGCCGTCAGCCTCCCGTGCGGTCTCCGCCGGCTGGTCCCGTCTTTCGTCCGCCATCGACTAGGAGCGGTCCTCGTCGACGACCTCGGCGTCCACGACCTCCTCCTCGGACTCCGAGCCGCCGCCGTTGGCGCTCGCGCCATCGGTGGGTCCGCCGCCCGCCGCCTGCTGCTGCTCGGCGGCCGACTGGTAGATCTGCTCGGAGACCTTGTGGAAGGCCTGCTGGAGGGCGTCGGTCTTCGCCTTGATCTCGTCGGCGTTCTCGGAGGTCAGCGACTCGCGGACGTCGGCGATCGCCTTGGTGATCTCCTCCTTTGCAGACGAGTCGACCTTGTCGCCCATCTCCTCGAGCTGCTTCTCGGCCTGGTACGCGGCGTTCTCGGCCACGTTCCTCGACTCGGCCAGCTCGCGCTGGCGCCGGTCCTCGTCGGCGTGCGACTCGGCGTCGGAGACCATCTGCTCCACCTCGGAGTCGGAGAGGCCCGATCCGCCCTTGATCTCGATCTTCTGCTCCTTGCTGGTCCCGAGGTCCTTCGCCGACACGTTCAGGATGCCGTCGGCATCGATGTCGAACGTGACCTCGATCTGCGGGATTCCGCGGGGCGCGGGCGGGATGCCGGTCAGCTGGAACTTGCCCAGCGACTTGTTGTAGGCGGCCATCTCGCGCTCGCCCTGGATCACGTGGACCTCGACCGACGGCTGGTTGTCGTCGGCGGTCGAGAAGATCTCCGACTTGCGGGTCGGGATCGTCGTGTTGCGCTCGATCAGCTTCGTGGACACACCGCCCTTGGTCTCGATTCCGAGCGAGAGCGGGGTCACGTCCAGCAGGAGCACGTCCTTGACGTCACCGGCCAGGACACCCGCCTGGATGCCGGCTCCGATGGCCACGACCTCGTCCGGGTTCACGCCCTTGTGGGGCTCCTTGCCGGTGAGGTCCTTGACCTTCTCCTGGACCGCGGGCATGCGGGTCATGCCGCCCACCAGGACGACGTGGTCAACGCTGGTGCCGGCGTCGGCCAGCGCCTGCTTCACGGGGCCGACGACGCGGTCGAGGAGCTCGGACGTGAGCTCGTTCAGCTTCGCCCGCGTCAGCTTCATCTCCAGGTGCTTCGGCCCGCTGGCGTCGGCGGTGATGAACGGCAGGTTGATCTGCGTCTCCTGGGTGGTGGAGAGCTCGATCTTCGCCTTCTCCGCGGCCTCGTAGAGGCGCTGGAGCGAGTTCTTGTCAGCGGACAGGTCGATGCCCTGGTCGCGCTTGTACTCGGCGACCATCCACTCGACGATCGCCTTGTCCCAGTTGTCGCCGCCCAGGTGGTTGTCGCCGGACGTGGACTTGACCTCGAACACACCGTCGCCGATCTCCAGCACGGACACGTCGAACGTCCCGCCGCCGAGGTCGAACACGAGGATCGTCTGGTCGGCCTCCTTGTCAAGCCCGTAGGCGAGCGACGCTGCGGTCGGCTCGTTGATGATCCGCTTGACTTCGAGGCCGGCGATCTTGCCGGCGTCCTTGGTGGCCTGGCGCTGGTCGTCGTTGAAGTACGCGGGGACCGTGATCACCGCGGAGTCGACGGTCTCTCCGAGCTTGGCCTCGGCGTCCGCCTTCAGCTTCTGGAGGATCATCGCGGAGATCTCCGGCGGCGAGTACTGCTTGCCGCGGACCTCGACGCGAACGTCGCCGTTGGGGCCGGCGACGACCTTGTAGGGGACGATCGTCTCCTCCTCCTTGACCTCGGCCTCCTTGCGGCCCATGAAGCGCTTGATCGAGAAGATCGTGTTCTCGGGGTTCATGACTGCCTGGCGCTTCGCGACCGTGCCGACGAGGCGATCGTCGGAGTCCGTGAAAGCCACCACCGACGGAGTGGTGCGTCCACCCTCGGCGTTCTCCAGGACCGTTGGGTCGCCGCCCTCGAGGACGGCCACGCAAGAGTTCGTGGTGCCCAGGTCGATTCCAATCGTCTTTGCCACTGCTTTCTCCTTCTAAGTTGCTCGCCTAAAAAATCTGAGTGTGAGCGTAGCAGATCAATGCGTGATTGAAGGCGCCGAAGACGGCATGCCAAGGTCAAAACCGGGACGGAGGGGAGGTTTGGCGCCCGCTAGGGCGAGGGCGGCGCCGAGGATGAGGAGGACGGCGTCGTGGCGCTCCCGGAGTTCGGCACGTAGGAGACGTTGTTGGCGACGAACGACGCCACCAACTTGGCTTGGTCGCCCTGCACCAGCTCCTTGGGCATCCGTCCTCCAACACCGTTCATGACATCGCTCAGGACGCGGTCGTAGTTCCCCTTGACGACCTGCGCGCTCTTGGCGCCCGTCCCGAGGAGCTGGTCGAGGTTCGGCCCGATCTGGCCGTCGGTGCCCGCGGCCGCGAGGGTGTGGCAGGAGCCGCAGTTGATCTGGAAGATCTGCAGCCCCTGCTGGTTGTCGGCCGGGACGGTCGATCCGGGCGAGGCGTCCGCGCCGCCCTTTGACTGGAGCGCCCAGAACGGGATCAGGACCAGGCAGATGGCCGCGAAGACGATGAACATGGCGATGGGCCGCTTCATTCGCTTGGATGACGCCGCTTCAGAAGGCGTCGGCGCCGAGATACTAACCAGCCGCCAGCGGGGGCACGCGGGCGGACCGGCCGGGCTCCGCGCCGAGGCGCTGAGGCTGGAGGAGGCAAATCAATCAACCTCAGCGGCTCTCGGCGCGCAACCCGCACCGGTCCATGTCCTAGGGAAATCGCAACGTGCTGAAAAGCCCCGCGTGGTCGGAGTCCCAGTAGCCGTTGTGGGGCTGGCGGCCGGTGACGGCCTGGCGCCCCCGCTTGACGGCCCCGGGATCGTTGGTCATGACGTGGTCTACCTTGTGGTCGAACTGGGAGACGTCGCCTCCGTCTCCCACCTTGAGTACGTCCGCGTTAAGGCAGCAGCCCAACGGGTTACGGGTGCTGCGCTCGGTCATGCCGTGCTTCAGCAGCCACCAGTCGGCTGCGCCGTCGCCCGGCTTGATCGCCGTCTTGACGTCCGAGTTCAGGTCGCCGACGAGGATCACCGGCTTGTTCGCGTGCGCCGGGCCGCCTTGCGCGACCAGCTCCTGGGCCTGCGCCTTGCGGATCTTGCCGTTGCCGACGTCAGTGGCCTGGTTGGTGTGATTGCTCGGCTGGTTGTCGAACGACTCGAGGTGGGTGTTGACGAACCGGAATCGCGGGCTGTTGCCGACCTTTGCGTTCACGGAGGTCCAGCCTCGGGTGACGTCGATCGGCACGCCGCCGGGGCGCACCTGCAGGAGGGTGTTGAAGTGGGCGCTCTTCGGGTTCTTCGTCTTGACGTCGGATCCGGCTCGGGCGAGGATCGCGTCGCGCATCGTCAGCCTGCCTTCGGTGTCGCAGCCGAACGGGCTGCCGGTTGACGAATCGCCGTCCGTGTTCGCCCAGATCTGGAAGTCGAACTCGGGCTCGGCCATTACCAGGCGGTAGTTGTTCCCGTTCTTGTTCAGGTTGTCGAGCAGTAGGCCGAGGAAGTCGCCGCCCTTGCGGACGTGCGTGGCCGAGGGTGGAATTGGATTGACGTCGCAAGGGGCGTCACGCCAGAGGGCCGCCTCCTGCAGGCCGACCAGGTCGGGCTGCTTGTTGAGGATCTCGGTGGCGAGCCCCTTGGCCCGGATTTGGAACTTGTTCTCGTCGACCTGGTTCACGATCGTGCCCGCCGCGTCGACGAGCTCCGGGATGCTCGATGCCGAGGTGCCCGGGGTCAGATCCGCGCCGAGGTACAGGTTGCGGCTCATGACCTTGACCTTCGGCACCTTGGCGCCGCGGGCGTCGGCCGGCCCCGCGAGCATCGAGCCGAACACGATCGTAAGCAGACCGGCGGTTCCGGCGGCGATCAACGATCGGCGATCGGCGCGACGGATGAAACTGGTCCTCAACTGGCCTCCTCTGTGGGGGCAATCGTGCGGGCGAGCCCTTCCGTAGGCAGGCTGGGGCACGCACCTCCAACCATCCCATCGGCTCCAGGGCAGGATTCCTTTAGTCGCAGGCGAGCTACCGCGGCGGAGTCATCGCCCGCAGCCGCCGCCAGTAAGGGCACATTCGCCGCAGCCCACACTCGTCGCAGCGCGGCCGCGGGCGGCAGACCTCACGACCGTGGCGGATGAGGTTCATGTGGAACTCATAGGCGTCCCCTGGCTCTGTGATCCGCAGCATCTCGTCGTGCGCCTCTTCGAAGGAGGCGCTCTCACGGAACAGCCCGAGCCGCCCGCCCACCCTGTAGACGTGTGTGTCCACCGGGATCTCCGGCCGATCGAAAGCGAAGATCAGAACGCAGGCGGCCGTCTTGCGCCCGACACCGGGTAGCGACGTCAGGAACTCGACCGCCTCGTCGCGGGGAGCCTCCTCGATCCAGTCGAGGTCCGGGTGATCCTGCAGCTCGCGGAGGATCTGCTGGATGCGCGGCCCCTTCGTGTTGGCGAGGCCGCCGGGGCGGATCGCCTCGATGACGTCGTCGGTCGGCGCGTCGCGTACCTCCTCCCAGGTGGGAAAGCGCTCCCGAAGCCTGTCGTAGGCGACATCCCTGTTCCTGTCGTTCGTGTTCTGGGAGAGGACGGTCCGGACGAGCTCCGCAATCGGATGGCCGTGCGGGTCGTTCACCGGGCGCCCGTAGAGCTCGCGCAACCGGTCTCGGATCGCTCGTACGCGGCGCTTCGAAGGCCGCCTCCAACCGCTCTCGCTCACGGGCCGAGCATATGTTCCGCGGCGTTACCTCGATTGAAGGGTCCGGGCTGAGCCAGTCGAAGCACCACGGTTACAATTCCGCGGAATCCGCCCGTGCCCCAAGTCGTCAACAGCGTAGGCAGAAGGCTGCCAAACGGTTGGACCGATCTGTTTCGCCAGATCGTCCTGTTCGTGGCTGCCTACCAGGGCTATCAGGTGGTGCGCGGGATCGCCGATTCGCACCCCTCGACGGCGCTCGCGAACGGCACCCACATCATCCACCTGGAGCAGTCGCTCGGCGCGTTCTTCGAGCCCACGTTCCAGCAGGCGTTCCTGAACCACCAGTGGATCATCGACCTGGCGAACTGGTCGTACTTCAACAGCCACTTCGTGATCACGACCGCGTTCCTGGTGTGGCTCTATCTCTACCGGAACGACCACTTCAACTTCGTCCGCAACATGTTCCTGGTGGCGATGGGCCTGGCGCTGATCGGTTACGTCCTGTACCCGACGGCACCTCCGCGGATGTTCCCGGGGGACGGCTTCACCGACACGATCGCCGCCTTCACCAGCACGAACCAGGACTCGTCGTTCACCAGCCTCCTGGTCAACCCGTACGCGGCGGTGCCCAGCATGCACATCGCCTTCTCGCTGATGGTCGCGGTCGCGGCCATCAACCTGGTGCGAAGCGCGTGGGCGCGGATTCTCTGGTCGATTTATCCGCTCTCGGTCTTCTTCGTCATCGTCGTGACGGCGAACCACTTCTGGTTCGACGCTGCGTGCGGCGCCATGGTCGCCTGCCTGGCCGCGGTCACCGCGCACCAGCTCGCGCGGCTCCGCCCGGATGCCTGGTCGTGGCGCGACCAGGCAGTCGACGAAGCCCCGGCCTGACGACACCACTAACGGCACCAGCCAGTTTCGGGGCTAAAGCCCCTCACTGACATCTCGCTAACGGCACCAGCCAGTTTCGGGGCTAAAGCCCCTCACTGACATCTCCCTATACCGTCTGACCCGTGGCAGCGGAGGTTCCGGGTAGCCAGCTACGCGATGTGCGCACGAGCCAGGAGTTCCGGGCTTACGCGCGCGGGCGGCTGATCGAGTCACGGCTCACGCCGAACGCGATCTCGCTCACGGGCTTCGTGCTGAACGTCGTCGCCGCCGTGCTCGTGACGCAGCGCCTGTGGGTGCTCGGCGGGTTCGCGTTCATCATCGGCTCGGTCATGGACACGCTCGACGGCCGCTACTCGCGGATGTCGGGCAAGGGGTCGCTGTTCGGAGCGTTCCTGGACTCGACCCTCGACCGGGTCGAGGAGGGCGTCGTGATCACCGCCGTCGCGTGGTACTTCGCGGATACCGGACACGCGATCCCGGCGGCGGCCTGCGTGCTGACTGTGCTCGGGTCGCTGATGGTTTCCTACACGCGGGCGCGCGCGGAGGCCCTGGGAGTCGAGTGCAAGGTCGGGATTGCCACGCGACCCGTCCGGGTAGTCATTCTCTCGATCGGCCTCGTATTCGCCAAGGGTGCTGGGATTTTCGATGTTGAGCTCTTGGCTCCGGCCATCTACGCTATGACGGCGCTCACGGCGATCACGGTGGTTCAACGCGTTTGGCACGTGCGCGGTGAGCTCCGGGCGCTGGACGAGCCCGAGGTGTAACCGGCACACGAGTGCGGCGTAGTAGGAGGCTCCCACCCGCCGCGAGGAGGACTTCCGACGCAATGAGCACCGAAAACGGATCCCACGACGGCGCAGCCGGCAACGGCCACTTGATCGACGACGGCAAGGTCCGCGTCGCGATCGTGGGTGTCGGCAACTGCGCCAACTCCCTTATCCAGGGCGTCACCTACTACAAGGACGCCGACCCCTCCGAGGAGGTCCCGGGCCTCATGCACGTGGACCTCGGCGGCTACCACGTGCGCGACGTCGAGTTCGTCGCCGCATTCGACATCGACTCCGAGAAGGTCGGCAAGGACCTCGGCGAGGCGATCTGGTCGGGCCAGAACAACACGATCAAGTTCGCCGACGTCCCCGAGCTCGGGGTGCCGGTCCATCGCGGCATGACCCACGACGGCCTCGGCAAGTACCTGAAGGAGAAGATCACCAAGGCCCCGGGCCCCACCGACGACGTCGTCGGGATCCTCAAGGAGACCCGGGCTGACGTCCTGGTCTGTTACCTGCCGGTCGGCTCCGAGCTGGCCACCAAGTGGTACGTCGAGCAGGCGCTCCAAGCCGGGGTCGGGTTCGTCAACTGCCTCCCCGTCTTCATCGCCCGTGAGGACTACTGGGACCGCCGCTTCGAGGAGCAGGGGCTGCCGATCATCGGCGACGACATCAAGTCGCAGGTCGGCGCGACCATCGTCCACCGCCAGCTCGCACGGCTGTTCCACGACCGCGGCGTCCGGCTCGAGCGCACCTCGCAACTCAACGTCGGGGGCAACATGGACTTCTACAACATGCTCGAGCGCGAGCGGCTCGCCTCGAAGAAGGAGTCGAAGACCAACGCCGTCACGTCGATCATGGGCCATGAGCTGCCCGCGGACGACGTCCACGTCGGCCCCTCCGACTACGTCGCCTGGCTCACGGACCGCAAGTGGGCGCACATCAGGCTCGAGGGCAAGGCGTTCGGGGATGTGCCGCTGACCGCGGAGCTGAAGCTCGAGGTCTGGGACTCGCCCAACTCCGCCGGCATCGTGATCGACGCCGTCCGGATCGCGAAGCTCGCGCTGAACGACGGCGTCGCCGGCCAGCTCGACGGGCCGTCGAGCTACCTCATGAAGTCGCCGCACACGCAGCGTCCGGACGATGAGGCGCGGGAGCTCACGGACGAGTTCATCGCCGAGCACGCCCGCAAGGCGCCGGGGCAGCGGGCGAAGGAGCTCGCAACCGAGCCCGCCGCGACCGAGTAGCCCTAGCCCAAGCAGCGCCTCCGCTTCTATGCTGACGGCAATGGACGGCACATGCTGCTGCCGGCGCCGTACGGAACCGGCTTAGAACACGTGGCCCGGGAGTCGATGTCGATCGTCCAGGTGAGCCCGCAGCCGTGGGCCGTCACTCACGAGATCAACGAGTTCGTCGATCGCGTGTCGGCGGGACTGTCTGATCGAGGGCATCAGGTCGTAGTCGCCGCGCCGTCCGGGTCGCGGGCGGCGGTGCGTGAGTCCCGCCGGGCAATCGACAGCGCGCGCCGGCGACCGGCGGCCCTGTTCAACGGCGCCTGGAAGGGCGATCGCGCCGGTGGGGATGGGGGCCCTCCGGTCCTCGCGGTGGGCTCCAGCATCTCGATGCCCCGCGGCCCCGGACCGCGGGCGGCTCCGGTGCCGATCGATCTCAGCCGGCCGCTCGAGGACCTGCTCGGCCGCGTGGACTTCGACGTGGTCCACGTCCATGATCCGTTCGCGCCGAGCGCGACAGCGGTCGCCCTGCGCCACTCGCGCTCGCTCAACGTCGGCACGTTCCACGAGCCCACGGAGCGGATCCTGTCGACGCAGGTCGCCCGGCCCCTGGTGGAGATCTTCTTCGGGAGGCTCGATGCCCGCACGGTCACCTCCCGCGCCACGTCGGAGCTGATCGAGCGGTTCTTCCCCGGCTCGTACGACTTGATGGAGCCCGGTGCGGATAGCCGGGTCGAGGGCTTCTGGCCGGGCGACGGCGAATCAGGGGACGACGGGCCCGTCAGGATCGCGTTCTGCCTCGAGGAGGAGCGCGGGGCGCTTCGCCTCTTCCTCCGCGCGCTCCGGCGCCTGCCCCTCGAGATGAGCTGGGAGGTGGCGGTGTGGACTCCGGGCGCCACCGAGGTGCGGCTCGCGAGGAGGCTGCGCGACCGAGTCCACGTCCTGGGGCCGAGACAGGCGACGCCCGAGGAGCTGATCGCCGGGGCCGACGTCCTGTGCGCGGCCTCGGGCGGGCCGCGCACCGCGCCGGGCCTCCTGAGGAAGGCGCTCGCGTCGCGAACCGTCCCCGTGGCCTCGCAGCTCCCGCTCTACAGAGAGCTGGTCGCCGACGGCGAGCGCGGCCTGCTGTTCCCGGCCGGGGATGCCTTCACACTCGCGGGTCAGATGCAGCGCCTGATCGCCGAGCCCGGCCTCAGGGTGGATCTCCTGAAGGGCGCAAAGGGGGCCGTTCGCGACTGGGACGCGGTGGTCGACCAGGTCGAGGAGACGTACCGCGGCATCTGCGCGCGGCGCCACGACCCCGCCGGCAATCAGGCCGTAAGGCGTCGACTCGCGAATCGGTCGTCGATCCACGTCGATCTCCACATGCACACCGACCACTCGCCGGACTGCGCGACGCCTGTTGACGTGCTCCTGGACACCGCGAAGGAGCGCGGGCTCGGGGCCATCGCGATCACCGACCACAACGAGGTCTCCGGTGCGCTGGCGGCGCGCGAGCTGGCGGAGGAGAGGGGCGACGTGAGGGTGATCGTGGCCGAGGAGGTGAAGACGGCGGAGCAGGGCGAGGTGATCGGGCTGTTCCTGGAGGAGAAGATCCCGCGAGGGATGACGATGGCGGAGACGATCGCCGAGATCCGGCGCCAGGGCGGGCTGGTGTACGTCCCGCACCCCTTCGACCGCCTCCACTCGGTCCCCGACTACGAGCACCTGCTCGACATGGTCGAGGAGATCGACATCCTCGAGGTGTTCAACCCGCGGGTTGCGCTGACGGCGTTCAACGAGGAGGCCGAGCGTTTTGCCGCCAAGTACCGGATCGTCCCGGGCGCGGGCTCGGACAGCCACGTCGCTCAGGGGCTCGGCAGCGTGATGATCCGCGTCCACGACTTCGAGGGGCCCGAGGAGTTCCTGGAGGCGATGCGCGACGCCGACATCGTCCGCAAGCACAAGAACCTCATCTACGTCCAGGCGCTCAAGCTGCTGCAGACAACCGGCCGATCCGGGGCGGGTGCAAGGAGGCCCGCGCGGCGCACGCGGTGATGCACGCGGGAGGAGCGGCGTCGGGGCCGTCAAAGAAACCCCACATCGCTGCCAGAGACGGAGTCACCGTGCCGGCCACCGACGACGAGATCCAGGAGAAGTACCTAGAGCGGGCGATCCGCGAGCTGAACGAGCTCACGCACCGGCTCCAGGAATGCTCGCACTGCCCGCGCGGCAATCTGATGCCGGTCCTCGGCTCGGGTCACCCGCAGGCGGACATCATGTTGCTGAAGTTCGCACCGACCGCCGCTGAGATCGAGGAGGGGGTCGCGTTCTACGGCCGTGCCGGCAACGCGCTGCGGAAGAGCTTCCGGCGGCTGAACATCGACCCGCTCGTCGTCTACGGGACGCTGTGCGTGAAGTGCCCGGTCTCCGACCCGTCGCTCGCCGGGGGGGAATGCATCGAGCGGATCGTCGAGGAGATCGCGATCGTCCAGCCCAAGATCGTCGTCGTGATGGGCGAGCGCGCGCTCGAGGTCCTCAACGACGTGGACGTCCCGCTCTCGCGCGAGCTCGGGGCCGACACCGGGACGATCCAGGAGCTGACCCCGACGATCGACGCGCTGTATGTGCCGGACATCGACGAATCGCTCGACTCCGAGGAGTCCAAGCGCGAGTTCTGGTCGGCGTTCCGCATGCTCGGCGACTGGTACGCCGATCTCCCGCCCTACTGAGCCTCGGCGGAATTAGACTGTTGCTAGATGGAGCTCGAGGAACGGAGCATCGAGGACCTACCGGAGCGCTGCGAGAACTGCGGCGCCACGCTGACGGGCGCCGAGAAGCAGCGCATCCTCGACGACGGTGAGGGCGCCGCGCTCTGCACCATCTGCGCGACGGAGATGGACTCGGTCTCCGAGGGCGATGAGGAGGAGCTCTAGCCCGACGGGCTGACCGTCAGCGCCACTTTGGATGCGCCGTCCCGGCGTTTCAGCACCAAGTACTGCGAGTCCGGCTTCGAGGAGATGCTCGCGCCCTTCGCCTGCACGTCGTATCCGTCGGGGTAGTGGCGTCGCGGGACGTACACCGTCGTCTTTGAACGCCGCGGTAGCACCTTGCCGTCCGGGGTCTTGGTCGAGTAGGTGAAGCTGAAGACGCCGCTGTCGGAGTCGTAGGCGATCGACGTCGGCGTGCCGGCGGTGACCTGCGGGTAGGGCCGCTCCAGCAGTGCGAGCTTCTTGCGAATGACGTTGGAGCCCTTCGGCGGCTTCCTCGGGTCCTTCACGATCGCCTGGACGTCTCCGGGGCCGCTGGTCGTCGGGTCGTCGCAGCCGCAGTAGGCCCACCACATCCAGGAGACCATGTGCTGGTCGGCGAGGTCGACGATGTGCTGGATCCGCGGGTGCTGGTTGGTGGCCCCGAACTCGGTGAGCATCAGGGCGCGGTCGGTCTTGACCGCCTCCTGGTCCGCGTTGTCGAAGGTGAGGCCCTCCGTCGTCGGGCAGCTAGGGGCGGAGTTGTCCAGGCAGTAGTCGTGGAAACTGAAGCCCGAGTTCGACCCGATCTTCGGCAGGTGGGTCTGCGGCCCGAAGTTGAACAGGACGTTCGGCTCCTGCCAGACGATGTGGCGGCGATCGACCTTGCGGATCGCGTCGGTGGTCTTGCGCATCATCGAAGCGAGCGGGCCGGTGTCGAAGCTCGGGCAGCCCGCCGGGTTGATGCACGGCTGCCAGTTCGAGCCGGGCCACGGCTCGTTCAGGAGGTCGTAGCCGAGGACGCCCGCGGTACTGCGGAACCGGCTGGCGACGTGGCGCCACGCGGCGGCGTAGCGGTCGACGAGGCCCACGCCGCCGGGCCCCGGGTCGTTCGCCCAGAAGTGGTCGAAGGCGTGCTGCAACGCCGGGTTGGTCAGGTAGTTGGTGGGAAAGCCGTTGTGCGGGTTGGGGAGGCCGTCGTCCTGGACCGCCCAGTCGGGCCAGCCCTCGCCCTGGAACTTCTCGTTGTAGAGGTCCTGGTGGAAGTCGAGCAGCGAGAAGACGCCGTTCTTGTCGAGGGTGCGCTCGGTGGCGGCGATGTGGTCGAGATAGGTGTTGTCGTACTTCCCCGGCTTCGGCTCCACGCCCGCATAGATGACGCCGAGCCGCACGCCGTTGAAGCCGTGGCGGTGCAGGAACTGCGCGTCGTCCTTTCCAAACCCGATCGCCTTCGGGTAGTACGGAGCCCGCTTGTAGACCATGTTGACCGCGTGGATGAGCACGACGCGGCCGTGGTCGTCGGTGATCCAGCGGCCCTCGTGGCCGAGCGGCTGCGCCGGAACCCCGGCGAACGCCTGGGCCGTCACTCCCAGGAACGCCGCGGCGACGGCCGCCAGCGCCGCGCGCCTCACCCGGGCGCCGCTCCGGCGGCCACCGCCCCCATGGCCTCGAGCGTCGCGCTCGAGAGGCCGCGGACCACGATCACGTCGAGCGCCTCGTAGAGCTCCAGCTCCCCCTGCGCCCCGTCCCGGTCCGCCGCCGCGACCCCGACCGTCCCCTCGGGCGCTCCGAGCCGGTCGAACTGGCGGCGATAGCCGTCGTGTAGGTCGCGGTAGAAGGATTCCTCCTTCGCGAGCCGGTCGGCGGCGTCCTCGCCGATGGCGGTGCGCACGTAGCCGAGGACCGGCGGCGTATCGCGGCCGGCCTCCGCAGCGCCGGCGTGGACGTTCTCCCGCGACGTGGCGGCGGACTCGGGTGTCATCCAGTTGAGGAAGGCGCCGTCGAAGCCCGACCCCGCCAGCGCTGACATCTTGGGCCCCATGGCCGCGAGCACCAGCCGCACGCCCGGGATCGCCTCGCGGAGTGCCGGCAGCGCCTCGCGCATCGTGGTGAGCGGGCGCTCGGAGAATCCCGCGCCGACGCCGATCCACAGGCGGCCGCGGTCGAGCCCGAGGCTCTCGATGCGCTCGTTGATCTCCTCGGGGTCGTGGCGGTCGAGAGCCATCACACCGACTCCGAGGTCGAGGGAGTCCGTGCCCTCCGCGAACGCGGCCAGCGTCTCGAGGCCGTTGGCGCCCGGGTGGTCGTTGGACCACATCGAGGAGTAGCCGAGCTCCTCGCAGCGGGCCGCCAGCGGGGTCGCGACCTCCGGGTCGAGCCCCGCCGCTACTCCGAACCCGCGTGTCGCTCATCGCTCCAGGACCGCGACGCACTCGACGTGCGGCGTGTGCGGGAACATGTCCACCGGCATCACCCGGCGGAGCCTATAACCGGCCTCGGTGAGCTGAGCGGCGTTCGGCGCCAGTGTCGTCGGGTTGCAGGAGACGTAGACGATCCGCGGCGCGCCGCATTCGATCACGCGACGCACGATCTTCTTCGAGAGGCCCGCGCGCGGTGGGTCGACGATCACCACGTCGGGCTTGCCGGCTTCCTCGAGCAGCGGGCGAACGCCGAGTCGCACGTTCTCGGCGAGGAAGCGCGCGTTGGCGATCCCGTTCGCCCGTGCGTTGTGCTCGGCGTCGGCGATCGCCTCGGGGACGGTCTCCACGCCCCACACCTCGCCGGCGCGGGAGGCGAGTGAGATGCCGATCGTGCCGATGCCGCAGTAGAGGTCGAAGACCCGCTCGGTGCCGTGGAGGCCGGCCGCATCGCCCGCGAGCTCGCACAGCCGCTCCGCCATCTCGGTGTTGGTCTGGAAGAAAGCGGCGGGGGAGATGCGGAAGCTGTGGCCGCCGAGCTTTTCGGTGAGGAACTCCCGGCCCAGGACGCCCGTGGGGCCGGAGGTGCCGCCGCTCGGCCCCTCGACGACGGTGTGCAGGTCGACCGGCGGCTTGGTGAAGCTGGCGGGGGAGGTGACCAGGCGGGTCTGGACCTGGCCGGTTCGCCGCCCCTCCCGGACCACCAGGTTGCGAAGGACGCCGCTCTGGTCCCGCCCGTCATGGGCGGGGATTCCCTCGCCGCGCGCCCAGTCGCGGATCTCGTTGCGAGCCTCGTTGTTGGCGACCGACGCGAGCTGGCAGTCCTCGGCGTCGATCACGTCCCGCCAGCTGCCGCGGCGATGGAAGCCGAGGACCAGCTTTCCATCGTGCTCGCCGAACGAGTACTCGAGCTTGTTCCGGTACCGCCACTGCTCGACGGCCGGGACGATCGGCTCGAGCTCGAACTCGTCGAGGCCGCCGAGCCGGCGCAGCGCCTCGTCGACCTGGCTCGCCTTCTCCTGCAGCTGTCGCTCATAGGGCAGGCCCTGCCACGGCGCGCCGGGGCACGGCTCGCCCTCGTGGGTGCAGCGATTCGGGACCCGGTCCGGGCTCGGGCGGATGAGCTCGACGGCGGTCCCCTCCGCGAACCCGCGCTTGGCCTTGGTCAGCCGGGCACGGACGCGGTCCCCGGGCAGGCCGCCCGAGACGAACACCACGTAGCCGTCGGCGCGCGCGACGCCGCGGCCGCCCTGCGCGAGCGAGTCGATCTCCAGCACCAGCTCGTCGCCCGCGCGGGGGCGCGGGCCGCGCTCTGTCTGGGCCGTGGCCATCGTCCTATCGTTGCAGCACCTTGTCCTTCGACCTCGAGTCCTACCGGGAGCGGGCCGAGCGCTTCGGCGAAGAGCTCTCCCGCGAGTACTACCGGCACCTCGCGGGCCACAAGCCCGAGCTGGAGATCGAGGGGATCTACGACTCCTACGGCGATCTGTTCGCGCGCGACTCGGTCATGGCGCTTCGCGACCTCGCCGACTCGGCCGACGGAGGCGACGAGGGGCGACGCCTCTCCTACCTGCTTCATTTCGCCTTCGACGGGCTCGTGGGGATGGAGACCCGCGGCGAGGCGGCCGAGCTGGCCGGCCTGGAGGCGTCGCTCGAGGTGGATGCGGGCGACGGCCCGATGCCGTACCGCGCGGTGGTCATCGCGCAGGCGAACGAGGTGGACGCCGAGCGGCGCGAGGCGCTGGAGGTGGCGCGGAACGCGGTGCTGGAGGAGCGCCTCAATCCCATCTACGGCAGGGTGCTCCAGCGCGCGCACGAGATCTGTCGGCGAGTTCGGCTGGCCGAGCTACGCCGACGCGTACGCCGAGCTGCGGGGGATCGACCTGGAGCCGGCTGCGCGAGCAGACCGGGCGGTTCCTCGAGGCGACCGAGGAGCGGTATGGGCCGGTGCTGGACGACCAGCTCGAGCGCGCCGCGCTTCCCGGCCTAGGGGACCTCCGCCGTTCGGACCTGCCGCGGTTCTTCCGCGCCGCCGAGCTCGACGAGCGGTTCCCGGCGGAGCGGCTGATCCCCTCGTTCGAGGAGACGCTCGCCGGGCTCGGGATCGACCTGCGGGCGCAGCCGAACGTCCATCTCGACACCGAGTCCCGGCCCACCAAGTCGCCGCGCGCCTTCTGCAGTACGCCGCGGGTTCCCGGCGAGATCTACCTCGTGATCGCGCCGACCGGCGGGCGGGACGACTACGGCTCGCTCTTCCACGAGGGTGGCCACACGGAGCACTACGCGAACACCGCGGCGGACCTCGCGTTCGAGTTCCGCCAGCTCGGGGACAACTCGGTCACCGAGTCGTTCGCGTTCCTCCTCGAAAACGTGGGCTCCGACCCACTGTGGCTCTCCGAGCGGCTCGGGATCGAGGACTCCGAGGCGGCGATCGAGCACGCGCGGGCGTTCCGCCTCGTGATCATCCGGCGGTACGCGGCGAAGCTCGCTTACGAGCTCGAGCTGCACGGCCCGTCGGCGGACCTCGGCAGGATGCCGGCGCGGTATTCGGAGCTGCTTAGTGGGGCGGTTCGGGTGCCATGGCCGCGGGTGAGTTGGATGGCCGACGTCGACGACGGCTTCTACGCCGCGTGCTACCTGCGGGCGTGGGCGCTCGAGACTCACTGGCGGGCCGCGCTCCGGGAGCGGTTCGGCGAGCGGTGGTTCTCGAGCCCGGAGGCGGGGGAGTGGCTGCGAGGGGTGTGGAGCCACGGGCAGCGGCTGAACGCGGACGAGCTGCTGGCCGAGACGCTCGGCGAGGAGATCGATTTCGGGCGCCTGGCACGGTCCATCTGACGCCCCCGGCGCGTGTTCGAGCCTGGGTAAGCTCACACAAATGAACGGCACCAGCCAGTTTCGGAGCTAAAGCTCCTCACCAGAACAAATTGCCCGCAATCGGACATGTGCACCTCAAGGTCTCCAACCTCGATCGCTCCGAGGAGTTCTACCGGGACGCCCTCGGGCTCGAGGTGACCGAGCGAGTCGGCAGGAGCTTCGTCTTCATGTCGTTCGGCTCCTCGCACCACCATCTGGCGCTCCAGGGGCACCCGGACGCGCCGCCGGCGGACCCGGAGGCGCTGGGGCTCTACCACTTCGCGATCGAGGTCGACGACGAGGAGGAGCTGGCCCGCGCAGTCGATCGGATCAGGGCTGCCGAGATCGAGTTCGCCGCCGTGGACCACGGGATCTCGAAGTCGGTGTACTTCAGCGACCCCGACGGGCACGGCGTCGAGGTCTACTGCGACACGCGCGAGCTGCGCCATCGCCCCGAGTGGGAGGGCATCGCCGCGCCGCTCGACGTGAACGAGCTGCCGCGCGACTAGGCGCCGGCGCCGGCCCTACTTCTCGAGGCGCCGGTCGATGTCGCTGATGAGGCCCTTGCGGGCCTTGCCGCGACGCTCGCGGGTGCGGACCTGGCGGAGCTCCGCCGGGCTCAGGTCGCTCAGCCGCGCCTTGATCTGGGTGGCGGTGAGCTGGTCGTAGGCGGTGATCGGCCCCCCGGCGGTCACGCCGGAGCGGCGCCGGAGCCGGTCGGCCTGGGCGAGGGGGGCATCGGCCGCATCGCGTGCCGCCCGGGCGGCACGGCGAGCCTCGGCCGTCGCGCGGCGTCGCGCCGGAGCGGTGCGGGACTCGACTTCGCGCTGGGCCTGGTCGAGCAGGCGCTCCAGCTGCTTGACGAGCTCGTCGGAGTAGCGCCGGCTGCGGTTGAGGAGGCTGGAGACGAGCTCATTGGCGTCGTCGCGGGTCATGCGACCACGCTTGACGGCGTCGTCGACGACGTCCTGAAGGCGCTCGCGCGAGAGGGTCACGCTGTGCTCGAGTGCGTCGCGGAAGGCCTCGACGCTCTTGTCGGCCGCGCCGCCCCCGGCGCTGGCGGCGCCGCTTGAGCTGCTCGAGCTCCGCTTGGTGGTGGAGCGCTTCGCGCTCGAACCCGAGCCGCTCGAGCTCTTCGACTTCGAGCCGGAACGTGAGCCACCTGATCTAGTCGCCATCAAGACTCCTCTCACAGTTTCTCGTCGGCACTTTGCGCGCCGGATGGCGCTCGGGAATGACTATCCCATGATTGAAGAGCGGCCGCTGCGATCGGCCGCGTACCATCTCCGGCTTCCCATGGTGCGTCACTTCCTCACCGGAGAAGAGCTGTCGCGCGACGAGCTGAACGCGCTGCTGGACCGGGCCGCGGAGCTCAAGGCAGGACGTTCCGCCGGCGTTGGGCGCGAGGCCCTCGCGGGCCGCAGCATCGCGCTCGTCTTCGAACGGCCTTCCACCCGCACGCGGGTCTCCTTCGAGGTCGGCGTGGCCGAGCTCGGCGGGACGCCGCTGGTTCTGCGCGGCGACGAGCTGCAGCTGACTCGCGGCGAGTCGATGGGGGACACCGGGCGGGTCCTATCGCGCTACGTCCACGGGATCGTCGTCCGGTGGGGATCCCACGAGATCGTCGAGGGCCTCGCCGCCGGCGCGTCCGTGCCGGTCATCAACGGGCTCACACCGGACCATCACCCGTGTCAGGTGCTGGCCGACCTGCTCACGCTGCGGGAGCGGTTCGGCGACCTCGACGGCCTGAAGCTCGCGTACGTCGGCGACGGCAACAACATGGCGCGCTCCCTGGCGCTGATGGGCCGGATCGCCGGGGTCGAGGTGCGGGTGGCCTCACCCGAGGGCTACCAGTTGGAGCCGGGCATCGCCGCGCTTGAGACCACCGATGCCCGCGAGGCGGTCGACGGCGCGGACGCCGTCTACACGGACGTCTGGGTGAGCATCGGGGACGAGACGGAGGCGGAGAAGCGCCGCGCGGAGCTGGCCACCTACCAGGTCGATGCGGATCTGCTCAGCCACGCCGCAGACCGGGCGATCGTGCTCCATTGCCTGCCCGCGCATCCTGGCGAGGAGATCACCGAGGACGTGCTGTACGGCGATCGCTCTGCCGTCTTCGACGAGGCGGAGAACCGCCTGCACGCGCAGAAGGCGCTGCTGGAGCTGCTCGTCGAGTAGGCGCCCGGGAACCTAGACTTGCGCTGAGGCCCCGTCGTCTAACGGTTAGGACATCAGGTTTTCAACCTGGGAGCGGGGGTTCGACTCCCCCCGGGGCCACTTACATGCAGCCCGAGATCCATCTAGGCCCGATCACCCTCCAGAGCTTCGGGATCGCGTTCGCCCTCGCCTTCATCGCCGCGGGCGCGGTGCTCGGCCGGCGGCTGAAGGAGATCGGCAAGCCCACCGACTGGGCCTACGAGCTGGTCATCTGCGCACTCGTCGGGGGCATCGTCGGGGCGCGGCTCAACTACGTCATCCAGAACTACGACGCCGTCAAGGGTGACCTGCTCGGCAACCTGTTCTCGGGCTCGGGGCTCGTCTGGTTCGGCGGCGCGATCGGCGGCGCGATCGCCGTGGGGCTGTGGGCGTGGCGCCGCAAGATGCTGAACCTGACGCTGCTGGACATCTGCGCCGTGCCGCTGGCGGTCGGCTACGCGCTCGGCCGCATCGGCTGCCAGGTCTCCGGCGACGGCGACTACGGCAAGGCATGGGACGGCCCTTGGGCGATGGCCTATCCGCACGGCACCAAGCCGATCGACACGCCGGTGCATCCGACGCCCATCTACGAGACGCTCGCCATGGGGCTCGTCGCCTATTTCCTCTGGCGTCTGCGAGACCGGGTGCGGCCCGGGGTCCTCTTCGCGATCTACCTGGTGCTGGCCGGCACCGAGCGGCTCCTGGTGGAGTTCATCCGCCGCAACAGCGCCGAGTTCCTCGGGCTCACGCAGCCGCAGTTGATCAGCGTCGGAATGATGATCGTCGGCGGTGTCTGGCTCGTCGTGAAGGCGAGACGCGGCGAGCTGATGAAGTCGCCGCCGCCCGAGACTCAGACGGCGGCGATCCGCACCACCGCGTAGATCAGCGCGAACCCCGCCACGGTCAGGGCGACCCGCAGCCAAGAGGCGTGCTCGTGGTGTGCCTCGGGGATGAGGTCGGTCGCGCCGAGGTAGATGAAGAACCCCACGTAGAGCGCCAGGATGTGGCCGAGCGCATACGCGGAGATCGCCACCGAGGCGCCCACCGTCGCGCCCAGCAGCGGGGCGAGTGCGTCGACGGCGAGCCACCGCCGAGCCCGCCGGCGATCGCCCGACTGCATGAGGACGAAGCTGACCATGTTCATCCCGTCGGCGAAGTCGTGGGCGGCGACCGCTACGAACACCAGGATCCCGGTCGCCGTATCGAGCCCGAACGCGAGGCCGATCCCAAGTCCGTCGATGAAGCTGTGGATCGAGAGCCCGGCCGCGCCGAGGGCCCCCACCTGATGATGTGCGCGGGCCTGCTCCGGGTCGTCGCGGTGGTGCAGGACCAACAGGCGCTCGACCAGGAAGAACGCCAGGAAGCCGACGCCCACCAGGGTCGCCGTCGTCGTTGCGTTGCCGATCGCGTCGATCGCCTCCGGCAGCACGTCGAACAGCGCCACCGCGACGACGATCCCGCCTGTGAATGCGATCACGGTCGGCAGGTTGTGCGAGAGGCGCAGCGCGATCCTGCCGCCGATGAAGGTGGTGAGGACCGCGAGGCAGGCGAACGGGATCGCGATCCAGCTCATCCGTCGCCCAGCTCACGGCACTCGGGGCAGATTCCGGCGAACAGCAGGCGATGGCCCGTGATCGTGAAGCCCGTCCGGCGCTCGACCACGGGTGCAGAGGACTCGACAAGACAGCCGGGGACCGCCGCCACCGCCCCGCAGCGCTCGCAGCGGACGTGCTCGTGGTGCGCCCCGGTTCGCTCGTACCGGGCCTTTCCGTCCCCAAGGTCGATTCGGATGACCGCACCCTCGTCCTCGAGCCGCCGAAGCGCCCGGAACACCGAGGAGAAGTCCGCGGTCACCCCTCGATCCGACAGCGCCTCGCGGAGCTCCTCGATCGTCCAGTCGTGACGCGCCTCCTCGGCGAGCAGCTCGGTAAGTGCGGGACGGATGTGGCTGGGCCGCGCGATGGCGGAGAGGTTAACGCAAGCAGCTTGCGTAACTAGACCGAGCGCAGCATCCCGCCGTCGAGCGGGACCACGACGCCGGTGAGATACGCCGCGCGCTCCGAGCAGATGAAGGCGACGAGGTCGCCGAACTCCTCGGGCTGGCCGAGGCGGCCGGCGGGAACGCCCTCGACGGCACCCTTCTCCATCTCCTCCCAGGATCCCCAGTTCGCGGCGAGCCTGTCGGTCGCGAAGCGGCCCGTGGCCACCGTGTTGACCGTGATCCCGTCCGACGCGACCTCGGTCGCCAGCGTCTTGAACAGGCCGATCGCGGCCATGCGGTTGGCGTTGGAGAGCGCCAAATGGGGAATCGGCTCCCGGACCGAGCTCGACCCCACGTTCACGATCCGGCCCCACTTCCGCTCGCGCATCCCCGGCAGCACCGCGTCGGCGAGCACGAGCGGGGCGAGCACCAGCGAGGTGTACGCCTCCTCCCACACCTCTCGCTCGTGGTCGAGGGCGCCGCCGAGTGGCGGGCCGCCGGTGTTCGTCACCAGGATGTCGACGGGGCCGAATTTCGACGCCACCTCGTCCGGCAGCGCGGCGAGCCAGTCGAGGTCGTCCGTGTCCGCCTCGAACGCGGCGGTGTCTCCCTCGATCTCCTTGGCCGCCGCCTCGACCCGCTCTCGTGAGCGACTCGCCATCGCCACCCTGACCCCTTCTCCCGCGAGTGCCGCCGCAATCCCCCGGCCGATTCCCCGGCTCGCGCCCATCACCAGCGCCGTCTTCCCGTCGATCTTCAGGTCCATGCGCGGAAACTATCGGTGGGGTACGGTGGGCGGGATGCCAGGGGGTGACCTCTACGAGCAGATCGTCGACGCCGCCAACGACCTCTACGGCTCCCATGAGGGCCGCCGTGCCCTCCACGCGAAGGGGACCTGGTGCGCCGGCACCTTCACCGCGACGCCCGAGGCGGCGGAGCTCTGCCGGGCCGCCCACTTCCAGGGCGAGCCGGTAACTGTGCTGGTCCGCTTCTCGAACGCAAGCGGCGATCCCCAGTCCGACGACTGGCAGCGCGATTCCCGCGGCATGGCCGTCAGGCTTCGCCCCTCGGGCGGAGAGGAGACGGACATCCTGGCCGTCACCACGCCGGCGTTCGTCAGCCGCAACCCCGACGACTTCCTCGAGCTCATCAGGCTTCGCAAGCCCGACCCCGAGACCGGCCAGCCGGACTGGGAGAAGCTCGGCGCCTTCCTCGGCGAGCACCCCGAGTCGCAGACCGCGGTGCAGGCGACACTCAACGCCGAGCCTCCCGCCAGCTTCGCCACGGTCGTCTACCACTCGCCGCACACCTACCGGCTGCTCGGCGCGGACGATTCCCCCGCCTGGGTCCGCTACCGCTGGCGCCCTGAGGCGGGCGAGGCCACCCTCGGCGACGACGACGCCAAGGCGCTCGGAAGCGACTACCTGAGCGCCGAGCTCCGCGAGCGCCTGGCCGGCGGCCCGGTCTCGTTCGAGCTCAAGTTTCAGATCCCGACCGAGGACGACCCGATCGACGACCCGACGGCCGTCTGGCCCGACGACCGCGAGCGCATCGCCGCGGGCAGGCTCGAGATCACCGAGATCGTCGACGACCCGGAGGGCGGCGACAACATCGAGGTGTTCGACCCCACCCGGGTGCCCGACGGCATCGAGCTGTCCGACGATCCCATCCTGCATGCCCGTGCCCGGGCCTATTCCGTGTCCGCCTACCGACGTCTAGGGATGGACGTGGAGAACCCCTCGACGCCACCCGCCCACTGACGCGCGCATGAGCGGCGGCTTCCGTCGTTCGAGCGCGTTCGGCATCGTCGGCGTGATCGTCGTGATGGTGGCCGTCGCGCTGATCGCGCTGCAGTTCGGCAGCGGAACCGCCCACCCCACCGGGGCGCTGATCGCGATCGTCGCAATCGTCTTCGGCTTCCTGGCCGTCCTCATGGTCCTCCAACGCCGGGACCTCGATCGGGTGTCCGGAAAGGCGAGGCGGGAGGCGATCGCGGATCCCGGGCCGGTCTCCGACCCGACCACTGTCCCGCCGGGATCGCTGATCGTCGCGATGGCCGTCCGCCCCGTCGACGAGAAGGCGCTCGCCGGCGGGGACGCCGCGTGGGGGATCGCGCGCCACTCGATGAACTCCGGGGCGATCATGATCACCCTGATCTTCTTCGCGATGGCGCCATGGATCATCTTCCAGTGGAAGTGGTCGCTGATCGTGATGCTGCCGATCATCGGTCTGTACCTCCTCTACCTGGTGATCAGGATCGTGATCCCGTCGGGGACGGTGAGCCAGGCGTACCGGGCCGGCGCCGAGATGCTCGCGCCGCTCGGGCTCGACATGACCCAGCAGCCTCGGGTCGGCCTGAATCCCCGCTTCGACCGGCCCGGGTACAGCGCCAAGATGGTCGGCACGTTCGCGCTCGAGGGCGAGCGCCACGGCCGCCACGTCACGATGAGGCGCGAGAGCGACGGCCCCACGACCATCTCCGTGGGAGGCAGCTACCCCGAGTTCTCCGTCAAGTCGGACGGCGACCGGCTGCGGGCAGCGCGCGGTGCGCCCGCCCAGGTCGGCCGCGCGCTCGGCTCGCTGAGCGGCTCGAAGCGCTGGAAGGGGATGGAGCTCCAAGCCGGCGGCGACGGCATCACGGTGGCGCGCCCTCGCGATCGCTCCGGCTTCGACTGGCTCTGCGACCTGTGGCTCGCTGAGCGCCTCGCGGACGCAGTGCGGCCATAATCACTGCGGGCGGTTAGCTCAGCTGGGAGAGCGCCTCGTTTACACCGAGGAGGTCGTCGGTTCGAACCCGGCACCGCCCATCCGGCTTCCCTTGACAGGCGCCTTGACGCCGGGCTTATGCTGCCGCCTCTAGCGCATCAACGCAGGTCGTCATGGAAGGAGCACAGGATGTCGGTCGAGCAGTCGCTAACGGAGTTTCAGGAGACGGAGACCCAGGACGCCTTCTCCAAGCAGAACTCGAAGCTCTTGAAGGTGGAGCTCTCCGGCGTGACGATCCAGGCGAAGCTGGGCTCGATGGTCGCCTACCAGGGCGACGTCAAGTTCGAGCATGCCGGGAGTGGCGGCATGAAGCGGATGCTCAAGAAGACCGTGACCAGCGAGGGCGTCAGCCTGATGAAGGTCTCCGGGAGCGGTGAGGTCTTCCTCGCTCACCTGGCCGAGGACGTCCACCTGATCAGGCTCGAGAACGACAGGATCACGGCGAACGGCTCCAACATCCTCGCGTTCGAGGACGGCATCGACTGGGACATCAAGAAGGTCGAGGGTGCCTCCAGCGCGCTCGCGGGCGGTCTCTTCAACATCGAGCTCGCCGGCACCGGCTGGGTCGCGCTCGTCTCCGACGGGCCGCCGCTCCTGATCCAACTCGACGACCAGCAGACGTTCGCCGACCCGCAGGCGGCGATCACGTGGTCGAGCGGCGTGAGCACCTCGGTCAAGGCCGACGTGAACATCAAGACGCTTACCGGGCGCGGCTCGGGTGAGACGATCCAGATCGGCTTCTCCGGCAACGGCTGGCTCCTGATTCAGCCCTCCGAGGGACAGGTCGCGGGGGCCGGTCCGGGAGGCGGCAGCGGCAGCCAGGGCGGTGTCGGCGGCGCGCTCGGAAACCTGCTCGGCGGCTAGGCGCTCGCGCTACTCCGGGTGTGGTGTGGGTGGGGCCTGGCCCGCCGGACTGTCCAGGAACGACCGCGGGGTCAGTGGCTCCGCCGTCTTGGCGGCCTTGCCCCAGATCGTCCGCTGGCCCAGCAGCTTGCTGACGGTCACGAAGTGGTAGCCGCGGCCCCGGAGCGTCTTGATGATCCGCGGGAGGGCCGCGACTGTCTCGCTGCGATCCCCGCCGCCGTCGTGCATGAGCACGATCGAGCCCGGGTGGGTGGCACTGACGACCCGGCTGTAGATCGCATCCGTTCCCGGCCTCGACCAGTCACGCGGATCGACGTTCCAGATGACGGTCGTCATGCCGAGGGCGCGGGCGTCTCCCACGACGTGTGAGTTGTAGGCGCCGCCCGGCGGGCGGAACAGGCATGGCTCGAAGCCGGTCGCTCTGCGAATCGCGTTGTTCGTGGCGGCCATGGAGGAGCGGCTCGGATCGGTCTCGTGGCGGTAGCTGTGATCGGCGATCTCCTCGCCAGCCTTCACCACCGCGCTCGAGGCGCTCGACACTTGTTCGCCGATCTCGAAGAACGTTCCCTTGACGTGGTGCTTCTTGAGGATCGAGAGCACCTGAGGCGTGTACGGGCTCGGTCCATCATCGAAGGTCAGTGCGACTCGGTTGCCCTTCGACGGGCCGGAGAACACGGGCGATGGGCCGCTGTCCTTGCAGCCGACGGGCTGCAGCTTTTGCAGCTCGAACCGGGCGTCGTGCCCGTTCGGAGCCCGGTCGAAGCACGGATCCCGCTTGCCGACCTGCTCCGCCGCCATGCCGGGATTCGGGCACTTGCTGCCGGTCCACTGGCTCACCACCCGCCATCGGTAGCTCCCGGGGCGAAGGTGAGCGGCGCCCGGCCGAAAGCTGGCGACCACCGACCGGCTGTCGGGCCGCTTCACCCGGGCGTCGATACCCACCCATTTCCGCACCGACTTGTCGGGCTTGAGGACCGCGTACCCGAGCGTGTTGTCGTCCCCCTTTGGGCCCTTGCCGAAGCAGAGCTGCCGCATGAAGTCGCTCTTGGGTTTGTGGATCTGCAGGCAGATGAAGCGATCCTGCGGCTTGTTCGTGTCCGGGTGACGATTGAGCGTTCCGAGGTAGAACGAGCCGCTCGTGTGGACCGAGATCCGCATCGAGCGCCGGACCTGGTCCACGCTCACGTGCAGCAGGTCAAGCGGCCCCGAGGCATCAGCGTGATCGCGATGCCCCCGTGCCATCGCGCGCGGGCCGGCCGCCACGGCCACCGTCACGACGAAAACCCCTGCCGCCCAGAGGGCGAGATTCCTGCGCATGCTGTCTTGCTTGCCTTTCCTGCGCGACGTCGGATGTCGCGGGTTTCGCGATACTACCCCGGCGACCCGGTCGGGCCATGGAGCGCCGCGGCCCGCGCTGCAGTCGGAGTACACATGCACGCTCCGAGCACCAAGCTGAGGCCGACAGGCAGGCGGCTGTGGGTGCCGACGCGTTCGCGCCGGCGCCATCGGCGTGCCCGCGTCGCCCCGGCGGCGCTCATCGTCGCCGCCCTGGTCGCGGCCGCGCTCCTCCTCCCAGCGAGCGGTTCCGCCGCGGGCGGCGGCACCGGCAGCACCTCCCACGGCGGGCAGGGCGGCAAGTCCCAGAACCCGTTCCGCGGGAATGGGATGTGGATCTGGTACGTCAAGAAGTCGAGCGGCGGCAAGCTCTCGAAGATCGCCCGCAAGGCGAAGAACCACGACATCCGGACGCTCTACGTCAAGAGCTCCGACGGCACGAGTGCGTGGAGCCAGTTCACGCCCGGGTTGGTGAAGTACTTCCACCGCCACGGCCTCCGGGTGTGCGCCTGGCAGTACGTCTACGGCGCCCATCCGAAGGCCGAGGCGAAGCAGGGAGCGGCGGCCACCCGCGACGGCGCCGACTGCCTCGTCATCGACGCCGAGGCCGAGTACGAGGGCCGCTACGGCGCCGCTGATACCTACGTCGACAAGCTCCGCCACGCGATCGGCAGCCACTTCCCGACCGCGCTCTCCAGCTTCCCCTACGTCGACTACCACCCGTCGTTCCCCTACTCCGTCTTCCTGGGCAAGGGCGGCGCGCGCTTCAACCTGCCGCAGGTCTATTGGCACGCGATCGGCGTGGGCGTGGGCCAGGCCGATCGCCACACGATCCGTTACAACCGCGTCTACGAGCGCGGGATCTATCCGGTCGGGCAGACCTACAAGGACGCCGGTGGCCGTCCGTCGAAGAAGCAGATCCAGAAGTTCCGTCGCCTCGCGATCTCGTTCGGTTTCGACGGCATCAGCTGGTGGTCCTGGCAGCACACGAGCACGAAGCAGTGGCGCGCGCTGGGCCGTGGCGTCGAGCGCATCAAGGGAGTCCGGCGCGGCTCCGACAACTACCCCGACCTCTCCAAGGGCAGCAAGGGCGACCTGGTCGTCTGGGCCCAGGAGCACCTGCGCGGCGCCGGGGCGCACCTGGTCGTCGATGGCGGCTACGGCAAGAAGACGCTCCGCGCGGTGAAGCGCTTCCAGCGCAAGCACCACCTGCACGTCGACGGCAAGATCGGCCCGCAAACCTGGCGTTACCTGCTGAAGGTCAAGCCTGACATGGTCGACTGGTCGAGCAAGCAGCACCACTCCGGCAAGCTGGGGCCGGCCCAGACTGAGCCCCGCTCGGCCAAGCTGCCCGCCGTCAGGTACGAGATACCGTCAACCGAAGGCGCGCACTAGGCCATGTCAGCGGAGGAGGATCCGAGGCAGCTCGCGGCGTTCCTGGCGCTGATCTCCTCGGTCCTCCAGAACGAGCGTGCCCTTCGAGCGGACTCCGAGGAGCAGGCGGAGCAAAACGCAGAGCTCCTCGACTCGCTTCGCGAGCGCCAGGTATTGCTCGAGCGGCTTGCGCAGCTGCAGCGGGGGATCGTCGATCGGCTGCCCGTCCATGAGGTCCTCGAGGCCGTGGTGGAGGGGGCGTGCGAGTTGCTGGACTGCGGCGTGGGCATCCTCTGGATCGCCGACCCGGACGATCCGGACCATGCGGCGGCCGTGGCCGCCATCGGCGAGGACGACGAGCTGATGGCGGAGCGCGGGCGCAAGCCCGCCGGCGCGGGACTCGGCGGACGCGCGATGCGCGAGCGGATGCTCGTCGTCGCCGACGCCGTGACGGGCGCTGATTCGCTGGCCGACTTGGTGGACTTTCCGGTCACCGTGCCGACCGCCGCGATGGCGGCTCCTGTGTACGAGCGAAGCCACGTTGTCGGCAGCCTGGGAGTGGCGTCGACCGAGCCCGGCCGGCTCTTCGGCGCCCGGGACCAGCAGATCCTGATCTCACTGGCCGAGCACGCGAGCCTGGCGCTCAACCACGCGCGCGCCGTGGAGGAGGCCGTCCACGAGGCTCTGCACGACTCGCTGACGGGCCTGCCCAACCGCTCGCTCTTTCTGGACCGGATGCGCCACGCCCTCGCCCGGGCCGAGCGCGAGTCGGAGCCTGTCGCAGTTCTCTTCTGCGACCTCGACGGCTTCAAGACCGTGAACGACAGCCTCGGTCACCGGACCGGCGACCGGCTGCTGGTGATGGTCGCCGAGCGGCTCGCCGAGCGGCTCGAGCCGGGCGACACGATCGCCCGTCTGGGCGGCGACGAGTTCGCCGTCCTGCTGGAGGAGCTGCGAGAGCCCGGCGACGCAGCCCGCGCGGCGCAGCGGCTCCTCGACGCGCTGGAGGCCCCGTTCGAGCTGCGCGACCGCGAGTTCTACGTCAGCGTGAGCATCGGGATCGCGGCCGGGAAGGACGACGCCGAGACGCTCTTGCGGGACGCCGACCTGGCGATGTACAGGGCCAAGAGCCGCGGCAAGGGGCGCTACGCGGTGTTCGAGCCCGGGATGCACACGGCGATCGTCGAGCGCCTGGAGCTCGAGGTCGACCTGAAGCGGGCGCTCGAGCGCGAGGAGCTGGCAGTCGTCTACCAGCCGATCTTCAGTCTCGTGAGCGGCTCGGTTACCGGGGTCGAGGCGCTCGTCCGGTGGCACCACCCCACGCGGGGGATCGTGATGCCGGAGAGCTTCATCCCGCTGGCGGAGGAGAGCGGCATGGTCGGCGAGCTGGGCCGGTGGGTCCTCCGCAAGGCCTGCCATCAGGGCGCCCTGTGGCGGGCGAAGTACCCCGGCCACCCCGGACTCGGAATCGGCGTGAACGTCTCCGTCGCCCAGCTTCGCGAGCCCGGCTTGGTTCGGGAGGTCTCCGACGCGCTGAGCGAATCGCAGCTGGACGCGACCGGGTTGACGCTCGAGATCACCGAGACGGCGCTCATGGAGAGCTTCGATGAGGCGATCGAGGAGGTCGATGCCCTGAAGGCGCTCGGTGTGGACCTCGCGATCGACGACTTCGGCACCGGCTACTCCTCGCTCCGCTACCTCCGGCGGCTGCCCCTCGACGTGATGAAGATCGAGAAGTCGTTCGTCGACGGGATCGGCCGGCCCGGGGAGGAGCCCGACCTGCTCCGCGCCATCATCGACCTCGCGAACATCTTCGGCCTGCGGGTCGTGGCCGAGGGGATCGAGCGCCCGGAGCAGCGCGAGCGGCTGCTCGAGCTCGGATGCGAGCTCGGCCAGGGGCATCTGCTCGCCGAGCCCCTCGACGCCGCCGGCACGGACGCCCTCCTGTTCCGGGTCGGCCTGCTCGGCGGGCCATCTGGAGAGGCAGGCAACCCGCCGGCGGGCGAGACGACTACGATCGAGCGACAGGTCGATCGTGGCGCGGATTGAGAGCTACAGCCCGGGGCGAATCGTCGTCGACGGCGTCGAGCATCACACCGACGTCATCGTCCTCCCGGACCGGGTGCTCGGAGACTGGTGGCGGCGCGACGGCCACTCGCTTGTGATCGAGGACCTCGGCGACGTGCTCGAGGAGCTCCCGCAGCGGCTGATCCTCGGATGCGGGTACGCCGGGCGGCTGCAGCCGGAGCGCTCCGTCATCGAGGCGCTCCGCGAGCGCGGGGTCAAGGTCGAGCCGCTGCCGACCGATCAGGCCGTCGAGCGCTTCGAGGAGCTCGAGGCGCGCGACCCGGCGGCCGTCGCCGCTGCGCTCCATCTGACTTGCTGATCGCGATCCTGTGCGCGCTGGCGCTCGCCCTGGCGGCCCCGGCGCAGGCATCCGCAACTGAGAACTTCGCGAACGAGCCGCCATTCGGCGGCCAGCTCCCACCGCCGCTCGAGCGCCCGCCTTCGCTGTCGCGCCCGCCGGCCGGGTTCACCCTCACCGGCAGGCAGGCGATCGCGGCGGCGAATCGGGCCGACGCGGTGCAGGCCGAGCGAGCCGAGAGTCCCGGCATGTACCCGATCGTGTTCGAGCGCGGTGACAGCTGGCAGGTGAGCTACTTCACCGGCCCGGATACCAACCGGACGGAGGTCGCCCAGGCGATCGTCGACGGGCGGACCGGGCAGGTGCTCGGGGCTTGGCACGACATCCAGCTCACGGACCCGCTCGCCCGCGGCTACAGCGGCGCGATCGCGCAGAAGGTCAACGCGCCCTATGTCTGGTTGCCGCTCTGCCTCCTGTTCCTGGTCCCCTTCGTCGACCCGCGCCGGCTCTTCCGGCTGCTCCACCTCGACCTGCTGGTGCTGCTGGGACTAGGGGTCTCGCTGTTCTTCTACAACCGTGCGGAGATCACCGCCTCCGTCGGGCTCACCTACCCGGTGCTGATCTACGTGTTCGCGCGCATGCTGTGGTCCGGGATCTGGCCCCGGGAACGCGATGGGCCGCTGATCCCTGTGATCCCGCTGAAGTGGGTCGCGATCGCGGCCATCGCGCTCGCGTGCGCCCGGATCGCGCTCAACATCGTCGACTCCCACGTGATCGACATCGGCGTCGCCGGGGTGGTGGGGGCCGACCACATCACGCACGGGCAGAACCTCTACGCCGGGAACTTCGCCCAGGGCCTGGCGATCCGCGGCGACGTCTACGCGCCGTTCAACTACCTCGCCTACGTCCCGTTCGAGCTGATCTTCCCGTGGAACGGCCACTGGGGAAGCGTCCCCGCGGCGCATGCGGCCGCCATCACGTTCGATCTGCTGACGGCGGTCGGCCTCTGGGCACTCGGCCGGCGGCTGCGGCCCGGGCCAAACGGGAGGGCGCTCGGGGTCGGGCTCGCGTTCGCGTGGCTGGCGTACCCGTTCACGCTCTACACGATGAACGCGAACGCCAACGACTCGCTCATCGCGATGCTCCTCGTCGGCGCCATGCTCGCGGTGACCTCGGCACCGGTCCGGGCCGTCGCCGTCGCCCTCGCCTCCGCGGCCAAGTTCGGGCCCGCGGCCGTCGCGCCGTTGTTCGCGACCGGGACCGGGGAGCGGCGGTGGCGGCAGGCGATCGTCTTCAGCGTCGTCTTCCTCGCCGTCGCGGCGGTCCTCGTCATCCCGTTCCTGCCGCCCGGTGGCCTGCGCCAGTTCTACGACCACACCCTCGGCTACCAGGCGTCCCGCAGCTCCCCGTTCAGCGTCTGGGGCCAGGCCCCGTCGCTGCACTTCCTGCAATCCGCCGAGCGGGTGATCGCGGCGCTACTGGCGATCGCCGTCGCCTTCTGGCCGCGTCGCAAGACCCCGGCCCAGATCGCGGCGCTGGCGGCGGCGGTGACGATCGCCGTCCAGCTCGGGGCGACGCACTGGTTCTACTTCTACGTCGTGTGGTTCCTGCCGCTCGCGCTGGCGGCGATGTTCTGGGCGCAGCGCAGCCGCGCGCGCGACGCCGGCTACGCGATCCGCGTCTCCAGCAGCCCAAGCGTCGGCGAGCTGATCGCGATCTCGTCGCCGGGCTTGAGCCACACCCGGGGGTCCCTCGTCGAGCCGACGCCCGAGGGGGTCCCGGTCGAGACGATGTCGCCGGGCTCGAGCGTCATCAGCCGCGACAGCTGGGCGACGAGCTGCGGGATGCCGAAGATCAGGTCGTCGGTCGAGGCGTCCTGCATGACCTCGCCGTTCAGGGTCAGCGAGAACGAGACCGTGCCGTCGGTGAGCGCCTCGTCGGCGGTCACCAGCGCCGGGCCGCAGGGAGCCGAGCCGTCGAACACCTTGCCCGGCATCCACTGCGGGGTCGCGAACTGCAGGTCGCGAGCGGACAGGTCGTTGAGGAGCGTGTAGCCCGCGACGTGGTCCGCGGCGGCGGACTCGTCCACCTCCGAGGATCGGCGCCCGATGACGAACGCCACCTCCGCCTCGTAGTCGACCTTGTCGCTGGCGGCCGGGAGCCGCACCGCGGCGCCGGTGGCACCAGCGCGTTGCGGTACTTGCCGAAGATCGCCGGGGCGTCCGGCGGATCGATGCCCGCCTCGGCGGCGTGGGCCCGGTAGTTCAGCCCGATGCAGACGATCTTCTCCGGGTCCGGCACCGGTGGCAGCAGCTCGATGTCGTCGAGCGCGACCCCTCCGCCTGCGTCGATCCCGCTCAGCTCACCGAGGCGGTCGCTCTCGAGCAGCTCTCGCACACTCGAGCCGTCGCCGCCCAGAGCGTCCCACGCGTCGACCACGGCGCCGTCCACCAGGAGGCCGGCCCGCGGTCCCCGGTCGGAGCGGTAGGTCAGGATCCGCATCGCGGCGGAGACTATCTCGCCCCTAGAATCACTTCGGCGGGCCTGGCGCCCGCCATCCCCTGGGGGCGTAGCTCAGTTGGTTAGAGCGCCGGCCTGTCACGCCGGAGGCCGCGGGTTCGAGTCCCGTCGCTCCCGTCTTTTTCGCTTGGCTCTGCGACTTTCGCTGCGGGACTAACTCGCGCTGTGGTGTGCGGAATACCCATAGAGTGAGTGCCAGTGATCAAGGTCGTGATGGCACTTCGACGTCGCGACGACGTGGCGCCCGCGCAGTTCCACCGCTACTGGCGCGAGGAGCACGGCCCCCTGGCCTGCCGGCTGCTCGAGCCCCTGAACCTGCGCCGCTACGTCCAGACCCACACGCTCGACACCGATCTCAACGCACAGCTCGCCGCCGCGCGCGGCACGGGTGAAGCTTTCGACGGCGTCGCCGAGCTGTGGTGGGAATCGCTCGACGATTTGATCGCTGCTTTCGGCAGCGAGGAAGGGCAGCACGCCAACGCCGGGCTGGCGGAGGACGAGGCGAGGTTCATCGACCTCGAGCGGTCGTCCCTGTTCCTGACGGAAGAGCAAGTGATCTTCGACGGCAACGGCTAGGTCCTGTCGCTCCCGTCTGAAATCCCAGGGTAAGCTCGGAGCGAACCCCGAACGAAGGAGCGGCGATGACGGACCAGACCGAGACGGCGATCCTGGCTGGCGGGTGCTTCTGGGGCGCGCAGGAGCTCCTCCGCAAGCGTGACGGCGTGATCTCGACGCGGGTCGGATACACCGGAGGGGACGTGGCCAACGCCACCTACCAGAACCACGAGGGCCACGCGGAGGCAGTGGAGATCGTCTTCGACCCCGAGCGGATCTCCTATCGGGACATCCTCGAGTTCTTCTTTCAGATCCATGACCCGACCACGAAGGACCGGCAGGGCAACGATGTCGGGTCGAGCTATCGCTCGGAGATCTTCTACACCAGCGACGAGCAGCGCGAGGTCGCCGAGGAGACGATCGCCGACGTTGACGCCTCGGGCCTGTGGCCGGGCAACGTCGTCACCGAGGTGAGCGAGGCCGGGCCGTTCTGGGAGGCCGAGCCCGAGCACCAGGACTACCTACAGCGGATCCCGAACGGCTACACCTGCCACTTCGTCAGGCCTGACTGGAAGCTGCCGCACCGCGAGAAGACCGCGTAGAGGCGTCACCGGCGGATGGTTCCGGCTCGTCCTGCCGGCGCTACATCTAACCTCGGGGCGTGTTGTGTGGGGCAGTGAGGGGGAGTCGAGCGACAAGAGCTGGGCTGGTCGTGATCGCACTGGCGGCGGTGGCGCTGCTCCCTGCTGCCAAGGGGGAGGCGGCGGGCAAGGTGCCGAAGCAGTTCTTCGGGATCGTGCTGGGCGGTCCCACGGATGCGCAGGACGTTCAGCAGATGCACGCGATCAAGGTCAAGACGATGCGCATCGGCTTCAACTGGAGGGCGATCGAGCCGCGGCAGGGCGTCTACAGGTGGCCCGACGCCCTCGTGGCCAGGCTCGCGGAGAATGGCATTCGGCCCGTGTTCACCGTCCAGAATGCGCCTCAATGGGCCACCGGCACCGCGACGCCGGGGTCCCCACCGGTGACTCCCGAGGCCACGAGGGAGTGGCAGACGTTCCTGAAGAACGCCGTGCTGCGCTACGGGCCGGACGGCTCCTTCTGGCGGGCAAACCCCGGTGTGCCGAAGGAGGCCGTCAACACCTGGCAGATCTGGAATGAGCCCAATCTCCCCAAGTCGTTCGCCCGGAAGGGGACCGGTCCACCGAAGTTGGTAAAGGACGCGCCCAAGGTATACGCGAAGCTGGTCAAGGCCTCGGACCGGGCCATCGATAAGGCGGACAGCCATGTGAAGGTCATCCTCGCGGGCCTCCTCGGTAATCCGAACAGGACGAGGCAGTCGAAGATGTCCCCGGAGAAGTTTCTGAACCAGTTCCTCCGGGCTCGCAAGATCACCAAGCATTTCGACGCCGTGGGGCTCCACCCATACGCCCCGACCATCAAGAAGTACGCGTCGGTCCTCACGAGAATCCGAGCGGTGCTGAGAAAGGGTGGAGCCGGGAAGAAGCCCATATGGCTGGACGAGGTCGGCTGGGGCTCCGACAAGAACGGGTTCAGCCTGGACCAGGGGAGGCGGGGTCAAGCGAAGATGCTCCGGAGGTCATTCGCGCTGACGCTGAAGAACCGCAGGAAATGGAACGTCGACCACGTGTACTGGTTCACCTGGCGCGACCCGGACCCGCGCCACACCGTCGGCTGCAGCTTCTGCAGTTCCGCGGGCCTGATGAAGTTCGATCGCACGCACAAGCCCGCGTACAGGCAGTTCAAACACTTCACCAACATGCAGGGCAAGCCCGCGCCACACCATCATCATCGCCATCCTCACCACCACCACGGCGGCTGAGGTGCGGACTCGAGCCCTGCGTCAGCCGGCGGGCTGAAGCGTGATGCCCTCGGGCGCGCTCAGCTTGCCGCCGGAGGCGAAGACCTTCTGGTTTCCGTTCTTGGGGTCGATCCTCAGCACGCTTGGCTTTTTGGCGTCGTTGACCACGTAGAGCCTGCCGTCGAGCCCCAGCGCCACGCCCGTCGGGTCTTTGAGCTTTCCGGCGTGGGCGACGACCTTCTGCTTGCCGGTCTTCACCGTCACCCGCACGATCCGATTCGCCGACGAGTCGGCGAGGTAGGCCGTCTTGCCGTTGTCCGTGACGGTCATGCCATAGGGATCGTCGAGGTGCCCGCCCTTGGCGACGAATGACTGGTTGCCGCTCCCGGGATTCACCTTCAGCAGTGCGCCGCTGTCGCCGGGCCCGGCGTTCTGGTCGGAGACGAGGAGCTTGCCGTTGGGCAGTGCGCCGATCCCAAGCGGGCCGCCGTTGAAGTGCTGGTCCTCGGACAGAACGGACGTATTGCCGTTCTTGGGGTTCACGTCGAAGATCGCCCCCAGGAGGCCGGTGCCTGCGAATGGATCAACCGCGTCGACCTCGTTCTTCGAGGCGACCACGACGTCCGTCGGCCCCTTGAACTGGGGATCCTTCGAGACCGTGGCCACGCCGCCCTTCTTCGTGTTGACCCGGAACACGGCACCGCCGCCGCCGAACGCCCCGTAGTCGGCGATGAAGAGCTTGTTCTTGCCGGCGAAGTCCCCGCTGTCCGGGGACACCAGCTTGCCGGCCGAGGCGACGATCTTCTGCTTGCCGGTCTTCTGGTCGATGCGGATCACCGCGTGGGCACCCGGGTCGCCCACGTAGAGATCGCCGGCACTCGCCTGCGCCGCTGCCGGTGCGAGCAGCGCGAGCGCGAGCACCCCCAGGACGAGTCGATGCCGGATCCGCATGCGCAGGCAACCTACACCAGGCGGATCGGCCGCAGGGAGCGCCGGTGGCTCAGAGGGCCGCGGCGCGCCGGTACACCTCGTCGACGGCTGCCTTGCCGTAGAGGGCCTCGACCAGGCGCAGGGCCTCAGCCACGTTCTCGTCGAGGATCCGCTCGCGGTCGCGTCTTCCGGTGAGCGTGAAGCCGAACAGGCTGTTCACACTCACGCACATCCCTGTCGCCGCCGCGGGCCACTGGCCGCGGAGCATGATGATCGCCTCCTCGAGGACCCGGACCTCGGGGTCCGAACGGTCGGCCTTGGCGGTGATCGGTGTACGTGGGGCGAGTGTGTTAGTTGACATCGTGTCCTCCGTTACGAATCCCCACAAAGGTAAGCGCCGCCCCGCAAACGAGCCGTAAAGCCGCGCCAATGGCTCGGTAAAACCTGCCACTGTTCGCCGCGTTCGACCTGCTGAAGGACGAGGACCACGCACTTCGAGGCCGTCCTCGAACGGGACACACGGTGGCGGCCGGCGCTACGCCGGGCTGCGGGAGCGACTCCCGCAGCTGAACCTCGTCGGCGGCTGCTGCGGCACGGACCACCGCCATGTGGCGGAGATCCGCGACGCGTGGGGTAGCTAGAGCGCGCCCCCGGCAGCGGGTGGCGCGGTCGGATCCGCGCCCTCCTCGCCCAGGCCCTCGCGGGCCAGGTACTCCTCGACGAGCAGCGGGCTGTCCGCCGAGCGCTCGATCACGGTCAGCAGGTCGGTCATCGTCGCAACCTCCTCAACCTGCTCCTTGACGAACCACTGCATGAACTGCTCGGCCTGGAAGTCGTCGGTCTCCCGCGCGATCTTGAACAGCGCGTTGATCTCGTCGGTGACCCGCCGCTCCTGGTCGAGCGCCATCCGAACCGGCGCGACGACGTCGTCGAACCGGGTCAGCTTGGACTCGATGTCGGGGATGCGCACCTCCTCGCTCGCGTCGAGTAGGTGCTGGACCATCATCATCGCGTGGTTGCGCTCCTCGACCGCCTGGCGGTAGAAGAATGCTGCCAGGCGCGGCAGGGTCTCGGACTCGTAGTAGACGGCGGCGCCGATGTACTGCTGGTGCGCGGCGAACTCGTTCGCGATCTGCTCGTTCAGCGCTGCGGCGAAGGACTGGTCTGCCATCGGGCCTCCTATTCGAGAACGGGTCGCCGCGACCGTATCGAGATCTAACGGTGAGGGGCTCTAGCCGGTCCGCATGTCGCGTACAGAACGACGCCGCAGTTCTACGGGTTCCGCGTATACGGTGTCGTGCTTCCTACGGCGTGCTCTCACGGTATCGCCGGCCCGCTGCCGACCAATGCTCCGCTCCTCGCGGCCCCGCGATCCCCGTCCTGACCTATCGCGGACGTGCGCGCCGCGGTCGCCATGGATGAGATCAGGGTCACTTGGATTCGTCGAGCAGGTCTGGATCGGTCCGAACCATCGAGCGCAGCTCAGCTTCGGCGATCGTGGCCAGCATCGCTCTCCTAGGGGGCCGGGACCGGGCTTCCGACGCGAACTCGCTTGGTGAACGCGGCTGCGACCATCGCAAGGCCCGCGGCCGCCACCACGATCGGGCCTGCCGCTCCGGTGCCGAAGATCCTGGTGATGCCGTAGGTCACGGCGCCGATCATCGCCGCGGCCGGCATCGTCAGCAACCAGGCGACCACGATGTTCCCAGCCACGCCCCAGCGCACCGCCGACACCCGCTTGGCGGCCCCGGCCCCCATCACGCCGCCGCTGATCACCTGTGTGGTCGAGAGCGGGAATCCGAAGTGTGAGGACGCGAGGATCACCGCCGCTCCGGCACCCGAGGCAGAGAACCCCTGGGCCGGGTCCATCTTGATGATCCGGGTCCCCACCGTCCGGATGATGCGCCACCCGCCGAAGTAGGTGCCGGCGGCGATCGCGCTCGCCGCCGTGACGATGACCCAGGTGGGCGGAGCCGAGTCCGCGGCCAGGTTCCCGTTCGCGATCAGAGCCAGGGTGATGACGCCCATCGTCTTCTGGGCGTCGTTCGTCCCGTGGGCGAGCGCGAGGAGCCCGCCGGACACGACCTGCCCGAGCCGGTACCCCCGCCCGGCATGCCCGGGCCGAACGCGCCCGACCACGCGGTAGCAGACCACGATCGCGATCGCCCCCACGATGAAGGCGACTATCGGCGCGATGACGGCGGGGATCAACACCTTCCCGACGATCCCGGCACCGAGGACCGCGCTGGGCCCCGCCGCCGCGAATGCCGCCCCCACGACGCCCCCGATGAGCGCGTGCGAGGAGCTGGACGGGAGCCCGAAGTACCAGGTGATGAGGTTCCACGAGATTGCGCCGATCAGGCCGGCGAACACCACGGTCGGGGTGATCGCCCCGGCGTTCACGACGTCCTGCGCCACGGTTGCGGCAACCGCGAGCGAGATGAACGCCCCGGCGAAGTTCAGGGCCGCCGCGTAGCCGACGGCGAGCCGAGGGGGCATCGCCCGCGTCGATATCGACGTCGCCACGACGTTAGCCGTGTCGTGGAAGCCGTTGGTGAAGTCGAACGCGAGCGCCGTGGCGACGACGATGACGAGGACGACGTCGTTCTGCATCAGGCGTACTTCGTCGCGATGGTCTCGACGACGGTTGCGGCGTCCTCGGTTGCGTCTATTGCCCGTTCGAGCCTGAGAAAGATGTCCCTCCAGCGGATTACTACCATCGGGTCGCTTCCGCCAGCGAACAACGAGGCGAAGGCTTCGCGGAAGAGCCGATCGCCGTCGTTCTCGAGCCGATGGATCTCGATCCAATACTTGTCGAGGTCCTTGAACCCGCGCAGATGCTCGAGCAGCGCGGCGAGCCGCTCGCAGGCCTTAACGAGGACGTCTGCCAGCGCCAGCGCCAGGTCCATCGGCGCCTCGATCCCGTAGAGCCCCATGAAGTCGGCAGTCTCCTCGATGTGGTCGACGATGTCGTCGACCTTCCCCGCCAGGTTGTAGATGTCCTCAGCATCGATCGGTGTCACGAAGGTCGAGCTCGTTCGCTGGGAGATGTCGTGGGTGATCCGGTCTCCCTCCTGCTCGACAAGCAGGATCTCGCGTGCGAGTTCGGCGCTTTCGGGCCACCCCTTGAGCATCTCCTGGAGCAGCTTCGCCGCCCGGAGCGAGTTCCCACCGGCCTGCGCGAACAGGTCGAAGAAAGCGCGGTCTTTGGGGACGAGGGAGAACGGCAGGGCGCGAATTACCAGCCTCGCGCCGCTGTTCGCGACTCACTCCGCCCAGCGGAAGCCGGCATCGGCCGGCTTGGGCTCCAGCGGGCTCGTCGCGAGGCCGTCCGGGACGCTCGGGTCGTTGTAGCCGGAGGGCGCCACGTCGTTCGGGGTGTCGGGGTGGAAGAGCGAGGCGAGGTACTGGATCTGCTGTCTCCCGACGCCGAGCTCGCCCTGGCCGCCGCCGTAGACGGCGATCTCCTCACGATCGCAGTACTCGTAGACCGACATGAGCTCCTGGAGCGAGCCGAAGCGCGACGGCTTGGAGTTGATCGCGGGTGGCTTGTGCTCCAGCCGCTCGACGTCCGCCAGCGACTCGAGGGGCGCATCCCACGTCACCCGATCCATGTCGAGGACCCGCCGTGTCTCGTCGTTCAGGTCCGGATCCTCGAGGTACGCATCGGGGAACGCCGACGAGACGTTGCGGTAGAGCACGGGGTCGGTCTCGACGTCGACCGGGGTGCCGCGGTAAAGGCCCTTGAGATCGAGGATGTCCACGTTTGCGATCTCCGAAAGCTCCCCGATCAGATCCTCGTCCCAGTCGTTCTCGGGGTCCAGCTTCCAGCGGAGCGTCGGGTATTTCTCCAGGCGGCGGACGACGGGATCGGGGGTGGAGCCGCCGTCCTCCCCGAAGGTGGTCAGGCGGGTCGAGCAGACGAAGTAGAGCGGCGAGAGCTCGCGGTCGACCACCTTCCACAGCGGCTCGCCCGCCTGGCGGAGGGCGAGGTCCAGGGCGGCGCTCTCGAAGGCCCACCGGCGATAGTGCCGCGAGCTATCGCGTTCCGGGGGAGCCCCCGGGAACAGGTCGAGCTCGCCCAGGACCTCACATAGCTCGCCGAGCGTCGAGGGGCCGGACAGGTCGTGCACAGGCCCGGTGTCGCGATGGGCGATGTGGTCGAGCACGTCGTAGACGACGTCCTCCCCAATGCCCTCCTCGCCGCCGCCCTTCAGGTGGATGATCGTCGACCCCCTGGTGAACTCCGGGGAGTACTCGCGGTCGTTGCTGAAGAGCTCGTAGGACTCGACCGAGATCGGCAGCTTGGCGATGTCATCGTAGGCGCTCAGAGGACGCAGGCTATTGAGTCGCGCTGCTCGAGTGCCTGCTCTCAGAGCGGCGGCAGCTCGGCGGTCGTCGCGCTCCCGTCGGCGATCTCGGGCGGCACGGCCTCGAAGCCGGGTCGCTTGAAGAACCCGCGGTTGCCGAAGGCCCACCAGGAGAACATCAGCACGACTCCCACGAGCGCGAACCCGATGCCGATCACGAGTGGCATCCCGACGCCCAGCACCGAGCTCCCGGTGCTCGAGTCACCCGGGTCGGCCAGCCGAATGGCCGATTGGACGAGGAGAAAGCCGAGGCCTAGGGCACCCAGGAGGGGCGCCACGCCGATGAACAGGAAGTTCTTGACCGAGTCCGTGAGGTGGTGGCGCCAGTAGACCACGCAGGCGATCCCCGTCAGCAGGTAGTAGAAGGCGATCGCGAGCGACAGGGCGTTCAGCGAGTCCGAAAGGAAGTTCTGGGAGGCGATGCTCCCGCCGACGTACCAGGCGGTGGCGATCACTCCGACGACGATGGTCGAGATCTCCGGGGTCTTGAACCTGGGGTGAATGTGAGCGAAGGCCTTCGGAAGCGCGCCGGCGTGGGCCATCGACAGTGAGGTCCGCGAGCTGGGGATGATCGTGGTCTGTGCCGAGGCGAGGCCCGAGACGATGATCGAGAGCGTGACGATGAACGCGAGCGGCCCGAGGACCGTGCTCGCGATGTTGCCCAGGATCCCCGGGTTGTCGGCGAAGTTGTCGACCCTGTCGACGCCGCCGACCGCGATCACCGTGATCCCGACGAGCACGTAGGTCGCGAGGAGGATGACGGTGCTGGTCAGGCCGGCGACCCCGGGCGCGCTGGCCGAGTCCCTCGGTCTCCTCGCTCAGGTTGAGAGCCGACTCCCAGCCCCAGTAGATGAAGACCGCCAGGAGCATCCCCGACAGGAGGTCGTGGTAGTCCGTGTTGGCGAAGGGGTTGAGCCAGGAGAGTTGCGGGTCGATCGATCGGGCCGGCAGCGTGCCGAGGATGAACTCGGCGAACGCCACCGCGACGAGCAGCACCAGGGCCCCGACCTGGAAGTAGACGAGCACGCGCTGGAGCCGAGCCGAGACCTCGGTGCCGATGACGCAGATGGTCGTCATCACCGCGATCAGCACGACGGACAGGACGACGACCGCCACCCGTGAGTCGCGCAGCGCGTCGAGGCCGACCAGGTCGAACATGTAGAAGGCGGCAACGTCGGCGAGCGATCCCACCACGAGGATCCCGGTCGTGCAGATGGCCCAGCCGCCGAGCCAGCCCCACCACGGCCCCAGGGCCCGCGTCACCCAGGCGAAGCTCGTTCCGCAGTCCTGGACGGCCCTGTTCATGTAGTAGAAGGCCGCGGCGATGAAGAACATCGGTACGAACGAGAGCAGCAGCACGCCCGGGGTCTGAACTCCGAGGACGAGCACGATCGAGCCGATGACGGCGGCCAGCGAGTAGGCCGGGGCGGTCGAGTCCAGGCCGATCGCGAGGCCGTCCATGAAGCCGATGGCGCCCTTCTTCAGGCCCTTGTCGCTCGACTCGGCCGGCGGCGGGGCCGAAGCCTCGGCATCCGTGCCGGGAGTCGCCGCCGGGGCTGAGGCTCCGGCTGCGATGCTCTCGCTCTCGCTCTCCATGCCCTGACCCGACCCTAACCGACGCCGCGAGGGGCTCGGGGTATGTAATAGGCGGCGATGGTGGAGATCGCCAATCGCGGGCTCGGCGTGCATGACGTCGTCGCCGTCGCCCGCAAGGACGCCGAGGTCAAGCTCGCCGAAGCGGCGATCGACGCGATGGCGGCGAGCGCTGCGATCGTGGAGAGGCTCGCCGACTCCGACGAGCCCGCGTACGGAGTGTCGACGGGCTTCGGCTCCCTAGCGACGACTCCGATTCCCGCGGACCGCCGGGTCGACCTGCAGCGATCCCTGATCCGCTCGCACGCGGCTGGCGTGGGACCCCCCGTGGAGCGGGAGGTCGTGCGGGCCATGATGGTGCTGAGGGCCCGCTCCCTCGCCTTCGGTTACTCGGGCGTGCGTCCAGAGGTCGCCGGTGCGATCGTGGCGCTCCTTAACGCCGGCATCACCCCGGTCGTGCCGGAGCACGGCTCGCTGGGGGCCAGCGGCGACCTGGCCCCGCTGGCGCACTGCGCGCTGGCGATGATGGGCGAGGGCGAGGTACTCAAGCCGCATGGCGGACGCGGCCCGGCGGCCGCGGCGCTTCAGGCGGCCGGCCTCGAGCCCATGACGCTGCGGGCCAAGGAGGGCCTCGCGCTCATCAACGGGACCGACGGGATACTCGGCATGCTCGTCCTGGCGATCGAGGACCTGGAGCGCCTGCTCCGGGTCGCGGACCTGACGGCGGCGATGTCCGTCGAGGCGCTCATGGGGACGGACCGTGCCTTCGCGCCCGACCTGATCGCCCTGCGGCCGCATCCGGGCCAGGCGTCGAGCGCCGCCAACATGTACCGGCTGGTGGCAGGGTCGGCGATCGTGGCATCGCACCGCCACGACGACCCGCGGGTCCAGGACGCCTACTCGCTGCGCTGCGCGCCACAGGTGAACGGCGCCGCTCGCGACGCGCTGGAGGACGCGCGCCGGGCAGCCCAGGCTGAGCTCGCCTCCGCGATCGACAACCCGATGATCCTTCCCGACGGCCGGGTGGAGTCGTGCGGCAACTTCCACGGCGCTCCCGTCGCATTCGCGTGCGACTTTCTCGCGATCGCCGCGGCCGAGGTCGGCGCCATCGCCGAGCGCCGGACCGACCGGCTGCTGGACTCCTCGCGCTCGCAAGGGTTGCCGCCGTTCCTCGCGGAGGATCCCGGCGTGGGCTCCGGGCTCATGATCGCCCAGTACACCCAGGCTGCGATGGTCGCCGAGAATCGCCGCCTGGCCGCGCCGGCGAGCGTCGACTCGATGCCGACGAGCGCCATGCAGGAGGACCACGTCTCGATGGGCTGGGGAGCCGCCCGAAAGCTGCGCATCTCGCTGGACAATCTCGCGGGAATCCTCGGGATCGAGCTCGTGGCCGCCGCTCGGGGCCTGGAGCTGCGGCGGCCGCTCGAGCCGGCGGCGCCCACCGCGGCGGCCCTGGGTTGCGTACGCGAGGACGTGCCGGGGTTCGGCACGGACCGCTGGCTCTCACCGGAGCTCGAGGCGGCCAAGCGCATCGTCCAATCGGGCGCGGTCCTCGAGGCGGTCGAGGCGAACGCGGGAGCACTGTTGTGAGCGCGGTGCCCTACCAGGAGCGCTCGGGCGATCACCGGGACTGTCCACCTAGGCGCCGCGACATGCTGGTGTCGTGGGTGATTCTTTGAGCGGGCCGCGACCTGTCCGCGCACCGCGTGGCGACGAGCTCTCCTGCCGCGGCTGGCAGCAGGAGGCGGCAATGCGGATGCTGATGAACAACCTCGACCCGGAGGTCGCGGAGCGGCCGGACGACCTCGTCGTCTACGGGGGGACGGGACGGGCCGCGCGGTCCTGGGACGCGTTCGACGCCATTGTCCGCACGCTTCGGTCGCTGGGCGACGACGAGACCATGCTGGTTCAATCGGGCAAGCCGGTCGGGGTGTTCCGCACCCACGAGTGGGCGCCGCGCGTCCTCATCGCCAACTCCAACCTGGTGCCGGACTGGGCGAATTGGGACGAGTTCCGCCGGCTGGAGGATCTCGGCCTGACGATGTACGGCCAGATGACCGCAGGCTCCTGGATCTACATCGGCAGCCAGGGGATCCTTCAGGGGACCTACGAGTGCTTCGCGGAGATCTCGCGGCGGCGCTTCGAGGGCACCCTGGCCGGCACGCTCACCGTCACCGCCGGGCTCGGCGGGATGGGGGGCGCGCAGCCGCTGGCGATCACCATGAACGGGGGCGCGGCGCTATGTATCGAGGTGGACCCGGAGAGGATTCAGCGCCGGCTCGACACCCGCTACCTCGACGAGCGCGCCGACGACCTCGAGCAGGCGATGAGCCGAACTCAGGCGGCCAAGGACGAGCGGCGACCGTTGAGCGTCGGGCTCTGCGCCAACGCCGCCGACGTTCTGCCCGAGCTTCGGCGCCTCGGCTTCGAGGTCGACATCGTCACCGACCAGACGAGCGCCCACGACCCGCTCAACGGCTACGTCCCGAACCTCATGAGCCTCGCGGAGGCGAACGAGCTCCGCCACTCCGACCCCGACGAATACGTTCGCCGGGCGCGCGCCGCCTGTGCCGCCCACTGCGCGGCGATGGTCGGCTTCCTGGACGACGGCGCCGAGGTCTTCGACTACGGCAACAGCCTGCGTGCCGAGGCCGAGCTCGGCGGCTTCGAGCGCGCCTTCGCTTACCCGGGATTCGTCCCCGCGTACATCCGCCCGCTCTTCTGCGAGGGCAAGGGGCCGTTCCGGTGGGTGGCCCTGTCCGGGGACCCGGCCGACATCGCTGCCACCGACCAGGCCGTCGTCGAGGAGATCCCGGACGACCCGGCGCTGGCCCGGTGGATCCGGCTCGCCGGCGAGCGGATCGCCTTCCAGGGCCTGCCCGCGCGCATCTGCTGGGCCGGCTACGGCGAGCGCCAGCGCCTCGGCCTGCGCTTCAACGAGATGGTTCGCTCCGGAGAGCTGAAGGGCCCGATCGTGATCGGCCGTGACCACCTGGACTCGGGATCGGTGGCGTCGCCCTACCGGGAGACCGAGCGGATGGAGGACGGCTCCGACGCGATCGCCGACTGGCCGCTGCTGAACGCACTGGTCAACACGGCCTCCGGCGCCTCCTGGGTGAGCATCCACCACGGCGGCGGGGTGGGGATCGGCCGCTCGATCCACGCGGGCATGGTCTGCGTTGCCGACGGCACCGACCTCGCGGAGCAGAAGCTCGAGCGCGTGCTCACGGCCGATCCCGGGACGGGCGTCATGCGCCACGCTGACGCGGGATACGACCGGGCCGTCGCCGTCGCGTCCCGCCGTGGCGTGCGGATCCCGATGCGCGAGGGCTAGCGGCTCCGGGGTTGTTGGTGGCAGTCCGCGAGATCGTGACCATCGGTGACCCGGTCCTGCGCGAGCGCGCGCGGGAGCTCACGCCCGAGGAGCTGCGATCGCCCGAGGTGCAGGGCCTCATCGACGACCTGATCGACACGAGGCGGGCCGCGAACGGCGCCGGGCTCGCCGCCAACCAGGTGGGCGAGGCGCTTCGCGTTGCGGTCGCGGAGGTGGAGGGCACCAACCCGCGATACCCATACAAGCCGCCGATCCCACTGACGGTGATGGTCAATCCGGTGATCGAGCCGGTGGACGACGAGACGTTCGAGGTCAACGAGGGCTGCCTGTCGGTCCCCGATCTGCGGGGCTACCTGGAGCGTCGCGCGACGATTCGAATTCGCTACCTGGACCGCGACGGCAACGAGCGCGAGGAGGTTCGAAGCGGTCTGACCGCCGGGACGTTTCAGCACGAGGTTGATCACCTCGACGGCGTGTTGTTCGTGGACCGCGCCGACCCACGGACGCTCTCGACCTGGGAGCAGTACGAGCGTCACCAGCGCGCGGAGTTCGAGGAGCGGGCTCGGGTGATTGTTGAGCGCTACGGATCGTGAGCTCGGCGACCTACTGGTGCGAGATGGCCTGGCTCGGCGGCGAGGCGGTCGCCGAGGGGGTGACCGTGCAGGTCGAGGGCGAGCGGATCGCGAACGTCGCCACGGGGGTCTCCGGCCCGCCGCGAGACGCGACTCGGCTCGACGGGCTCACGATCCCGGGTCTCGCGAACGCCCACTCCCACGCCTTCCAACGCGCGCTGCGCGGCCGGACGCACTCGGGCCGAGGGGACTTCTGGAGCTGGCGTGAGGCGATGTACGAGCTGGCGTCACGCCTCGACCCGGACCTGTATCTCCCGCTGGCCCGCGCCACCTACGGCGAGATGGCGCTCGCCGGCATCACCTGTGTAGGCGAGTTCCACTATCTGCACCACCGTGCTGACGGAACGCCCTACGACGACGCGAACGCCATGGGCCGCGCAGTGATCCAGGCCGCGCGCGAGGCCGGGATCCGCATCACCCTGCTGGACGCCTGCTACCTGCACGGCGGCATCGGCGAGGAGCTCTCCGGCGCCCAGCGCCGCTTCGGCGACGGCGATGCCGACCGCTGGGCCGCGCGGGTAGGCGAGCTCGATGGGGACGCCGGCACCAGGATCGGCGCGGCGATCCACAGCGTCCGTGCGGTCGATCCTGACTCCGCCGCCGCCGTCGCGACCTGGGCGGACGAGCGGGAGGCACCGCTCCACGCCCATGTGTCCGAGCAGCCAGCCGAGAACGCAGCGACGCTCGGGGCGTACGGGTCGACGCCCGTCGGAGTGTTCGAGCGCGCCGGAGCCTTGAGCGGTCGGTTCGTGGCCGTGCACGCGACTCACCTCGCCGATCTCGACTTCGGAATCCTCGGCGAGACCGGCGCGGCGTCTTGCCTCTGCCCGACCACTGAGCGGGACCTTGCGGACGGAATCGCGCCGGCCGAGCGCCTTCGGAACGCTTGGATTTCGCTCGCCCTCGGATCGGACTCAAACGCCGTGATCGACATGTTCGAGGAGGCGCGCGCGGTGGAGCTTGACGAGCGGCTCGGCACGGGGGAGCGAGGCCGCAACCCTGCGGCCGTGCTGCTGGAGGCGGCGACCGATGCGGGACACCGGTGCCTGGGGTGGCGCGAGGCGGGACGCATCGAGCCCGGAGCGGTTGCCGACCTCGTGACGGTGACTCTCGACACGCCGCGGCTCGCGGGGACGGATGCCGAGAACGCCGTGGCCTCGCTGGTCTTCGCGGCGACCGCGGCGGACGTGAGCGCGGTCGTCGCCTGCGGGCGACAGATCGTCCGCGACGGCAGGCACGTGGACCTCGATGTCCCGGCCGAGCTCGAGATGGCCATCCGGGAGGTGTGGGCGTGAGCGCGCTCGTCGTCGATGACATCGGCATCCTGGTGACGAACGCGCCCGAGCTGGGCGAGGGGGAGCTCGGGATCGTCCGCGACGCCGCCCTGGTGATCGAGGACGGCGAGGTGGTCGCCGTCGAGCGCGCGGGCGCGGACGGCGACGAGCGGTTCGACGCCGGCGGGCGCTGCGTCATCCCCGGCTTCGTCGACAGCCATACCCATCTGGTGTTCGCCGGCGATCGGGCTGAAGAGTTCGCCGCCCGTATGTCGGGGAGGCCCTACGAGGCCGGCGGGATCCGCGTGACGGCGGAGGCGACGCGCCGCGCCACCAACGAGGAGCTGCGCGAGCTGACCGCTCGCCGTCGGGCCGAGGCCATGCGCGCCGGGATCACTCACCTCGAGATCAAGTCCGGATACGGGCTCGACCCCGGGCATGAGAAGCGCCTGTGCGAGATCGCCGCCGAGTTCACGGACGACGTCACCTTCCTCGGCGCCCACGTCGTGCCGCCGGAGTACGAGGGCCGGGCTGACGACTACGTCGAGCTCGTGTGCGGCGAGATGCTCGCGGCGTGCGCCCCCCACGCGCGGTGGGTCGATGTCTTCTGCGAGCGCGGGGCGTTCGACGCCGAGCAGTCACGGGCCGTGCTCGAGGCGGGCCGCGACGCCGGGCTCGGGATGCGGGTCCACGGCAACCAGCTCGGCCCGGGCCCCGGCGCTCGGCTCGCGGTCGATCTCGGGGCTGCCTCGGTGGACCACTGCACGTATCTCGACGACGCGGACATCGAGGCGCTGGCCGGGAGCGGGACCGTGGCCACCTTCCTACCGGCGACCGACTTCTCGACCCGGCAGCCCTATCCCGATGCCCGGCGCGCGATCGACGCGGGCGTCTCGGTCGCGATCGCGACCAACACGAACCCGGGCTCGAGCAACACCACCTCGATGAGCTTCTGCATCGCGCTGGCGGTCCGCGATCTGCGGATGACCGTCGAGGAGGCGGTGTCGGCGGCGACACTGGGCGGCGCGCGGGCGCTGCGCCGCGATGACGTGGGCCGGCTGGCGCCCGGCGCGCGCGCCGACGCGGCGATCCTGGACGCCGCGAGCTACGCCGATCTCGTCTACCGCCCCGGGGTCCCGCTCGTCGCCGAGACGCTGGTCGAGGGCCGCGTCCGCTCAGCCGGCTAGGCGGGTCCAGAAGCGCACGTACTCGCGCTGATGGCCCACGCCGCCCTCGAGCGCAAGGCGCACGCCCTCGGGCATGCCGTCCCCTTCGAGCAGCTTCTTGTACTCGGCGAGGCGGGCCTCGTGGCGTTCGAGCTGCCTCTCGGCGAGTGCCGCGGGGTCGGCGCCGCAGAACAGCTTCAGGAGGCCCGGGTCGCGGAGCTCGTACATGTCCGCCTCGGGGTCCGCGAGCCAGGCGCCGAGGGCGTCCCGTCCAGCGGCCGACAGCGAGTACACGCGCCGCCTGCGCCCGCCCTCCTCGCGACGCTCTTCGAGCAGCCCGGCGTCGGCGAGCCGGGCGCACTCGGTGTAGATCTGCGTGTGCGGGATCGACCAGAAATGGAAGATGCTCACCTGCGCGACCTGCTTCAGCTGGTACGGCGTCGCCGACCCGCATTGATCGAGCAGGCCGAGGACGGCGTAGGACGTGTCGGTCAGGCGCGGCGCGGCCACGCCGGCCATGATACAGTGCGAGTCGAACGGTTCGATCCGAACGATTCAGGAGGCACTATGACCACCGTCGCCGAGACTCCCACCCGCGTCAGCCCCCGCCACGGCTTCGACTCGCTCTCCGACGAGACGCACATCGAGGGCCTCCCGGTGACGGGTGCCCTGCCACCGTGGCTTCAGGGATCGCTGATCCGGACCGGCCCGGCGAAGTGGGAGGTCGGCGACCGCACGATGAACCACTGGTTCGATGGCCTGGCGATGCTCCACCGCTTCTCGTTCGCGGACGGCCGGGTGTCGTACGCGAACAGGTTCCTCGAGACCAAGGCGTATCGGGCGGCGAAGGAGACCGGCCGGATCTCGTATTCGGAGTTCGCGACCGACCCCTGCCGATCCCTCTACCAGCGGATCACGGCGATGTTCTCGCCGAAGCTGACCGATAACGCCAACGTGAACCTCGTGAAGCTGGGGGAGCGCTTCATCGCGATGACGGAGACGCCGATCCCGGTGCAGTTCGATGCCGACACCCTCGGCGCAGCCGGTGTCGCCTACGACGTGCCGGGCCAGCTGACGACCGCCCACCCGCACATGGACCGGGCGACGAAGGGGTTGCTCAACTACGCGGCCAAGCTCGGGCCGCGCTCGACCTACCGCTTCTTTCTGCTTCCGCCCGGTGCGGCGAACCCGCGTGTGATCGCGACCAAGCCGGTCTCACGCCCCGCCTACATGCACTCGTTCGGCCTCACCGAGCGCTGGCTCGTGCTCGCCGAGTTCCCGTACGTCGTCAACCCGCCGGCGCTCGCGTTCAGCGGCCGCCCCTACATCGAGAACTACCGCTGGCGGCCCGAGCTCGGCACGCGATTTCAGCTGTTCGACCGCACCACGGGGGAGAGCACTGGCCCATTCGAGACCGACGCCCGCTTCGGCTTTCACCACGTCAACGCGTACGAGGACGGGGACGACGTCGTGGTCGACATCTGCACGTTCGACGACGCCGAGATCATCGAAGACCTCTACCTCGAGCGGCTGCGCGACGGCAAGCCCCTCGCGGAGCCGCATCTCGAGCGGTTCACGATCTCCACCGGGAAGGGCACGGTCACCACGGAGCGCCTGATCTCCGAGCAGATGGAGCTGCCGCGCATCAACTACGGCCGCTGCAACGAGCGCCCCTATCGCTACGCCTGGGGCGTCGGCAGCGCGGACCACAGCTGGCTCGACCGGATCGTGAAGGCCGACGTCACCACTCGCAAGGGCTCCGTGTGGCACGAGGAGGGCTGCTACCCGGGGGAGCCGGTCTTCGTCGCCGAGCCCGACGCGCGAGACGAGGACGCCGGCGTCCTGCTCTCAGTCGTGTTCGACGGTCGCAGCGGCAACTCGTTCCTGCTGGTGCTCGACGCGGCATCGCTCGCCGAGGTGGCGAGGGCGGAGGTCCCGCACCACATCCCGTTCGGCTTCCACGGCCAGTTCGCGCGCGCCTAGGCGAGGTCCGAGCCGAGCACGCGGTTCGCAAGGAGGCCGAACGCCTCGATCGCGGCGATCAGGTCCGCCTCGTTCGTGTCCTCCTCCTTTGCATGGCTGATGCCGGCGACCGAGGGGCAGAACAGCATCGCGGTGGGAACCACGCGAGCCGCCTCTGCAGCGTCGTGAAGCGCGCCACTCGTCAGCACGCGCTCGGACCCGGTGGTCTCGCGGCTCGCTGCGAGGGCCTGGTCCACCAGAGCGGGGTCGAACGGGATCGGCTCGATCGACCAGACGTGCTCGGAGGAGAACTCGCAATCGCGGTCGGCGGCAGCCTCCTGCCCCGCGCCCCACGCCTCCTCCAGCATCGCTGCCAGCTCGCCGGCGTCGGGATGCCTGAGATCCACCAACAGCTCCGCCTCGCCGGCGACCGCCGTGGCGATTCCCGGCCGCAATGCCAGGGCGCCGGTGGTCGCCATGCCGCCGTGGCTTCGCCCGACTCGCTCGATGCGGAGCGCGGCGTCGGCCGCGGCGAGCCCGGCGTCGCGCCGGCGATCCATCGGAGTGGTCCCGGCGTGCGATGCCTGGCCGCGAAAGGTGAAGCGATGCCGCTCGATGCCGACGCAGCCGTTGACCGCGGCTGATCGCAGGCCCTCGGCCTCGAGCACCGGGCCCTGTTCGATGTGGAGCTCGAGGTAGGCGCCGAGCCGGCTCCGGCGCGAACCCGCTTCGAGGGCGCGGTCGAGGTCCACGCCGTTCTCGGCGAGGGCATCGACGATCGAAACGCCCTCGGAATCGCGGAGCTCCCGCGCCTCGTCCGGCACGAGAGTTCCGGAGAACGCCGAGCTCCCGAAGAGGCTGCGACCGAAGCGCGCGCCCTCTTCGTCCGCCCAGTCCACGAAGGCCAGTGCGCGAGGTGGCCGCGCTCCGCTCTCCGCCCATGCCCGCACCACGCCGAGCGCGGCCATCACGCCGAGCGCTCCGTCGAGCCAGCCGCCGTCGGGGACCGAGTCCACGTGCGAGCCGACCCCGAGCGCCGGCTCCTCGTCGCCCTCGAGATAGGCCCAGACGTTCCCGGCCTCGTCGCGCTCGGGCTCGAGGCCCAGCTCGGAGAGGCGCTCGGCGAGGAGCGACTGCGCCCGCCGCCAGGTCCCGGTCCAGCAGACGCGCTGGGCGCCCGCGTCGGTTCCGGTGAGGGCGTGGAGCTCGCGCAGGTCCGCGACCACACGGCCGGCGTCGATTGCCGGTCCGTCGCTCACTCGGCGCTCATTGCCTCCCGGTGGAGCGCCTGCCCCAGGCAGTGGGCGCCGCCGCCGCCCAGGGTGAACATCTCCAGGTCGGGCGCGAACAGCTCGAGCCCGTGGGCCTTCATCTGGTCGTTCAGCGATCGCGCCCCTGCACCGGTGAGCACACGATCGTCCCCCAGCGAGATCGCGTTGACGCCGAGCTTGAATGCCTCATCCCCGGGCACCTCCAGGATCTCGAAGCCCTTGTCCCGCAGCCACGCGACGAGGCCGGTCGAGACGAGCTCGACGCAGACGGCGGCGAGCTTCGGCGCCAGCACGGCCATCAACACGTCGATGTGGACGAATACGCCCGGGATGGGCTCGACGCGCGCCTCCCATCCCTCGGCCCGGAACCACTCGGCCAGCTGATGGGCGGCCGCGTGCTCCGTGCGCTCCTCGCCGTTGCCGATCACGACGCTGCCGGGCTCGACGATCATCACGTCGCCGCCCTCGATCGCGCCGGCCGTCGCCATCCGCCAGATCGGGATGCCACGCCCGCCGTAGAAGCGGATCACAGGCGCGTACTCGCCGCGCCGCCACCACTGCTTGAGCTGGGTGACGTACGCGCCCCACGGGGTCATGACGCTCGAGTCACGGGCGAACACCTGGTACGGCAGCGCCGGGTCGGGCTCCAGCAGGTGGGCCGTCACCCCGGCCTGCTCGTATGCCGATACGAGCTCGGCGTGCTGGGCGCGAGCGGCATCGGGATCGAACCGGTGTCCACGCTCGAGCGTTCCGCGCGAGATCACGCTGGTCGCGTGCCAGCGGTAGTTCTCCGGAGGACAGACGAGGACGTCCGTGAGCCGCCCGTACTCGGAGTCGACGCCCCAATCCGAGCTCACTCGATGACCACCCGCATCGTCTTCAGCGAGCGGTCGACCGCGCCTCGCACCCAGCCGCCGTGCTCGACGACCTCGTTGATGTAGTCCACCGTCTCCTGGGTGAGCCGCTCGCCCGGCAGGACGTTCGGGATGCCGGGCGGATACGCGGCCAGCGACTCGGCTGCGATCCGGCCGACGGCATCGGCGAAGGGGACGACCTCCTGCTGCCCGAGGAACGCCTGCCTCGGAGGCATCTCGAGCGCGCCCCATGGCGGCGGGGGCGTGAGGGGTTCGGAGTGCGGTTCCTCCTCGGTGCCGAGGGTCTCGACCGCATGGCGAAGCGCCTCGACCAGCCGCGAGGCGCTGCGCTTGGCGTCCTCGCCGATCCCGAAGACCGCGACGATGACGTTCTCCGACACGAGCTCCAGGTTGACGTCGTCCTGCTCCCGCATCAGGGTCCCGATCCGCGTCCCGGTGCTCCGTGTCCCGCGCACGTCCACCGCGAGCCGCAGCGGGTCCCACGCGTGGACGCCGGGGCGCCCGATGAGGCGCTCGTCGAGGACGGCGAGCCCCGGGATCCGGCGGATCTCCTCCCGCGCGCGCTTCACCCCCTCGATGGTCTCCAGGAGGAGCTCCGCCCCCCGAACCGCCGCCTGCCGGCGGGCGGCGTCGAGCGAGGCGGTGAGCAGGGCGCTCGGGCTCGTCGACTCGGTCAGCGTGACGCAGCGATCGACGACGTCGGGATCGATGAATTCGTCACGGCCGAGGTGCAGGATCGCGGACTGCGTGAGGCTGCCGAAGAGCTTGTGGACCGATGAGAGCACCAGGTCGGCGCCGCACTCGAGGGCGCTCTCCGGCAGCTCGGGCGAGAAGCGCAGATGCGCACCCCACGCTTCGTCGACAACCAGCGGGATGCCGCGGGCATGCGCCACCTCCGCCAGTCTCCGCACGTCCGCAACGGCTCCGAAGTAGGTCGGGGACACGGTGAGCGCGGCGACCGCGTCCGGCGTTTGGTCCAGCGCCTCGGCGAGCGACTCCGGCGTAAGGCAATGAGCGATGCCCAGCTCGGCGTCGAGCTCCGGCGCGACGAATGCAGGCTCCAGGCCAGCGAGGACGATCCCGTCGACTGTGCTCGAGTGAACGTTGCGCTGCGCCACCACACTGCGGCCGGCATGGCGAAGCGCGAGGCAGGCGGCGTGGTTTCCCTGCGAGGCGCCGCTGATCAGGAACCAGCTGCGCTTCGCGCCCCAGGCATCGGCAGCGAGGCGCTGCGCCCGCTGGAAGGGGGAGTCCGGGCCGATATCCACCCCCTCGATCCCGGCCGGGATGTCGTGCACGAACGCCGCCTCGCTGAAGGCGGTGACGAGCTCGGGGTCCGCTCCCTCGCCGCCCTTGTGGCCGGGCACGTGGAAGCGCCCGGGGTCGCGCTCGGCATAGGCGACGATGGCGTCGAGGTACGGCGCCTCCCGCTGGTCCATTGCGACCTCCCGCCCGCTTCCCTGCTGCGATTCGAGCGTCTCGCCGGACATCCCAACAGACACTAATGCTCAACCTCGGCGCTGGATCGGCCGATGAGAGGGACATCGCGTGCCGCCGGTCGGCCGGCGGCGCAGGACTGAGGAGGCAGAAACGCATGAGGAGCCGGAAGCAGCGCAGACACCTCGCCCCGATCGCCGTGGTCGTGGCCGCCGCGGCACTCGCCCTGCCGGCGTTCGCGTCCGGCGCCGCCTACACCGGAACGCTGAAGGGGGGCGGCACGCTCAGCTTCAAGACGGTGAACAAGAACGGCAAGATCGCCAGCGTCAAGAGCTTCAGTTGGAAGAGCGTCCCGACCACCTGCGACCAGGGCGCCTACACCTACAGCAGCACCCTCCCGGTCGGCCTTGCCGTCAAGAACAAGGCGTTCGCGATCACCGCGACGGGGGGCGGGGTAATCCAGCAGGTGACCGGGCTCTTCGGCCGCCAGGGCAAGGCCAGCGGGATCCTCAACGTGTACGGGAACCTCGCGTCGGGCCATACGAACTGCTCGACCGGCAAGCTGACCTGGAGCACAACTCGCGGTTGACCACCCCGACTTTCGTGGTTGTCGCGCCTCCGGGGAAGCCACCTGAGCCCTTGCTAGCCTAGGCTCCGCCGGGCGCTGATGAGCGACGACGACCAACCTCCGAGTACGCGGCCGCATAGGGCAACCCGCTGCCCCGTGGGCCCACCGGTCGGCCGATGAGCGCCCTCCTTCTCGTTGTCCTGCTGATATTGGTGCTCATCAACGGCCTGTTCGTGGCCGCTGAGTTCGCGCTCGTGCGCGCTCGCAGATCGCGACTCGAGGCGATGGCCCGAGACGGCGTGCGGGGCATCGAGCCCGCTATCAACGAGCTCAACAGCCTCGACGAGTACCTCTCCGCGTGCCAGGTGGGGATCACGATGGCCTCGATCGGGATCGGCTTCCTCGGCGAGCCTGCGCTCGCGCACCTGCTGGAACCGGCGTTTGGCGGCCTCTCTCACGGCGTCGCGGTGGCGATCTCGGTCGTGATCGCCTACGTGCTGGTCACCTCGATCCACATCACGGTTGGCGAGCAGGTCCCGAAGATGCTGGCGATCACCCGCGCCGAGGGAACCCTGCGGGCGCTGGCCAGGCCGCTTGACGTCTTCAGGGCGGTCAGCGGCCCGTTCACCATCGCTCTCACAAAGCTCGCGAACGCGATTTCGAGGCTGCTCGGCGTGAGTCCCGAACGGCTGGAGCAGGAGCACACCGAGGAGGACGTCAAGGCAATCATCCGCCAGTCCGCGACCGGTGGCGGCCTCGACCCAGAGGAGGCCGGACATCTGGCCGGGGTCTTCCACCTGCACGAGCAGGAGGCCCGCGAGGTGATGACGCCGATCCCGGCCGTGGTGACGGTGAACGCCGACGAGTCGGTCGAGGACGCCCTACAGCGGTGTGTCTCCTCGGGGCACACTCGCCTGATCGTGATCGAGGACGACAACCCCGATCGCGTGCGGGGCGTCGCGCACAACAACAGCCTCGTGCGCCTGTACATGAACGCCGGTCCGGACACGTCGATCGAGCCGGCGATCCGCGAGGTCCCGATCTTCCCTGAGACGAAGGCCCTCGACGACCTACTCGCCGAGCTACAGCGCCAGCGGAGCTCGATCGCCGTGGTCTCCGACGAGTACGGGCGCACGGTCGGCGTCGTCACGGTCGAGGACATCCTCGAGGAGGTCGTCGGCGAGATCGAGGACGAGACCGACCCCCGCGCGGCATCGGTACGCAAGCTCACCGACGGGGACTGGTACGTGCGCGGCCACGTCTCGCTCGGCGACCTGGAGGACGTCGGCATCCGGCTGCCGGTGTCGTCGGACGCCTTCAACTCGATCGGCGGCTACGTGTTCTCGGAGCTCGGCCGGCTCCCCAAGCGGGGGGATCGGATCATGGCGAACGGCTACGAGGTCCGGGTCGAGTCGGTCCGCGAGAACCGGATCGTGGCCGTCCGCATCCACAATCGGACCGGACCCCCCGACACCGCGCCCGCGGACGAGACTCCGGCCCCCGCATAGGGCGCTATTAGCGGAAATCCGGGGCCGCGCTTCCGTCCGTAGGCGGCTTTAGCTTCCGATCGTCCGGCTCACCTAATGAAGGGGCAGCCATGTGGGTCGTAAAGCTGACCGATAAGCAACTCGAGGTTCTTCGAGCTGTGCTGCGAGCCGAGGAGCATCTGGGGCCGGCTCTGCGCGGAGCGCTGGAAGCGCTGGATCTCGCCCGGTGGGACGAGCTCCCCGACGCCCACCTTCCCTGGGACGACGTGGCCGAGATTGCTCGGCGTCAGGGGATCTCCGAGGCCGACGTCATCTGGGACCTCGCCGGCAAGAAGCGCAAGCGCACGGCGGCCTAGGAACCACTGCCGGCGGCTTCGCCGCCTGACGGCACATGCTGCTTCCGCACTAAAGTCGCGGGCCCCTAGTACGTGTAAAAGCCGGCGCCGCTCTTTCGACCGAGCTTGCCCGCGCCGATCAGCTCCTCGATCAGCCCCGGCGCCCGATAGCGGTCCTCGCCGGTGTCGTCGAACAGGCTCTGGCCGATGGCGGCCGCCACGTCAAGCCCGACGAAGTCGAGCAACCGAAGCGGCCCCATTGGATGCCCGGCGCCCAGCTGCATGCAGGCGTCGACGTCCGCCGCGGGCATCCCAGTTCGCTCCATGACGCGCACCGCGTCGAAGAGATAGGGAAACAGGAGCCGGTTGACCACGAAGCCGGGCTGGTCCGGGACTTCCACCGGAATCTTGGAGAGGGCGGCGCACCATGCGCGTGCGCGGTCAGCGGCACCGTCGCGCAGCGCGTCCGGCAGGCAGAGCTCGATCAGCTCCATGCGCGGGACCGGGTTGAAGACGTGGAGGCCGAAGACCCGGTCCGCGTGCCCGCTGCGCTCCCCGAGCTCGCGCACGGAGAGGGAGGAGGTGGTGCTGGCGAGGTCCGCGTCGCCGGTCTCCCCGAGGGTGTCCAGGACCTCCGTCTTCACGTCGAGGTCCTCCTTCACGGACTCGACTATGAGGTCGCACTCGGCGAGGTCGTCGATCTTCGTCGTCACCCGGATCATGCGTGGTGTGGCGCCGTCGACCTTGGCGCACTCGGCCTCGGCTCGCTCCTCAGCCCGCCAGGCCGAGACGTCGCTGCGGGCCCAGAGCCGCACCTCGCCGAGCGCGCTGGCGCACGCGGCGATGCCGCACGCGATCGCGCCGCTGCCGGCGATCCCTGGCCGCTCGTATCCCTCTGAGCCGCTCACCCCGGCCGGTTACTATCACGCACAGGTGGCGCGGGAGCCCCCGCACTGTCGCAAGAACCCCTCCGTGGGCGTCCCGAGCGCCCTACCCTGAAAGGTGGAGTGGAAGAGCGCGCGCACAGAATAAGGCCGGTCTTCGGTGCTGCGGCCGCGCTGGTCGTGGCGATGATGGTGGTGGGAGCGTTCTCGATGTGGACCGTGATCCCGTTCGGGTGGATCTGGATCGGCTCCAAGGTCTCCCATACCCAGCAGCCCTCCGGCGGTCCCTACATGATCGTGTTCGCGGGCATCGTCATCTCGATCTGCACGATGGCGTGGATCCTGTCGCGCCTGAACCGCGTCTACGTGCGCATCACCGGGAGCACCCAGCTCCCCCAGCGCTACCTGCCGGCCTGGAAGAAGAGCTTGAGCGACGAGCGCGACAGCCCGTACGGGCCATCGGTGCTGGAGACCGTCATCCTCACCTCGGTCCTGCTCGCCGGCGTGGCGATGGCGGTTTGGTTCTTCATCGCCGCCGGCTCGCCCATCCCCTCTCAGTGAGCGCTCAGACGTAGACCTCCGCCCAGATGTCCCTGCGCGGGGCCTCCCGGACGCCCCAGCGATCGGCGAGCTTGTCGAGCAGGAACTCGCCCCACTCGGCGAGGGGCTCGGGGGCAACCCCGTTCTGATGGCCCGACGCCGGGGTGGGTGCCGTCGCCTCCATGCGGATGGCGTCCTCCCGCAGCTGAATGGTCAGGCCAACCGGCCCGCCCGTCCAGCTCGGCTCCCTGCCGACGATCTGTGCGATCAGCTCGCTCGCCAGCAGCGCACAGCTGCGACGCGAGCCCTCCCCGTACTCGCTCAGCAGCGATTGGACGTCCCCCGTGACCGACTTCATACTGCGCGAAGGATCCACGCGAACATGGTGAGTTACCACCAAGCCTCCCATTGACGGAGTGCTACCCGACATTTCTTGGCCTCCTGCGTGACCCGTCTCGCGCCCGGTGGGGCGGTCCGGTCCACATCGAAGTTCAGGCCGGCCCCTCGAACGGGCACGTTTCGTCGCGCAGCACCGCGCGTCGCGGTCGGTCTTCCAGCCACACTACGCTCATCCACCCTCCCGCGAGCCGGTTCGACAAAGCGGGCCCGCCACTGGTTGACTCGCCAGTCAACTCATCAAGTATCTTCATCGCGAACCAACTAAAACGGAGGGTGATCGCAGATGGGTAGCAACGGGAACTTCCAGGGCCGCGAGGTCGTAATCGTCGAAGCGGCCCGTACCCCGATCGGCCGTGGTCACGAGGAGAAGGGCTACTACAAGGACGTCCATCCCTCGACCCTCCTGGCGAGGACCTTCAAGGAGGTCATCGATCGCGCCGGCATCGAGCCCGCCGTGGTCGAGGACGTCGTCACCGGCTGCGTCCAGCAGTTCGGCGAGCAAGGGCTCAACATCGGGCGCAACGCCTGGCTCGAGGCCGGGCTCCCGATCGAGACGCCGGCCACGACCATCGACCGCCAGTGCGGCTCCGCCCAGCAGGCAGTCAACTTCGCGGCGGCGCTGGTCGCCTCCGGCGTGCACGACGCGGCCATCGGCGGCGGCGTCGAGCACATGGGTCATATCTCCTTCGCGGACAGCATGTCCGTGCAGCAGGAGCACGGCTTCGCCTTCTCCCCCGAGCTGATGGAGAAGTACCAGCTGGTCCCCCAGGGGATCTCGGCGGAGATGATCGCCGACCAGTGGGAGATCCCCCGCTCGGAGCTCGACGAGATCGGCCTGCGGTCCCACCAGCTCGCCGCGAAGGCGACCGAGGAGGGCCGCTTCGAGCGCGAGACGGTTCCGTTTGCCGTCAACGGCGACACCTATGTCACCGACCAGGGGATCCGCCCGGACACCTCGCTCGAGAAGCTCTCCCAGCTGAAGCCGGCCTTCAAGGAGGACGGCAAGATCACCGCCGGGAACTCGTCCCAGATCTCCGACGGCGCGGCCGCCGTCCTGGTGATGACGCGCGAGAAGGCCGACGAGCTCGGCCTGAAGCCGCGGGCCAGGATCGTCGATCAGACGACGGTTGGCGTGGACCCGGTGATCATGCTCACCGGCCCGATCCCGGCGACCCGGAAGCTCCTGGAGCGCAACGGCATGCGGATCGACGACATCGACCTGATCGAGATCAACGAGGCGTTCGCCTCGGTCGTCGCCGCCTGGCGCCGCGAGCTCGAGCCGGACATGGACCGGGTCAACGTGAACGGCGGCGCGATCGCGCTCGGGCATCCGCTCGGGTCCACCGGCGCGCGGCTGATCACCACCCTTCTCCACGAGATGGAGCGCTCCGACAAGGAGACCGGCCTGGTGACGATGTGTTGCGGCGGCGGCCTCGGCACCGGCACGATCATTCAGCGGGTCTAAGTACCAGCGAGATCACGAAACGGCCGTCCGCCGACGTTAGGTTGGGCGGATGAGTCCGCGCCTGACCAAGGCCGACGAGCACCTGCGCCGGGCCGACCACGTGATGCGCACGTTGATCGACGAGGGCGGGCCGATCCACCCTGAGCGCGACCGCCGGGCCAGCCGCCCCGACCCCTACGAGGCGGTCGCCCGCGCGATCGTGGGGCAGCAGCTGTCCACCAAGGCGGCCCGCTCGATCTGGGAGCGCCTCCTGGACACCCTCGGCGGGAGCCTGCCTCCGCCTTCCGAGGTGCTGGAGGTGGATCCGGAGACTCTGAGGGGCGCGGGCCTCTCCCGTGCCAAGGCGGCGTTTCTACTGGACCTTGCCGAGCGCATCGACGACGGCCGCCTCGACATCGACGCGCTTGGCTACCTCATCGACGAGGACGTGGTGGCCGCGCTCACCGAGGTCAAGGGCGTGGGGCCGTGGACGGCCGAGATGTTCCTGATCTTCCACCTGGGGCGCCCCGACGTTCTCTCGACAGGCGACCTCGGCATCCGCCGCGCGGCGCAGATCGCCTACGGCCTGGACGACCTGCCCGGCCCGACCGACCTCGAGCGGATCGCCGAGCCGTGGCGCCCGCACCGGACTCTCGGGTGCCTCTACCTGTGGCGCTCGCTCGACAACGCGCCGGCGTGAGCGGCTGAGTAGGGTCGCCCGCGATGCCCGGTTCCGCGCTCGACCGCATCTCGATCGCCGCGATCGCCGACACGGCGGGTGACCTCGCCGACCAGGCCCGCGCGGCCGATGAGGCCGGAATCGACTGCGTGTGGACGCCGGAGCTCTTTCGCAGCTCGGTCACCCAGGCGACGTGGATCGCGGCCGCGACCGAGCGGGTCGGCGTGGGTACCGGGATCGCGTGGGCGTTCACGCGCAGCCCGTTCATACTCGCGGTCACCGCCCTCGACATAGACGAGATGTCGGGCGGGCGCTTTCGGTTGGGCCTGGGGGCGGGAGTCAAGCGCCTGAACGAGACCTGGCACGGTGTGGACTACGGCCGGCCCGCGCCGCACCTCCGCGAGACGATCGAGGCGGTCAGGCTGATCATGCAGAAGGCCCCCACCGGCGAGCCGATCCGCTACGAGGGTGCCTACCACGACATCGACATCAAGGGCTGGGTCCGCCCGCATGCCCCCGTTCGCGCGTCGGTGCCGATCTACACCGCGGCCGTGCGCGAGGGGATGGCGCGGATGGCCGGCGACGTGGCCGACGGGCTGATCGGGCATCCGATGTGCTCGCTGCGCTGGCTCGACGAGGTGCTGGTGGCCAACTTCGAGGCCGGGCTGGGGCGCTCAGGGCGCTCGCGCTCGGAATTCGACTTCATCCCCACCGTCTGCTGCGCGATCTCCGACGACGAGAAGGCGGCGTACGAGGCGTGCCGGCGCACGATCTGCTTCTACGCCACCGTCCGCACCTACGCGCCGCTCTGGGAGATGCACGGGTTCGGCGATGCCGCGGTCCAGGTCGGCGACGCGTTCCGGTCCGGCGACCTCGGCGGGATGCCCGCGCTGGTGCCCGACGAGATGGTCGATGCGTACTGCGCGGCCGGGCCGGTGGACAAGGTGCGCGCCCGCGTCGAGGAGGTCGCCGAGCGGGGCGACGGCGTGTTCCTGACGCCGCCGACCTACTTCATCCCGCCCGAGGAGCTGGCCGCCTACCAGGCCCGGATCATCGAGTCCTTCGCGCCCGGAACGTCCGGCTAGCGCGCGTCGGGAAGCCGTCCGCCGACGAACTGCACCATCCCGGCGAGCCGCTGGCGGACGTTCAGGAAGCCGCGCTCGGCGAGCGCGTGGACGATCTCGTCCGACTCGAACACCCGCATGCCGCTGGCCCGCTCCATCACGGGCTTCAGGGGCGGCAGCGTGACCTTGCGGCGAACGGAGGTCATAAGGCCGATGCGACCGCCGGGCCTCAGCACCCGCGTCATCTCATCCAGCCCGCCGAACGGGTCGGCGAAGAGGTGGAGCGCCGCGAAGCAGCAGGCGCCGTCGAAGGTCGCGTCGCGAAACGGGAGCCGGTTGGCGTCGCCGCGGACCAGGGCCAGGTTCGCCAGGCCCGACGAGCGCAGGTCGGCGACACCCCTGGTGAGCATCGTCCGCGAGGCGTCGATCCCGACCACGAGGCCGTCCTCGCCAACCGCCTTCGCGAACTCGCGCGAGAAGTTACCCGGGCCGCACGCGACGTCGAGAACGGTCTCGCCGGGGCCGAGGCCGAGTAGCAACCTCGCGATGCGCACCTCCTCGGTCATGCCGGGGCCGGTGACGCCCTTCGCGACGCGCGCCAGGGCGGGCCGCCAGTAGCGCTCGTAGATCGCGGGGACGAAGCGCGTCGTCATCAGGTCCTGCGTCGTGCCGGTCGACTCGAGGTCCTCCGGAAGCAGGTCCAGGTAGCCGTGCTCTGTCGCCCCGGGCCGGTTGGCCTCGGCGGCGGCGTCCGAAGTGAGCAGTTCCCGCGCTCTCCGGAGCCCCAATGGCTCCGGAGCCTTGACGCCGGCCATCAGTGGGCGGCCGAGGCTCCCGGGCCGACGCCTCGCGGGTCCCCCGAGTGCTGGGCGAGCTCCTCGAGGCGGGCGATGTGCCGCTCGCCCTCGACCCGGACCGGGTCGCCCTCGGGCAGCCCCCCGATCAGGCGGCGGATGCGGTTGCGGATCTGGAGCGCGAAATGGGGGGTCGACGGACCCGCCAGGGCGCGAATGTCCTCGATGGTCACACGCCGTCCCTCGGCGAGACGATCCGGTCGCTCCGCTTCGCTCATCGGCTCGGCGCTCTCACTGGCTCGACTTCCCGTTCTTGGTCTGACTCGGCGGCTGTGGAGGGGGCTTCACGCCGGCTCCCGTGCCGGACCTTACCGGCGCGACCTCCGCGAGATCGTCGACCTGCGCCTGGAAGCCCACCGAGATCGTCGTCTGGTCGCCGATGATCCAGACGTGGTTGTAGACGGCCCGGGTCGGGTCGTCCACGTAGCCCGGCTTGATGTCGAGGAGGAACCCGCGAAGCGACTCGGGGACCTGCGCGGCATCGTCGGTGATGAGGAGCGGCCCCCAGGTACCGCTCGCGGAGAGCGGGGCCGCCGCCGCGGCGTCCATCGGGTCCTTGTCGGAAGCGATCACCAGACCGTGCCCGGGATCGGTGATGTTCCACCCGAAGCTGCCGTTGGAGTAGCGCGCGAAGTCGATCGCGTTAGCAACAGGGTCCGTGTCCCCGATCCGCACCACGTTCGACGTGGCGCTGCCGGCGTTCGTCAGCGCCTTGTCGGAGATCGCCGAGGGCGGCCCCAGCGCGTAGACGTTCGCGCCCGCGTCCCGCTTGAGGGCCTCGATCGTGGGCTTCGGCACCGAGTCCTTGTTCACGAAGAGCACTGGGTCGCCGGATCGGGCGGCCCACGAGGCGGCGGGCATCGCGTACTGGGGCTCGGACGAGCCGACGAGCAGGACGTCGTCCGGCTTGGCCCCGGTGAGCTTCTGCCGCAGAGCGTCGATCTGGGCCGCGATCGCGGCCGGGTCGGAGCCGGTCACGTGCTGGACGTCGACCCCCGACGGCGTAGCGGCATTGCCGATGCGGAAGACCTGCGTGCCCTGGGTCGCCGCCGAGCCCGCGGGGTCGAGCGCCGTCAGCGCGTCCTGCGTGAGGGTCGGGATGCTGTTGCCGGTGGACAGCAGGATCGGCGCGCTGACCGGTTGCGCGGTAAGGCTCGCGGCGGCGATCCCGGACTGCCAGTCACTGGAGTCGACGAGCGAGACGGCGTCGGGGCCTGGGACCCCGCCGGTCGAGGGAAAGGCGGCGAGCGCGACCCCCGCGGCGCTCGCCACCGGGTCGGCGCCGGCGACGCGCGTCGTGTTCTTGGTCGCGAACTCGGGGAAGCCGAGGTCCTGCGCCGCTTTGGACTGCGCCTTCTTCGTGTGGACCACGATCTTGGGCGCGGGCGGCGGCGCAGCCTGCTTCGGCTCCTTGTTCAGGGCGTCGACGAGGAAGTAGACCCCCACGCCGATGCCACACAGCGCGACGAGCGCCGCCCCGCCGATCGCCAACCGGCGCTTCCAGATCATCCACACGGTCCGGGAACGGTAGTCCACCGGCGTCGGCCCGACCACAGATTCAGGACGCGATGACCAGTAGACTGGGACTGGTTGACTGACCAGTCAATCGATATGGCTATCGGCAGGGTTCGCGGCCGCGGAGCCGGTGCACGGGCCCACCAACGGAGGTTTAGATGGACTTCGGACTGAGCGACGAGCAACGGGAGTTCCAGGCCCTCTGCCGCAGGTTCGCGACCGAGGTGATCCGCCCCGTAGCCGCCAAGCACGACGCCGAGGAGTCGACGCCGTGGGAGGTCCTCAAGGCCGCTCGCGAGCGGGGTCTCAACGGGATCGATCTCCTGCAGCGCCTCGCCGGCGACCCCGACGGTCAGTTCAACGTCATCTACGCGGAGGAGCTCCACTGGGGCTGCGCCGGCATCGCCCTCTCCATCTCGGGCTCCATGCTCGCGGCGGCCGGGCTGGCGTCCTCCGGGACTCCGGAGCAGATCGCCCGCTGGGTCCCGGAGTGCTTCGGCTCGGGCGACGAGGTCAAGCTCGGCGCCTACGCGGTGACGGAGCCGCAGGCCGGTTCCGACGTGAAGAGCCTGCGCACGACCGCCAAGCGCGACGGCGACGAGTGGGTCCTGAACGGCACCAAGGTCTTCATCACGAACGGCGGGATTGCCGACGTCCACGTGGTCGTGGCCACCGTGGATCCGGCCCTCGCCCATCGCGGCCAGGCCTCGTTCGTCATTCCCAAGGGCACGCCGGGGCTGAAGCAGGGCAAGAAGGAGTCCAAGCTGGGAATTCGCGCCTCGCATACGGCCGAGGTGATCCTCGAGGACTGCCGCATCCCGCTCGACAACCTCCTCGGCGGGATGGAGAAGCTCGAGCGCAAGCTGGAGCGGGCCCGATCCGGAGAGTCCAGCGGCCGCGCTTCGAACGCGCTCGCGACCTTCGAGCTGACGCGCCCGGTCGTCGGCGCCTCCGCGATCGGCATCGCGCAGGCGGCCTACGAGTGGACGATCGCTTACCTCGACAACGGAGCTTCCGCGGACCCGATCGCCGAGTGGCTCGACGAGAGCTCCACGGCGGGCAAGCCGCCCCTCCAGCGCCAGGGCAACCAGCAGCGGATCGCCGACGTCGCCACCGAGATCGAGGCGGCCCGGCTCCTGATCCAGCGCGCGTCGTGGATGGGCCGCAACGGCATTCCGATGACCGGCGGCCAGGGTTCGATGTCCAAGCTCAAGGGCGGCGACGTCGCGATGTGGGCGACGCGGACGTGCATGGACCTGATTGGGCCGGCCGCGCAGACGAAGGACACGCCACTCGAGAAGTGGTTCCGCGACGCGAAGATCTACCAGTTGTTCGAGGGGACTGCCGAGATCCAGCGCCTCGTCGTCTCGAGGATGCAGGTTGCCGAGTACCGCGAGCGCCTCCAGAACGGCGCCGGCATCGCGGCGGAGGCGATGCAGAATGGCGCCGCCGGCAACGGCGCTCCCGCGGCCGCCGGGAACGGCGCCGCGCCTTCCGTGGACCACGCCGCCGCAGTTTCCTAACCGCGGGCGGTCAAGTCTCCGAGCGTCTCGTCCGATATAGAGGGCGATGGATCGCTCGCTGCAGTACCTCTTCGGTGGAGTGGCTTCCACCGCGCTGATCGCGGCCGCGATCGCGGCGTTCGTCTCCATCACCGCCCTGGTGGCGAACACCAACTTCCCCAACGGAAACTCCGTCCAGGCGCCGGCCGGCCAGCACTCCGTGCGGGTCGCCGAGCCGAGCCAGCCGCCGGCCGGGCCGATCGCGGCGGCCGCTCCGGAGGCGCTCCAGTCCACGGCGTCCTCGCCGGCGGCGGTCCGCCTGCTCGCATCGGTCGGCCACGCGCTCAGCGGTAACGCGGCGCCGACCTCGGCCGGCGCCGCCAACCGGCACCCGACCGGGTCCTCGCCGGGCGCCGGAAGCGGTGGGGGTGGCCACTCGAGCCCCGGCATCGGCAAGGGATCGCCGGCGCCCACGGATGCCAACCCGTCACCTTCGCCGTCACCGCAACCCGCCCCGTCGCCCGGAGGCGGCCCTCCGGCGACGTCCGGCGGCGGCGGCCCCGTGAACACGGCTCCGTCAAACGGGAACGGCCCGCCCTCGACGCCCCCGGGCCTGGCGAGCAAGCCCGCGGGGCTGCCTCCAGGCTTGGCCGAGAAGCCGGGCGGCACCCCTCCGGGGCTCGCCTCGAAGCCCAGCGGTACGCCCCCCGGATTGGCGTCGAAGCCCGGCGGGCTTCCGCCCGGCCAGGCCAAGAAGGGCTGATCGGGGCGGCTTCTGGCCGCGTCGGCGGTACGGGGCGGCTTCGGCCACCTCTCGGTTCCTTCGATGACACCATTGAGGCGTGGCAACCGACTCAACGAACGCCCACCGCCCGGCTGACGGACAGGGACCGGGGGTGCACACTCACGGCGCATCCTCCGACGCGGATCGCACCAAACTCACGATCGCGCTCGCCCTCATCGTCGGGTTCATGGCCGTCGAGGTCGCGACCGGAATCATCGCCCACTCCCTGGCGCTCCTCTCCGACGCCGCTCACATGCTCACGGACGCGGCCGCGATCGGCCTCTCGATCTTCGCCATCCACCTCGCCAGACGCCCCGCGGAGGGATCCATGACCTTCGGCTTCCGGCGTATCGAGATCCTCTCAGCGCAGGCGAGCGGCATCACGCTCCTCGTGCTCGCCGCGGTGATCGTCTTCGAAGCGATCCAGCGCCTCGTCACGCCCCCGGAGGTCAAGGGCGGGCTGATGCTCGCGGTGGCGCTCGCCGGCATCGTGGTGAACCTGGCAGCCACCTGGACGCTCGCGCGAGCGAATCGCCAGAGCCTGAACGTCGAGGGATCGTTCCGGCACATCGTCACCGATCTCTACGCCTTCATCGGGACCGCGATCGCCGCGGCCCTGATCCTGCTCACGGGGTTCGAGCGCGCCGACCCGATCGCATCGCTCATCGTGGCCGGGCTGATGCTTTACTCCGCGTACGTCCTGCTCCGTGCCTCGGGGCGCATCTTCATGGAGGCCGCGCCGGAGGACGTCGATCCGAACGAGATCGGTGAGGCACTGCTCGCGATTCCGGGCGTCGTGGAGATCCACGACCTCCACGTGTGGGAGGTGTCCTCGGGGTTCCCGGCTCTCTCGGCCCATGTCCTGGTCACCCAGGAGGCCGACTGCCACCGCGCCCGCCTGCGGCTGGCGGACCTGCTCGAGAAGCGGTTCGACATCCACCACTCGACGCTGCAGGTCGAGCATCGCCCCGAGCGGCTTCTACATATCCGTCAGTAGCCCGGCGGATGCCGGACGGTGAAACCGTGCGGGTAGGGAAGCGCAGGATGCCAGCGTGGCCCCGAGCCCTGGGCGTCGCCGACCGTGTCCCAGCGCAGGCCGGCGATCACGGCGTAGGTGTGACCGGCGTTCGCGTAGACCGTCACCCACTTTCCCGGCCCCGGCGCGCCCCATGACTCGAGCTGGCTCGAGGCGAGGGGCGCGGACAGGAACCCGCCGCCGGCGAGGGCGTAGCTGACGGCGCCCGAGCAGTCGTAGCCGCGGGACTGCCAGGACGAGTGCCCGCCGCCCCAGACGTAGGGGGTGCCGACGATCTGGTTCGCGGCGCTGATCGCTCTCTTGACCGCGTCCGGGGCGCTCGGCGGAGCGAGGGCCACCCCGTGGAGAAGGATGGCGCTCCGGCTGGCGGGGAGGTTCCCGACGCCGGCCATCGTGTGGGCGTTCATCGACTTCGCGCGCTCCGCCGGTGGGAGGGGCGAACGAGCCGTTGGTGCCGGCGGAGGCGGCCGGCATCTTGGACGGGTCACCCCGGACGAACTTCACCTTCGGCGCGGACCTGGCCGTACGCTCCTGAGCGCGCGAGGCGACGTCCAGGTGGTGCGGGCGGGGCGGTTTCTGCTCGCTGATCGGCTTCTCCTTTGGCGACCCCGTCCTAATGACGATCCTCTGCCCCTGCGGGGCAGGGGCGGATGCCTCGCCGCAGCCGTACAGGGCGGCCGCACTCAACGCGAGCACCACGACCGCCGATGCACACCGGCGAGCCCGGGCGTGGCGCTCTCCTCGTCGCGGATCGACAGGCATCAACTCCTGGATTGTCGCGAACCGCGCCCACCCGCGCCCGCGGCACCCCGAAACCGACTTGATTCCAGAGCGGTCGCAGGGCTCCTCCCGGATCCTGAAATATGCGTTGCAGCAGGGATAATTGATGTTAAGAACTGCTAGCAAAGCGTCCGGCGCCTGCTAGGGTCGCCGCCGACATTTGTGCCGAGTCCATCTGGCACTGCCGGGTGGAACGGGGGAACCAAATCCCTGGGGCGAATGGTCGACGAGCCAGAGGGCTCTGCTGGCCAAGCGCGTCTCGTCCGCGCTAGCCCGTCAGCTAACCCCGTAGGCATCAGAGCGAGACATGAGAACGCCGAACAACCGACCGGGACCCAGACGCCGATCCATCGTGCTCGCCACTCGCGGGTGCGCTGATCCTGCTCGCCGCGCTCACCGTGGCCAGCGGTGCGCCCGCGCAGTCCCTCCAGGAGATCCAGCAGAAGCTCAATCACTCGCGGTCGCAGCTCGACCAGAAGCAGTCGCAGCTCCAGCACGCCAAGGACCGCGCGGGCGTGCTCTCCACGACGATCCAGAAGTACGGGGACCAGCTGGACCAGCTGCGCAACCAGGTCGCCTCGCTGCGGAACCAGATCTCGATCGTCCAGACGCAGCTGAACAAGAAGGAGGCCGAGCTCAAGGCGGCGAAGGTCCGCCTCGAGCAGCTCCGCGTGAAGCTCAAGCGGTCGCTGCGGATCCTGCGCGGGCGCCTCGTCGAGATCTACGAGTCGAACTCGCCCGACGCGATGACTGTGATCCTCAACTCGCACGGGCTGAGGGACATGCTCACCCGCTACGACTACCTCCAGCGGATCCAGTCCCAGGACACGTCGATCGCCGTCCGGGTGAAGGACCTGCGAAACCAGGAGAAGGAGACTGTCGACCGCGTACGCGCCGCCCGCAACGCGATCGCCGACAAGAAGGCTCAGCTCGAGCAGTCGCAGGCGGCGCTGGAGGCCAAGCAGAGCGACCTCGCGGCCGCTCAGCAGAAGGACCAGCAGCTCCTGGGCCAGGTCAAGGCCACCCAGGACCACCTCGAGGGCGACATCGGCTCCATCTCCGACCAGATCGCGTCCCAGCTTCAAGCCCAGCAGCAGGCCCAGGCGGCCCAGGCCGCGGCGCAGGCCCAGTCCTCGTCGACTGGCACGACGGCGCCGACGGGCCCGGTCCAGGGCCAGAGCTCCTCGGGAATGATCTGGCCCGTCAATGGCCCGATCACTTCTCCGTTCTGCGAGCCGCGCCCGTGGGAGGCCTGCCACCCGGGGATCGACATCGGAGTCCCGAGCGGCACGCCGATCCATGCGGCCGCCGCCGGCACGGTGGCGATCGCCGGCCCCGAGTCCGGGTACGGCAACTACACCTGCCTCGACCACGGCGGCGGGCTCTCGACCTGCTACGCCCACCAGGAGTCGATCTCCGTCTCGGTCGGCCAGCAGGTCAGCCAGGGTCAGGTGATCGGGATCAGCGACTGCACCGGCCTCTGCTTCGGCCCCCACCTCCACTTCGAGGTCCGCGTGAACGGGCAGGTCGTCGACCCCATGGGCTACCTGCCCTAAAGCTCTCACGGCAGCTGCCGATTCCTTATGTGAATCGCCCACAGGCCGGGCGTGGCGTGCCATCCTTCGGGACCCGATGACGACCCTCACCGAGACCCAGCCTCAAGCACCGCGGTCCACCCACCTGCGCGCGTATCTGCTGGGCACCGGCGCGACCGGTGCGCTCATCGCCGGAGCCGTGATCGTCTTCGTCTCGCTGGCGGCCTACGTCGCCGTCAACGGGATGCCCTTTGCCGGCAACGGGACCGCACCCGGCGACAGCTTCGTGGGGGTCCAGACGGCCGGCACGGCGGCATCGACCGCCGCTGCCCTCCGGGCTGCGCCCGGAGCGGTGGCCGCGAGGCCGGTCCCCGGCGCTCCGATCGGCACCGGTGCGGCGGGCGCCTTCTCGCGCGGCCATGCCGGCCCGGGCGGCGGCGCGGGCGGCTTCAGCGGCGGCGGCGGGAACCTCCCCGGGGGCGGCACGACACCCCCGGGCACGACTCCTGGCCCGGGTGGCGGGCCAACCCCCGGGCCCGACGCAGCCATGCTCGAGCTGCAACCCTCAGCCCTCCTCCCCCGGGATCGCCACCAACACGCTGAACCAGGTGGACGACACGGCCGGCACGAACCTCTCCGGCAGCCCGGCAGGGGACGTCGCCGGAACGGTTGACAAGACCGTGACCGGCACCGTCAACCAGGTCGGTGGGGCGGCCGGCAAGCCAGGGCTCGGCGACGGCGTCAACAACACCGTGAACGGCACGGTCGACAAGACGGTCGGCGGCGCCGGGGGCGTTCTCGGCGGCGGCAAGTAGGCCGCGGCCCTCCGCTAAGCCAGGTTTCGATCCATCCAGCGCAGGGCGATGCCATGGATCTCGGCATCGTGCTGGGCCGAGCGGTGGTGGCCGCCCGGAAGCAGGATGAGCTTGCGCGGCTCGGCCGCCCGGACGTGGAGCTCCTCGGACCAGTCGGCGGGAATCTGGTCGTCGCCCCGCGCGTGGATGAGGAGGAGAGGCTTCGAGCCCATCAGCTCCACGGCCTCCCGCAGGTCGTGCTCGGCGAGCCATGCGGACAGCGCCCTCGCGCCGTCCGGGTCGACGCGCATCTCGAGCTCGTCCGTCTGGAGCCCGCGCATCAGGTGGTGCGCGCCGGCAGGGCAGATCGCGATCGCCCCCGCGATGGCCTCCGAGGTCGCGGCGGCCTGGATGGCCATGAAGCCGCCCATGCTCGAGCCACGGACGCAGACGCTGCCTGCATCGACGCCGTCGATCTCGGTGAGGAACCGGGCCATCCTGCCGACGTCGGAGAGCGCCTCGGGACTCATCGGGTCCTCCGCCTCCCCGTGTCCCCGCTGGTCGTAGGCCACGGCCGCCCAGCCGTTCGCGGCGCAGGCCCGCCCGAAGTCGCCGTGGTTCTCCTTTCGCGACCCGGCACCGTGGAGGATCACCATCGCCCGCCAGGGCCGTGGGGACTCCGGCAGCCAGAGCATGTACGGGCGTCCCCCGTGAACGCCCATGTCGGTGGGCCTCGAAACGCCTCCTGCTCATCACATTGCAAGGTATTCGAGGCGGCGACCTTTGTCGCCGCAGCGGCAGGTGCTGTCAGGCGGCGAAAGCCGCCGCCCTGATTCCGGGTCAAGCGGCGATGATGCCCGCCCCGTCAGAATGGCTGATCCGATGAGCACGACGAGCGAGCGAACGGCAGTCGAGGCGTCGCCGGTCTACCCGGTGGGCAGCCGCGTGAACGAGCGCGGCCACCTGGAGATCGGCGGCTGTGACGTGGTCGAGGTGGCCGCTGAGCTCGGCACTCCGTCCTATATCTACGCCGAGGACGACATCAGGCACCGCGCCCGCTCGTACCTGGAGGCGTTCCGCGCCCGCACCGACGACTTCGAGGTGCTCTACGCCAGCAAGGCGGCGCCGATCACGGCCATCTACCGGATCTGTCTGGAGGAGGGGCTGTCGGTGGACGTCGCCTCGGGCGGCGAGCTCCACATGGCGCTCGGGGCTGGGTTCGATCCGGAGCGCATCTACCTGCATGGGAACAACAAGACCGAGGCCGAGCTCCGCTACGCGATCGACTCTGGGGTCGGCCACGTGATCCTCGACTCGTTCGGCGAGATCGCTCGCCTCGACGCGATGCTCGACCGGCCCCAGGACGTCCTCATCCGCGTGACGCCGGGGGTGCTGCCGACCACGCACTCATATGTGCAGACCGGCGGGCTCGACTCCAAGTTCGGCTTCGGGCTCGAGGACGGGCTGGCCGAGCGGGCGATTGCCGAGGTGCGGGCCTCCCGGAACCTCGAGCTGGTCGGCCTGCACGCGCACATCGGGTCACAGATCTTCGAGCTCGAGCCGTACGTGGCGGCGATCGAGGCCCTCGGCGGACTCACCGGGCCGGACTGGGAATGCCGGATCCTGAACGTCGGCGGCGGCCTCGGGATCGCGTACACCGCGGCCGACGAGCCGCCGGCGATCGCCGACTACGTGGACGTGAAGGTGCGCGGCGTCGAGCGCGTCTTCGACCCGGTGCCGCGGATCCTGATCGAGCCGGGGCGGTCCCTGGTGGGGAACGCGGGCGTCACCGCGTATGAGGTCGGAACGGTCAAGGAGATCCCGAACGTCCGGACCTACCTGTCGGTCAACGGGGGCATGTCGGACAACCTGCGGCCGATGCTCTACGGGTCGCGCTACGAGGCGATCGTCGCGAATCGCGCTGCGGAGGCCCCCGACACGCTGGCGACCGTCGCCGGCATGCACTGCGAGTCGGGCGACATCCTGATCACGGACGCGATGCTGGCCTCTCCGGAGCCCGGCGACATCCTCGTCACCCCCGCCACGGGCGCCTACGGCTACTCGATGGCCTCCAACTACAACGGGGCGCCGAGGCCCGCGGTCGTGTTCTGCAAGGACGGCGACGCCCGCGTGGTCGTGCGGCGCGAAACCTGGGACGACCTGGTCGCGCGGGACGTCAAATGAGCGACGCTGTTCGGATCGGGCTCCTCGGCAGGGGGACAGTTGGCGCGGCCTTCCACGACCTGTTGCTCGAGCGTGCCGACGCCGTGGAGGAGACCACCGGGCGGCGCCCGGAGATCGCTGGTGTGCTCCGTCGCTCCGAGGGCGACTTCGACCGGATCCTCGAGTCCTCGGACGTCGTCGTCGAGCTGATCGGTGGCACCGATCCGGCGCGCGACTACGTGCTGCGGGCGCTCGAGGCGGGCCGCCACGTCGTCACCGCGAACAAGCAGCTGATCGCCCAGTACGGCGACGAGCTGTTCGACGCGGCGCGAAGGGGGGGCGTCCAGCTGCGGTTCGAGGCGGCGGTGGCCGGCGTGGTCCCCGTGATCCGCGTGATCCAGGAGAGCCTCGCGGCGACCGAGATCACGAAGGTGTTCGGGATCGTCAACGGGACGACCAACTTCATCCTCTCCGAGATGGCCAGCACCGGCGCGACCTATGCGGACGCGTTGGGCCGGGCACAGGAGCTCGGCTACGCCGAGACCGACCCGAGCGACGACGTCGGCGGTGCCGATGCCGCGGCGAAGATGGCGATCCTGGCGCGGCTCGCCTTCGGCGCCCCGGTTCGGCTCGACGACGTCGCGTACCAGGGGATCACGGAGATCCAGCCGGACGACATCTCCTACGCGAAGGAGCTCGGCCTCTCGCTCAAGCTGCTCGGGGTCGCCGAGCGACGCGACGGCGGGATCAGCGTCAGGGTCTTCCCCTGTTTCCTCTACGCGCACCACCCGCTGGCTCCGGTCGAAGGGCCGTTCAACGCCGTCATGGTCGAGGCGCCCGCGATCAACGAGGTGACGATGTCCGGGCCGGGCGCCGGAGGGATCGAGACGGCGTCGGCGGTGCTCGGCGACGTGGTCTCGATCGTCTCGGGCAGGGCGCCCGTGCACGCGGCGCACCAGCGCTTCGAGATCGTGCGCGACATCAACTCGGCCTTCTACCTGCACCTCGAGGTTGCGGACCGGCCCGGCGTGCTCGCCAACATCGCCGACGTGCTCGGCCGCAACGAGGTCTCCGTTCGCAGCGTGGTCCAGCGGGGCCTCGGCAACGACGCGCGCCTGGTGATGGTCATGCACGAGGGCCCCGAGTCGAGGTTCTTCTCCGCGCTCGAGGAGATCGCGACGCTCGAGTTCCTCCGGGCGCAGCCCCGCGCGATCCGGGTGATCGAAGAAGAGTGGGCGTGAGCCCGTGAGTCCCGTGCCGCTCATCGAGCGGTACCGAGACCGCCTGCCGATGGAGGACGGCGACCCCGTCGTCACCCTCCATGAGGGCTCGACTCCGCTGGTCGAGGCGCCGGTCATCTCCGAGCGCGTGGGCGCGACGGTCTACCTGAAGCTCGAGGGGGCAAATCCCACCGGGAGCTTCAAGGACCGCGGCATGACGGTGGCGGTCTCCCGGGCCAAGGGCTCCGGGGCCGAGGCGGTCATCTGCGCCTCGACCGGCAACACGGCGGCCAGCGCTGCCGCGTACGCCACGCGCGCCGGCATGCGGGGCGCCGTCATCGTGCCCGAGGGCAAGATCGCGATCGGCAAGCTCGCCCAGGCGCTGATGCACGGCGCACGGGTCATCGCCCTCCGGGGCAACTTCGACCAGGCGCTGACGATCGTTCGCGAGCTTGCGCAGAGCCATCCGATCGAGCTCGTCAACTCGGTCAACCCCTACCGGATCGAGGGCCAGAAGACCGCCGCCTTCGAGGTCTGCGACGAGCTCGGCGGGCCACCGGATGCGCTTGCGATTCCAGTTGGCAACGCGGGGAACATCACCTCCTGGTGGCGCGGCTTCCGAGAGTACGAGGTGGCGCCCGTCCTCTACGGCTTCCAGGCCGAGGGAGCGGCGCCGCTGGTGCACGGCGAGCCGGTGGCCGAGCCGGAGACGATCGCCTCGGCGATCCGGATCGGCAACCCGGCGCGCTGGGAAGAGGCGATGGACGCCGTCACCGGCTCGCGCGGGCGCATCGCGGCCGTCTCCGACGAGGCGATCCTCGACGCGTACCACCTCCTTGCGTCCCGCGAGGGCGTCTTCTGCGAGCCGGCCTCGGCCGCATCGGTGGCGGGCCTGCTCGTGCACGGGCTCCCGGCGCCCGAGGGCGGCGAGCCGCCCAAGACGGTCGTCTGCGTGCTCACCGGCCACGGCCTCAAGGACCCCGACACGGCGCTCGGCAAGGCGCCGGCCGTGATCGGCTGCGAGCCCGACGCGGCGGCGGTCGAGCGGCTCGTGTTCGACTGAAAAACGGCCGCACCCAGGGGAGCCCCGAGCCGGTGGCGATAACTGCACAACCGTCGTGTCGGCCGGCGCCGTTTGGTGAGTTGACCGTCCTATGGGCCGTCAATGCACCAATCGCTTTTCCGGCGAGCGCCGATCGGTGACTTGTCGGCGCACCGGGCCCCCCCACGGACCGCTGCCCTCGGTACCCGGTTGTTTCTTTGGACGCGCCACCTGTGACACTCGGGCGGGCAGCATCACGGCATGCTCGAGGACCTGCTTGCCCTGATCGCGCCGCCGGCCTGTGCGGTGTGCGGTGATGGGTGCGAGGTTCGGCGACGCCTGTGCGAGCGTTGCGAGCGCGCGCTCCGCGGCCAGGCGCCAGTGTGGTCCAGGGTGCCGGGCATCGAGGAGACGTGGTCCGCGGCGTCGTACGACGGCGCCGCCCGGCAGCTCGTGGGGGCGCTCAAGTTCCGCGCCCGCGTCGGCCTCGCCGACGACGCGGCCGCCCTGATCGCCGGGCGCGCCCCCAGCGACCTGCTCGCCGGCGCGATCGTTCCCGTTCCGCCGGCTCCGAGCCGCCGTCGCCAGCGCGGCTTCGATGCCGCCGAGGCGATCGCGGCGGCGCTGGCGAAGCGGACCGGGCTGGCGCTTGCGCCATGTCTGTCCCGCACGCAGAGCGCCCGGCAGGTCGGGCGTCGGCGCTCGGAGCGCCTCGCCGACCCTCCTTCGGTGCAGCCCGTGTCGCGGGTCCCGACGCGGACGGTTCTGGTGGACGACGTGATGACCACGGGCGCCACCCTCGCCGCCTGTTCCGTGGCGCTTCGCGGCGCAGGTTCGTCGCGGGTGGTGGCCGTCACCCTGGCGGCGTCGATGCCCTCCCGAAGACGCCTTGGCGCGAAGGCCCGAGCGGCGTAGGATTGATGGTTACCTGCCACCCAACGAGAGGAGGGAGCGTGCGGATCGAGGTCAGGGGGCGAAACAGGGAAGTGACGGACGAGCTTCGCCGCCACGTTGAGAAGCGCTTCAAGCGGATCGGCCGGCAGGTCTCCGAGTACGCCGTGCTCGAGGTCGAGCTGACCGAGGAGAAGAACCCCCGCATCGCCGACAGCGAGGTCGTCGAGGCGACGCTCCACCTGAAGGGAGTGACGCTGCGCGCCCGGGAGGCTTCGCCCGAGTTGCTGCACTCGATCCACGAGGTGGCCGAGGACCTTCGCCGTCAGGTCAAGCGCCATCGCGAGAAGCGCCGCAAGCGGCCCGAGACGCGGAGGTTCGCGGAGAGCCTGCGCCGGGGCACGGCATAGGCCGAGAGCCCGCGGCCGGTCGGTACCCTCAGAACCCGTGGCCAAGGGACTCATAGATCGCGCTCTGCGCCTTGGCGAGGGGCGCCAGTTCAAGGAATACGAGCGCCGTGTGGCGTCGATCAACCGCTACGAGCCGGAGATGGAGCTCCTCGAGGAGTCCGAGATCCGGACCGAGGCGGACGAGCTGCGCGAGCGCGCCAGGGGTGGGGAGTCGCTTGAAGACCTGCTCCCGGAGGCATTCGCGCTGTGCCGCGAGGCGGCGCGACGGACGATAGGCCAGCGGCACTTCGACGTTCAGCTGATCGGCGGCATGGTCCTGAACGACGGCTCGATCGCCGAGATGAAGACCGGCGAGGGTAAGACGCTGACCGCGACGCTCGCCGTGTTCCTGAACTCGCTCGCGGGCGACCCGGTCCACGTGGTCACCGTCAACGACTACCTGGCCCGCCGCGATGCCGAGTGGATGAGTCCGATCTACGAAGCCCTGGGCGTGAGCGTGGGCGTGATCCAGGCCGGCCACGAGCCGCCCACCCGCAAGCTGCAGTACTCCTGCGACGTCGTCTACGGGACCAACTCGGAGTTCGGCTTCGACTACCTGCGCGACAACATGGCCGCCTCGCTCGACCACTGCGTCCAGCGCGATTACTCCTACGCGATCGTCGACGAGGTCGACAACATCCTCATCGACGAGGCGCGGACCCCGCTGATCATCTCCGGCGCGCCCGAGGCCGCCGCCGACCTCTATTACACGTTCGCCCGGCTCGCCAAGCAGATGAAGGGCGTGCCCGCGAAGGAGAAGCTCAAGTCGCTCGGCGAGGACAAGGACACGACCAACGTCGACTACGACTACGAGTACGACGAGAAGCACAAGACCGTGGCGCCGACGGAGCCCGGCGTCGAGAAGGCGGAGAAGTTCCTCGGCGTCGACAACCTCTACGTCTCCGAGCACGGGACCCTCGTCAACCACCTCGTCCAGTCGCTGAAGGCCGAGTCGCTGTTCCTCCGCGACGACGACTACGCGGTCATCGACGGCGAGGTGAAGATCGTCGACGAGTTCACCGGCCGCATCCTGGAGGGCCGGCGCTGGTCGGAGGGGCTCCATCAGGCGATCGAGGCCAAGGAGGGCGTCCCGATCCGCGAGGAGAACCAGACGCTCGCGACGATCACGCTCCAGAACTACTTCCGCCTCTACGACAAGCTCAGCGGGATGACCGGAACGGCGCTGACCGAGGCGCAGGAGTTCATGAAGATCTACGAGATACCGGTGGTCGAGATCCCGACCAACGTCCCGATGATCCGCGACGACCACAACGACCAGATCTACAAGACCAAGGGCGGCAAGTGGAAGGCGGTCGTCAACGAGATCACCGATCGCCACGAGGCGGGCCAGCCGATCCTGGTGGGCACGATCTCGGTCGAGGTCTCGGAGATGCTCTCGGACGAGCTCAAGCGCCAGGGCATCGACCACGTCGTCCTGAACGCGAAGCCCGAGTACGCGGAGCGCGAGGGCGAGACGATCGCGCAGGCGGGCCGGGTCGGCGCCGTCACGATCGCGACCAACATGGCCGGCCGCGGCGTGGACATCAAGCTCGGCGGCGACCCCGACCAGGTCGCGCGAGCCGAGCTGCGCAAGCTGGGAGTCTCGCCGGACGACGAGAGCTACGAGGAGGAGCTGGCACAGCTGCTGCCCCGCATCAAGGAGCAGTGTGACGCCGAGGGGGAACGGGTCCGCGAGGCCGGCGGGCTGTTCATCACCGGCACCGAGCGCCACGAGTCCCGTCGGATCGACAACCAGCTGCGCGGCCGTTCGGGCCGCCAGGGGGACCCCGGCGAGTCGCGCTTCTACCTCTCGGCCGAGGACGAGCTCATCAGGCTGTTCGCCGGGGACCGGATCTACAAGATCCTGGACCGGCTCGGCCCGGTGGACGAGCACGGCGAGGAGTACCCGCTCGAGGCGAAGATGCTCAGCCGCACGGTGGAGAACGCCCAAAAGAAGGTCGAGCAGCAGAACTTCCTGATCAGAAAGCGCGTCCTCGAGTACGACGACGTGATGAACGAGCAGCGCCGCGTGGTCTACAAGTACCGGCGCGAGATCCTCGAGGGCCGCGACATGTCCGACGTCGCCGAGCAGGAGATCAGCGAGGTCGTCGCGCGGATGGTCGAGCAGTACACGGAGAGCGAGATCTTCGAAGAGTGGGACCTTGGCGGCCTCCAGACGCAGGCCAACCAGCTGTGGCCGACCACGGTGGACCTCCGCCAAGTGGACGCGTCAAGCGGCGATCGCGGCGAGATCGCGAGGCTGCTGACCGAGGATGCACTCGCCGCCTACGAGAAGCGCGAGGGGGAGCTCGGCGACGAGCTGATGCGCTACCTGGAGCGCCAGATCCTGCTCCAGATCATCGACAACCGTTGGCGCGAGCACCTCTTCGAGATGGACTACATGCGGGAGGGCATCCACCTTCGCGGCTTCGCGCAGATCGACCCGCTCGTCGCCTACAAGAACGAGGGCTTCACGATGTTCCGCGACCTCATGAACTCCATCTGGGAGGAGTTCGCGCGGGTCATCTACCACGTCGAGGTCAACATCGAGCCCACCGACTTCGAGCCGGAGCCCGAGGTTGCGCCGCAGGAGCTCAGCTACGCGGGCGGCGGGGCCGAGCAGCCCTCGGCGTTGGACGAGGCCGCTCAGGCCGCGATGGCCCAGGGCGCCGCTCCGGCCGCCGCCGCGGGCGCGGCGGCTGTCGGCGCCGCGACCGGTGGCGGCAACGGCGCCTCCAGCGAGAACCCGGAGACCGTGGTCAAGGCGGACCGCGACAAGATCGGGCGCAACGACCCGTGCTGGTGCGGCTCGGGCAAGAAGTACAAGAAGTGCCACGGCGCCTGACCCGCGTCGCCCCCGAGCTTTGATACTGATTCCTCTATGGGGGCGAGGATCCGCGTCGCGGCGTTGCTGGCCGCCTTTGCCGGTATCGCGGCGCTTGCACCCGGTTCCGCGGCGGCACCGACACCTAGGGCGCGCCCGGTTTCGCGTTCGGGCTCGCGAGCATCCAGGCGTCACAGGACGGCCTCCCGACATCGACGGCCCTCCGGGCAAGGTGCAGCCAGGAGGTTTCCGCCGCGGAGCTCGAGGCCTTCTCGAGCCCGCATCCCTGCGCGGCTCGGGCCGAGATCATCCAAGGCATGTCCTGAGCGCGCGAGCGCGGTCGAGACCACCGAAGCCGCGAAGCCCGCTGCCGCAGGACCATGAGGCAGAGCGGCAGGATGTTCGCCGTGAGCAGCCACTGGCTCTCCGACAGGCTCCCGCCGAGTCGCGGATCGCATCCGGCGTTGCCAGCGGCACCGCCGTCTGATCCACGAGGATCATGCTGTTGGAGAGCGTCATCGCGACGAGCGTCACCCACATCGCCCTATGAGAGACCGCCCCTGCCCCGCCCTCGGACCCCGTGCCCTCCATGGCGCGAGAGAGTAAGAGTTAGGCGGTGGGCGAGGCGGTCAACCGCGATCTCGTGGCCGGCCCGGACGGGCAGCTTCGCTGTCGCTGGGCGACGGCCGCGCCCGAGTACGTCGCCTACCACGACGACGAATGGGGCCGTCCGGTCCGCGACGACCGCGGCCTGTACGAAAAGCTTATGCCTCGAGGCCTTCCAGTCCGGCCTCTCCTGGATCACGATCCTTCGCAAGCGCGAGGCCTTCCGCGAGCGCCTTCGCGGGGTTCGAGATCGACCGCGTGGCCGCCTTCGGGACGCGGTGACGTCAAGCGCCTGCTCGCCGACGCCGGCATCGTCCGCAACCGGGCGAAGATCGAAGCGACGATCGCGAACGCCCGCGCCGCGATCGAGCTCCGTGACTCCGGCGAGTCTCTGGGCGAGCTCCTGTGGTCGTTCGCGCCGGGCGGCGATCGCCCCGCCCCGCGCACGTTCGACGACGTCCCATCCACGACCGATGAGTCGAAGGCGCTTGCCCGCGAGCTGAAGCGGCGCGGGTTTCGATTCGTCGGGCCGACGACCGCGTACGCGCTGATGCAGGCGTGCGGCCTGGTCAACGACCATCTGGAGCGGTGCGCCGTTCGCGACACGGTCGAGGCGGAGAGACGGCCACCGGGCTGACCGCCTCTAAGATCAGGGCCGTGGCCGAGGCAGTCTCCCGAGAGAGCGTGTCCGCGCGGCTCGCGGAGGTCCGCGAGGGCCTGACGCTGCTCGCGGACTACCTTTGACCCGGCCGCGCTTGCCTCGGAGATAGAGCGGCTCGAGGAGGAGATGCAGCGTCCCGGGTTCTGGGACGACTCGGAGACGGCCGCCACGCGTCTCAGCCCAGCACGCCGCGACACAACGCCGCCTGGAGACCTTTCGCTCGCTCGAGTCCGACGTCTCCGACCTGGACGAGCTCGTGGAGCTGTCCGCGGACGATCCCGAGCTGGCCTCGGAGCTCGAGTCGCAGCTCGGCTCGATCGAGGGCCGCCTGGAGCAGCTCGAGGAGGCGAGGCTCTTCAACGGGGAGTACGACGCGGGCGACGCGGTCGTCACCGTGCGCTCGGGCGCGGGCGGCACCGACTCGCAGGACTGGGCCGAGATGCTCCTTCGCATGTACCTGCGCTGGGCCGAGCGGCGCGGCTTCCAGGTCGAGATGAAGGAGGCGTCACCCGGCGAGGAGGCCGGGCTGAAGTCGGCCACGTTCAGCGCTCATGGGGAGAACGCCTACGGCCTGTTCGCCGCCGAGCGGGGCGTCCATCGGCTGGTACGGATCTCGCCCTTCGACGCGCAGAAGCGCCGCCACACCGCCTTCGCCCAGGTCGACGTCGCGCCGCTCGTCGACGACGACGTCGAGGTGGACCTCGACGAGGAGGACCTGCGGGTGGACACCTACCGCGCCTCCGGCGCCGGCGGCCAGCACGTCAACAAGACCGACTCCGCCGTCCGCGTCACCCATGTCCCGACCGGGATCGTGGCCCAGTCGCAGAACGAGCGCTCGCAGACGCAGAACAAGGCCACGGCGATGAAGATCCTTCGCGCGCGGCTGCTGGCGGAGGAGGAGCGAAAGAAGGCCGAGGAGCTCGCGGCCGAGCGTGGCGAGCAGAAGGCGGCGGAGTGGGGATCCCAGATCCGCAGCTACACGCTCCATCCCTCGACGCGAGTCAAGGACCACCGCACCGGACACGAGGTCGGCGACGCCCAGCGGGTGCTGGACGGCGACCTCGACGGGTTCGTGCGCGAGTACCTGCTCCGGGCCGCGTCCGACTAGCCGCGGCGGCCCTCCCGGCCATCAAGGGCTAGCGGCGACGCGAGACAGCGACGCCGCCCCGGTACGTTTCAGGCATGCCTGTCCGCGTGGGCGTTGGGATCTCGGAGAGCTTCGACGCGGTCGAGGCGTTCACGGACGCGGCGCGGGACGCCGCCCGCGGGCTGGACGGTGAGCCGTGTGACCTGTGCCTCGTGTTCGCCGGGGCCCCACACCTCGGGCGCGGCAAATGGGTCCTCTCGGCGGTCCACGAGAACCTGAGTCCCCGCCACCTGATCGGCTGCGGGGCCGGGGGGGTGGTCGGCGGCGGCAGGGAGATCGAGGAGGGCCCGGCGGCCGTCGTCTGGGCCGCCGCGATGCCCGAGGCCGAGATCGCTACGCATCACTTCGAGACGGAGCAGACCGCCGACGGCTTCGAGCTCATGGGCGTCACCGACCCCGACGCCGTTGGCGACGCGCTGATCGTCCTTGGCGACCCGTACAGCTTCGTGACCGAGGCGCTGCTGGGCCGTCTCGGCGAGCTGCGGCCCGGCATGCCGGTTCTGGGCGGGCTCGCGAGCGCCTCGGCCGCGGGCTCAGCGTCGCTGTTCCGCGACGGCGAGGTCCTGGACGGGGGCGCGGTCGGCTGCTCGCTCGCGGGCGTGCCGCTGCTGCCGTGCGTCTCGCAGGGGGCCGCGCCCGTGGGGCCCGAGATGACGATCACGGCTGCGGAGGGGAACGTGATCGCGGAACTTGGCCTCGAAGCCGGCCATCGAGCGGCTGCGCGAGGCCCTGGCAGGCCTCGACTCCCGCGAGCAGGAGCTCGCGGCGTCCGGCCTGATGCTGGGCCTTGTCATCGACGAGAACAAGCCGGAGTACGGCCGGGGCGACTTCCTCGTGCGGCCGATCATCGGCGCCGACTCGGAGTCCGGGAGCCTCGCCATCGGGGAGCGGGTGAGGGTGGGGCAGACCGTTCGGATGCAGATTCGAGACGGCGTGTCCGCCGACGAGGACCTGCGCGACGCGCTGCACGCACAGACCGAGGCGCTCGGCGCCTCTCGCCCGGCGGGCGTGCTGCTCTTCACCTGCAACGGCCGCGGCTCCCACATGTTCGAGGTCCCGGACCATGACGCGTCGGCGATCGAGGACATGCTGGGCGCGCCCGCGGGCGGGTTCTTCTGCGCCGGCGAGATCGGCCCTGTCGGCGGCCGCAACTTCCTGCACGGGTTCACGGCGACCATGGCGCTCTTCCCGGCCGAGTAGTGGACGCTTCGCTGCGCGAGCTCGCAGAAAGGGCGCTCGCCGAGGACCTCGGTCACGGGCGACATCACCGCCGAGGCGATCGTCCCTCCGGAGGCCCGCGCCACCGCCCGCATCGTCCAGAAGCAGGCGGGCGTCGTCTTCGGCCTGGACGTGGTGGAGGAGGTCTTCCGCCAGGTCGGCGTGGACGGCCTCGAGCGCCTGGAGGCGGAGGGGGAGTGGCGGGACTCGGTCCCGGTCGACGTCGCCTCCGTGTCGGGCCACGCTCGCGCGCTGCTGGCGGGCGAGCGCACGGCGCTCAACTTCCTGTGCCACCTGTCCGGCGTGGCGACCCTGACGGCCAGATTCGCCCGCGCCGTCGCGGGCACCGGGGCGACGATCCTCGACACGAGGAAGACCACCCCGGGCATGCGGTCGCTCGAGAAGGCCGCGGTCGCGGCGGGCGGCGGGCGAAACCACCGGATGGGCCTCTACGACGCGTTCCTCATCAAGGAGAACCACATCGCGGTCGCCGGTGGGCTCGCCGAGGCGATTGGCCGGGCTCGCGCAGCGGCCCCGGATCGCGAGGTCGAGATCGAGTGCCGCGACGCCGGCGAGGTCGCCGAGGCGCTCGAGGCCGGCGCCGACCGCCTGTTGCTCGACAACATGGACCCCGAGGGGCTGCGCGCCGCGGTCGCGGCGCGCGACGCGGCCGCGGAGGCGGGCGGGCATCGCGCGCTCCTGGAGGCGTCCGGGCGGCGTCACGCTCGAGACGGTGGCCGCGATCGCCGACACGGGGGTCGACTTCGTGTCGGTGGGCGCCCTCACGCACTCGGCCCCGGCGCTCGACCTCAGCATGCTGGTGGCCGTTGCAGTTGTAGAGTCGATTCGCGATGGCAGTCAGCGAGGAGCTCCGCAGAGCGCGCGAGGAGATCGTCGTCGAGCACATGGAGTCGGAGAACCGGCACGAGTTCGACGTGACCCTCGGGACCTTCGACCACCCGCGGTACGAGCTGATCGGAACCGGCGACGTCTATGACGGCCCGCATGAGGTCGCGCGGTACTTCGAGGAGACTCGCGCGGCGTTCCCCGACCAGCGGAACGAGCTGATCGCGATGCACCACTCCGACGACGCGGTGATCGTCGAGGCGAACCTCTACGGGACCCACGACGGCCCCTTCCGCGGGCTGCCGCCGACGGGGCGCAAATTCGAGATGCGCTTCTGTGCGATCTTCGTCTTCGAAGAGGACCGGCTCGTGTGCGAGCGGGTGTACTTCGATTCCGGCACCGTCCTGCGCCAGCTCGGCATTGCCCGCGACCCGCTCTCACTGTCCGGACGGGTCGCGACGGTGGTCAACCACCCGGTCACCGTCGGCCGCGCGCTCGCCGGCCAGCTGTTCCGTCGCTGACAGCGCCCTAGCGCTCCCAGGAGCCCCGAACAACGGTGGCACCGATAGGCGGGCCTTCCAAAGCGATAACTGCACACTCGGCACGCGCCCACGCAACGCGTGGTGAGTTGACCTCGCGTGGAGCGGCCAACTCACCACTCGCCGATGTGGAAGGGACCGAGTGGTGAGTTATCGCGTCGAGCGCGCGGGAGTGCCGGCTGCCCGCTTGGGTGCTGCCGTACTTGCCTGAATCGCGCCTGAGTAGCGGATCTGGGCCGCCCCCGCGAACGAAAGCGGCCGGCCGCAGGGCGGCCGGCCGCTGAGCGTTCAGTTCGTGCCGGTGCGGGTTCTTCTACTGCTTCTGCTTCAGCTGCCCGCGGATCGCTCCGTTGCCCGGGTACTTGTCGTTCTTCACGGTCACGTGGAACTGCCGCGGCTTCGCGCGGATCGCCTGCATGTCGGGCTTCGCGACGTTCTTCGCGCAGCCCTTGACCGGGCTGGAACGCTTGCCGGTGAACAGGGTCTGCACGAGAGCGCCGTTCTGGCCCTTCCCGCCCTTGTAGATGCCGGCGTTGAGGCCCTCGCGCGGGCCGATCTTCTTGTAGGTGATCCGGAAGCAGATCTTCTGCTTCTTCGGCCGCAGTGTGACCCTGGCGTTGCCGGCGCCGGCCGGCGCGCCCTGGCCGCCGATGACCTGGCCGCCCGTGAGGTTGGCGTGCAGCTTGTTCGCGGGGTTGCCTCCCGCCATGGCAACGCTCGCCACGACGAGGGCACCGATGAGCGCAGCGCCACCGAGCAGGGTGAGCAGTCTCAATCGCATGGGGAATTCCTTCCTGTTACTTGCTGTTTTCCCCGGCATGAGTCCCTGCACCGGAGCTTGATAATGGCCAGCGTACCAGCCCTATTTGAGGAGCCTGGAGAGGCGCCGGTCCTTGAGGACCCGCCCACCCGTCTGCTCCTCGGGGCAGTAGGTGGTCACGTGCTCGGCGAAGTGGACCGCCGCCAGCGTCGCGCCGCAGCGCGGGCACGGCTCTCCCTCCCGGCGATGGACCTGGAGGGGCATCGGCATCTTGTCGGGCACGACGTCGCCGATCACCTCCTCGTAGTGGTCGATGGCGTCGCCGAGCACGTGCATCGCGCCGTGGAGCCGCTCGACCTCCTCGTCGTCGAGCTCCGAGCCCTGGCGAAACGGCGACAGCGCCGCCTCCCACAGCACCTCGTCCACCCAGGACCGGCCGATCCCGGCGATCACGCGCTGGTCCCGAAGCATCGGGTGGAGGTGGCGGGGCTGGGCGATCCTGCGCGCGAGCTCCTCGAGCGGGGGCGCGGGCCACGCCTCCGGGCCCAGCGTCGCGACCATCTCGTCGGACTCGACGTCTCCGGCCGGCATGAGCTTCGCCCAGGCGCGCTGCTTGGTGCCGAACTCGCGCAGGCGAAGCTCGCGGCCGTCCGCGAGCCGCACCAGCACGCGAGAGCTGCGATCGCGAAGCGACGCCCGCTTGTCGAAGACCTGGAGACGGCCGGCGGACATCAGGTGGACGAGCATCGCGATGGGGTCGTCGTCGGGGCCGGCGAACTCGACGACAGGCATCTTCCCGACGCGCCGGACGCCTGCGATCCGGCGACCCTCGAGCGCCGCGAGGGGCGGGTCGACGGACTTCAGCGCGACCATGCCGGGCGAGAGGGCCGACTCCACCTCGGCGTCCTGCAGGGCCGTTCCCAACCGGCGGGCGGTGATCTCGACCTCGGGCAGCTCGGGCATGCGTCTAAGCCTAGGCTCGCGGGCACGAAATGCCCGCATCGGCCCACTAAACTCTGAGTCAGTTCATTCACCCGCGCCCACGGGCCGGGCGAACATCAAATTTCGGCGCCGCTCACACGGCCGCGCTCCGCGTACCCGGATGCATCAACTGCCCACACTCCAGGCACCGCCGCCGGAGGCTCTCGCCCCGGATGACGTCGAGCGGCTGTCGGAGGAGGTCCGCGCCCTCGCCGCCGAGCGCAACGCGGTGATCCTCGCCCACAACTACCAGGTGCCGGAGATCCAGGACGTTGCGGACCTCACCGGCGACTCGCTCCAGCTCTCGCGGGAGGCCGCCGCGACCGAGGCGGACGTGATCGCCTTCTGCGGCGTGCACTTCATGGCCGAGACGGCGTCGGTGCTGTCGCCGGAAAAGACCGTGCTGATCCCGGATCCCGACGCCGGCTGCTCGCTCTCGGACTCGATCACCGCCGATCAGCTGCGGGCCTGGAAGGCCGAGCACCCGGGGGCGCTCGTCGTCATGTACGTCAACACCGCGGCCGAGGTGAAGGCGGAGACGGACTACTGCTGCACGTCGTCGAACGCGGTGCAGGTGGTCGAGCACATCTGGCGCGAGCACGGCCCCGACACCGAGATCCTCTTCGGCCCCGACATGTGGCTCGGCTCCTTCGTCGCCCGCGAGCTGGGGCTGCCCGAGGACCCGGACCGCTACGCGCGCTTCCACGTGTGGGACGGCGAGTGCCACGTCCACGCGGGGATTCGCCCCGACGACATCGCGGAGATGCGCGCCGAGCATCCAGACGCCGAGTTCCTGATCCATCCCGAGTGCGGGTGCTCCACACAGGCGATGGAGTACGTCGCGTCCGGCGATCTGGATCCCGAGGGAGTGCAGATGCTCTCCACCTCGGGCATGCTCCGTCATGTCGGCGAGCACCCGGACGGCGAGTTCATCGTCGCCACGGAGACCGGGATGCTCTACCCCCTCCAGCAGGTGGCGCCCGAGGCCAAGCTCATCGAGGCGAATCGGATGGCCTTCTGCAAGTACATGAAGATGATCACGCTGCCGAAGCTCCGCGACTCGCTCCGCAACCTGCGCTTCGAGGTCAAGGTCCCGCGCCGACGTCGCCAAGCGCGCGCGGGTGCCGATCGAGCGCATGGTGAGCATCTCCTAGCCCACCTCGGTGGGATCGCTGACATCCGTCGTATCCGGACCCCGCCAGTGCTAGCTTGAGCCCGTGCTGGGGCTCGTTGCGCGGCTTGTCCTTGGGCTCATCCTCGCGGGATCCGCGGTACTGAAGCTCGCGAGCCCGGCCTCCAGCCGGGCCGCGCTCGGAACCTTCGAGATCCACGGGGAGTACACGCGATGGGCCGCCTGGATCCTCCTCATCGCGGTCGAGCTCGGCCTCGCCATCGAGGTGATCGCCGGTAGCGACACCGCGGCGTGGCTCGCGGCCGCGTTCCTGGCGTTCTTCGCCGCCGCTCTGGTCGGCGCCATCCTCCGCGGCCGGGCCGGCGCGCCCTGCGCGTGCTTCGGCTCGCGCTCGACGGTCGGTTGGACCTCGGTGGGCCGGAACCTGGTGCTCGCCGCCTGCTTCGCGCTGCTCCCCCTCCTGCCCGACGGGAATCCCTCCACGGAGGGGTGGCTCGGCCTCGGCCTCATCGTCGCGCTCGTGGCGTGCGCCGGCCTCGCCATCGCCGTCCTCGCCCTGGCGCGCGAGGTCGGGATGCTGCGGCTTCGCCTCGGGCCGGCATCGGCGCTCGAGATCCCGCACGAGGGCCCCGAGCTCGGACGGACGATCCCGCTCGTCGATCGCTTCCCCGGGCTACGGGACGACGGCATCGGCATCGCCGTGTTCACGTCCGAGAGCTGCCACGTCTGCCGCGGCCTGGCGCCGGCGATCGCCAGCCTGGGCGGCGACCCGGAGCTCAACGTCGAGATCTTCGACGAGTCCTTTGACGCGGACGCCTGGGAGGAGTACGCGATCCCCGGCAGCCCGTACGCGCTGGCGATCGACGCCGATGGCATCGTGCTGGCCAAGGGGACCTTCAACAACCTGGCGCAGCTCGAGAGCGTCGTGGGGACGGCGAGCCGGCGCCGCGCGAACCTGGAGGCCCGGTACAACTGATGGCTCGGGGGGGCGGGAACCACGATCGCGTGGGAGATGCGCTCGACTCGCTCGCGGCCGACACTTCTCGCCGCGGCTTCCTCGCCCGCGTGGGCGCCGGGATGGTCGGTCTCGCCTTCGGCGGCGCGATCGCCGACGCGCTCAATCGCGACGCGAACGCGTACACCAACTTCTGCGGCCACACCTACACCACCGGGTCCTGCGTCCACCCCTACGGCCTGCCGCGGATCGACTCCAAGGGCTATCCGCTGCGACCGAGCGACGGGCGCCGGGTGGACAACATCGGGCGGCTCGTCAACGAGCGCGGGCAGCCCGTCCATGAGGACGGCTCGCTGATGCGCGACCCCGACGGCAACCCGCTGCCTCCGGCGCCGCGCACCAAGATCTGCGAGGAGACCGCGAAGGAACACGGGTTCCACGCCCATCTCGAGGGCTCCTGGTACCGGTGTTGCGGGGGGCGCGTGCGGAAGCTGTGGGACTGCTGCGCCCACCATCACGACCGGATCAACGGCGACGCCGCGTTGAAGGGTTACTGCTACGGCGATCGCAAGGTCTTCTGCGTCACCTACTACCAGACCCACGTGCCGTGCTGATCGGGGGCGGGACACGATGAGCCCGCTCGAGCTGAGCCTCGCCGCGGCCGCCCTCGTGATCGGGATGACCGGGACCTGGTCGCCCTGCGGGTTCTCGATGGTCGAGACGCTCGGCATCGCCGGCGAGGGCGGACGGCGCTTCACGGTCGCCGCCGCGTGCGCGGCGTTCGTTCCCGGAGCCGTGGTGGGCGGGATCCTCACCTTCTGCCTGCTGTCGGGACTCGGGCAGCTCATCCACGGGGCCGGCCGCGTGGCCTACCTGGTGGCCGCCGCCATCGCGGTGGTCGCCGCGGCGGCGGAGGCACACGGGCTGCGGATCGCCCCCCAGATCCGCCGGCAGCTGCCGGAGAGCTGGCGCTGGGCGATGCCGCTGCCGATCGCCGCGCTCCTCTACGGCGTCCTCCTGGGCCTGGGCTTCACCACCTTCGTGTTGAGCTTCGGCGTCTGGGCGCTCGCCGGAATCAGCCTGGCGCTCGGGAACGTCGAGGCCGGCCTCGTGATCGGCACCGCCTTCGGGATCGGCCGCGCGATTCCGATCGTGATGGTCGCGCCGCAGGTCGACCGCCCGTTCGGGCAGGCGTGCCTGCGCACGATGGCCGAGCGCCCGGCCCTCTACCGGCTCTTCCGGCTCGGGGATGCGGCGACGCTCGGCCTCGTTGCAGCCGTGCTGGCGACCACCACGGCAACCGCCCAGCGAATCGAGGTGATGAACGGCGCCGATCCGTCGGTAGCGGGCAAGGCGATCGCGTTCCAGAAGGGAAACGGGTCCGGCGTCCTTCGCGCCGGCGGCCAGACTCACCGGCTGCCGGGGCATGACCCGGCGCTCGGCGGCCCCCTGGCCGCGGTGATCAGCGGGGACCAGATCAAGATCCTCAACCGGTTCAAGCGGAACGTGCTGGCCTCGCTGCCGGCCCCGCATGCGGAGGCCCTCGCGATCTCGCGCGACTGGCTCACCTACCTGAGCCGCAGCCACGGCCGCACCGTGCTGATGGCGAGGCGGATCACGGACATGCTGCATCCGGGCGACGTCCAGCGGATCGCGACGGTCGACCCGCCGGCCGCCGTCGGCCACCCGAGCCTCACCGAGGGCCGGGTGGTCTTCACCGTGTCCGGGCGCCGGAGCAACTCGATCAGGCTGGTCCGCCTGAACTCGGGGCAGGAACGGACGCTGCTGACCTCCCGAAGCGCCCAGCTGCTCAACCCGGCCATCCTCGGCAAGCACCTCGTCTACGTCCGCGTGTCGCGCGGCCCCCAGGGCCCGCTCGCCATCGTCCCGAGACCGCTCGACCAATCCCTGATGCTGCGCCGCGTGGGCGGCCATGGCGGGGGCCATCGGATCTACCGGCAGAGCCGTCACCGCAGCCTCTGGACTACATCCCTCGGCGCGAAGCGCGCGTACGTGACCCTGCTGGGCGGCCACGGCCCGCAGGTCGTGTCAGTTCAGCGGTAGCCCACCTCTGCTTTCACGCGAAAGCAGAAGCGCAGGAAACACTCATCAGCTCGGCTACGCCAGCAGCGGCGCGCCGGCGGGCACTACCAGGACAGAGCTGCGGGCCCTGTCGAGCTCGGCGCGCACATCTCCTCCGACCACGACACGACCTGCCGGCGCGTCGGGCTGTGAGCCGACCACGATCAGATCCACCGGCCCTGCGGGCGAATCCTCGAGCTTCGCACCGAGCCGCTCGGCAAGTGCGCCCGCCGTCTGCCGTGCGTCCTCGTTCCTCGGCCCAGCGACCGGCACTGAGATCAACTTGATCGGGTCGTTCAGCCGTGTACGCAGCCCTGCCACAGCGACCGCCACTGACACAGCGCCGCCATCGAGCAGGTGCTGGGCGGACGGACCCGGCTCCGAGTGACCGGGCGCGGTCCGGTAGTCGGAGCCGAAGACGACCAGGGATGCGCCGGCTCTCTCCGCCAGCTGCCCCAGGCCCTCGCCAGTGGAGGCGCCGAAGAGGACTTCGCGCTTGGACCCCGGGTCCCCCAACAGGGCCGCGCCCCGCTCCAGGCGCTGCTCCGCGTCATGCTCGGCCAGCTCTTCTCGCCCGGGGTCGAATTCCTGGGCGTGGCGCACATAAGCAAGCACGGGGGTGAAGCCAGCGGGTGCCAGCATCTTGCCCAGAGCGAGGGCGTCGTCGTCGTTTGCGGTTCCGTCGTAGGAGATGATCAGCCCGGGACTCACGAGGCAGCATCATCGCTGCCAGCGGCCCGGAGCGCATTGTGCATTCGTCTGAAATTGCACCCCGTCGATTGCACCGGCGGTCCAAATGACGACCCGACAGCCGCCGCCGAGACACCTCTGCTCTTCGCCAGACGGAAAGAGGATCGTCTTCCAGAGCTTCAAGCAAGGAACCCCGGACGTCTACGTGACGCAGGCCGATGGAACCGGGCGCCATCGCTTGACGACCAGTGCGTTAAATGAGTCACCCGACTGGGGTCCGAGTCCTACTCGCTGATACATCGGCTGACACTCCGAATGCCCGCGGGAAGTGACCAACCGCGGTCAACGCACGGCCGAGCGAGTGAACGCGCGAATCGCTACAGCGCCGAGTGCGACTGCGAACAGCGCGACGACGCCGAGACTGAGGAACGCCTCGACGGTCGTGTTGCTCATACCCCAGATGTCGTGCAGGCCGCTGCCGCTTGAGTCAACGAGGCCATAGCGCATCAGCGCCATCGCGTGGGTCAGCGGAAGCACCTTGGCGAACACCGTCAGGGCGCCGGGCAGCGCGGTGATCGGAAACAGCGCGCCGGCGAAGAACCAGGGCAGGATGGCAATCGCGGGCGTCGCCCCGATGTACTCCTCCTGTTGGTCGATTCTCGCCGCGAGCGTCTCGGCGATCGCGTACATCAGCACTACGAACAGCACCACCGGGGCAACGAACCAGAGGACGCCTGAGGCCGTGATCTGGAAGTCAGCGCCTCGCAGAGCGGCCGCTGCGATTACGACGACCACCTGCAGCGCGCACAGGGCCAGGACCACGACCAGGTTGCCGAGTGCGAGCAGGGGTCGTGGAATGGGCGCGGCGAGCAGCTCGCGCTGCGCGCCACTGTTCCGGTCGACGAGCACGCTTAGGCCGGCGAAGGTGGTCGCAAGCGGAACGAGCAGGCCAACCGTGCCGACCGCGACGAACGCCGTGTAGTCGATCCCCGACGCCAACCCGCCCAGCGCGCTGTTCAGCGCGGGGGCGATGACGAGTGCAAACAGGATCGGGGTCAGCATCGGAACCGCGATCTGGCGCGGGTTGTGGGCCGTGAGGGCCGCCCGGCGTCTGGCGAGCGTCCGGAGCGCACGGCCGAAACTCGTGCGCCGCGGCGCCGCCGCGCGAACGGGCGGAGCGATGGTGGGATTGGCGAGCGTGGTGGTGGTCATGTCTAGTACTCCTCTCGAAATCGAACGGTTAGGCGGCTACGGCAAGGTCTTCGCCGGTCAGCCGCAGGTAGATGTCGTCGAGCGTCGGGCGGCGGCTCGAGATCGCGCCCGTGCCGATGCCGGCGCGGTCAAGCGCCGCGATCGCCTCACCGGCGCTGACGTCGCCGAGTGGAACGGTGAGCGTCTGGCCGAACACGTAGGCGTCGGCCGCCACGGCCCCGTTCGCCCCAAGCGCCGCGAGGGCGACCTCCACGTCGCCGTTTACGCGCAGCTCCAGCAGTTCCCCGCCCAGCCTGCCGAGCAGCGCCGCGGGCGTGTCGAGGGCGACGATCGCGCCGGCGTGGATGATCGCCACGCGATCGCAAAGCCGCTCCGCCTCCTCGAGGTAATGAGTCGTCAGCACGATCGTCATCTCCTCGCGCTGTCGCAGCTCGGCGATCGCGTCCAGCAGCTCGAAGCGGATCCGCGGGTCGAGACCGACGGTCGGCTCGTCGAGGAAGAGCACCCGAGGTTGGGAGATCAGCGCTCTCGCAATCTCCAGCCGTCGGCGCTGGCCGCCGCTGTAGCTCGAAAGGGCCCGGTCCAGGAGCTCGTCGAGCCCGAGTGTGTCGGCGAGGTCTGCGATTCGCTCCCTCGCGACGCCAGGCGCGACGCCCCACAGGTCCGCATGCAACTGGAGGTGGGCTCGACCGGTGAGGCCGGCGTCAACGACCGCCTCCTGGAAGACGACACTGCTCACTCCGCGCGCCTGGAGCGGCTGGCGCCCGACGTCGAAGCCGGCCAGCGCCGCGGTGCCGCTCGTGGGCGCAACGGTGGTTGTCAGCATGCCGACCGTGGTCGACTTGCCGGCACCGTTGGGCCCGAGCAGTCCGAAGACCTCGCCTGGGGCGACGATGAAGTCGATCGCCTTGACCGCCTCTACACCACCCGGGTAGGTCTTCGTCAGTTGATTGACCTCGACCGCGGGCACGGTGAACAGCTCTGCTGCCGCCAGCACCGCGTTGTCGGTGTGGCCGTTTGTCTGGGTCGTCATCTTGGAGTTCTCCTTTCCGCAGGGATGGCTGCGTGGTTTCGCTTATGAGACGAAGCCGAGAGAGCAGATGTGACCGCGCCGCCCTGTCACATTCGAGAGGCTCGACTCGTCATCCCTACGACAGCGATGTACAGGCCAACCGCAGGAGACCGGAGCAATGAGTGAGAGCGATCTGCTCGCCGAGGAGTTCGAGCGTCACCGCGCTCGACTCCGCTCGGTCGCCTATCGAATGCTCGGGTCGATCAGCGATGCCGACGACGCCGTCCAAGAGTCGTGGCTGCGACTCAGCCGCTCCGACCGCGAGGCGATTGCCAACCTCTCCGGCTGGTTGACGACCGTCGTCGCCCGCGTGTCGCTGGACATGCTGAGGTCGCGCCGTGCCCGTCGTGAGGACTACGCCGGCAGCTGTCTGCCCGAGCCGGTGGTCACGGTGGACGACGGTGAGAGGAACCCCGAGGACGAGGCGCTTCTCGCCGATTCCGTCGGGCTCGCGCTGCTCGTCGTGCTCGACTCACTGAAGCCACCGGAGCGGCTCGCTTTCGTACTCCACGACATGTTCGCGGTGCCGTTCGGCGAGATCGCAGGCATCGTCGGGACGACACCCGCGGCCGCGCGTCAACTCGCCAGCCGCGCCCGCCGCCGTGTTCGCGGAGCCGCGCCGCCCGAGGACGCCGACCTGGAGCAGCAGCGTGAGCTTGTCGATGCGTTTCTCGCGGCTTCTCGCGAAGGAAACTTTGAGGGCCTGGTGGCGGTGCTTGACCCCGAGGTGGTCTTCCGGATCGATGCCGGCGGTCGCGGCCCCGGGGCGCGCGAGCCGATCAACGGAGCCGAGTCGGTCGCCCGTCAGATCCTCGCGCGTGGCACTCCATTTGCCCGGTTCGCGCGCCCAGCGGTGGTCAACGGCGGCGCCGGCGTCGTCGTCGCCCCGGGGGGGATTGCCATGGCAGTCGTCGGCTTCACCACGTCACGCGGCCGCATCGTGGCCATCGACCTGATTACCGACCGCGAAAAGCTGGGTCGACTCTCCCTCGAATCGCAGCACGAGTAGAACTCAGCGAACTGGCAGAAAGCTCGCCAAACCACGGTCAGCCCGTTCGAACTAGTACGAGGTTCCCTGCTGGAGAGTGGCGATGAAGCCGCTGCCGGTCAGCTTCACGTCGGGGTCGCCGGGGAAGTCGACGGCGAGCGGGCCTGTCCAGGCGTTGCTAGATGGCGAGCTCTCGAAATCCGCGCTTCCAGAAAACGGGCTCGGCGGCCTCACGTGCGCACGGGCGAAGCCTTTATGCGTGAACGTGCTCGCGGGGCCGGTCAGCGACACCGCGCGGAAGAAGGCCACTGGGCTTGCCTTCGTCAAGGTGCCGAACTCGGAGGCGATGAAGTTCCGTCGGGAACGCCCCTTCACCTGCGCGGCGTGGAGATTCAGCGTCGTGTTGGTTGCCTGGACGACCTTGATGGCATTGAGCACCGTCGCCTTCCTCGGCTTTGGGCCATGGCACTTGAGGTTCCTCGTCAAGAGCACCGTGCCCTGCGCCTTTCGGGCACGGACCTTCGTGTAGCCACCTTCACCCTTGAGGCGGATCTTGCCCTTCCAGACTCCGGCTCTGCGTTCTTGCTTAGGCCCTTTGCAGCCCTTCGGCGGGTCGACCAGCTTCGTCCGTTTGGCGTGGAAACGGACCCGCACCTCGCCGACCTTTCCTAGATCGACCCTCATCACCTTCGCGGTTGCCTTGCCGCGCGAGGAGTAGGTCGCGAGTCCTGGCCCCTTACTGGCCGTCATCGAGACCGTCCGGCCCGCTCCAAACCCCTGCAGCTTGTAGCCGTGAGATCCCTTGAGCGTGAACGAATCGTTCGGCTTGGTCTTGGCGAGCGCCTGGGGCACTGCGAAGGTGACGAGCACAGCGGCGACGGCCGCCATGCTGATCCAGATCCTGCGAGTCCTCACTGTCCCTCTCACCTCCCCGGCGTGATCGTTCACGACCGTACATGAGCAGCAGGGTCAGCGCAAGGGGGCTGGTTGGGGACCGCCGGGCTGGGGTCTGAGCGGGACGGCCCACGGGAGACTGACCGGCCACGCCTACTGCGAACCGGGGTAGACCGCTTCAGTCCGCTTCTGCGCAGCTAGCGGAGAGGGTGGGTGGTTCGGAACCAGTGGACGACTGTCGCCGTCCAGATGGCGCCGAGTCCGAGTACTGCGATCACAATGACCGCCAACGCGACGATCTCAAGGGCTTCCATGCTCCAAGTATGGGCGGGAGCCCTAAGTGGACGCTCAAGATGGGCCTTGGGCGACCCATTCACCGACCTTGCCGGAGGGGTCAAGGCCCGATAAGGCTCTCTTCAAGAGCGGCGTAGACTCGGCCTCGCTGTCCGTGGACCCCGACATCAGCTTTCCAGGCGAGTCGAGCGAGTACCGCCGCGCGCGCAACGAGCTGCTCGAAGCGGAGGCCGAGCTTCGCGCCTCGATCGAGCGCGTCGCGGAACAGCGGCGCGCGATGCCGCCCGGTGGACCCGTTCCCGATGACTATCTCTTCGAGGAGGCGGCAGAGGGCGGCGGCGAGGCTCGGCTCTCCGAGCTGTTCGCGCCCGGGAAGGACACGCTCGTCATCTACGGCTTCATGTTCCCGCGCTACTCCGGCGACACCAGGCCGGCGGTGCCGGGAGGCGAGACGGCACGGCTACCGCTCGCCGAGACCGCGTGCCCCTCGTGCACGTCGATCCTCGACGGTCTCGACGGCGCGGCGCGCTGGCTCGAGGAGGACCTCAACCTGGCGGTGGTCGCGAAGACGGCTCCCGAACGGATCAGGACCTTCGCCGGGGAGCGTGGCTGGCGGCACCTGCGGCTGCTCTCCTCACGGAACAACACCTACAACCGCGACTACAACGCCGAGTCGGCGGACGGCGAGCAGGCGCCGATCCTCAACGTGTTCGTTCGCGACGGCGACGAGATCCGGCACTTGTGGGCGTCAGAGCTCTTCTACGCCCCGCGAGACGGAGACATGGGCGCGCGGCACGTCGACTCGATCTGGCCGATCTGGAACGTCCTCGACCTGACCCCGGGCGGCCGCGACACCCGCTCCAACATCGCCTAGCTGACGATCACTTCGGCGGGGCGAGGACGGTCGGTGGGATGTCGCCCACGCCGATCGCGCGGTACAGCGCCGCGCTCGGCTTCACGATCCGCCAGCGTCCGCCCTGCTGATGCACGTACACGACGTCGTCTTCGATCGAGGGCTCGCGGTTGCCGGCGAAGTCGGTCACGACGGTGGCGACCACGCGCGCGTCGGCTCCGTCGATCTTGACCGACGCAATGCGCGCCACGTGCGATCCCCGATAGACGGGGAACCCGCGGGGATCCCGGTAGCCGATCGACGAGCCGAGCGACGACGCGCAGTCGCCGCGGTCGCGCGGGAACTTCACCTCGTTCAGCGCGCCGGAGACGAAGAGAGCGCAGACGCGCCCGCCGTTGCGGGAGTTGAGCGCCCCGACGTAGTCGCGAACGACCGCCGCCGCGCGGCGCTGCGCCGGGTCCAGGCGGGCCGGCTTCGTCGCCGACACGGCGGCCTTGACCGGGTGATGCCCGGACTGCTCACGGGCCGACTCCTTGTGGCGGGCGCCGTTCGGCTCCGGTTTCGGGCCGGGCTGGGCACCCTGGTGTGGGGTCGCCGGCCGCGCGCTCGTCGAGGAGCCGGTGGTCGAGGCCTCGGTCGTGGTGGACGCCTGTTCGCTCCCGCTGCAGGCGCTCACGCCGAGCGCGATCGCCGCCGCGACGAGAGGTCCGGTCGTTGAGAGAGCCCGCCGCACCCGTCCGTTATAGCGGCGCGGGCCGGACGCGCCGAAACCCCGCTCGTTGCGGAGATCCGGTCGGTCGGTTCCGTCCATGAGCGCGCATACGCTGACCCTGCTCGTGGCAGCTAACGCTAATCTCGCCGCCGTGAGGCACCTGACGCCGGTACCGGATCCCAAGCCGCCGCCGAGGCTCGCCGAGAGGGGTGCGGCGCAGCCGAGCATCGCCGAGCTCGAACGCTGGGCGACCGTCCTGCGCGTCGACTGCGTGCGGATGCTCGCGGTCGCCAAGTCCGGCCACCTCGACTCGTCGCTGTCCGCGGCGGACATCCTCACCGCGCTCTACTACCGGGTCCTTCGGCACGACCCGGACAACCCGGACTGGCCGGCGCGCGACCGCTTTGTGCTCTGCAAGGGCCACGCGGCGCCGATCCAGTACGCCGCCCTCGCCCAGCACGGCTACTTCCCGCTCGAGGACCTCATGGGGCTACGCCAGATCGGCGCCCAGCTCCAGGGCCATCCCGACATGCGGCGCACGCCCGGCATCGAGGTCTCGACCGGCTCGCTGGGGCAGGGCCTCTCCATGTGCCTCGGGATCGCGCTGGCGCTGCGGCTGGACGATCTCGTCGAGACCGCCCACGTGTTCGGCGTGCTCTCCGACGGCGATTGCCAGGAGGGGCAGACCTGGGAGGCGGCGACGGCCGCTGTCCACTTCGGGGTTCCCAATCTCACCGCGATCGTCGACTACAACCACCTGCAGACCGACGGCACCACCGAGGAGGTCATGGACATCGGCGACATGCGCGCCAAGTTCGAGGCCTTCGGCTGGGACACGGTCGAGATCGACGGCCACGACATGGAGCAGGTGGTGGAGGCGCTGGAGCGCAGCCGCACGGTGCGCAAGCCGGCGGCGATCATCGCCCAGACGACCAAGGGCAAAGGGGTCTCGACGATGGAGGGACGGTTCGGCTTCCATGGCAAGGCCGCGGTCAGCCCGGAGTTCGCCGCCGAGGCGTTGGAGGAGCTCACCACTCGCCTGGAGGAGCAGACGAAGGCGCTGCAGGCCATCAGGGACGACGCGTAGATGCCGGCCGAGGCAAAGACCGAGCCGACCGCGACCCGAGCGGGCTACGGCGACGCGCTTGCCGACCTCGGTGAGGCGCACGAGGACGTCGTCGCCCTCGACGCCGACCTGGCCAGCTCCACCCAGGCGATCAAGTTCGGCAAGAAGTTCCCGGACCGGTTCTTCAACGTCGGCGCCGCGGAGGCAAACATGATGTCGATGGCCTGTGGCCTCGCTGCGACAGGGAAGGTTCCGTACTGCTCGACCTTCGCGATCTTCGCCTCGGGCCGCGCCTACGACCAGGTTCGCCTCGGGATCGCGCACAACGAGCTGAAGGTGCGGATCGGCGCCTCGCACGGCGGCGTCTCGCTGGGCGAGGACGGCGCCTCGCACCAGATGATCGAGGACATCGCGCTGATGCGTGCGATGCCGCGGATGACCGTCGTCGTCCCGGCCGACTACAACCAGGCGTATCGCGCGACGGCCGAGTCATACGAGCGCGACGAGCCCATGTACCTGCGGTTCGGCCGGCCGGCGACACCGATCGTCTACGAGGACATCCCCAAGACGCTGGGCGCCGGCGTCGACGTGGTGCGGGAGGGCAAGGACATCAGCCTGATCGCCACCGGCCACATGGTCTGGAGGGCGATGGAGGCCGCCGAGTCCCTCGAGGCCGAGGACGGCGTGGAGGCCGAGGTCCTGAACGTTTCGATCATCAAGCCGCTGCACTCCGAGACCATCCTCGAGTCGCTCGGGAAGACCGGCGTGGCCGTCACCGCCGAGGAGCACCGAGTGGCGGGCGGTCTCGCCGACGCGGTACGCCAGGTGGCGGCGGAACAGCACCCGGTGCCGATCTTCGCCGTCGGCATGGGCGACGAGTTCGGCCTCTCGGGGACGGGCGAGGCGTGCATGGAGCACTTCGGCCTCACCGCGCGCGGGATCGCGGACCGGGCGCGCGAGGCCCTGGTCCTGAAGCCGATCGTCTCGCGCCCGCCGCTCTTCGGTCCGGAGTGGACCTAGGGCTCGACCGGCACCGGCCCCGCGCGCAAATTCGCGTGCAAGTGTGAGGGACCGCTAACGATCTTCGCTACGCTTTCGCGGCTCCGTCGCGCAAGCCCAGGTGCAGGGATCCCGGTGGCAAGGATTGTGCGGCGCATCGAAGAAAGACGCTCGCATGGCGCTACTTCCGACACGCAGACGGCGCAAACGCGCCGCCGAGGACCGCACCGAGCGGTCCCTCGATGAGGCACCGGTGCCCGCTCCCGCCCGGCCGCCGATCGTCGAGTTGCGCGACGCCACCGTCGTCTACCACGGCGGGCACGTGGCGCTGGAGCGCGTGTCGTTCGGGATTGAGCGCGGGGATTTCGTCTTCGTCGTCGGCCCCACAGGCTGCGGCAAGTCGACGCTGATCCGGACCCTGATCGGCGAGGTCCCGGCGGCGAGTGGCCAGGTGCTGATCGCGGGCCACGACGTCGACCGGTTGCCCAAGCGGCGCATCCCCCACCTGCGGCGCCGGATCGGGACCGTCTTCCAGGACTTCAAGCTGCTCCCCAACCGCACCGTCTACGACAACGTCGCCTACACCCTGAAGGTGACCGGCGCCGGCCGCGGAGACATCCGGCGCAAGGTCCCCGAGATCCTGCGGCTCGTCGGCCTCCAGGGCAAGGTCCACAACTATCCGGACCAGCTGTCCGGGGGTGAGCAGCAGCGCGTGGCGATCGCCCGGGCGTTCGTCAACCATCCGCCACTGCTCCTCGCGGACGAGCCGACGGGGAACCTCGACCCCGAGACCGCAATCGGGATCATGCAGCTGCTCTACCGGATCAACCGCACCGGGACCACCCTGCTGGTCGTCACTCACAACCGCGAGATGGTCGACAAGATGCGCCGCCGGGTGCTCGCCCTCGACGAGGGCCGGCTGGTGCGCGATCAGGTGACGGCAACTTACGACGAGGAGTCCACGAGCGAGTTCGGCCTGCGGGTGCGCGCCGAGATGGGGGTCCGCGAGGGCCACACGAACGGGGAGGCCGCGGTGAGCCCCCCGCCGAGGAGCTGACGTGGGCCGCTTGTTCTTCTTCATCGCCGAGGCGTTCCGCGCCCTGCGCCGCAGCGCCTCCCCAAGCCTCGCCGCGATCGTCACGGTCGTGATGACCACCCTGCTGCTCGGCGTGTTCATTCCGGTGATCAAGGCCAGCTCCACGACGACCCAGCACGTGCAGTCGCAGCTGGCGCTCTACGTCTACATGTTCCCGGACGCCACCACCAAGCAGGCAAAGGCGGCCCAGAAGGAGATCAACAAGATCCCCCACGTGGAGCGCACCGACTTCGTCTCGAAGCAGGAGGGGCTCAAGCAGCTCCGCCAGGAGATCGGGCAGGGCGCGATCGGCCAGGGCATCACGCAGCTCCACGGGAAGAACCCGCTGCCGCTCGCGGTCGTCGTCCACCCCGACAACGCCAACAGCCTGCGCTCGATCCAGAACGCGATCATCCCTCCAGGGCCGAACGGCAAACCGAAGCCGATCAGCCCCGCCATCGAGGAGGTCAACAACGGCCAGAAGGCCGCGAACACGATCCGCACGGTTACGAACGCGGTGAAGATCATCCTCTCGGTGATCGCGGTCCTGCTGCTGATCATCTCGCTGATGCTGATCGCGAACACGATCCGGCTGTCGATCTACGCGCGGCGCCGTGAGGTCGAGGTGATGCGTCTCGTCGGCGCGACCAATTGGTTCATCCGCTGGCCGTTCGTGATCGAGGGGCTCATCGTGGGCCTGACCGGCGCCGGGATCGCGGTGGGGATGCTCTACATCGGGAAGGTGACGATCATCGATCCGCTCTCGCAGAACTTCGCCCTGATCGACAACTTCTCTACTGTGGGGTTCGTGCCCCTGATCATCGTCTTGCTGGCGGCGTCGGTCGTCGTTTCCATGCTCGGAAGCGGCATCGTGCTGCGTCGCTTCCTCCGCATTTGAGCGACCCCCGCGCTGACGGACGCGAGCGCTTCATCCTGGGCTTCGCGACCGGGGCGATCGCCGCCGCCGCGATCGCGATCGGAATCGTCGCGCTGACCGGGGGCTTTGCGTCCTCGGCCAGCACCTCGACCGACGCCCAGGACGTGATCGAGCAGAACTACTTCAAGCCGGTCCACTCCTCGCTGCTCCAGAACGCGTCCGTGGACGGGATGATCTCGGCGCTCAAGAAGCGCTACGACGACAAGTTCTCCCACTACTTCGACCCCAAGGAGCTCCGCCAGTTCGACCAGTCGAACTCGGGCCAGTTCTCCGGCGTCGGCCTGACCGTCGCGGGCGTGAGCCAGGGGCTCCAGGTGTCGACCGTCCTGCCGAACAGCCCGGCGAAGAGCGCCGGGCTCAAGCCGGGCGACGTGATCGTCGGCGTCGACGGCAAGTCCATCGCCAAGGTTCCAGAGGATGTCGCGGTCTCGCGCATCAAGGGGGCGCCCGGCACGCCGGTCACCCTCACCGTCCGCTCCGGCGGCAAGGGCAAGCCCCACGACGTGAAGATGAAGCGCGCGTCGGTGAAGCTCCCGGTCGCGCAGGGCCACATGCTGCACGCCGGCCCCACGAAGGTCGGCTACGTGCACTTCGCAACCTTCAGCACCGGCTCGCACGGCGAGCTCGCGTCGGCGATCCAGCGGCTCGACCAGAAGGGCGCCAAGGGGCTGGTGCTCGACCTGCGCGGCAACCCCGGCGGCCAGCTGAACGAGTCCGTCCTCGCCGCGAGCCTGTTCCTGAAGAAGGGACAGCGCGTCGTCTCCACGCGGAGCCGCACGCAGGGCACCAAGGTCTACGACGCCATCGGCGATCAGCTGCCGAAGATGCCGATCGTGGTCCTGATCGACCACAACACGGCGTCCGCGGCCGAGATCCTGTCCTCGGCGCTTGCGGAGCATCATGTGGCGACCACCGTGGGGACGCAGTCATTTGGAAAGGGGACGTTCCAGGAGGTCATTCGCCTCAACGGAGGGGGCGCGCTCGACCTGACGATCGGCAAGTACTTCACGGCGAACGGCACCTCGCTGCTCGGCAAGGGGATCACCCCCGACGTCAAGGTCCAGAACAAGAAGGGCACGAAGCAGGACGATCAGCTACGCAAGGCGCTCTCCGTGTTGGCCGAGAACATCTCCGTCGAGAACCGGTGACCCCGCGCCGGGGCGCCGGCCTGGGGCGCCGAGTCGCGAGCGTCGAGCGCCGGGGCCGCTTCACGGTGGTCGAGCCGCTGTTCGAGCGCGGGCCCCAGGCGACTCTTGCCGGGGGTCCGAGGGTTGGGCCGGGCGACATCGCCCTCGTCGACTTCGGGGCGCGCGGCGCCAAGGTGCTGCGGCCGCTCGGCTCGGCGGAGCGAGCCCGCGACGTGGTGGACGCACTCCTCTGGGATCGCGGCACGCACCGGGGCTTCAGGCGCGAGATCGAGGACGAGGCGCGCGATGCCGTCACCGCTGCCCGCGAGCTTCCGGTTGAACGGCGCGACCTCACCGGGCTCCCGACCTTTACCGTGGACCCGGCGACCGCGCGGGACTTCGACGACGCCGTGTCGGCAGAGGCCGAGGGGGACGGCGTCCGGCTGTGGATCCACATCGCCGACGTGTCCGCCCACGTCCGGCCGGGAAGCGCGCTGGACGCCGAGGCCCTTCGCCGCGGCACCAGCACCTACGTCCCCGGCACGGTCGAGCCGATGCTTCCGCGGGCGCTCAGCGACGATGCGTGCAGCCTGGCGCCGGGCGTCGAGCGCCTCGCCGTTACAGCCGAGATCGTGCTCGGCGGCGAGGGCGAGCCTCGGTCGGCGAGCTTCTTTCGAAGTCGCATCCGCTCTGACGCACGCCTGGACTACGACCAGCTGGACGAGATCTTCGCGGGACGCGCCGAGGCGCCCGCCGCGGTGGCCACGCCTTTGGGCCTCGCGCGCCGCGCGGCGGCGGCGCTCGCCGCTCGCCGGCCGGTTGGGTCCCTCGAGATCGAGTCATTCGAGCCGGAGTTCGAGTTCGACGACGACGGTGCGGTGGTCCGCGCCCATTCCGTCCCGCAGACGGAGGCCCACAAGCTGATCGAGCACCTGATGATCCTCACCAACGAGCGCGTCGCCGAGCTCTGCGAGCGCCGCCGCGTCCCCGCTATCTATCGCGTCCACGAGCAGCCCGACCCGCAGCGGATCGAGCGGCTCATTGGCCAGCTCGCCTCGCTGGACGTTCCAACGCCCCCGGTGCCGAAGAACCTCATGCCGGCCGCGGCCGGGGAGCTCGCCGGGGAGATCAGCCGCACGGTCGCGAAGGAGGCGGCCCGGCGCGGACACGGGCGCGACGCGTATACATCTCTCGTGCTCCGTTCCCTGAAGCCGGCCTACTACAGCGAGCGAAACCTGGGCCACGCCGGCCTCGGGAGCTCCGCGTACGCGCATTTCACCTCGCCGATCAGGCGCTATCCCGACCTCGTCACCCACCGGGCGCTGCTGTCTGCGGTCGGGGCGGGAGAGGTGGAGCCGGATCCAGGGCCGGTCCGCGAGGCCGCCTGGCACAGCTCCGAGCGGGAGCGGGAGGCGACCGCGACGGAACGCGACGCCGACAGCGTTTGCGCCGCCTACCTGCTCGGGCGCGAGCTGTTCGAGAGCGGGTGGGGCCAGGCCTTCGAGGGCGAGGTGTCGGGCGTCATCGGCGCGGGGGCGTTCGTCCGCTTCCGCGGTGAGCTCGGCGACGTCTACGAGGGGCTCGTTCCGGTCCGCCGGATTCGCGGCGAGCACTTCGACCTCAACGAGGCCGAGACCGCGCTCGTCGCCAAGCGAAGCGGGCGCGCGATCAGGCTGGGCGATCCGTTGTCGGTGCGGGTGGATCGGGTGGAGGCGCCCCGAGGCCGGGTGGACCTCGTCCCGGCGGGCGAGATCGGCACCGGAAGCACCGCGGCCGCGGGCGGCCGCCGGGAGCCCCGGTAGCGATGGCCAAGAAGGGGCGAAAGCCCGCGTCCGGCGACGTCGCCACGAACCGCCGCGCCGGCCACAAGTTCGAGCTGCTCGATCGGTTCGAGGCCGGGATCGAGCTCGTCGGCACCGAGGTCAAGGCGCTGCGCGAGGGCAAGGCGCAACTAGGCGACGCTTACGCCCTGCTCGACCGCGGGGAGGTTTGGCTTCGCAACGCCCACATCCCGCCGTACGCGCCGGCGGCGGACCAGAACCACGACCCGGAACGGCCGCGAAGGCTCCTCCTGCATCGCTACGAGATCGAGCGCCTGGCCGGGAGGGTCGAGCGCCGGGGCCTGACGCTCATCCCGACGAGGATCTACTTCAAGGGCCCGTACGCCAAGGTCGAGCTCGCCCTCGCGCAGAACAAGGAGCAGCGCGATCGGCGGCGCGAGATCCAGGATCGCGACACGCGCCGGGAGGTCGAGCGCGAGTTCCGGCAGCGCCTGAAGTGAGGCTCTAAGGACCCTCCGAGCTGAACGCTCGCTTTCAGAGGATCGCTCAAACTGACAGTTTGCGCCGCTCATGGGAGGATTAGGGCGATGCCATTGTTCAGGCGGCGAAAGGGAAGGAGACACCGGACCAGGCGGGCGCCCCTGCGCCACCGCCGCAGGGCGGCGCTGTGCCGCCGGCCGGGACTCCTCCGCCGCCCGGCACCCCCCCTCCGGCCGACCAGGGCCAGCCGCAGTCCGTTCCCCCACCGTCGTATCCGCCGCCCGCCGCCCCCCAGCAGCCGGTGGCCGCGCCGCCCGTTGTGGCCCCGGCGGCGCCGCCGAGCAAGCGCGACCAACGCAAGCAGGCGAGGGACGAGCAACGCCGCCGCAAGGTCGAGGAACGAGAGCGAAAGAAGGCAGAGCGCAAGCAGGCGCAGGACCAGCGCAAGGCCGCCCGTGAGGCGCTCAAGCAGGAGAAGCTTGCCAAGCGCCGCGGGGGCTCCGCGCCCGTCCCGCCGCCACCCGCGCAGCAGGTTCCGGCTCAGGCCGCGGCCCCCCAGGCCGCGACGCCCGCCGCACCTGCGCCTCCCGCGCCCGCGGTACAGCCGCCCGTCGGTCAGGCGCCCGCGCCGACGGCTCAGGCCGCCCCGGCGCAGCAGGCCCCGGTGCCCGCTGCGTCCCCGGCGCCCGTGGCCCCGCCGGCCGGCGAATCCCCGAGCGCGCGTCGGAAGAGACTGAATCAGGAGAAGCGCGCGGCAAAGGCCGCCGAGCGCGACCGCGCCAAGCAGGAGCGCCAGCGCGCGATCGACGAGCGAAAGCGCGCTCGGGAGGACCAGAAGCGCGCCAAGAAGGAACAGCGCCAGGCGCGACGCGGGCGCGGCAAGGCGCCCGCCCAGCCGGCAGCGCCCCAGCAGCCCGCTGCGCAGCCGGCACCGCCGATGCCAGCAGTCCCCACCCAGGTGGTTCCACCCCCTGCACCCGCCCAGCCGGCTCCGCAGCCTCCCGAGACGGCCGTTCAGCCCGTTCCCCCCATTCAGCCCGTCCAGCCTGCAGCGCCCCCGCCGCCGCCAGCGCCCGCGGCGCCCCCCGAGCCTGCGCCGTCCGCGGCAGCCGACGTGGCGGCGCCCGGGCGGGAGGCCTCGATCCAGGAAGCGGCCGAGCGCGAGGCGCTGGCGCGCCTGGTCGAGTCCGAGCGGCGTGCGGGTGCCCCCGAGGAGCCGGCAGACGATCGCATCCAGGCCGAGACCGAGCGGCGACTCGCCGAGGCCGCGGCCGGAGTCGAGATTCCCCAGCCGCAGCCCGAGGCGCCCGCCGTGGAGCCGGAGCCGCTCCGGCCGCCGGAGCCCGAGCCGGCCGATTGAGGAGGCCCCGTCCGCCTCTCCCGAGCTCCCGAGCGCCCAGCGCGAGGCGCTGATCGCCGAGCTTCAGGCCGCCGAGGAGCAGCTCGATCGGAGGCGCACCGAGGAGAAGCAGCTCGCGCGGGAGATCGACGACACCGAGGCACGCCTGGCGGCCGCGCAGCAGCGAACGGGCGAGGCATTGGATCGTGCTGCGATGAGGCTCAAGGAGGTCGAGGCCCGAGCGAGCGAGGCGGAGGCCCGCGCCGAGCACGCGGAGGAACTGGCGAAGCTCAAGAACGAGGAGATGGAACGAGAGTCACGGCTTCGCGAGCTGCTGGACCGCATCGCGCAGACCGAGGAGCGCGCCGCCGAGGCCGAGCGGCGCGCCATCGAGACCGTGGGCAGGATCGCGGACCTCGCGCCCGCTCCCGAGTCGTCGGTCTCCGCGCCCGAGCCCCCGGCGCCCAGCCCGAGCCCGGAGCCGTCACCCGAGCCCCCGGCGGCAGACCCGGAGGAGAGCCGGACGTCATTCGAGTTCCAGGCTCAGCCGTCCGCGCCGCCCTCGAATGCCGCGCCCGAGCCGCAGGAGGCCGCGCCGAGCCAACCCGCGTGGATCCCCCAGCCGCCGGAGCCCGCGGTCCCGGGGGAGCCGGAGGACCTCGGGGAGGCCGAGATGCCGTTGGTGAGCGAGGGAGCGCCCCTCAACATCAACCAGGCGACCTACGAGGACCTGCGCCGTCTCCGCCTCTCGGTGACCCAGACCGGCCGCGTGCTCGCCTATCGCGACCGCGTCGGCGGGCTCAAGTCGCTCGACGAGCTGGACCGGATTCCCGGATTCCCGAAGTCGTTCCTCACCGAGCTGAAGCGCGGCCTCACCCTCTGAGGGGCTACCGCCTTTCTACAGGCCGTACGCCTCCATCAGCTTCAGCCACACCTCGCTGCGGGTCGGGTAGGCGGGAACCGCGTGCCAGAGCTCGTCGAGGGGGACCTCTCCGACGACCGCGATCGTCGCCGCATGAAGCCACTCTCCCGTCTCGACTCCGACGAAGGTCGCACCCACGATCACCCGGCGATCCTCGTCGACCACGATCCGCGTCGTCCCCGCCGTGTTGCGCCCGTGGAAGCTTGCGCCCGCCGTCCCCGACGTCTCGACGTCGACCGCGCGGGCATTGACGCCGTCCTCCTTCGCCGCCGCGAGCGTGCGCCCGACGGCGGCGACCTCCGGGTCGGTGAACGTCACCCGGGGCGAGCCCTGTCGGTCGGCCGTGGCGGCGACCTCCTTGCCCAGGATGTGATCGCCGGCGATTCGCCCCTGGTACTTCCCCATGTGCGTGAGGAGTGCTCGGCCGTTGACGTCCCCGACCGCATACAGCCACTCGGAGCCGCCGACCCGCAGCTGGTCGTCGACCTCGAGCCAGCGCTCGACCTCGGCGCCGACGGACTCGAGCCCGATGCCGGCCGTGCGGGCGGTGCGGCCGATCGCGACGAGGATCTCCTCGCCGCTGACGCTGTCTCCATCCTCGAGCTCCACGGTCACGCCGCCGTCCTGCGCGTGGACCGCGCTCGCCTTGGTGCCGGTCCGCACGTCCACGCCGCGCTCGCGCAGCGCGTCGGCGACCTGCTCGCCTGCGAACGGCTCCTCGTTCGGCAGCAGCCGGTCCATCGCCTCGACAAGGGCGACATCGGCGCCGAAGCTGTGCCAGGCCTGCGCCATCTCGGAGCCCACGGGCCCGCCTCCCAGGACGACGAGGCTGCGCGGCACGCTTTTCGAGGTGGTCGCCTGGCGGTTGTCCCAGGGCTCGGCCTCGCGGAGGCCGTCGATCGGGGGAATCGTGGCCTCGGAGCCGGTTGCCACCACGACCGCCCTGCGCGCCACGAGGACGTCGTCGCCGACCTTCACCCGCCGCTCGCCGTCGATGACTCCGGCTCCCCGGAAGAGCTCGATCCCGCGCTCGGAGAGCCAGGGCAGCTGACCCGAGTCGTCCAGGTCGTGGATCACCTCGTCGCGGCGTCTCAAGGCGGCCTCGACGTCGAGCTCCCCGGTGGCCGCCTCAGCGGCTCCCGGGACGCGCCGCACCTCGGCCAGCACCTCTGCCGGGCGCAGCAGCGCCTTAGACGGCATGCACGCGTAGTAGGAGCACTCGCCGCCCACGAGGTGCGGCTCGACGATCGCCACCTTCAGCCCCCCGTCCGCGAGGCGGCCCGCGCACACCTCTCCGGGGGCGCCGGCCCCCATCACGATGGCGTCGAATTCCCGCTCGCCCATGGCCCTGCCGTTACCCTAGTGCGAGTGACATAGCACGGGGCCGACAGGTATCGATTCGGTCGTTTCGTGCGAACGGTTGCAGGTCGAGGTTCCCGGAGGCCTCGTTAAACACCGGGAAAAACCATAATTGCGGACCATGAGTTCGCCCTCGCCGCTTAGTTCATAGCTAAGTGATGTGAGAGTCGGCCCTCCCTCGGCCCGTGGGGAGGGGCACCGGCTTCAGAAACGGGCTCACCCGAAGCGGTTCGTCCTCGCCGCCAGGGGACATTTCAGGGGACTGGTCTCCCGGAATTCACCCGCCGGCGCGGGGTCCGGGAGACGAGATCAAAGCGCCGGCTAAACCTGTAGAAGCCTTCGTGTGAAGACCGGAGACGAGAGTTCAATTCTCTCCGGCTCCATAGTTTCCCGACTAGCTCGCTGGACCCCAGACCATCAGCGACTGGGGGTCGTCGGAATCGACCTTGACGACCACGTCGCCGCCCTGCGCGATGCCCTGGAGCGTCGCGTCGTGCAGCGACTGCGAGGTGCTGACCTGGTAGTCGGCGCCGCCGTCGGCCGGGATGCACGGTGAGCTGGAAGTCGATCTGGTGGCCGCCGCCGAGCTGGGTGCCGGTCTCCTGCATCGAGTCGACCGTGGCGCGCGCCTCGACCCCGGACTGGTTGATCTTCATGATCTTGTCCCGCTCGCCCATCTGCGCGCCGGGGCTCATCGCCTGCTTGGCGGTGCCCTTCATCTTGTCCATGAAACCCATTTCGTTCTCCTTCCTTGAGGGGAAACTGATCAGACCACATCCGGCGCGCCCGCGCAAGGCGCGCCGAGCGCTAAGGCGCCAAGACGTGGCCGACTGATGGATCCGTGCGGCCGTCGAGAAGCTCCAGGTAAGCGGACTGGACGGCGTCTGGGCCCTCGCCGCGCTCGATCTTGAGCCAGCCGGTCGCCCACTCGACGAAGGGCAGCCAGGCCTCGGCGACCCGGCGATCGAGCTCCTCGCGGCCCCAGTCGGCGATCCGGCGACGCACGTGGTCGGGCGCGAAGAAGAACGCCGGCTGCGGGCCGGGCAGCGGCTCGCCGCTTTCATCCGCGGAAGCTTCCCAGTGCGTCGCCCCGACCACGGCGCTGTGACGCAGCTCGTCGCCGATAGTGGCCGTGGACTGCGCTCGCGTACGCCGGCATTGCCCGCGATGTCCACGTAGACCGCCGGCGTGGCCGGCAGCGACGACACGTCCGGGTAGCCGACGACGCGGTCATAGGTGCCGAGCCCCTCGACGAACTCCACCCGGCCCGGCGAGGTGAGGCCCGACGACCTCGACCCCGTCGCGGCGGGCGAGGAGGAACGCGGCGGCAAGCGCCGTCTTGCTGGACGCGCTCGACACGATTGCCGTCCCGGCGCCGAAGAGGTCCTCGCCGCCGAGGAAGTCGTCGATGAGGAACGACGTGAAGAAGAGCGGCCACAGGAGCATCTGCTGCTCCTCGAACCGCTTCTCGTACAGCGGCAGCCCTTCGACGAGCGCGTAGCTGTTGTAGGCGGAGGGCAGGCTCGCCCGGTGGGGCGATGCGTCCACGAACCCACGGGCGTCGATCCGCTCCGGGACGACGACGAGCGCGCTCGACGGCGGGAAGTAGCCGAAGATCCGGCTCCCCTCGCTCAACTCCGTGTCCCCGGCCGCTGCGACGTTCGCGAAACCCCACACCGGGACGCGGCCCCATCCCCCCTCGGCCGGGAAAGAAGTCCCAGTACGACATCGCCTCGCCGAACACGGCGTAGGTGATGTTGTTCGTGGTCAGGCCGAAGGAGTCGACCTCGAGGAGCGCCTGGCCCGGTTCGAGCGCGGGGATCGTCGCCGTCGACCACGCGGCACGCGTGCAGGTCGTCGCGCCTGACCTGGAAGTCCATCGAGCGCAGCCTATCCCGGCGCGGGCCGCTTGGTCTGTGTGCTTACCGCGCTGCGAATCCGCCCGTTTCGCCGGCGGGGGGTGGGGTAGTCTCGCCGCGATCCGGCACGTCTACGGCTACAGGAGGATCTTGATGCGACGTCGCTTCCTCGGACTCGGTATCGGACTTGGCGCATTGCTGGCATTCCCGGCAACGGGCATGGCCCGCACCATCGACGTCTTCCCCGGCGACTCGATCCAGCACGCGGTCCACGAGGCCCGCTCGGGTGACGTGATCAAGGTTCATCAGGGCATCTACCACGGGAGCGTCGAGATCACGAAGAACGGCCTGACGCTGAAGGGCTCCGGGATCGATCGCAACAAGGGGAGCCTGATCAAGCCCGGCGACACCAAGCGCTGCGGGCAGGGCGCCGCCGGGATCTGCATCCTGGCCCCACAAGAACGGCAGCCGCAAGGTCCGCACCAAGGACACCGTGATCGAGGGCTTCCAGATCCGGGGATTCAAGGACTTCGGCGCGGTCGCCTTCGACGCGAAGCGCACCACGCTTCGACCACAACAAGTTCGTCGCCAACGCGGAGTACGGCGCCGCGGCGTTCGGCTCGATCCGCACCAAGTTCCTCCACAACCTGGCCGTGGGCGGCGGCGAGGCCGGCTTCTACGTCGGCGACTCGCCGAAGTCCCGGGCGATCCTGCGCGGCAACCGCGCCCGTGACAACGGCAGCTTCGGATTCTTCCTGCGCGACTCGTCGCACGGCCGGGCGATGAGCAACGAGGCTGTGCACAACTGCCTCGGCATCGGACTGCTCAACACCGGCGCGCCCGGCGGCGTCCTCAACTGGCGGATCCGCGACAACGAGGCCAACTCGAACAACCACTTCTGCAAGGGCGACGGGCGGCGCCCCCCCGATCTCCGGCACGGGCATCGGCGTCCTCGGCGCCAAGAAGAGCAGTCGTCAAGACACAACTCGGTGCTGAGCAACCGGCCGTCGCAGCCCGGCGCGCCCTTTGCGGGCGGCATCGTCGTCGCCTCGACGAAGCCGCTCGGCGGGAGCGTCGCCTCCAAGAACCGGATCCTGGAGAACCACGCTCTGAAGAACAAGCCGGCGGACATCGTGTGGGACGGCCAGGGCAACGGCAACAAGTTCCGGAAGAACCGGTGCAACACGTCGCAGCCGAATGGCCTCTGCGGTAGGCGCGGTCGCCGCTTCCAGCCGCGAGCCTCGGGCCGGGGCGTGAGCCCGGGCCTTGAGGACTGGCCACACCAGTTCCGGCCCGCCGGCGGAGCGCCCGACGGCGCGTCTGGTCCTGCTCCACGGGCGGGGCACCGACGAGTTCGACCTGGTGCCCCTGCTCGAGGCGCTCGACCCCGAGCATCGGCTCGTGGGGCTGACCCCGCGGGCGCCGCTGTCGCTCCCGCCGGGCGGCGCGCACTGGTACATCGTGAGGCAGGTCGGCTACCCGGACCGCGAGACCTTCTTCGAGAGCCTCGCCGGCGTGTCGCGAGTGGCTCGACCTGCCTGCCCGAGGCAGCTCGGGATCCCCTGGGAGCGGATCGTGCTGGGCGGGTTCTCGATGGGGGCGGTGATGTCGTACTCGATCGGGCTCGGGCCCGGCCGCCCGACGCCCGCCGGCATCATGGCGCTCAGCGGCTTCATCCCGACCGTCGAGGGGTTCGAGCTCGAGCTGGAGCGGGCCCGCGGCCTGCCCGTGGCGATCGCCCATGGCAGCGCCGACGAGGTGATCTCGGTCGAGTTCGGCCGCGACGCCCGGGACCGCCTCGAGGCCGCCGGCGCCGACGTCCTCTATCGCGAGTCGCCGGTCCCGCACACGATCGACCCGGCGATCATCCCGGACCTCAGGGAGTGGCTCGCGAAGACGGTGCCGCCCAGCGGCGACGGCTGAGCGTTGCTACGGAGAGCCGGCGGACCCGCCCGCCAGCTTCGGCAGGCTCACCCGGAGCTTCGACACCTTGACCGTGAACGGTTGGTTGCCCCCTTGGTAGTAGGGGGCGTCCTTGCCGAGCAGCTGCAGCTCGGCGACGTCGCCCGCGGCGAACCGCCAGCCGTTGCCGTGGAGCTGGAAGGCGATCTGGCCTGACTGGTTGTTCTTCAGGCTGTAGACGCCGCGACTGATCAGGCGCTGCTGGCCGCCGCTGATGTCCCAGAGGCGGGCGTCGATCTGCCCGAAATTGCCGGTCGTATCGATGTTGGCGTGAACGGTTGGCAGACCGATCATGTTCATCGGCGAGCTGAACTTGTGCTGGTAGGTGGCCGTGTTGGGCTCGTTGGTCTGCGCGATCGTCTTGCAGGAGTCCGAGGTGCCGGCGATCGGGTCGAACGCGCTGGCGACCGAGGAGCTCCCGCCGGCAGACGTGAACGTCTTCGCCGCGTCGGAGCCGAAGGTCACGCCCGGGCGCTGCAGCGCCTCCCACGTCCGCGCCTTGTACGGCCCGCCGTCGGGTGTCGTGTTGGGACAGGTTTGGCTGAACGCCGTCACCGATCCCGGAGCCGGCCCCTTCGCAGAGTTCGCCAGGTGGGCGGCGAAGAACCGGGAGCCCTGGTTGTTCAGATACTTGTTGGTGCCTGCCTTGTTCGCCCCTCGGCTGTGGCCGAGATCGCCGAACTGGAGGCTCACGGGGAACCCGGAATACGCCGTGCGCAGGTAGTTATAGGCGCGCAGCGCGTGCTCGGGCGGGAAGAGGTCGTCCGTCCAGCCGTTCTCGATCAGAAGCGGCGCGGGCTTCGAATGCCCCGTCACGAACCGCAGCGCATAGGCGTCGTGGAACTCATATGTGCGCCTCAGCTCGGCCTTCGCGTCGGCGCTCAGCGGCTGTCCGGCCTGGATCTCGGCGAAGCTCATCGGCAGGTTGGCGTCGCGGTTCGTGCACGGCGTGGAGGCCGGCGCGGTGCCGCAGTAGTAGCCGTTCAACTTGCCGAGCGCGAAGAGGCCCGCGAGGTAGCTCTGGATGGGAGTTCCGACCGGGTTCAGGCTCTGCGCCTCGGGGGCGATGTCCGTGTCCAGGAAGCGGCCGTTGGGAAGCAGCGCGTCGACCAGGTCCGACCACGGCCAGCGGGGCCAGGCGGCGGCGATGTGGAGCGGCGTGCCCTTGGGGCTCTTCCAGGGCACGAGCGTGCCGTTGGGCTTGCGGATCTTGTTGTCGAGGAACGCGAGCTCCATGCTCTGGCCGCCGCCGTAGGAGATCCCGGTGACGCCCATCGCGTTCGGCTGCGTGATCCCCTCGTCCACCAGCTTGCCCAGCAGGTATTGGGTGTCCCGGGCCTCGTAGCGCGTGTCGGCGAGGCGGATGTAGCCCTGCCCGCAGGCACCCGAATGATCGCCGCTCGTTCCGCCGCCGCAGGAGTTGCCGAAGCCCCGGGCCGTGTAGTTGAGGACGGCGTACCCGAGCTTCGCGTAGTAGTTGTTGTTGTAGTCGTAGGTGGTCGAGCCGTTGCCCTGGGGCGTGCTCGACTCGAAGTCGGTCTTGCTGCCGCCCCACCCGTGGAGCATCACGATCGTCGGGAACGGGCCGGTCCCCTGCGCAGGCAGCGTCACGTCGACGTCGAGCGGGACGCCGTCCCAGGTCGGGACGCGATGCGCCAGGTCGGTCGTTGGACAGAAGCGAGCGCCGTCCTGAGCCTGGCACGCATGGCCGAACGGCTTGGGTGCGGCCGCGCTCGCGGTTGCCGCAAGCGAGCCGGCGAGCACGACGGCGCAGAGCGAACCGAGGGTCGCTGCCAGCGCTCTATGCCTTACCAGGTCCATCTCTCTCTCCGGCCCCGCGGGGAATATAACCGCATCGGTAGATTTGGGTAGCGATAGGCGGATGATCGATCTAGATGCCTGGCTGCCGGATCCGCAGGTACGCGGCCGCCATCGCCGCAGCGCCCGTGCCGACCCCGACGAGCTCTGGCGGGCGGCCTCCGAGGTGACGATCGCCGAGGCCCCCAGGCTCGGGCGCGCTGTGCGGTGGCGGATCCCCGAGACCCCGGCGGACATCTCCTTTCGAGACCTTCTTCGGTCATACCCGTTCACCGTCCTCGCGGAGGGCGAGCGGTGGTCGGTGTCCGGTCTCTGCGGCCGTCTCTGGACCCTGCGGCGCGACTACCCGAGGCTCGAGGGCCCGACGACTTCCTCCAGTGGGACGAGCCGGGAACCGTCCGGGTCCTGCTCGCGGACTGGGTCGAGCCCGAGGGAGACGGTCAGGCCGCGGTGTGCAACGAGTCGCGGATCAGCCCCGTCGATCGGGGCGCGGCGTTTCGGCTCCGGGCGCTCTGGGTGATCGTCGGCGGGCTCGAGCGGCTGGTGGGCGGCGAGGCGCTCAGCGCGGCGACCCGCCGGGCCGAGGAGACATGATTAGGCGTCTCAGCCAGGTGGTACACGGCCCGCCCGCGAGGCGACTAGATCTGCCCGCTGGGCCAACGCCGAACGCGGCTAGCGCAGAATCCGCGGGTCAATTGGGCTCGTCGCGCTCCTCAAAAGCAAGCCGTTTTCCGACGGATCATGCGTCAGGATGCCCTCGGGGCGACGCTCGATCGGAGCGCCCGCGTCGCCGAGCCGCCGCTCGAGCGCGGCGAGCCGGGCGCGTCGTCGACGGTGAGCTCGAACCACTCGAGGCCCCGCGACCCGGCCGGCGGGGCGGGCGCCCCGGGTCCGGCCCAGGTGTTCACGCCGATGTGGTGGTGGTAGCCGCCGGTCGACAGGAACAGCGCGCCGGGGTAGCCGCGCACGGTGACGTCGAAGCCGAGCACCCCGGAGTAGAAGCGCTCCGCGGCGTCCAGGTCGGCCACGTTCAGGTGAACGTGGCCGATTCGCGTCCCATCCGGCATCCCGCTTTCCGGCTCGTCCTCACGCATTTCGCCGAGCAGCCCGTCGACGTCGAGCGGCAGCGTCGACATCCGGATCTCCCCGCCGTCGCGTTCCCATTCGGCGCGGGGGCGATCGCGGTAGATCTCGATGCCGTTCCCCTCGGGGTCGTTGAGGTAGAGCGCCTCGCTCACGAGGTGGTCGGACGCCCCGGAGATTCGCCCACCGGCGCGGACCGCGCGGGCGAGGGCCGCGGCCAGCGCGGCGCGGTTAGGAACCAGGATCGCCAGGTGGAACAGGCCCGTGGTCCCCGGCGGCCGGGGCGGGGCATCCGCGCGGTGGTCGAGCTCCACGACGGGGGTGCCGTCGGAGCCGAGGCGCGCGACGCCGTGCCCCGAGTCGATCCGGCGGAGCCCCACCGACGCTCGTAGAACTCGCGCAGCGAGTCGAGGTCGGCGACGCGCAGCCTGACGGGTCCCGGCTCCATATGTCGAGGCTACGGCGTTGCGTCGCGCGTCCGCGGACCGTGAAGGGAGCAACCGGCCATCCCGGGCTTCGAATTTGGCCATTTCGGCAGGTTTGTCGCTCGGCGAGGTGGGAATGCGCTTGGCGAGATGGATCTCACCACCGCAATGCGGAGGACGACTCAATCGGCGGGTCTCTGGCTACCGGGGCCGAGCGCTCCGGCAGCCCGATCGAGAACCCGGCGGTCGACGTAATCCCCGACGACCCGCTTCTGCTGCCGCACCCTGGAGAGCCGGGCGTCTTGGCGGACGGCACGGCCGCCCCGCTCGAGAACCCCGACGACAGCGTGTCGGCGGACCCGCTCGTCCGGATGCGGTACCCCTAAGCGGCGGTCACCGAATGGACCGACAGGTTCCGCGGGGCCCCACTCTCGCGTAGGCGTCGCCGGCGCCCGAAGCGGAAACCTCCGCGTCCATCGCGACGCGTGCCGGCTCAGAAACGAGGACCTCGCCCGCCTTCGCGCACTCGCCGACCCTCGCCGCGATGTTCACATCCACGCCGAGGTAGTCGCCGCCGACTCGGCGCGGGCGACCCACGTGGACGCCGGCGCGCAGGGTCGGGGTGTGGCCCTCGACCTCGACCTCGCGGACGCCCTGCTGTGTCTGAAGCGCAGCCCGGACCGCGTCGTCCGCGCTGCCGAACACGGACATCGCGCCGTCGCCGAGCCGCTTGACCAGGCTTCCGCCGTGAGCGGAGATCGCCTCGTCCTCGACCGTGGCCACCTGGCGCAGGAGCTCGAGGGCCGCCTCGTCGCCCGCCTCCAGGGCCCACGGGGAGAACTTCACGATGTCCGTGAACAGGATCGCCACGTCCACGTCCCCTCGCCCGCGGCCCTGTGCCTCGGAGAGCGCCTGCCACGCCTGCAGTGCACCCAGCCTGAGCTCGCGTACGGCGCTCGGACGCTCGGGCTCTACGCCCGACACCAGCCGGCCGATCCGCTCCGGCATCTGCCCGCCGCTGGTCGACAGCGCGTCGCCGTAGCGATCGTCCCCGGGGAGCAGGCGGCGGATGAACTTGGCGGTCGCCACGAGCTGCGGGCGCGAGTCCGTGCGGCGAGCGGTCGCGCAGCTTCTTTCCCCGTTGTCGTCGTCCGGCCGATCCAGCTCCTGACGTTCACCGTCGCTCACGGCAGGTGATGGTCGCGGATTGCGGGCTCACGCGCTCCATCGCCTCCAGTTAGCCTGGCCGCGGTGATCGACGTCAACGCGGTGCTGGGAAGGGTGGGGCTCCCGGCGCCCATTCCGCGCTCGCGGCGCGCGACTGGGACGCGATCGTCGTCGGCGGCGGCCACAACGGCCTCACGGCGGCGGCCTACCTCGCCCGGGCCGGCCGCTCGGTGCTGGTGCTCGAGCGCCGCGAGCAGCTCGGCGGCGCCTGCACGCTGGAGCGGCCCTTCGCCGACCGCGCTACCTGGTCAGCCCCTGCGCCTACGTGGTCGGCCTGCTCGACGAGCTGGTGATCCGCGAGCTGGAGCTCGAGCGCCACGGCTATCGCGTCTTCGCCGCCGACCCCAACCTCTGGTGCCCGCTCCCGGACGGCCGTCGCTCGCCGTCTTCTTCGACCGCGACCGCACCGCCGAGCACCTGCGCGAGACGGCTTCTCCGAGCGCGACATCGGCGGCCTGCACGCCTACGAGGAGCTGTTCGAGCGCTGCCGGCGGCTGCTGCGCCACGGCCCTGCGCGGGGACACCTGGGCGGCTCCTCGCCCACCCGGGAGCGAGATCGAGGAGCTGCTCGGCAACGACGCCGAGCTGATCTCGATCGTCTTCGAGGAGTCGATCGCCGAGACGCTCGACCGCTATATCGACGACGAGCGGCTCAAGCATGCGCTCTTCGGCCAGGGCGTGATCGGCGCCTACGCCGGGCCCGCGCGACCCCGGCACCGCGTCGGTGAAGCTGATGCACCATCAGGGCGACCTGCTCGGGCACGGCTCCTTCTGGGGCTACGTCGAGGGCGGCATGGGCCGGGTCTCCTTCGCGATCGCGCAGGCGGCGCATGGAGGCGGGCGCGACGCTCGCCGGCGGGGTCCCGGTCGGCGGGATCGTCCCCGGAGAGGGGGTCGAGCTCGACAGCGGCGAGCTGATCCGGCCCCGACGGTGGTCTCGAACGCCGACCCGAAGCGAACGCTCGCGATGCTCGGACGCCGGACGGTGCCGGCCGACTATCGCCAAGCGGATCGAGGGCTGGCGGACGCGACTCGCCGGTGGTCAAGCTGAACGCGGCGCTCAGCCGGCTGCCCACCTTCACCGCCGCCGCCGACGGATCCCCCCGCACCGCGCGATGGTCACGATCACGCCGGGGCTGGACGCCTGCCAGGAGGCATTCGAGGCGTGCCGGCGCGGCGAGCCCGCGATCGGCTTCGCCGAGCTCTACTTCCAGACCGCCTACGACCCCTCGGTGGCGCCCCCGGGCAACCACGCTGATGAGCGTCTTCGCCCACTACGCGCCCTACGAGCTCGCCGAGGGCGACTGGGACGCGCGCCGCGCCGAGGTCGGCGAGCTGATCCTCGACGCGATCGCCGCCTACGCGCCCGACGTGCACGACTGCGTCGAGTAGCTCGAGGTGCTCGGGCCGCCCGACATCGAGGCCGGATCGGGCTCACCGGCGGCCACATCTTCCAGGGCGAGGCGCTGCCGGACCAGATGTGGGACCGGCGCCTCGATCACCGCACCCCGTCCACGGCCTCTACCTGTGCGGCGCGGCGACCCACCCGGCCGGCTCGGTGATCGCGCTCAACGGCCGCAACGCGGCGATGGCCGTGCTCGAGGATCTCCCCAAGGCTGGCTGACCAGCCGATTCGAGGCCGTGGGGCTCGTCTCGCTGTACGTGAGCAGGCGGGCGGCGAGACGCCGTCCCAGCGCGCTTTTTTGCTTTAGGCCGCCGGCTGCGGGATGAGCGACCGGCGCGAGCCAGGCTGCTCCCAGAGCGAGCCCCGAGAGCTCTCCGAGGGCACCGATCATCCGATCGGAGGATCGATCCCCCACCGATCGCAGGGTGCCCGGTTCATCCGCTAAAACGTCCGACCGGAGGATTGCGCCCCGGCGCGTGCCTGGCGAGGATGTGTGGAGCCATCCTCCGCACTGGTTGATCGCTGGAGCTGGATGAGCGAGCTGCCAGCCACACGATTGACCCGGGAGCGCCGCGCCGGTCCATCTACAGGCGCGGCGCTCCCACTCTTTTGGGAGGGGGTTCGAAACCAGCCGACGCCCCCCTCCTCCGGATGGTCGCCGGGGCTGGTTTCTTGGCCGCGCTTCGCATCCCTGCTCATTCCCTTTTCTAAGGCGTTCGGGTTAGCCTGAGCCGGAGATCGAACAGGACGCGATGGTGTCCGTGGCCGGCGTGATCCCAGGAGGAGGCTTGAGCGCTAGGAGGTCGGGATCGGGTGCGGGTGTTCGTTGCCGACGACCACCCGGTCTACCGTGACGGGATCGGTGCGGGCCATCAGCGAGCGCCCCGACCTCGAGCTGGTCGGCGAGGCCAGCAACGGCCGCGACGCCCTCGAGGAGATCGGCGATCTGAAACCCAACGTGGCGCTGCTCGACATCAGGATGCCGGGTCTCGACGGCCTCGAGGTGCTGGGCGCCGTTCGCAGGGACAGCTCGGACACCGAGGTCCTCCTGCTCTCGGCCCACCTCGACAGCGACCTCGCCTACCGGGCGGTCGCCGCGGGTTCGAGGGCTATCTCTCGAAGCAGGCGGCGCGCCAGGAGATCTGCGACGGCATCGCGGCAGTCGCCGGCGGGGGCACCGCCTTCGCCCCGGAGGTCCAGACGGGCCTGGCGAGCGAGCTGCACGAGCGCGAGCGCGGCCAGCAGGGCCCCGTCCTCACCTCACGCGAGCGCGAGGTCCTCAAGCTGGTCGCCGCCGGGCGCTCGGCGCCCGAGATCGCGGAGCGCATTCACCTCAGCCCGGCCACCGTCAAATCGCATCTCCAGGCCATCTACGACAAGCTCGGCGTCGCCGAGCGGGCGGCAGCCGTCGCGGAGGGGATGCGACGAGGGTTCCTCGGTAGCGTGAGCGTCGAGTCCAGGCGCGAGGGATCCGAAGGGCTCAAGGCGGCCCTCCTCGACGGGGCGCTGGACTGCGTCGTCGCGATCGACGATCGGGGGCGCGTGCTGGAGTTCAACCCGGCCGCGGAGGCCACCTTCGGTTACAGGGCCGACGAGGCGATCGGGTGCGAGCTGGCGGACCTCGTCGCGCCGCCGGACCTCCGCGACGAGTACCGCTGGGAGCTCGATCCACGGCCGACGGAACGGCGGGGACGGCTGGACCGGCGCGTGGAGTTGACGGCGATGCGCAAGGACGGGTCGACGCTCCCCGTACAGGTGGCTGCTCGGCGCGTGCCGGGAGTGGTTCAGCCCATCTATGCCGGCTACATCCGCGACGTCACCGACGTCAAGCGCACCGAGGAGCGTGCGCTCGACGAGAGCCGCGCCATCGCCGATCTCGCGCAGGCTCGCGGCGAGCTCGTCTCACAGCTGATGCTCGCGCAGGAATTATCGCGCCAACGCATCGCGCAGGTTCTCCACGACGACGCGCTGGAGCTGCTCCTCGCCGCCCACCAGGACCTCCTGGAGGCGGCTCCCGGAAGGGAGGGCGTCACCCGGGCCCAGCACCGCGCTCGATGGCACCATCAACCAGCTTCAGGGAGGCGGTGGCGGCGCTGCATCCCGTTACCCACCAGCAGGGCGATCTGCAGACGGCGATCGGCGCGATTGTTCGCGAGGGCGCCACCCGCGGCGGCTTTCGCTACACGGTCCGCGTCGAGCCGGACGCGGCCGGGGGTCGAGGACCAGCTCCGTCCTCTCGGTCTGCCGTGAGCTGGTTGCGAACGTCGCCGAGCACCGCGAATGCGTCGCGCTGCGCGGTGAGCGTCGATCGCGATGGCGGCCAGGCGAGCCTGGGAGTGGCGAACGACGGGGTGGGGATCCCGCCCGGCCGCCAGCAGGCCGCCCTCCCGCCGGGCCACATCGGGCTCGCGTCGACGATCCAGCGCATGCAGGCGATCGGGGGTGACGGCGAGGTCTCGAGCTCGGCTGGCAAGGGGTCTGTTCGTCGGGCCTCGATGCCGATCGGCTCCGGATAGGCAAGGGCAAGACCCTCCAATCGTCTAGCGGCAGCATCCCCCGATTGGTGGGCCCGCCATCAACCCCACAAACGTTCGAATGGACTATGTTCAGGAATCCAGGTCTGTGTTCAGTATCGGTGGGCCGAACCGCAGCGGGTAAGGAGACCGAAACTGACGAGGCAGGAACCGGAAGCAATCGGGCAGGACGGGTCATCGAACGGGTCCCACGCGGAGAAGCTCGGACCTGACCAGGCGCGGCTGACCCTGTCGGTTCCGGCGGGCCCAACCTCGGTGACCCACGTCCGAGACGCCCTTGGCGACCTGATCGCAGAGGGCGATCCGGTCGTGCTCGAGCAGGTGGCCGTGCTCGTCGGTGGGGACCAGCGGAACCGACCGGCCGGGTCGCCGCCGTCGGCGCCGTTCGAGATCGAGCTGCGGGCCGACCGCTCCAAGGTCGCCGTCCGGCTGTACGACCGGGACTTCACAACCCACCGGTCCGAGGGCGGACTCCGTGGAGCTCGAGCGCAGCATGCTCACCCCCTGGCGGCTGAAGCTCGTCGAGCGGCTGGCGGACCGCTGGTCCGTCACTCACGACGAGCTCTTCGTCATGCGCTTCGAGTTCGACTCGGAGCAGGGCATGACCCTCCGGGGCGCCCCCCAGGACTCCTGAACGCCTCTCAGTCTCACCCGATCGGCTGAGGCGACATCAGCCGATCGGCTGGTGATCTGATCCCCCGATCGGCTGAGGAGAGGTCTACGACGCAGAATCGTTCGATCGAACGATGGTGCGGCCGCTCGGCAGCCGCGACAATCGCCAGCCGCGTGGGCAGGGATGCCCCATTTGTGCCAGGACCGGTTCAGTAGTGCCAGTAACTGAGAGGGCTCCCGGATCGCGGCTTAGTCCCGACGCGGCCGGGAGCCCTTCTCGCGTCCGCTCAGGCGTTGAGCAAGGTGCCCGCCGGCCCCAGGTTGACGACCTCCGTCGGGCCGATCTCCGAGCGCTCGCCCCAGGACTCGTGGATGTGCCCGCAGAGCGCCAGCCGCGGCTCCTTCGCGACGATCGCGTCGAGCGCCGCAACGCTTCCCAGGTGGTCGCCCGCAGCCGCTCCTGTCCACGTGGCCCCGGGGCGGCGAGTCGAGCAGCCAGCACGCAGCGCTCCCGGGCATGCGGCCAGCTTCACCGCGGCCTCCCCCTCGGTGAGGTCGAAGCTCCAGTCCCATGGGGTGACGGGGACTCCGGCACCAAGGCCGAAGAACTCGACCCCGTCGATCGCCGTACGACTCGCCATGGAGCACGACGGCGTTCTCCCAGTCGTCGCATGCGTTGCGTCCAGGGCGTCCTCGGTCTCGTCTTTCCCGGGGACAAGGACGGCCGGCTTGGTAGATTGGCCCCAGCGCGGCGATGGTCTCCTAGAAACCCGAGTGAACCGACGCGAAGTCGCCGACGCCCACGACCACCTCCGCGCCCTCGCTGGCGGCGACGAGCCTCTCGGCCTGGCCGGTGTCCACGTGGAGGTCGCTGAAGGCGAGCAGTCTCATTCGACCGAGTGGGTGGGACTCTTCAGGCGCTCGGCCAGGGCGAGCGTCTCCGGGTCGGTGGGGGCCTCGCGCAGCTCATAGAGCTCGCCGAGTCCGGCGAGGATCGCGTCCTCCACATGCTGGACCGTGATTCCCGCGACCTCGCTCTCGATGCTGCCCGCGGTGGCCGGGTTCCAGTCGAGGCCCAGGGCCTCGTAGACAGGAATCCCTGCATCGCGCACCCCGGCACTGTCGCCGACGACGATCACGGCGCCTCGGTGGGCCACCCGGGCGATGAGCCGCTGGCCGGTTCCAACGAGCTTCGTCGCGCCGCGCGCGTTCACGCTGCAAGCCCCCGGGCAGTACTCGCCCGGGATCTCTCCGACGCGTGCGTCCACACCCAGCGTCAGGAGTCGAGTGGGCGAGCAGGTCCGCGAGCTCTCTGAATCGGTGCTCCGTGCGAGCTTGAGGGGCGGCTGTCGGGAACGGCCCCGCGGCGCCAGCGTCTTCTCGTGGTAGACCGCTGCGCGGCCGCCGGCCAGCCGGATGACCGGCTCGAAGCCGCTGTCGCGTGCCGCTTGGACGGCGCCGCGAAAGCCGGGGCTTGCCGCGTCCTGCTTCGAGAAGGCGAGGATCCTCGGCGGGCGGTGCAGCCGGAACGTCCTCGGCAGCCTCGCCCGCGGCCACCCTCATCAGCGTCGCGCGTGCCGCGGCCGTGCCCCGATTCTGCGGCCGGCGGCTGCAGAGCCCAACCGAGAAGAAGGGCAACTGCTGACCGACTGGCCAGGCGTGGCCGTGTGAGCTCAGTAACCAAAGTCAGCGCGTCGACGCACGTTAGACAGCCGCCCTTCACCACCGTTACGGAACACCCCTAGGGCAGGCGCCTGACAGGGCGCCGTCACCAAGCACGCCCGAGGGCAGCGAACGCCCGGCAGGCCGGAGCGACATGTGAGGCACCGCACCAGCGGCTGCCTTGGTGCCGCGCGGCTCCGCGATGAGCGCGGCCGGTGCATCCAATTGGAGGTGGTTCATCCATGTCCGTGGCTATCAGAGGGCTGTCGGCCGCCGGTGCGGTCGCGCTGACCTTCGGCATCGTCACACAGCCGAGTGGATCCGCCGCCCAGACCTCCGGGCACGAGCGGGCCGACGGCAACCACTCGCACCAGCGGGTGGCAGTGCTGGCGAAGCCGGCCAAGCACTTCAACCAGCTGATGCGCCAGGCGCACCAGCGGATCAAGCATCAGCAGGCGGTGCGCGAGGCGAAGGCCGCCCCGCGACGGACAGCGGCTTGGCCTCCGGCGCCTCGGCCTCCACCGACGGCGGCTTCCCGTCGCCGGAGTCGGTCGGCGTCTCGAGCTCCACGCTCCAGGCGATCGCCGCCTGCGAGTCCGGTGGCGACCCCACCGCGGTCTCCGCCGACGGGACCTACCACGGCCTCTACCAGTTCGACTACGGCACCTGGGCCTCCGTTGGAGGCTCCGGTGACCCGGGCGCGGCCTCGGCGGCCGAGCAGACGTACCGGGCGGCGCTGCTTTATTCGCAGAGCGGCTCCAGCCCGTGGCCGATCTGCGGCTCGTAACCGACTGCAGCACCGAGTGAGTGATTGGGGCTGCATATCGCCCCCGGTCACTCACTCACATCCGTTCGCTCTCTCGGCGTGCGACGGAGCCCAACCGGGCACCGACCGATGTCTCTCTGCTTGCCTGTTTGGGGCCCTGCGGAACTTACGCCGCCGCGCCCTTCGCTCCGGCTCTTCCTCCGCGTCCGGCCCATCAGCGCGCGCCGGAAGACCCGCTGCTCGTCCTCGAACAGGAAGCCCCAGAGGTGGCGCCGCTCGAGCAGCGTTCGCCGCTTCGTCTCGAGCATCGCCTTGCGGGGCAGGCCGGCGACCCGCTCGGCGAGCTCCATGCCCGCTCCACAGGTCGCCGCGGACGACCTCGCGGACGATCCCCAGCTTCTGGGCCTCCTCGGCCTTGACCAGGCGACCCGTCAGGCAGAGCTCCTGCGCCACGGTCGCCGGAAGCACGGCGCGGGCGGCCGCGTAGCTCGGCGGGATCCCGCGAGGGAGCTCCGGGTAGCCGAAAACGGCGTCGGTCGAGGCGATCCGCAGATCGCAGAGGAGCGCGAGCGCGAACCCGCCGGCGATCGCGGGGCCGTTGACCGCGGCGACGATCGGGCGGCGGCACTCCCCGACCGCTTCGAAGGCGAGGGTGCTCGTCTCGACCAGCTGCCTGCGGTTCTCGAGGTCGCCACCGAACTGGGACGTGTCCATGCCCGAGCAGAACGCCGTGCCCGCCCCGGTCAGCACCACGCAGCCCACGTGGTCGTCGGCGACAGTCGCCCGAAGGCGTCTGCGATCTCGACGCGAAGCTCGATCGACAGCGCGTTTCGCTTCTCGGGCCGGCGCAGGGTCACCACCGCGACCTCGTCGTGACGCTCGATCGACAGCAGCCCGCTTCCCTTCGGCACGGGGGGACTGTAACCGGGTCAAGCCTGCGCGGGCTGCGAGGCGTGCGTCAGGCGGCGCGGCGCTGGTCCTGCCCGCGCCGTTCGAGCCGCGCGCTACCCGTGATGCGGATCTCGGCCTCGGCGCCGTTCGGGTGGTGGCGACGCATCTGCGCCTCGAGGCAGACGGTGCAGGAGCATTCGGGGATCGTGAGTCCGGTGTGGGGGCAGAATTCGCCATGCTCGACCTTTCCATGGCCACGATCGCGCGCAAATGTAAACGCACCCCAGGCGGCAAAAGTTGCGCTGCCACGCCTGAGACACTGGGGGCGTGAGCGCGAACGAGGCCGAGAGCACCGCCGCCGGGCCGGGCGAGCGAGGAGTCGCCCGCCGACGCCATCGCCGACGCTAGGGTACGGGCGCCGACCCGCGGCAACCGCCGCCTCGAGGCGCTGTTCGAGGGCGTCAACGCAGACCCCGAGCTTCGCACCTGGTGGCACATGGCCCAGGTGGTCTCGGAGCGGCTCGGGATGTCCGACCACTCCTGGGTCCATGTGCAGATCGTGCTCAACATCGCGCTTCGCCTGCTTCGGCTGCTGGCCCGTGCGGGGATCGAGCCGGCGATGGTCACGGATCACGACATGGGCAGGCGCGACGCCGAGGTGGTCGTGGCGGGCGGGGCCCTCCTTCACGACGTCGGCATGTCGATCCACCGCGCCGACCACGAGGCCTACAGCCTCTTCCTGGCCGAGCGCAAGCTGAGGCAGCTGCTCGACGATCCCTACCGGGAGCCCGATCGCACGGTCGTCGTCTCGGAGACCCTCCACGCGATCATCGGCCACCGGCGCCGCGGTGACCCCTACACGCTGGAGGCGGGCGTGGTGCGCGTCGCGGACGCGCTCGACATGGCGCAGGGCCGCTCGCGCGTGCCTGTGGACGCGGGCCGAGTGGGGATCCACTCGCTCTCGGCGGCGGCGATCGACGAGGTCTCATCGAGGCGGGCGAGGATCTCGCGGTCCGGCTCGAGATCAAGATGAACAACTCCGCGGGCATCTTCCAGGTCGACGACCTGCTGGCGACCAAGCTGCGCGGCACGCCGCTCGAGGGGCAGGTCGAGGTCGTCGCGACGATCGAGGGCGAGACCGAGAAGCGCCTGCTGGGCGAGTTCCGGCTGCCCGAGGCGGGGGCTAGACGCCCGCGCCCTGCGCGCCGCGGCCCTCCCCGGCGGCGAAGCGCTGCGCGCCGCGGGTGCCGGTCTCGATCGAAGCGCGGCCGAGCTCCTCCTCGAGCGTCAGGCCCTCCGCAAGCGGCAGCCCCGCTCCCTCGATCGCGGCGCGGCGATCGGAGAGCATCGTGGTCTGGGGGAAGCGGCGAGGCCCTCCGCCATCTCGAGGGCGCGCTCGAGGTGCGCGCCCTCGGCCACCACCTCGTTGACCAGGCCCCACCCCAACGCCTCGCGCGCGTCGATGACCCGGCCGGTGAGGATCATCTCCAGTGCCCTGCCCATACCGACGACCAGCGGGAGGCGCTGGGTGCCTCCGTCGATCAGAGGCACGCCGAAGCGCCGCTCCGTGAATCCGAGCCGCGCGGTCTCGGTGGCGATCCGCAGGTCGCACCACAGCGCCAGCTCGAGGCCACCCGCCAGGCACCAGCCCGAGATCGCCGCGATGGTCGGCTTCGAGGGGGTGAGCCGGGTGAACCCCATCGGGCCCTCGGACCGCGATGCCACCGACTCGATCACCTCGGTGGGGACGTCGGGCCCCGCCTCCGCGATCGCCTTCAGGTCGGCGCCCGCGCAGAAGGCCTCGGGCCCCTCGCCGGCGAGCACGAGCACGCGGGCCTCGTCGTCGGCCTCGAACCCCCGATAGCCGTCGAGCAGCAGGTCCGCCGTCTCGGCATCGACCGCGTTGCGCCGCTCACGCCGCTCGATCGTCAGCACCGCGGCCGCGCCGATGCGCTCGTAGCGGACCTTGGCCACGGACCCGGTCTGCGGTCAGTCCGCCGCCGGTGGGCGCAGGCGCTCGAGCTCTTGGCGCATGCGCTCCTTGCGGTTCTCCAGGCGGCCCTGGATCAGCGATAGGACCGTGACCAGGACCGTGAAGAAGATCAGGAGGCCGAATCCCCAGTAGGTGACGACCTTGTCGTTGGTCGGGCCCCACAGCCCCACGCCGTCGGCGGCCAGCGCGGAGGGCGCGAATGCCGCCAGGATCGCGAGGGATGTTGCGGCGACGGCGATCAGGCGTGCGGCTCGGGCGCGGCTCACGCGCGTAACTTTACTTCAGCCGCTCGCTCAAGAGGAATCCGCGCTTCCCTTTAGGCTGAATAAAGGCGACGTCCCTACGGTCCGCGCGCCCGGTGCAGCCCGAGGCCCCCTGCACACCCATGCTCTCCTACCTTCAGGCAATCGTCATCGCACTCATCCAGGGTGTGACCGAGCTGTTCCCGGTCTCGAGCCTCGGCCATTCGGTGCTCGTACCCGCCTGGATCGGCGGCAGCTGGCAGACGCTCGTCACGCAGTCGTCCGAGGCCCACAGCGAGTCCTCGTTCTACCTCGCGTTCCTCGTCGCGCTGCACGTCGCCACCGCCCTGGCGCTGCTCTGGTTCTTCCGGGCGGATTGGATCCGCATCGTCACCGGGTTCTTCCGCAGCGTGGGGAGGAGCGTCTCCGAGCGACGCTTCACCGCCACCGGCCAGGACGAGCGGCTGGCGTGGCTGATCGTGATCGCGACGATTCCGGTCGGCATCACCGGCGTCGCCCTGGAGCACGTGTTCAGGACGGCCCTGGCCAAGCCGGTGGCGGCGAGCGCGTTCCTGTTCATAAACGGCCTGATCCTGCTCGCCGGCGACCGCTTCGCTCGCATGCAGCGCGCCGCCGCGCGGGCGGCCCGCAGGCAGCGCGCCGCCGAGGGCGCGCCCCCGTCCACGGCTGAAGAGCACGCCCCTCCCGCCCAGGAGTTCAGCACCAGCGGGGCGCGGTCGGCGTCCGACCTCGCCGAGGCGTACGCGTCCGACGCGCGGATATCCCGCCTGCCCTACGCGGACGGCCTGCGCATCGGAATCCTGCAGATCTTCGCCCTTTTCGCCGGCATCAGCCGCTCCGGGATCACGATGGTCGGGGGGCTGTGGCGGGGGCTGGGCTACGAGGACGGCGCCCGGTTCGCGTTCCTCCTGGCGACGCCCGTGATCCTCGCCGCGGGCGTCCTCAAGCTGCCGAGCCTCTTCGGCAAGGCGGGCGATCACATCCACGGGCAGGTGATCGTCGGGATGCTTGTCTGCGGCGTTGCCGCGTACTTCTCCGTGCGCTACCTGGTCAAGTACTTCGAGACCCGCACCCTGTTGCCGTTCGCGATCTATTGCCTCGTGGCCGGCGCCGTCAGCTTCATCCGCTTCGCGGCCTTCTGAGCCCGCCTCTAGGATGCGCGCGTCTTGTCCGCGCTCGAGGCCCTCCCGCTGGGGATCGTGCAGGGGCTCACCGAATTCCTGCCGATCTCCTCGTCGGGGCACCTGATCCTGGTGCCCTGGGCGCAGCAGTACCACTTCCTGGAGCACCACCAGTCCTTCAACAAGACGTTCGACGTCGCCCTCCACGCGGGCACTCTGGTCGCGGTGCTCACCTACTTCCGCGCGGAAATCGCGCGGCTCCTGGTGGCGCTCTGGCGCTCGATTCGAGCCCGGGCCATCTCGGACTCCGACGAGCGCGTCGCCTGGGCGATCGTGGTGGCCACCATCCCGGCCGTGATCGCCGGGGGGCTCGGGCAGAGCTTCATCGAGGATCACCTCGGCGAGCCGTGGCAGATCGCGATCCTCCTGATCGCGGGCGGACTGCTGCTCGGGTACGCTGACCGGCGCCCGCAGCGGGAGCGGCTCGAGCAGGTTGGGAGGCGACAGGGCCTGTACATCGGGTTGGCGCAGGTGCTGGCGCTCGCGCCCGGCGTGTCGCGATCGGGAATCACGATCACGGCAGGGAGGTTCCTCGGCCTGAATCGCGACTCCGCGGCGCGGTTCTCGTTCCTCCTACTGGCGCCGGTGACCGCTGGGGCCGTCGCTTTCAAGGGCTACGAGGCAATCTCGAATGGGCTGCCCGACGGCGTCGCCGTCCCGATGATCGTCGGCACGATCGCCGCGGCGGTCTCCGGATACCTGGCGATCGCCGGCCTGCTGGCGCTCGTGCGCCGGCACAGCTACGACGTCTTCGTCGCGTACCGGGTGCTGCTCGGGCTCACGATCCTGGGCCTGATCGGCTCGGACACCCTGCCCGCGACCTTCTGACGCCGGCTAGAGGACGTCCCTGGGCTGCAGTTCCTGACCATCCGACGAGCATGTCCATCAGCGATCGCGTGCGGTCGATCGCGTCCTCCAGCCCCTGGAAGACGTCCTTCCAGCGCAGGATCACCATCGGGTCGATCCCGTGGTCGAACAGGGCGGCGATCGCCTCGCGATAGATCCGGTCGCCCTCGTGCTCCAGCTCGCGCATCTCGCGAGCCTGCGGCTGCAGGTCCGGGAGATCGCCGAGCCGCTCGAGCACCGGCCGGACCACACGTCCCGAGTCCCTGATGACAGCTGCGAGCTGCTGCGCCTGCTCGACCGGTGCTTCGATGCCGTAGAGGGCCATCTCCTCCGACACCTCCTCGATCTCGTCGACGACATCGTCGATGGCCTCGGCCAGGGCGTAGATGTCTCTGCGATCCAGCGGAGCGATCCGGCTCTGGTGGAGCCGCTGGATGATCTGCCGGGTGATCCGGTCGCCCTCCTGCTCGCACCGGGTGATCTGGGCGCGAAGGTCGCGGCTCTCAGGCCAGGACATCATGAGCTCGTGCACGGTGCTCGGCCGTCATCTGGAGGTTGACGCCGGCCCGGGCCGAAGAAGCGAGAAGATCGGCCGCCCCGCGAGTGAGAGCCGAGTGCTCCCCGGGTTCGCCTCGATCCTCGGGTGCTGGAGAGAATGCCCACGGCGCTATCCGACCCCTGCTGGCCCGGTTGTTCTCACGTCTCCCGAGTCTCCCGTCGTTTCTCGCGACGCTGTAAAAAGGATGTGAATTGCCGGATATTCCGGGCACTTCAACCATTGGCCCGGCCGCTCGACGCGGGCGGCGATATCTGTTAGGACTTACCGGGTTGAACCCTCGCGATGGAGAGACGGGCCTGGCCGCCGACGGCGGAATCGGCGCACCTCCAGCTCCTCCGGACTGGATCACCGAGTCGCAGTTGCTGGCGAGGGCGTATTCGCTCGCGGAGTCGGCGCACCGGTCCCAGATTCGGCCCACGGACGGACGGCCCTTCCTCAACCACGCTGTCGAGGTCGCGACCTTCCTCCACGAGGCTGCCTTCGACGACGAGCTGGTCGCCGTCGGCCTACTCCACGACGCGGTCGAGCGCGGCAGCCTCAACGAGGACGAGCTGTATGCCGAGATGGGGGAACCGATCGGCTCGCTCGTTATGACCCTCAGCGAGGACCCCGCGATCGAGTCCTTCGAGGAGCGCAAGGCCGCCCTGCGGGACCAGGTGCGAGCGGGAGGCGGATTGGCGATAACCGTGTTCGCCGCCGACAAGCTCTCCGACATCGTCGGGCTGCGCCGTGGCATCCAGCGCTACGGCGACGACGTCGTTCAGGATCGGATGGGCACAACGGTGACGGGCATGGCCAGCCACTATCGCGAGTCGGTCGAGCTGATCGAGTCCGTCCGGCCGGGCTCGGCGTTCCTGCCGGCGCTCCGCGTGCAGCTGGACCGGCTGGCGGTCGAAGCGCCGACTCCGTAGATGTTTAGAACCGCGCCCGGACGCGCCTCGCGGCGCGCCCGGGTCGCGAAAAAAGAAGGCGCGCGACCCGGGGCAGGGAGTGAGGTCGCGCGCCGCACGAGAGAGGACTTCTCGCTGCCGCGCAGTCTCGTGTCGGCCGCGCGGCGCTGGTGAATATTCCGAGAAGCGCCCTGTGAAAGTTCTGTGAACGGATGCCCGCTGACGACCGCGCCGACTACCATGGTGGCGGCTCAGACGAGCGAGGCGGGGCCGGCAGCCGGTCCCGGCCTCGCGGCCAATCTATGAGCGCCCAGACCGCGACACTTCGCGTAGCGATCATCGACGACGACTCCGGGTTCGTTCACGTCCTCGTCAAGCGGCTCGAGAGCGCCGGCTGCCAGCACCGGACGCTCTCGGGCCCGGTGCCGGCCGAGGAGCTGGCGGCGATGAAGCTGAACGCCCTGGTCGTCGATCCTGTCGCTGCTCGGCCCGCTCGGCTGGGACTTCATCGAGCGGGTCTGCGGGATGCTCCCCGACCTCGGCGTGATCGTCTGCACCCAGGGCGCCACCGTGGCCCAGCGCGTTCGCGGGCTTCGCCTCGGCGCCGACGACTGGGTCGCGAAGCCCTGCCACCCGGATGAGGTGATGGCGCGGATCGAGGCGGTGGTGCGCCGCCACCGCCGCGGCCACACGCGCGAGGACACCGGACCGCTGGTCGGCCGGCGAGCTCGAGATCCGTGCCGACCGCTTCCAGGCCTACGTGGGAGGCGAGAGCCTCGAGCTGACCCGGCGCGAGTTCGAGCTGCTCCAGGTGCTCGCCGACCACGGCGGCAAGGTGCTGGAGCGCGACGAGATCTACCAGCGGGTCTGGGGCTACGCGATGATCCACGGCGACCGCTCCGTCGACGTGTTCGTGCGCAAGCTCCGCTCGAAGCTCCAGAAGCGCTCGCCCGGGTGGGACTACATCCACACCCACTTCGGGATCGGCTACCGCTTCGATCCGCAGCCGCTCGGTGCCGCGGCGGGGAGACGCCGGCGGCCGTCGCGAGGTCGCCAGGCCGCCCGAGGAGGCCGGCCCGCGTCGAGGCGCCGAGACCGCCGCGCGGCCGCGCGACGGACGGAGGCCTCCGGGCTCGAATCCTCGGCCGCGCCCCTAGCCCGTCGCGCTGGGCGAAATTGCCCTTTCGCCGGGCTCCTCCGGGTTTCACAGGTTTTTCACAAGTCGGCCACACGGCGGTAACAGGTCCGACGGGGCCGCTGGGACGCTGCGCGCGACAACCCGACGAAGGAGCCCTACGAATTGATTTCTCGCAAGTCGATACTTGCCGTTCGCCCTGCGGGCTGCTTGCCATCGCCGTCGCCGCCTGTGGATCGAGCAGCAGCATCGTCCGGCGGATCTTCTCTCCGCCGTGGCCCGATCACCGGAGCCGGCAGCACGTTCGTCGCGCCGCTGATGTCGAAGTGGCAGTCCGACTACGCGTCGAAGACGGGCGACACCGTCACCTACGGCGCGATCGGCTCGGGCGGCGGGATCGAGCAGATCACCGCCCGCACGGTCGACTTCGGAGCCTCCGACGCGCCGATGACCTCCGATCAGCTCAGCGCGTGCAAGGGCTGCATCCAGGTCCCCTGGTCGCTCGGCGCGGTTGTCCCCGCCTACAACCTGAGTGGGGCACCGACAACCTGAAGCTCACCGGCCAGGTCTCTGGCGGACATCTACCTCGGCAACGTCACGGCTTGGAACGATCCGGCGATCGCGAAGCTGAATCCGGGTGTCAACCTGCCGTCGACGAAGATCACGCCGGTCTACAGGACCGACGGCTCGGGGACACCTACGCGTTCACCGACTACCTGTCCTCCGTCAGCCCCGAGTTCAAGTCGAAGGTTGGCGTTGGCACCGAGGTCAAGTTCCCGACCGGCGTCGGCGGTGACGGCAGCGACGGCATCGCCGCCGCCGCTCTCGAAGACCGACGGCGCGATCGGCTACCTGACGATTGCCTACGTGACCTCCAACAGCCTCAACTACGCGTTGCTGCAGAACGCGGCTGGCAACTACCCGAAGGCGAGCATCCCGGCGATCAACGCGGCGGCGGCCACCGCCAAGTCCGTTCCGCCCAGCGGTGTCTCGATCGTCGATCCCCCGGCCTCGGCTAACAACGCATGGCCTGACTCGACGTTCACCTACGTGATCGTCCCGACCAGCACGGACAAGGCCGACGCGCTGAAGAAGTTCATCACCTACGCGCTCGGCCCCGGGCAGTCCTTCGCGGAGGGGCTCGGCTACGGGACGCTGCCGAGCAGGTGGTCTCCGACAGCAAGGCGGCGCTCAACAAGTCGGTGGCTAGCGAGGTCCGGCCGGCATTGCGATGCGGCAGGAAATGACACCCGGGGCCGCCGTGTGGCCCCGGGTGCCCTTCCGCGGTCAGTATAGAGCGAGATGACCACCGAGAGCGCCACTGCCTCCGCTGGGCCCGGCCTGGGCGGCAAGCGGCGAGGTCTTCTCGACCGCTTCGGCGATCGGGGCCTTTACCTGATCACGTTGCTGGCGGCGATCGGCTCCGCGGTCATCCTCGGTGGACTCATCTACAAGGTCGTCGACCTGGCGTCGAGTGCGATCTCGAAGCTACGGGCTCGGGTTCATCACGACCTCGAACTGGGATCCCGTGCACGGGCAATTCGGCGCCGCCCAGCTCCTCTACGGCACCGCGGTCAGCTCGTTCGGGGCCCTTCTGCTCGCAACACCCCTGTCGATCGCGATCGCCCTCTTCCTCACCGAGCTCGCCCCCCGTGGAACCCGCACCCCGATCGGCACCTTGGTCGAGCTGCTGGCGGGGATCCCGAGCGTCATCCTCGGGCTGTGGGGGATCATCGTCCTCGGACCCATCCTGCACGACACGTCGAGCCGGCGCTGCACTCCGTGCTCGGCTGGATCCCCGTGATCGGCAGCCTGTTCGGGAGCGAGTACTGGCCCGTCGGGCTGTTTCCGGCGATCGTGATCCTGACGATCATGACGGTGCCGATCGTCTCCAGCCTGACGCGGGAGATCTTCACCACCGTTCCGCCGACCGCCAAGGAGGGCGCGCTGGCGCTCGGCGGCACCCGCTGGGAGATGATCAAGACGGTGGTGCTCCCCTACTCGCGTCCCGGGATCATCGCCGCGGTGATGCTCGGCCTGGGCCGGGCGGTGGGCGAGGCGATCGCGGTCTCGCAGGTGATCGGCGGCAGCGCCCAGCATCCACTCCAACCTCTTCCTGCCGGCTCAGTCGGCCGCCGGCCAGATCGCCGCGCAGTACCTGGGAGCGAGCGCTCCGACACCCAATCGGCGCTCGCCTACCTTGCCGTGATCCTGCTCCTGCTGTCGCTGGTCTTCAACGGCATCGCGCGGCTCTTGGTGCGCACCTCCAGCAGCGGGCGGGAGGCACGAGCATGACCCAGTCCGCCGACACCCGACACCGCTCCTGGCCAAGAGCGGCAACCTGCGGCGACGCCACGCCGTGAATCGCGCCGATGGAGATCAGCGCCTGGACCGCGGCGCTGCTCGCGGTCGCGGTTCTGGTGCTGGTGATCGCCAGCGTCGCGGTCAAGGGCATCGGGCGAGATCAACCTCGACTTCCTCACCGGAGAACACGTCGAACTTCGGCGCGGCGGGATCGGCAACGCGATCGTCGGCAGCGCGATCATCGTCGGCATCGCAACGCTGATGGCCGTGCCGCTCGGGATCCTGGTCGCGATCTACACCAGCGAGTTCGCCGGGCCCAGGATCGAGCTTCGCGATCCGCTACGTGCTCGACATCCTGAACGGCGTGCCGACGATCGTCACGGCATCTTCATCTTCGGGCTGATCGTCGTCCCGCAACACAAGCAGAGCGGATTCGCGGGCTCGGTGGCGCTGGCGATCGTGATGCTGCCGCTCATTGCGCGATCCTGTCACGAGGTCCTCACCCTGGTTCCCGGCTCGGTCAAGGAGGCCGGGCTGGCGCTCGGGGCAAGCCGCTGGCGCACCACGCTCTCGGTCACGTCCCGACGGCGCTCAGCGGCATGATCACCGGTGCGCTGCTGGCCGTTGCCCGGGCCGTGGGCGAGACTGCGCCGCTGCTGTTGACCACCTCGATCTTCGCGGACACCGTGCAGACCGATCCGTCGCAGGCGTTGCCGAACATCCCGGTGATCATCTTCCAGTACTCGGAATCTCCCGACGCCGGCGAAGCACGCCCAGGCCTGGGGGGCGGCGCTGGTCCTGATCCTCTTCGTGCTCTTGATCAGCATCGTCGCCAGAGTGCTTGTCGGCCCGGATGCGCCGCCGACTTGGGGCAGCGCGGTAGGTGAACGATCGATGCAATGGAGCGCCCTGTGATGAACTACGAACCGAGGGATGCTGAACGTGGCCGACCCTGAGGAGACGACGATGCCGCGAAGTCCGGGCCAGGCCGAGTCGCCCGCCGCCGGCGCCCGATCCCCATCACCACGGGCCAGGTGCCGCCGGGCTCGAGGAGATGCACGCCACTCGGCACGTGCGGCTCGAGGACCTGCACGCCTACTACGGATCCAACCACGCCGTCAAGGGCGTCAACCTGGCCTTCGAGCCCGGCCGGGTCACCGCGATCATCGGGCCCTCCGGATGCGGGAAGTCGACCATGGTCCGGTGCGTCAACCGCATGCACGAGGAGATCCCCGGCGCGCGGTCGGAGGGCCGCGTGATGCTCGACGACATCGACCTTCACGCCTCGAAGGTCGATGTGGTCGCCGTCCGGCGCGCTGGTCGGCATGGTGTTCCAGAAGCCGAACCCGTTCCCGACCATGTCGATCTCCGACAACGTCGCCTCGGGGCTGCGGTTCACCGGCACGCCGCGCGGCGAGATCAAGGATCGCGTGAACGTCGGCCCTCGAGGGCGCCGGCCTCTGGAACGAGGTCAAGGACCGTCTCTCGAGCCCCGGCATGGGGCTCTCCGGCGGCCAGCAGCAGCGCCTCTGCATCGCGCGGGCGCTGGCAGTCGAGCCCGACGTCCTGCTGATGGACGAGCCCTGCTCGGCGCTCGACCCCGTTGCGACGCTGAAGATCGAGGAGCTGATCGGCCAGCTCAAGGAGAAGGTGACGATCGCGGTCGTCACGCACAACATGCAGCAGGCGGGCCGGGTTGCCGACACGACGGCGTTCATGCTCGACGGCGAGCTGGTCGAGGTCGGGGCGACCGACAAGATGTTCACCAACCCCGACGACGACCGGACCGAGCAGTACGTGACCGGGAAGTTCGGCTGATGGAGCTCGAGGCCAAGGCACGAGTACCGCGAGGAGCTCGCCTCCCTGGAGCGCCGGGCTCTCGACGGCCTGGACCTCGTCGTGGCCTCGCTCGACCGCACGGTCGAGGCGGTCCAGCACCAGGACATCGAGCTGGCCGAGCTCGTGATCGCCGACGACGACGTGATCGACGGCCGGTACCTGGAGATCCACCAGGCGATCCTCACGCTGCTCGCGACGCAGGCCCCGGTGGCGACCGACCTGCGCCTGATCGCCGCGCTGCTGCACGTGATGAAGAACATCGAGCGCATGGGCGACCAGTGCGTGAACATCGCGAAGCTGATCCCGATCGCCGGCCACGAGCCGCCCGCCGACGAGCAGCTCCTCAGCAACCTGGTGACGATGGGCAACGCGATCCGCGCCCAGATCCGGCAGGCGAAGCGCGCTTCGCCGATCGCAACGTGGACATGGCGCGCGACCTGGTGCGCCAGGACGACGTGATCGACAACCTGAACAAGGACTGCTTCCAGCTCGCGATCGAGATCGGCGACGAGCCGACCGCCGCGAGTGGGCGATGACGATGATGCTCGTCGCCCGGGCGCTGGAGCGGATCGGCGACAACGCCGTCGACGTCGGCGAGCAGGTCGCGTTCCTGGTCACCGGGCTGTTCCGCGAGTTCGAGGACGCCTCGCACCCCGAGGCGGAGTTCATCGAGCCCCAGCCGTCGCCGTAAAGTGCAGCATTGATCTCGGTGCCTGACGGGACAATCCGGGGCCTCATCCGTACGGTCTGAGAAGATCGAGCAGATTCCTTGGTAATGCTGTGCGCGGCGATTGACATTGGCTCCAACACGACCCGCGTGCTCGTTGCCGAACCGCAGGACGGCCAGCTCCGGAAAGTCATGGAGCAGCGCGCCTACACGCGGATCGGCAAGGCCTCGCAGCACGACGGCGCGATAGATCGCGAGAAGATCGACGAGGTCGCCGAGGTCGTGGCCACCCAGGTCCGCCTCGCCCAGGAGATCGGCGCCCAGGCGATCCGGACGGTCGCCACGGCGGCGATTCGCGAGGCGGCCAACCGGGACGAGATCGTGTCCGAGATCAACCGCGTGGCCGGCGTCGACGTCGAGATCCTCAGCGAGCACGAGGAGGGCCGCCTGGCGTTCATCGGCGCCACCAAGACCCTGGGTCATCCAGTGGAGGGGGAGATCGCGGTGGTCGACGTCGGCGGCGGCTCGTCCGAGGTCGTCCTGGGAAGCGTGACCGATGGCCTCTCGGCTGTGCGGTCGTTCAAGATCGGCTCCGGGTCCCTTGCCGAGGACCTGCTGACCCAGGACCCTCCGTCCCCGTCCGAGATCCGCAGGGTGCGCGACGCGATCGCCGACTTCTTCGCCGATGTCGAGTTCGAGCGCCCCGACCAGGCCGTCGCCGTCGGGGGCAGCGCGACCTCGCTCCGGGCGCTCGTGGGCACGGTGCTCGAGTACGAGACGCTCGAGCGGGCGGTCCGGGTGTTGACCGGCGACCCGATCGATGACGTTGCCAAGCGCTTCGAGCTCGATCCCCGGCGGGTGCAGATCCTGCCCACCGGAGTCCTGCTCCTGGAGAAGCTCTCGGAGCTCCTCGGCCAGCCGCTTCAGATCGGCAAGGGCGGCCTGCGCGAGGGCGTGATCCTCACGCTCTTGAACGGCGCCAGCAACGGCGCGCCCAAGGCCCTGGCGGCCTAGTCCCCCGGGATGGGGACGACCGAGGGCAGGCGGCTACGGCGGCGACGGGGATGACGGCGCCGCATGCGCGCGATCTACGCCCTAGTCACTCTACAGCGATCAGCTTCGAGACGGAGCCACCGTCCCCGGCCGAGATGGCGGTGCGGATTGAGGTTGCGTCACGGCGGCACGCGTGGATCGTGCTCGAGGACGCGGAGAGCGTCATCGGGTACGCGTATGGCCTCCCGTTCCGGCCGAGGCGGCGTACGACTGGACCTGCGAGGTCAGCGTCTACATGGAGATGGGCCGTCGGCGCACGGGCGGGGGTCGAACCCTGTACGCGGCCCTGCTGGCCCGCTTGGCTGAACGTGGATTCCACCTGGCCATCGCCGGCATGACGTTGCCCAACGACGCGAGCGTCCCTCCATCGCGCACTCGGCTTCGAGCCGGTGGGCGTCTATCGCCAGGTCGGCTTCAAGCACGAACGCTGGCACGACGTCGCTTGGGTGCAGCGCCTCCTCGGTCCGGAACGGCGCTAGACCCCCCAGCCGGCGCCGCGGCGCGACCGCCCCCCCGTTAGCTCAGTCGGTCGCTGGACCTCCTCGTCCCCGTCGCGACGATGCATCGCTGGCGACCTGACCATCGAGCCGCCGACGATCTGCGCCAGACCGCGTCCTCGCGTCGCCTCAGCGGCGTCGCTCCGGGTAATAGCGGTTGCGGTCGGCTACCACCATTTGGTGCGTGAACGGCGTGTACAGGCCGTAGGGACCGTCGGTCGTACGCCGGTGGCGGCCACCGCCAGCCCGAAGACCTTGACCACCTGGGTGCCCAGGACCCCATCGAAGCGCCGCGTGCCGCCGGCCGCGTTCTCACCGGCGACCCGTCCCTGTTTGTGGGCGTTGTCCCAGCGGACTGTAGGTCGGGCTTGGGAGCAGGCGGTGATGGGTGTGGACGCAGTCCCAGCCGCCCAGCTCCGGCGAGGCTGGTCGCCATGCGCTGATCGACGTCCATCGCCCCAGCGGCTCCGTCCCCAGGTCGATGCTGGTTCCGAGCTCGGTTTCAGGCGACGCCGGCGACCACCAGCACCAGGTCGGCTCGAGGTCGCGCTTCGCGCCCCGGACCGTCAAGCCTGTCGCGGAGCGCTCGATCGCCGAGACGGTGCTACCGATGAGGACCTCGACACCATGGCGCTCGAGCTCCGCGTGGACAAGTTCCCCCATGGGGGTCGGTGGTGGGCATGACCTCGGGAATCCCTCACGACAGTCACGCTCAGATCGCGGTGCCGGAGCGCGTCGCCATCTCCAGGCCGATATATCCAGCGCCGACGATCACCGCTCGCCGCGTTCCCGGGTCGTCGAGCGCGCCTGGACCGCCAGGGCATCGTCCACGTGTGTAGGAGGTGGACGGCGTCGTCGTCGAGGCCGCGGATCGGCGGGCGCACGGGAACGGCTCCCGTCGCGAGGATCAGCTGGTCGTAGTCGAAGTGCCTGGTTCCCTCCGGCGTATCGGCCACAACCGACCCAGCATCGCATCGACGGCGACTGCGCGGTGCTCCAGGTGACCGCGAGTCGCGCGGCATCCAGCTCGGCTTCGCTCACGTGAGCGAGCTCGCACGGGCGTAGACCTCACCGCTCAGCAGGTACGGCAGGCCACAGATCGAGTAATCCGGCCAGCGATCCGCTACGAGCACGTCGACCTGTGAGTCGGGGTCGATCTCTCTCGCGCCATCGCCGCGCTGGCGCCCGCGTCGCTGCCGCCCACGATGAGGATCCGGCTCACTCGTCGAGGGCGGTGTCCTGGGTGTCTCCGCGAACCAGCTGGTAGGCGAGGCACCGAGCGGCGGCGCCGAGCACCGGGCCCACGACGTAGACCCAGAAGTCCGTCCAGGTGCCGGTGACGAGCGCCGGGCCGAACGAGCGAGCGGGGTTCATCGAGGCGCCGGTGACCGGCCCGCCGAACAGGGCATCGAGGCCGATGGTGCCGCCGATGGCGATCGCCGCGGCGGCGCCGACCGCGCGGGTGTCGGTTGCCACCGCCATGATCACGAACATCAGAAAGGCCGTGAGGACGCCTCGTAGACGAGCGCGCTGCCGACGCCGACTGTCGGGCACCGTCGCGCCGAGTCGCGCCGGCTGACCCGGCCAGACGGCGAGGAGAACGAACGCCGCCAGCGATGGCGCCCGGCGAACTGGGCGGCGACGTATGCAGTGGCATCCCGGGCCGGAAAGTGACGCGTGAGCGTGAAGGCGACCGTCACGGCGGGATTGATGTGGGCTCCCGAGAGGTGGCCGATCGCGTAGATCATCACCATGATCACGAGGCCGAAGACGAGCGCGATGCCGACCGTGCCCAGCGCGCCGTCGTACTCGGCGTTCGCGACGATGGCGCCGCAGCCCGCGAAGACGAGGGCGAAGGCGGCGAGGCCCTCGGCGAGGGCCCGGCGGCCCAGGTCAGGCCGCGTCACTGCCTGCTCGTCGAGAGCAGCTCGCCAGCAGCGCTCGCACCCGCTCGGCGATCTCGTCGCGGATCCGTCGGACCGTCTCGAGGTCCTTGCCCGCCGGATCCTCGAGCTCCCAGTCCTCGTAGCGCTTGCCCGGGTAGATCGGGCAGGCGTCGCCGCAGCCCATCGTGATCACGACGTCGGCGGCCCGCACGACATCGTCCGTCAGCGGCTTCGGGAACTCCTTCGAGAGGTCCACGCCGACCTCGGCCATGGCCTCCACGGCAACGGGGTTGATCTCGTCGGCGGGGTCCGACCCGGCGGTCCGGACGTGGACGCGGCCCCGGCGAGCTGGTCGAGCAGCCCGGCCGCCATCTGGCTGCGCCCGGCGTTGTGGACGCAGACGAAGAGGACCTCGGGCACCTCTGCAGTCATGGCCTCGAGAATATTCGATTGACATATATCATTTCAATTGATATATGTAAATAGATGACTGTCGATCTGGAGCTGGCGCCGAAGCACAAGCGACCCGCAGGCCAGCCGTGCTGCGAGCCGGTCGTCTACCCGGACGTCGAGCGGCGCGAGGCCGAGCGAATGGCCGTGGTGGCCAAGGCGCTCGGCGATCCGATCCGGCTCCAGCTCGTCGACGTGCTGCGAAAGCACGCCGGCAAGGTCTGCGTCTGCGAGCTGGTCCCGCTCTTCGACCTCTCCCAGCCCACGGTCTCGCACCACCTCAAGGTCCTGCGCGAGGCCGGCATCGTCGGCTCCGAGCGCAAGGGGCTGTGGGCCTACTACTACGTCAACCCGGAGGCACTGGAGGAATTGAGCGCATGGCTGAGCTAGACGCAGATCCGCGATGTCGTCCGGGAGCGCTACGCCGGGGCCGCCCGGTCGGTGGGGGACGGGAAGCCGGGATGCTGCGGCCCCTCGGAGTCGTCGTGCGGCTGCGGAACCGACGTCCCGGACGCCTGCGGAGACGCCGGCCTTCGGCTCGGGCCTCTACTCCTCCGAGGAGCGCGACGCCCTGCCCGATGCCGCGGAGCTCGCCTCGCTGGGCTGCGGCAACCCGACCGCAGTCGCGGAGCTCCACGAGGGCGAGACGGTCCTCGACCTCGGCTCGGGCGGCGGCATCGACGTGCTGCTCTCGGCCCGTCGTGTCGGCCCGAGCGGCAAGGCCTACGGACTCGACATGACCGACGAGATGCTCGAGCTCGCTCGGCGAAACCAGCAGGAGGCCGGCGTCGATAACGCCGAGTTCCTCAGGGGCACGATCGAGGAGGTGCCGCTGCCGGACGACTCGGTCGACGTGATCATCTCCAACTGCGTGATCAACCTCTCGGGCGACAAGCCGGCCGTGTTTCGCGAGGCCGCCCGCGTCCTGCGACCGGGTGGCCGGTTCGCCGTGAGCGACGTGGTCGCGGACGACGACATGGACGAGGCCACCCGCCGCGACATGGAGCAGTGGACGGGCTGCATCGCCGGCGCCCTGACCCGCGAGGACTTCGAGCGCGAGCTCGTGGCGGCCGGATTCGAGGGCGTCGAGATCACCGAGACGCATCGCGTGCACGATCAGGCCGCGTCGGCGATCATCCGGGCCCGGCTGCCGAGATGACCACCGCGGAGATCCAGCTCAACGATCCCCAGACGCTCTACCGGCGCTGGGAGGAGCAGCAGTGGAGCCCGTTCGACATCGACCTGTCCGCGGACCGCGAGCAGTGGCCGCAGATGAGCGACGAGGACCAGGGCCTCATCTACTGGGCGCTCTGCTCGCTGATGGTCGCCGAGGAGCGGATCACCACCAAGTTCTCGGGCCTCGTCGCCGCCTACGGGAGCGAGGAGGAGGCGACCTTTCTCGCCACGCAGCAGGTCGACGAGGCGCGCCACATGCAGTTCTACGCGCGCTTTCGCGACGAGGTGATCGACGCGCCCGGCGGTGATCGCCGCTCACGTGGCGACCGCGCGCGAGCAGGTCTCGCCCGCGTTCCGCAAGATCTTCGACGAGGCGCTGGTCGAGGCGCATGAAGCGCTCGTCGCCGCGCCCGGGGACGTCACCGCGAAGGTCCGGTTCGTGACGATCTACCACCTGATCCTGGAGAGCACGCTCGGCCTGACCTCGTTTCGCTTCATCACGCGATACCTCGAGCGCGAGGAGCCTGCTCCCCGGCTTCGTCGAGGGCTACTCGAAGATCCACCACGACGAGACCCGCCACATCGGCTATGGCGTCTGGTTCCTTCGTGAGGCGGTCAGGGAGGACGACGAGGCGGCGGACACGATCCGCGCCACCCTCGGGGAGCTGCTGCCGGTGGTTGCCGAGTCGCTCACACCGCCCGATCGCGACACGGAAACCGACTGGGACGCCCTCGGCGCGGGCTCGGGCGAGATCCGGGAGTTCGCGCTGAACGGACTCACCCGCCGCCTCGAGGTGATCGGAGCGCCGCTCTAGCCCGCCGGGCGTCCGGAAGCCGCGCCGCACCGGCGTTAAGGTGACGTGATGGCGAAGGCGCGGGCGATCGAGGGCCTACGGGCCGAGGAGCCCGTATGCCGCCGCGGCGGCGAAGGTGGTCGCTGTTCGCGCCCGCGAGGTCGCCGATCACTCCCGGAACGTGCTCGACACCGACGACATCGAGCGCGTCCACGACATGCGCGTGGCCAGCTCGTCGCCTCCGAGCCGCGCTCGAGATCTTCGAGCCCTGCTTTCCCGAGGCCCAGCACGAGGAGGCCCTGACGGAGGTCAAGGCGGTCGCCGACGCGCTCGGGGAGCGCCGCGACGCCGACGTGACGATCGCCGCGCTGGAGCGGTTCACCGAGAACCTCGCCGCCCCGGACCGCCCGGGCGTCGCCAGCCTCGTCGTTCAGATGCGCGCCGAGCAGGCCGAGGCGAACGAGCGCCTCGAGCCATTCGTGCAGCCACTCCGCCTCGCGGCGCTCAGCGAGCGGCTCTCGGAGCTGGTGGTGGAGGCCGAGGGGCTCGACGCCGAGGAGCCGGCGTGAAGGCCCGGAGGGTCAAGAAGCTCGACCCGCAGAGAGTCGCTGGCGGAGAACGCCGCGCGCATCGTGATCGTCCGGCTCGACGAGATGCGCTCGCTCGCGCCGAAGGCTCTGAAGCGCGGCGGCGTCAAGCAGCAGCACGACATGAGGATCGCGGCGAAGCGGCTGCGCTACGTGCTCGAGGCGACGGAGTTCTGCTTCGGCCGCACCGGCGAGGTTGCCCGCAGGCGGGCCCGCGACCTGCAGGAGATTCTCGGCGAGCTCCACGACTGCGACGTCATGCTGCCGCGGGTCGAGCGCCACCTGGCCGACCTTCGCGAGGCCGACGCGAATGCGGTCCGCGAGCGCGCCGGCGAGGCCGAAGATCTCCATCCGGCGCTCGCCGCCCGGGCTCCGCATCGGACGTCCTATCGCGGCCTGGAGATCCTGATGGTCTACCTCCAGGCTCGCCGCAGCCTTCTCTTCGACCGGTTCCGGGAGTTCTGGGCCGAGCAGGAGCGCGCGGGAAGCTGGGATCGCCTCGAGCGTTCCGCCGACCGGCGCCTGGAGAAGGCGCGCGAGCGCCGCCGCGCCGCCAAGCGGGCCGAGCGCGCCCGGCGGGAGCTCGAGGAGGCCGAGCGCGAGGAGCGCCAGGCAGGCCTGCGCGCCGCCGCCGCGGCCGAGGAGCTCAGGCGGGCCCGGAGGACGGCTGCGGCGGAGCCCGCGCCACCATCCCAGCGCCCAGCCGCGCCGCCCATGCGCCCTCCGGCCGGCGTCGAGGCGCGTGAGGGGGGGCAGGCAAACGGCGCCGAGGCCCCGCATGAGGGGGGCGGCTGAGGGTTTGCGCCGGCTGCTGATAGTTCTGGCGGGCGGGGTTGTGGCGACCGCGCTCTTGACCGGCACCGCAGCCGGTCACGTCACGTTCGTCAAGGGCTCGGCGGGGCTAGGCGACCCGTACTTCCCCAAGGCGGGCAATGGCGGCTACGACGCCCGGCACTACGGGATCGCGTTCCGCTACAAGCCGAAGTCGAACTTCATCAGGGCGCGGACCAAGATTCTCGCGACCGCGACCGAGAACCTCTCCCGCTTCGATCTCGACTTCAGGCACCTGGGGATCACCAGCCTCCGCGTGAACGGGCAGAAGGCCTCGTTCAAGCGCAACGGCCAGGAGCTGAAGATCACCCCGCGCCACGGCCTGCGCAAGGGCAAGCGGTTCACCGTCCAGGTGCGGTACCGGGGCCACCCGCGCCCGGTGATCGACCCCGATGGCGCCACTGACGGCTGGATCCCCACCGACGATGGCGCGTTCGTCGCGAGCGAGCCGCAGGGAGCCCCGAGCTGGTTCCCCTGCAACGACTATCCGACCGACAAGGCCACGTATGCGATTCAGGCCACGGTGCCGAAGGGCAAGACCGTGGTCTCCAACGGGGCGCTCGTCAGTCGCGCCACCCACGGCAAGCACACGACCTTCAAGTGGCGCGAGGGGTCGCCGATGGCGACCTATCTGGCGACGGCGACGTCGGGCAAGTTCGACGTGACCCGGTCCAAGGCCAACGGGATCCCGTCCTACGACGCCGTTGATCCCCGCGAGGTGCAGGCCTCCGTGGAGCCGCTGGCGCAGATTCCGGCGATCCTCCGCCTGTTCGGGCCGCGCTTCGGCGCCTACCCGTTCGGCAGCACCGGCGCCACGGTCGACCACGCCCCGGGCGTCGGCTACGCGCTGGAGACGCAGACCAGGCCGCTCTACGAGACGGCGCCCAATGCGCTCACCGTCGCGCACGAGATCGCGCACCAGTGGTTCGGCGACTCGGTCTCGCTGAAGCGCTGGCGCCAGATCTGGCTCAACGAGGGCTTCGCCACGTGGGCGGAGTGGATGTGGCAGGAGCACGGGGGCGGGACGAAGCTGAGCAAGCGGTTCGCCGAGCTGTACTCGACGCCGGCCAGCAACACGACGTTCTGGAACCCGCCGCCCGGCAACCCCGGGGGCGCGAAGAACCTGTTCGACGGCACCGTCTACGTCCGCGGCGGCATGACCCTCGAGGCCCTGCGCCAGGAGGTCGGGACGCAGACGTTCTTCCGGGTCCTGCGCGACTGGGTGCGCGACCACGCCTACGGGAACGTCGGAACCCAGGGGTTCATCAACCTGGCGGAGGCCGACAGCGGCATGGACCTCGGCCACTTCTTCGACGAGTGGCTGTTCAAGAAGGGAAAGCCGAGGAACTGGGGCAGCTCAGCGCTCCGCCAGGATCACGTCGCGGCCCGCGGGGCTGACGCTCCAGCTTCCACGGCGCCAGCGCACCTCGGTGCCATCGGCCAGCTTCGCCTGAGCCCGCCCGCCCGGCGGGCTGCCCCATAGGGTCGCCTCCAGCGGACGATCGGCCTCGGTCTCGTACCCGAGCCCGCCGGCGACGTGCTCGGCCGGGTATGTGACCACCATCGCGCCGCGCCGCACCCAGAACGGGATCCGATCGACAGGCGCCGAGACCAGGACGTCGCGGCCGCCGGCGTGCGTCGCGCCCGTCCGCGGCTCGATCCACTCGCCCGGGGGCAGATAGGCCCTGCGCTGCGTTGCTCCCTCCTCCACCACGGGCGCGACCCACAGCGACGGACCGAACAGGTACGAGTCGCCCATCGTCCAGCCCCGGGGATCCTGCGGATCGACGAGGCAGAGCGGGCGGATGATCGGCAGGCCCGTGCGCGCCGCAGTGGCGGCCGCCGCCCGGATGTAAGGAATGAGCCGCTCGTGGAGCAGGACGTACTCGCGGTAGCTGTCGAGCGTGTGGTCGTCGTAGCGCCAGGCCTCCTGCTCGAAGCGCCCATGCGCCTGCATCAGCGGCGTGAAGCAGCCGAACTGGACCCATCGCAGCAGCAGCTCCCGCGGACAGCGCTCGACGAGGCGGCGACCGAGGTAGCCGCCGACGTCATGGGACCAGTTCGAGAAGCCGCTCGCGGCGGCGGTGAGCGTCGCCGTCACCAGGGCCCGCAGGGACCACCAGTCAGACGCCTGGTCGCCGCCCCAGGTCACGCCCGTCGCCTGCTGCCCGCTCCATCCGCTCCGGCCGAAGAGGACGCCGGTGCCCGGGTGTGACTCATCGAGGGCGCGCTGCATGGTGCGCCGGTAGAGATCGCCGTACGCCCACGCCGCCTCGGCGCCGGTGCGGCCGTCGGCGAGCCTTGCGTCGGGAGGCATGTAGTAGCCCTCGCCGTCGTCGGCCTTGATGCCCTCGATACCGAGGTCCAGCGCCCGCTGCGCCTGCCTGCGCCACCAGCGTCGCGCCGCCGGCGAGGTGAAGTCGACCAGCGATCCCGTCCCCATCCACCACTTCCCGACCCAGGGGCGCCCGTCGCCGTCGCGGACGAAGTGGCCGCCGAGGGCGCCGTCCGCGTAGTTGTCCGCGGGGCGCGCATGCAGCCGCTCGGACTCGATCCCGGGCGGGCGCTGGCCGTCGACGGACTCCAGGTTGACCCACGGCGTCACCCAGACCACGGTCCGCACCCCGGCCTTCCTGAGCCTGGCGATCAGCCCGCTCGGGTCCGGGAACTGGTGCGGGTTGAAGCGCCAGGTGTTGTATTGCGTCTCCCACGGCGAGTCGAGCACGATCGCGTCGAGGGGCAGGCGGTTCTCGAGGTACCCGTCGAGATCCTCGACGACGTCGCGGGTGTGCGCGTACACGTCGCGGCTCTTCCAGTGGCCGTATGCCCACTCGGGGAGCAGCATCGGAAAGCCCGTGAGGCTCAGGTAGTGGCGAAGGCGAGCGGCCGGCGTCGGATCGGTGAGGAAGTGCAGGCGAAGCGGGCCCGCGGCGGCTCGTTGGGACGCCGTCGGCTCGTCCGTGAGGTCGAGCTCCGTGCCGGCGCCCCAGGTCTCCATCCAAAGGCTCCAGCCGGCGCTCGAGACAAGCCAGGGCGCCGGCGCGCAGTCGCCCTGCGGGATCCCGCCCTCGGCCAGCATCTCGTCGGGGCAGTCCGGGCCGGTGTAACGCCGGTCGGCTCCGAGGACGACGCTTCGACCGCGCTGGTCGAACGCCGCGCCGTGGCGGGCCCCGAGGCCGGTCAGGTGCTCGTCGGCGCCGCTCGCCCAGGTCGCTCCGAGCCGCAGCTCGGTGCCGGTGCCCTCCTCTGGGCCGAATGCGATCGTCACCCGCTCGTCCGTGGTCAGGGCGACCTCGAGCTCGAAGCGAACCCCGCCGTCCAGCACGCCGGCGATCGTCACCACGTCGAGCTCGGCCAGCCTGACCTCCACGGAAGACGCGGCCAGCTCCGGGCCGCGCTGCTCCTCCAGGAGCACCCCCTCGGTCAGGTGGATCAGGTGGTCACCGCCCTCGAACGGCCTGCTCCAGAAGCGGAGGAAGGAGATGATCGGCCTCCCGGCGCGCCGGATGTCGACGGTCAGGGGCTCGAGGGTCACCTCGACCTCGACCGCGCCGCGTACGAGGGCCAGGGTGTTGCTCCTCGCTAGGGGTGAAGCCACCGTATGACCTTCGCCAAGCGAGGGCCGCTTTCGGTTGCCATCCCGTTAACCACGGAGGGGTACCGTGAGGCCGTGGAGAGGCACTCGACGCGTACCGTCTTCCTCGCGACGCTCGTGGCGGCCACGGCCTGCTTCGCCGGGGAGGCCGTCGCGCCGACAAGAGCCTTGCCTTCTTCACCACCAGTTCACCGAGGTCGCCCCAGACGCTGCGAGTCTCGCGCCGTTGGGGGTTGAGATCGAGCGGAAGTTCGTCGTACCGGACCCGCCGGGGGACCTCCAACGGCATGCCTCGGCGCAGATCGACCAGGGGTATCTGGTGGTCAGCGGCGACTCCGAGGTGCGGATTCGCTCCCTCGGGGACAAGAGGTTCCTCACGGTGAAGAGGGGATCCGGGATCCAGCGCGCCGAGCTGGAGATCGAGATCAGCGATCAGCAGTTCCAGGCGCTATGGGAGCTGGTGGAGGGCAGGCACGTCACCAAGCGCCGTTTCTACGTTCCGCTCGGAACGTTGACCGCCGAGGTCGACGTATACGGCGGCGAGCTGGACGGCCTCATAACGGCCGAGGTCGAGTTCGAGTCGATCGACGCCGGCGAGGGCTTTGAGCCACCCGAGTGGTTCGGCGCAGAGGTCACCGATGACGATCGGTTCGCGAACCAATCGCTCGCCCAGGCTGCGAGACCACCCGAACCGGTGCCCTGACCCCGGCCCACGCAGGGGCTTCACAGACCCTTCACCACCCATTCTTCGCTGCTTAACGCGAAGACGCCCTCCGACCCCGAATCTGGTGGACGACAAGTCAACTAGTGAGGGAGCAACGATGATTCCCAGCAACGGTCGGGCCGCGATGAGTCTCGCGGAGGTGCGGATCGGGAACGGCGCCAGGGTGGACATGCACTGCCACTCGACGGCGTCGGAGGCGACGAAGCTCGGCATCCAGCGCAGCGTCGGGCTGCCGGAGTGCGCCACGCCGCCCGACCAGGTCTACCAGCTCGCGAAGCGCCGCGGCATGGACTTCGTGACGATCACGGACCACGACACGATCGACGGCTGTCTCGAGATCGCGGACCGTGACGACGTGTTCGTGTCCGAGGAGCTGACCACCTGGTTCGCCGGGGAGCCCCAGGCGGTGCACGTCCTCTGCTACGGCATCGATCCGGCCGACCACGAGTACCTGCAGGCACACGCCGCCGACGTCGAGGAGTGCGCGGCCTATCTCCACGAGCGCGAGATCGCCTGCGCGCTCGCGCATCCGTTCTTTGCCGTCGCCGCGCCGCTCGGCCCGCGCCACCGGAGGCGCCTCGCCGAGCTGTTTCCGGTCTGGGAGGTCCGCAACGGATCCCGCGCGCCGGAGCTGAACATGCCGGCGGCGGTGTACATCGAGACCCACGGCGGAACGGGTGTCGGCGGGTCTGACGATCACGCCGGCGTCGACATCGGGCGGACGTGGACACTGACGCCCCCAGCGTCGACGCCGGAAGAGTTTCTGGCCAACGTGCGACACGGCGCCGCGACGGCCCAGGGCGCGCAGGGAAGCGCCGCCAAGTGGGCCCACGCGGCGCTGGCGCTCGCCACGCGGGCGCTGCTGCGCGAGAGCGACTCACGGCCGGGCGCCGTGGGCACGCTCGATCCCGACGCGGTGCTGCGTCTGGCCGAGCGGGTGGTGAGCGACGGCAACCAGCGCGGCGGCAATCTGTCCGACAATCTCGGGCCGGAGGCCGCCCGCGATCTGCTGTGCGGATGGCTGGAGAGCGTCGGCCTGGCCGAGGCCGAGGGACCGGAGGCGCTGGTCGAGCTGATGCAGCGCGACGACTTCAGCCACTCGGAGTTCTACCGCCGCGCCCGCCGCCGTCACGAGCGCGAGCTCGACGCGGCGGTAAAGAGGGTTGCCGATGCCGCGACCGCCCGCGAGGGGTACCTGGAGGCCGCGCGAGGCCTGTTCGAGGCGTGCATCCCGGTGGTGCCGTACGTGCCCGCGATCGCGTTTCTCGGCAGGGAGCGGGCGAAGCTCGCGGCGGGCGACGGCGATGTCCGCCGGGTGGCCCTCGTGATCGACGCCGCCGGCTCGATGCACGGGGTGGCTCACACGATCGAGCGGATCCGGGAGAACGAGGTCCCCGGCTTCGAGGTGGACGTGATCGGAACCGACCCGCGGGTCGACCGGCGCCTGCCGGCAGTCGCAGAGGTCGACGTCCCCTTTTATGCCGGGCTTCGTGTCGGAGTGCCCAGCGTCCCCGAGCTGACCGAGACGCTGAGCAGCCCGGCGTACGACCTCGTCCACGTCGCATCGCCGGGCCCGGCGGGGGTGGGTGCCATGGCGATCGCCCGCATCGCGGGCACGCCGCTGATCGGCAGCTACCACACGGAGCTCGCGGCCTACGCCGCGATTCGAAGCGGAGACGCGCGCCTGGAGGCCGGCGCCCGCGCGGCGCTCAGCCTCTTCTATGGCCAGTGCTCGGTCGTCCTCTCGCCGAGCCCATCCGCCGATCAGTCCCTCGTCGCCCTTGGGATCGAGCGCGACCGGATCGCCCGCTGGGCCCGCGGGGTGGACCTGGCCCTCTACGACCCGGGGCTCCGCGATCCGGACGCCTATCCGGGGGAGGTCAAGGTGCTCTACGCCGGCCGCCTGACCAACGAGAAGGGCGCCGACCTGCTCGCCGACGCCTTCCTGCGGGCGCGCGAGCGCGACCCGCGCCTGCACCTGCTGCTCGCGGGTGGCGGCCCGGAGGAGGACGCTCTGCGGGCGCGGCTGGGAGAGCACGCGACCTTCCTCGGCTGGCTGGGTCGCGAGGAGCTCGCCAAGGCCTACGCCAGCGCCGACGTCTTCCTCTTCTGCTCGCGGACCGACACCTACGGGCAGGTGATCCTGGAGGCACAGGCGAGCGGGCTGCCGGTAGTCGCAGTTGCCGAGGGGGGCCCGCTGTCGCTGATCGCGGACGGCCACACCGGGTGGCTGTGCCCGTCCGACGCCGAGTCGCTCGCCGGCGCCGTGGCGCAGCTGGCGGCCTCTCCCTTCATGCGCGAGCGGATCTCGCGAGGGGCGCTCGCCTCGGTCCAGGGAAACACCTGGGAGGCGGCGCTGCGCCAGCTCGCTGCGGGCTACGAGGTCGCGCTCGGAGGCGCCGGACGATCGGGTTCACGGGCGCCGCGGCTTATCGCCGCCTGATTAATCACTTGCGGCTGCTTTCGGTACCGGCGATAGCATGATCGCTATCTGCCGATGGAGCCTTCCGACGTACAGACGACCGCTGCAGAGCCCGCCGAATCGATAACCCCGCAGCCGGCTCCGGCCGCCCCCGACTTCGAGGACTCGTCCCTCTACTTCAATCGCGAGCTCTCCTGGCTCGACTTCAACGATCGGGTGCTGCAGCTTGCCGAGGACCCATCGGTTCCGCTCATGGAGCGCGCCAAGTTCTGCGCGATCTGGGAGTCGAACCTCGACGAGTTCTACATGGTCCGGGTTGCGAATCTTCACGACCAGCTCGAGGCCGGCATGGATGTTCGGGGGGCCGACGGCATGGGCCCATCCGAGCAGATCGACTCGATCCGCCAGCTCGTCATCGGCCAGCGAGGCCGGCTCACACGCTGTTTCGAGCAGGACCTGCGCCCGGCGCTGGCCGAGCACGGGATCAGGGTCATCTCCCCCCGGCGCGCCGATGCGGAGGAGCGCGCCGAGCTCGACCGGATCTTCGAGAGCAGCATCTTCCCGGCACTGACCCCGCTGGCGATCGGGCTCGGCCGGCCGTTTCCCTACATCTCGAATCTCTCCCTGAGCCTCGCCGTGATCCTCCGTGACCCCGACCAGGGGACCGAGGTCATCGCCCGCGTCAAGGTGCCGAAGGAGCTGCTCGGACGCTTTGTCGCGATGGGCGACGGTGGACGGACGCTCGTCCCCCTGGAGGACGTGATCGCAGCTCATCTGCCGTCCCTCTTCCCGGGGATGGAGGTCACCGACTACGCCTTGTTCCGGGTCACTCGCGACACCGACTACGACATCTCGGACGAGGCCGACGACATGCTCCAGGCGGTGGAGGAGGAGCTTCGCCGCCGCCGCTTCGGCGAGGTCGTTCGCCTCGAGGTCGAGAGCACGATGAGCGCCCGGCTCCGCGAGCAGCTGAAGACGGCGCTGAAGATCGAGGAGCGCCAGCTGTACGAGTCAGGTGGCCTGCTCGACATGTCAGACCTATGGGACGTGTACGGGGTCGCGGGCTTCGGTGAGCTCCGCGACCCGCCATTCACCCCGGTCACCAAGCCCCGCCTCCGCGGCGAGGACGAGCAGGATGCCGATCTCTTCGCGGTCTTGCGCGAAGGAGATGTCCTGGTGCATCACCCCTATGACTCGTTCGTCACGTCGGTCGAGCGATTCGTGAAGCAGGCGGTTCGGGACCCGGACGTCCTCGCGATCAAGCAGACCGTCTACCGGACGAGCGCCGACTCGCCGCTGGTCCCCTCGCTGATCGAGGCGGCCGAGGCCGGCAAGCAGGCGGTGTGCATGGTGGAGCTCAAGGCCCGCTTCGACGAGCGGGCGAACATACGCTGGGCGAAGAAGCTGGAGCAGGCGGGCGTGCACGTCGTCTACGGGCTGCCCGCGCTCAAGAGCCACGCCAAGTGCATCCTTGTCGTTCGGCGCGAGGGCACGGGAGTCCGCTACTACGCCCACATCGGCACCGGCAACTACAACCCCAAGACGGCGAAGCTCTACACCGATTTCGGGCTGTTCACGGCCGACGCGGAGATCGGCAACGACATCGCCGAGATGTTCAACTACATGACCGGCTACTCGCGGCCCCGCGACTACCGCAAGGTCCTCGTGGCGCCGTTCAACCTCTTCGAGGGAATCATCGGTGAGATCGAGCGGACCATCGAGTCTCACTCCGCGGACCACCCGGCCCGCATCCGTCTGAAGATGAACTCCCTCCTGGACGCGGCGAGCATCCAAGCGCTCTACCGTGCTTCGCAGGCCGGCGTCGACGTGCAGCTCAACGTCCGCGGCATCTGTGCCCTCCGGCCGGGCGTGCCCGGGGTCTCGGACAACATCCAGGTCGTCTCGGTCGTGGGCCGCTTCCTGGAGCACTCGCGGATCTATTCCTTCGAACGCGCCGGCGAGGAGCCGCGTGTGTTCATGGGCTCGGCTGACCTGATGCCCCGCAACCTCTACAACCGCGTGGAGCTCGTCACCCCGGTCCAGGACGCCCGCATCCGGGCGCAGATGCTGGACGTCATCGAGCGCTGCCTCGCGGACAACACCAACGCGTGGGTCCTCGGTTCGGACGCCGTGTGGCGCCGCCGCCACCCGAACGGCGAGCCGCGCAATGTCCAGCGCGAGATGATGGAACTGGCCGAGACGCGAGGGTCAGAGCCGGCTCTGTAGAGGAGCTCCGGGCCGGGGGCCGGGCACTCGCCTGGGAAGACGCTTCACATCCCTGCTCGCACTGTCCTCGCAGTCCCTGCTGCGGAGTCTTCCCGCCCAGCGCCCGGCCCCCGGCCCAGGCACGTCGGCGCCTGCCCTACTTGCGCTTGCCCCGGCGCGTCAGACTGCATCGATGGCGGAAAGGCACACCGCTTATGGCTGGTGGCTCGAGGAGGCTGGGATGCCCGAGCCGCGGGCGCCGCTCGTCGGGGATGTCGATGCCGATGTCGTGGTGGTTGGCGGTGGGTACACGGGGATGTGGACCGCCTGGTTCGTCTCCGAGCTCGAGCCCGAGGCCCGGATTGTGGTTCTCGAGGCTGATCGGTGCGGGACCGGGCCCAGCGGGCGCAACGGCGGCTTCGCCAACTCGATGTGGCCCAGCCTCGACTCGCTCCGTGATCGCTTCGGGGCCGCCGCGGCGCTCGAGCTCGCTCGCGCCAGCGAGGCCGCCGTCGAGGGGATCGGCGCCTGGTGCGATGCGGAGGGGGTGGACGCCTGGTACCGCCACGGGGGATACCTGCAGGTCTCGACCACCCCGCTACACGACGGAGCGTGGCGCGCGGGATGCGAGGCGTGCGCCGAGCTCGGCGAGCCCGGCGCCTGCGTCTCTCAGAGCTCGCCCGAGGTGCGCGAGCGCTGCTCGTCGCCGGTGTTCCGCTCCGGGGCCTTCTACCCGTCGGCCGCCACCGTCCAGCCCGCGCGCCTCGCGCTCGGCCTGAGGAGCAAGCTGATCGAGCGTGGGGTGGCGGTGTTCGAGCGCTCGCAGGCCAGGCGCCTGCGTTCGGCGCCCGGCGGGGCGACCGTCGAGACCGACGGCGGGCGGGTGCGCGCTCGCGCGGCCGTTCTCGCCGCCGGGGGCCGCCTCGCCGCGCACCGGCCGCTTCGCCGCCGCCTGACCGTCACCTCGAGCCACATGGTGATCACCGAGCCGGTTCCCGACGTGCTCGAGGCGATCGGCTGGACCGGCGGCGAGTGCATCACGGACTCGCGGGCCATGGTCCAGTACTTCCGCACCACCCCGGACGGGCGGATCGCGTTCGGCTGGGGCGGCGGCCGGGTCGTGGCCGGGGGGCGGGTCAACGGCCGCGCCGAGGTCGACGCCCGTGTCGCCCGGGAGGTCGAACGCCGAATCCTGCGCCTGTTCCCGGCGCTGCGCGGCCGCCGTATCGAGCACGCGTGGGGTGGCCCGATAGACGTCTCGCCGACCCATCTCCCCGTGATCGGCAGCCTCGGCAACGGGGCTGTCCACTATGCGTTCGGATACACGGGCAACGGCGTTGCGCCGTCGCGCCTCGCGGGGCGCGCCCTCGCGGCGATCGCGCTCGACCGGCGCGACCGCCACACGCGTCTCGCGCTGGTCGAGCCCGAGCCGGTCCGCGTCCCTCCCGAGCCGTTCCGCTACGCGGGCGGGACGATCATCCGGGCCGCGCTTCTCCGCCGCGAGCGCCTGGAGGAGGAGGGCCGGAGGCCGGACCCGCTCACCCGGTTCGTCGCCGGAGTCCCCGCCCGGATCGGGATCCACATCGGCCGCTGAACGATCTGGGCGCGAACGCGCGCCTGAGAAGCGACCACGGGTTCGCGGCCGACGTCACGCGTTCGCGGGTATCAGGCCCTTGCGTGGTAATTTCGCGCCCTGCCGTTCTCCCTCGTCCCCAAAGACCGCGCTTTCTTCGACCTGTTCGCGCAGGCCGGTGGGAACTCCCTCCGGGCGGCCAAGCTGCTCCAGGAGATGCTCAAGGGCTGGCCCGAAAGCGCCGATCTCGCACGCGAGATCCTGCTTGTCGAGCAGGAGGGAGACCGGATCACCCACGATATCTCCCAGCGGACGAGCTCGACCTTCGTGACACCGATCGACGCTGAGGACATCTACAACCTGGCGGGGAAGGTCGACGACATCGTCGACCACATCGAGGAGACTGCCGACTTCATGGGGCTCTACGGGATCGAGGCGCCGATGGACCAGGCGCTGGCGCTGGCCGACGTCCTCGTTAAGGCCTGCGAGCGGCTCGCCGCGCTGCTCGAGCATCTGCGCGGGTTCAAGGACCTCGACAAGTATTGGATCGAGATCCACCGGCTCGAGAACGACGGCGATCGGCTCTTCCGGGAAGCCTTCGCCTCGTTGTTCGCTGGCGGAAGCGACCCGATGGTAGTAATCCGCTGGAGGGACATCTTTCTCAGGCTCGAGCGGGCGATCGACGCAACCGAGGACGCCGCAACCGTCGTCGAGACCATCGCGACGAAATACGCCTGATGCACAACGACGTCGTCATGTTCATCGTCGTCGGCACGGCGCTCGCGTTCGACTTCACCAACGGCTTCCACGACACCGCGAACGTCGTGGCGACGTCGATCTCGACGCGAGCGATGCCGCCTCGGCTCGCTGTCGGCTACGCGGCGGCCCTGAACTTCGCCGGGGCGTTCATCTCGCTCGCGGTTGCCGCGACCGTGGCGCAGGACGTCGTGAACGCCGGGTCGATCACCCCGACCGTGGTGTTCGCGGGCCTGATCGGCGCGATCTCGTGGAACCTCATCACCTGGTACTTCGGGCTCCCGTCCAGCTCCTCGCACGCGCTCATCGGGGGCGTCGTGGGGGCGGCATTCGCGGCGGCGGGGCCCAGCGCGATCCTCGGTGCCGGGATCGTCGGGAAGGTGTTGATCCCCGCCGTCATCGCGCCGATCCTCGCCTTCATCGTGGGGGCGATCGCGATCGTGGTCTGCTACCGCGTGGTCGGGCGCGTTCGGCCCGGGCATGCCGGGCGGGGGTATCGGCTCGGGCAGGTCGTGTCCGGCGGGCTCCTCGCGCTCGCCCACGGGACGAACGACGCCCAGAAGACGATGGGCGTCATCACCCTGGCCCTGATCGCGAACGGGAATCTGGCCGCGGACTCGGCTCCGCCCACCTGGGTCATCGTCACGGCGGCGAGCGCGATCGCCGCCGGCACCTACTTCGGCGGGTGGCGCATCATCCGCACGGTGGGGACCAAAATCATCAAGATGGACCCGGCCCAGGGGTTCTCTGCCTCGGGTGCCGGAGCGGCGGTGATCCTCGCATCCTCGCACTTCGGATTCCCGCTGTCGACCACACAGGTGATCAGCGGCGGCGTGATGGGGGCCGGGGCCGCCAAGCGGGTGTCGGCGGTGCGCTGGGGCGTGGCTGGGAACATCGTGGTCGCCTGGTTGCTGACGATGCCGGCCGCGGCGATGATCGGCGCCGTGACCTACGGCATCACCAGGATCTTCGGCACCGGAGCGGCAGGCCCGATCGTGGTAGCGGCCGCGGGTCTTGCGATGGTCGCGGCCGCGTTCACCAAGCGAGTTCGAGTCGGAAGCCCGGTCCCGGCCCCCTAGGAGAGCGATGCTGGCCACGATCGTCGACACCGAGGCGCTGTTGAAGACGGTCGTCGCTGCGTTCATCGCCGGTGTGGGAGTGACCCTGATCTTCTCCCTGGCGATCCTGGGAGCATCGCGATTCGTCGACCTCAGCCGCGACGGCCGTTCGGCGGGGGCGATCGCCTTTGGCGCATTGGCGGTGGTGGCGCTCCTCGCGGCCCTCGTCGCGGTCGCCGTCGGCATCATCGTGATGACGCGAAAGTAGGCTCCCCAGCGGTGCTGCTTCTGCGTCGCGCGACCCGCAGGAAGCCGGTGTCGTAGGGTCGCTGAGTGGCTCAGGTTCTGGTCAGCTCAGTGATCGACGCTCCGATCAGCGAGACGTGGGAGGCGATCCGCCGCTTCGATGCCGTCGCGGAGTTCCTGCCATTCGTTGAGTCAAGCCCGATCGAGGAGAAACGCGAGCCCACAGCCGTGGGCGCGATCCGCGTAGTCACCCAGACTGATGGCGCGGTCTTCCGTGAGGTCTTGGTCGCACACTCAGACGCCGAGTACTTCTACTCCTACACCTTCGTCGACTCCCCGATTCCTGTTCGTGATCACAGAACGACGCTGCGTCTTCGACCGATCACCGATCAAGACAGCACGCTGAGTGAGCGGTCCTCTCGGTTCGAAATCGCCCCGGACCGTGAGGCCGACCTCGTCGGCCTGATGGAGGAGAACTTCCTTGCCGGCTTGCGGGCGCTCGATTCACGCCTAGGGCGCAGTTCGGCGTCCGACGGGTGAGTTGGGAGGCTCTATTCGTGGCGCAGCAGACAAGCGGTGGTAGCCTCGCCTCAAGTCCAAAGGATTGGACGGGCGCTCGACGCTGATCAGCCGCTCTCAGGGCGAAGGGCGCGAAAGACCAGGAGGTCTAGATGCTTAGATGGATCAGGGGCAGATCCGGCGCTGGCCGGTGGCATCGCCGCGGTGTCGCGGCGGCGACGGCACTGGTCGTCCTCACCATCAGTGCCGCCGCGCAAGCGTCCTCGCGCGATCAGGCGGCGCCTCTTCACGCGGCCCACAGCGCAGGCATCGCACATCGGTACATCGTGGTCCTCAAAGGTGCGTTGCCGAACAAGCCGACCAAGCGATCTGAGAGAAGAGCGAGAGCAGAGGCTAAGAAGGTCGCCTCCTCGGTGAACGCGACACCACTCTTCGTGTACAACGCAGACATAAAGGGCTTTGCTGCGTATCTGACCCACGCGCAGCTTCGCCGCCTAAGGCATCACCGGAAAGTGAAGTATGTCGAGCAGGATGCTCGCGTCGAGGAAACGGCTACGCAGACCGCCGCCCCCTGGAATCTTGACCGTATCGACCAGCGGTCGCTGCCCCTCAATGGCACCTACGACTATTCGTCGGAGGGTGCCGGCGTCCACGCGTACGTAATCGATACGGGATTACAAGCAGACCACCCTGATTTCGGCGACCGGGCGCACAACGCCTATGACGCATTCGGCGCAAACGGTGATGGGTCAGACTGCAACGGGCACGGCACTCACGTCGCGGGAACCGTCGGCGGCACGAAGTACGGAGTGGCCAAGCTTGCGACGCTTGTCGGTGTACGTGTTCTCCATTGCAACGGATCCGGAACCACTGCAGGCGTGATCGCGGGCGTGAATTGGGTCACGGAACATCATGTTGCCAACAAGTCCGTGGCCAACATGTCGCTTGGCGGGGGTGCGAGCACTTCACTAGACACTGCCGTGAACCACTTGATCGACTCGGGCGTGTTCGTAAGCGTCGCAGCGGGTAATTCGAATGCCAATGCTTGCAACGCTTCTCCGGCGCGCGTGCCGGCGGCGTTCACGGTCGCCGCAAGTGACTCGGCCGACAAGAGAGCGTCGTTCTCGAATCACGGCCCGTGCGTTGACGCCTATGCGCCCGGGGTGTCAATCACCAGCGACTGGATCGGGGGCGGGACGCACACAATCAGCGGTACCTCAATGGCCGCTCCGGCAGTCGCTGGAACCGCGGCGATGTATCTCTCTGATCATCCGAGTACACCCGCCGCTACCGGCACTTGGCTCGTCGATCACGCCACACCCGGCGTGATCCAGAACAACCCCTCAGGGACAGCGAACCGCCTGGTCTACAAGGCCGGCCTTTAGTCGTTCATCGCGACGACCAGCTCCCGGATCGCGCCCGGGTAGCGGTACGTGAGGCCGCCGTGCTTGCCGTCGAAGAGCTCGAGGGTGTGATCCGCACCGATCGCGTCCAGCTCGCGGGCGAACGCCGCGGCCCCGAGATCGAGGAAGTACTCGTCGCCCTTGCCGGCGTCGATGTAGATGCGCCGCAGGCCCTTCAGCGTGTCGGCGTTCTGCGGTGCCATCCGGACCGGGTCGAGCGCGAGCCATTGCTCCCAGACGTCGTCGATCAACCCCCCGGTCTCCAGGTCGAAGGGGAGGAGCGCCTTGCCGGGGTTCTCCGGGTCCGGCGAGTACGCCGCCGCGTACCCGTATGCCTCGATCGGGGGGCCGAACTCGTCGAAGTCGAATTTCTCGGCGCGGGGGAGGCGCTCGAAGAAGACGTCGTATGAGCCGTCGAACTTGTCCCGCAGGATCCGGGCGACGTCAGGGAACATCTTGATGTAGCAGCACTCGAACAGCGCATCGCCCGCGTGCGAGGCGAGGGCACCGAAGACGTCCGGTCGCATCATGGGCACGACCATCGCGCCGTACCCGCCGGAGGACTTGCCCGTGATGCCGCGGCGCTCCCGCTCGGGGGCGGTGGGGTAGCGGTCGTCGACGAAGGCGACGACCTCGTCGCACAGGTAGTCCTGGTAGGGGCCGGTCGAGCTCGAGTTCAGGAACTGCGAGCCGCCGAAGGACGTCCAGCAGTCGACGAAGACCACGATCGCGGCGGGGCAGCCGCCCTCGGCGAACATGGCGTCAATGCGCTCGAACATCGTCGGCTCGAAGATGGTCCGGTTCGCCCACATGTCGACCTGCCCCGTGTAGCCCTGGATCACATACACGCTGGGCAGCGGGCGCGGGTGATCCAGGTCCACCCCCGGGGGGCGGTAGACGTAGAGCGGCCGCTGCTGCGGATCGCCCAGCGGGTTTCCGGCCAGGAGCTCGGACTCGACGACGAGGCGGTCCAGGGTGCCGGCCAGCGGCCGCTCCCAGGGTGCGCCCGGAGAGCCCTCGATCTCCGTCAGCGCCATCTCGAGGTGACGACCTTCTTGCGCGTGTAGAACTCGACCGCATCGCGCCCATTGGCGTGCAGGTCGCCCTCCATCGAGTCCTTCCAGCCGGAGAACGGGAACCAGGCGATCGGCGCCGCGACACCGATGTTGACGCCGATCATCCCCGCCTCGACGCCGTAGCGGTACTCGCGGGCCGCGTCGCCCGACGTGGTGAAGATCGAGCCCGCGTTGCCGTACCGGGAGCCGTTGACGAACTCCAGTGCCCCGTCGAGGTCGGGCACCCTCACGAGCGTGAGGAGAGGCCCGAAGAGCTCCTCGCGCGCGAGCTCGGACTCGGGGTCCGCGCCGTCGACGATCGTGGGCCCGAGCATCGTCCCGGCCGGGCCGGGCTCGGCGTCGCGGCCGTCGAGGAGGACCTCGGCGCCCTCCGCCGCGGCTCGCTCCAGCGGCCCCGGTCACGCGCTCGCGGGCGTCGGGGCCCACCAGAGCGCAGACGTCGGTGGCGTCATCGGCTCCCGGCCCGACGCGCAGCTCGGATGCAGCGGCCACGAGCGCGTCGCGAACCTCGTCCTGGCGCGCCTCGTCGCCCACCAGGACGGCCACCGACCCTGCGAGGCATCGCTGGCCGGCGGCGCCGAACGCGGATCCCATCACGCCCGCAACGGTCAGCTCGAGGTCGGCGTCGGGCATCACGACGAGCGAGTTCTTGGCGCCGCCGAGCGCCTGGCAGCGCTTGCCGGTGGCGGCTGAGCGCTCGGAGACGTACCGCGCGGTCGACGCCTGGCCCACGAACGAGATCGCGTCGATCCCGGGGTGGTCGAGCAACCCGTTGACGGCATCCCGAGCGCCGTGAATGAGGTTGCAGATCCCCGCCGGGATCTCGTCGATCCCGTCGATGACCTCGTAGATCAGCTCGGACGGGCGTGGGTCGCGCTCCGAGGGCTTGAGGATGAATCCGTTGCCGCACGCCAGCGCGAAGGGGAGGAACCAGAGCGGGATCATCGCGGGGAAGTTGAACGGAGTGATCGCGGCCACGACGCCCACCGGCTGGCGGATCTGCTCGACGTCCACGCCTCGCGCGATTCCCTCGAGGTTCTCGCCCTTCAGCAGGTGGGGGATCGCGGTTGCCGCCTCGACCGACTCGATCCCGCGACCGACCTCGCCGCGCGCGTCGTCGATGGTCTTGCCCATGTCGTCGGTCACGAGGCGGGCGAGCTCCTCCTGGTGGGAGACCAACTCCTGGCGCAGGCGCATGATCGCCCGCGCGCGCCGCTGCGGGGCCAGATCGCGCCAGGCGGGCTGGGCCTCGCGAGCCGCTCGCACGGCCGCGTCCACGTCAGCCGCTCCGGAGAGCGGGACGACCGCCGACACCTCGCCGCTCACCGGGTCTCGATCCTCGAGGACCTCGGTCGCCGAGGCCGATCGCCACTGCCCGCCCACGTAGTTGCGCAGGGTGCGCGGCTCCGCGGCGCCGGCCCGCGACTCGGCTTGCGACTCGGTCGTGACGGGCTTCACGACTCCGATGCTAACGGGACCGCGCGGGCTCGCAGAGTCGGGCCGTGAAAGACTCTGGACATGGCCGAAGAGTGGCGCGTAGAGGTGCATCTGGAGGATGAGGGCCACGGGCTCACGCTCGGCGATCGCCTGAAGTCCCTCGATCTGGACGACGAGGCGCGCGAGCGCCTGGGCGAGCGCGTGGTCGTCACCCGCGACGGCGCGCGGATGTTCCTCTATACGGAGAGCGAAGAGACGGCGCACGAGGCGGAGAAGGTCGTTCGCGAGCTGGCGGTCGCCGACGAGCTCGAGGCGAAGATGGGGATCACTCGCTGGGATGCGGACGCCGACGAGTGGGTGGACCCGGCTACGCCGAAGCCCCAGAGCGAGGCGGAGCGTGTCGCGGAGCACCGAGAGCACGAGAAGCGTGAGGAGCGCGAGGCGGCGGCGACGGGCAAGTACGAGTGGGAGCTCCGTGTGGACCTGGACTCCCTGGGTGAGACGAGCGAGCTCTCAAAGCGGCTCGAGGAGAAGGACGTCAAGCACCACCGCCGCTGGAAGCACGTGCTGATCCCGGCCGCGACCGAGGAGCAGGCGGCCGAGCTCGCCGACCGCGTGCGCGAGCTGGCTCCGGGCGAGACCGAGATCCACGTCGAGCCGGCCCCGGGCAGCATTCCGCACCCGGCCTTCGTCGTCATCGGCGGCCACACCCCGGGCATCGGGCGCGACCTCGGGCTCTGAGAGCTAGTCGGGCTTCCGGCGAACGACCAGCACCGGGCGTTCGGCGATCTGAATCAAACGATGGGCGGTCGAGCCCAGGATCGCACCCTTGAGGGGAGACTCGCCGTGCGTGCCGATGACGATCATCCGGGCGCCGTGCTGGTTCGCGAGATCGCTCAATGCGTCGGCGCCGTGCTCATTCAGCATCTCGACCGCGTGGTCGACGCCTGAGTCGGCGACCCGCGCCGCCGCCTCGGCCGTGATTCGCTCGCCGAGCTCGTGCACCGCGTCCCGCTGCGCCTTCACCTCACCGCCGCCGGGGCCGTGCGGCGCGAAGCCGAAGACGATCAGAACCGAATCGCCCAGCTCCTTGGCGAGGGCGACGGCCTCGTCCAGCGCTGCCTTGGCGCTCTCGCTGCCGTCGTAGCCGACGACGATCTCGGACATCTAGGGCCGCCTCCTCATTCGTCGGGAGTGACCGTGTCGACGGCCGGCCCACTGCCTCGCTCCAGGAAGTGCGGTGGAGCCGTCTCCAGCTTGCGCTTGAAGAAGCGCGGATAGGCGAAGTTAGCGAACACCATGAGCACGACCCCGACGAGGAGCAGGCCGACGCCGATCGCGTCGGCGGCTCCCAGGCCGAACACCCCGCCGGAGTACGCGGAGTCCACCGGGGCGTTGTCGATGAACGCCTTGACGAATATGTAGGTGAGCATGGCGCCGCCCAGGAACGGGACCACCCCCGCCATGAAGAAGTTGCGCGCGCTCCGGAACAGCTCCCGGCGGTAGTAGATCGCGCACGCGAACCCGGTGAGCCCGTAGTAGAAGGCGATCTGGAAGCCCAGTCCGGTGATCGAGTCGCCGAGGACGTTCTGGCTGACGTTGATGATGAAGAGCGTCCAGACGAGCGAGACGCCGCCCATGACCAGCGTCGAGACGCTCGGCGTCAGGTGCCGTGGATGGATCTTCCCGAACGCGCTCGGAATGGACCCGAAGCGGGCCATCGACAGGGTGGTGCGCGCCGTGGGCAGGATCGTCGTCTGGGTCGATGCCGACGCCGAGGTGAGCACCGTGATGATCAGGAGCTTGTCCAGCGGCGAGCCCAGCACGGGGCCGCCCAGCGAGGCGAGGACGTCGTTCTTGTGGTGCGTGAGGCCCTCGGTGCCGGCGAAGGCCTGGGCGGAGGCGGCGACCACGACGTAGATCAGGACCAGCAGGATCGTGCTCAGCACCGCCGCCTTGCCCGGGCCGTTGGCGGAGTCCTTCGATTCCTCGTTGACGCACACCCCCGAGTCCCACCCCCAGTAGATGAAGACCCCGAGCAGCACGCCGTCGATCAGGGCGCTCGAGCCGCCCGGGAGGCCGAACGGCGAGAACCAGTCGAGGCCGATGTGCATCGACCCGGCGGGTGCCCCGCCCGTGTAGACCTTTACCAGCGCCACGATCGCAAAAAGCGCCAGCGTGATGATCTCGATCGACAGCAGGATCCGCTGCGTGGCCGCCGAGAGCTCGATCCCGACGTAACAGATCCAGGTCATCACGGCGATCCAGATAGCCGCCACGATGCTCACGGCGAGGAGGGACTGGGCGGCGCTGTGCCAGTTGAACAGGAGGAAGGTGTACTTGCCGGCGATGTAAGCGAGCGTCGCCATCACGACAACGTCCGCGACGACGATCGCCCAGCCGGTGATCCATCCGGATCGCGGTCCCATCGCGCGCGTCACCCAGGTGAAGCTCGTGCCGCAGTCCGGGTCGGCCCGGTTCATGTAGTTGTAGGCCGACGCGATCAGCAGCATCGGGACGAAGGAGACGATCATGACCGCGGGCGCGTGCACGCCCATGCCGTCGATCGCGACGATGAAGCCCAGCGTGGCGGCGAGGCTGTAGGCCGGCGCCACCGAGGCGATCGAGATGACGAGGTTTGTCAGGTACCCGATCGCGTTTGCCTTGAGCCCCTTGCCGCCGGGCTCGGCTCCCGCGGGTACGGCTGCCGATGCACTCTCCATAGCTACCCCATGCCCCGATGTGGCGCCTGCCGACCTTACCCGATGGCGACCTCCGGCTATTCCCCTTCCTGCTGCGGGCGCATCGCCGACATCCGCTCGGCCCGGCGCTGCTGGATGACCGTGATGCCCATGACGATGAGGGTTGCGGTGAAGAGGATCGTCGCGACGGCGTTCACCTCGACCGGGATGCCGCGCTGGGCGGCGCCGAAGATGTAGAGCGGGAACGTGACCGTCGTCCCGGAGTTGAAGTTCGAGACCACGAAGTCGTCGATCGACAGCGCGAACGCGAGCAGGGCGCCGGCGATGACACCGGGGAGGATCAGCGGGAACGTCACCCGCCAGAAGGTCTGAAGGGGACTCGCCCCGAGGTCCTGGGCCGCCTCCTCGAGGCTACGGTCGAAGCCGATCAGGCGCGAACGGACCACGACCACGACGAAGCTGATGCAGAACATGATGTGGGCGATCATCAGCGTCGTGGTGCCGAGCGCCGGGGTCCCGAGGATGAGGAAGAACGACAGGAGCGACGCTCCCATGACGATCTCCGGCGTCGCCATGGGGATCACGATGAGGAAGTTCGTCGTGCGCCGGCCGAAGAACTGGTAGCGCACGAGGGCGAGGGCCATCAACGTCCCGATGATCGTGGCGACGATCGTCGCGACGAGCGCGATCTCGAGGCTCTTGACGAGGGCGCTGTTGAGATCCGGGAGGCTGAAGACGTCGGCCCAGTGCTTGAGCGTGAACCCCTCCCAGGTGAAGTTGTACTTCCCCGCCGGGTTGTTGAAGGAGAACGCGATGATGACCGCGATCGGGATCAGCAGATACGCGATCGCAAAGCCCGCGTAGATGTTGAGCGCGCGCTTCTTGAGCCACGCCCACGCCCGTCGCGGCGCCGATTCGCGGCGCACGTACGTGGGGGCCGCTGCAGCTCGGGCTTCCATCAGCGCGTCGTCACCGCCTCTTCGCCCATCAACGCCTCGGAGCCGGCGAAGCGGATATAGATGAACACCAGGATCATGATCACCGCCATCAGTACGAAGGACAGCGCCGCCGCCGCCGGGTAGTCACGCGTGTTCAGGTAGAGCCCCTGGATGGTGTTGCCGAGCATCGTGTTGTTCGGGCCGCCGAGGAAGAACGCATTGACGTAGTCGCCGGAGGCGGGGATGAAGGTCAGGAGGGTCCCCGCGACGACGCCGGGCGCGGAGAGGGGCAACGTGACCTTGACGAAGGCGGCGCGCGATGACGCGTACAGGTCCTTGGCCGCCTCTATCAGCCTCGGGTCGACCCGCTCGAGGCTGGCGTAGATGGGCAGGACCATGAAGGGCAGGAAGTTGTAGGTGATCCCGGCGATCACGGCTCCCGCCGTGGCCAGCACGTGACCGCCGGGCGCCAGCCCGATCGTGTTGAGGAATTTTGTAACCGGGCTCTGGTCGGCGAGAATCGTCTGCCAGGCGTAGGTGCGAATGAGGTAGGTGGTGAAGAAGGGCGCGACGACCGCGACCAGCATCGCGTTCTTCCACCTCCCGCCCTTGAACGCGATCGCGTAGGCGAGCGGATAGCCGATCAGGAGCGCGATGATCGTCGCCGCGCCCGCGTACTCGAAGGCCCGGATGAACGGGTCCTTGTAGAGGGTGAGTGCGTCGTGGTAATTCGACCACTGCCAGGTGAACTCGAAGCCCTTCTCGATCGATCCCGAGTCGAGCGACAGCCGTGCCATGTAGTACATGGGCACGACGAAGAAGACGACGAGCCAGAAGACCCCCGGGAACAGGAGCAGGTACGGAGTGAGGCGGCGGCGAGAACTCGCCATCGTCTAGCTGGCTCCCCTCGCCGCCGCCTCGCTCAGCTCAGCCGTTGACCACGGCGTTGAACGCGGCGGTCACCTTCGTTTCCTCCGCACCGCTGAGCGGGGGCGCGGCGTCGCACTTGGCGGTGAATTGCTTGCTCGGGAAGATGAGGTCGCTCTTCGCCGCCGTCGGGTCCGTCTTCTGGAGGATCGGCTTGACCCCACTGACCGGGCTCACGTAGTAGTTGTAGTCCGTGATCTGGGCCTGGTTCTTCGGGTCGTAGACGTAGTTCATCCAGGCTTCGGCCGCGGTCGGGTTTGGTGCGCCGACCGGAATCACCATGTTGTCCGACCAGAGCATGCAGCCCTCCTTGGGCATCACGAACTGAATGTCCGGGTTGTCGGCCTGCAGCTGGATCGCGTCCCCGGACCAGCCGATCACCGCGTCGACGTCGCCGCTCGAGAGGTCCTTTGCATAGTCGTTTCCGGTGAAGCGCCGGATCTGCCCGCTGTCGGCCGCCGCCTTGATCTTGTCGATCGCGTTCAGCCAGTCCTGCTCGGTCGCCTTGGCGAGGTCGACTCCCTGGCACTTCATGACCAGGGGCACCGTGTCGCGCATCTCGGTGAGCATGTCGACCTTCCCCTTGTACTTGGGGTTGAACAGGTCGCAGATCGACTTGATGTCGGGCGCCAGGTCCGTCCGGACGATGAGGCCGGTCATCCCGCTCTGCCACGGGACCGCGTAGGCGTCCTTCGGGTCGATGGGCCGGTGCCGCAGGGTCGGGACGATGTTCTTCTCGACGTTCGGGATCGCGGCCTTGTCGAGGTTCTGCAGGTAGCCGAGGTCGTACATCTTCTTCGCCATCCAGTCGGTGACGACGAAGATCGAGCGGCCGCCGGACTCGCCCTTGGCCAGGAGCGGCTGCAGCTTGCCGAAGAACTCCTGGTTGTCGTTGACGTCCTCGATGTACTTGACCGAGACGCCGGTCGCCTTTTCGAAGTCCGGGACCGTCTGCTTGTCGATGTACAGCGGCCAGTTCGAGATCGTGAGCTGACCGCTCGGCTTGCCGGAGACCTTGACCGTCTGGACGTTGGTCTTACCGCCGCCGCTGTTCTCGATCCCACCGCCGCCGCAGGCGGCGATCGCGAGGCTCGCGACGAGCGCGAGCGCGGCGACGATCACCAGCTTGAGCCCCCGGGCCGCTGCCGCGCGCCCACCCGTTGCCATTGGTCCTTACCCATGAATTCCGCATTTGCCCTTCACGCCTCCTCGGCTGCTCTTGCCGTTCGTTTCATCTCAATCTCGTTCAAGCGAGGACCGTCGCCTCGACGTCGGTCGGCCGGATCTCCGACTCGCGCACGACGTGCATGTGATCGGGCTCCCAGCTCAGTCGCACCGGTGCGCCGCCGCCGGGGAGGCGCGCGCGTTCGGCCTCGCTCGCGTTCGGCACCAGGACCGTCATCGAGACATCGCCGGGCAGGGCGACGATGATCTGAGTGGAGGTGCCGAGGTAGACGGAGCTCTGCACGATGCCGTCGACGCCGGGGAGCGGCCCCTGATCCGATCCGGCCGCCCCCGGACGCGGCGCAGAGGAGGCGGCCGCTGAGATTCTCAGCTTCTCCGGCCGGACCACCGCGTGGCAGCGCTCGCCGCTGCCGATCCCGTCGACCCGCGTCTCCACCTCGAGCCCGGTGTCGAGCCTGATCATCCCGCGGCCGCCGGTGGCCGACGTGACCGTTCCCGGCATCAGGTTCGAGACCCCGATGAAGCCGGCGACGAACGTCGTGGCCGGCCGCTCGTACACGTTCTCGGGCGTGTCCACCTGCTCGACGACCCCGTTCGACATGACCGCGATCCGGTCGGACATCGTCAGCGCCTCCTCCTGGTCGTGCGTCACGTAGACGAACGTGATGCCGACATCGCGCTGGATGCCCTTCAGCTCGAGCTGAAGCTCCTTCCGGAGCTTCAGGTCGAGGGCGCCGAGCGGCTCGTCGAGGAGCAGGACCTTGGGGAGGTTGACGAGGGCGCGCGCCAGCGCCACGCGCTGCTGCTGACCACCGGAGAGCTGGTTGGGCCGGCGGTTGATCTCGGCGGCGAGGCCGACCCGCTCGAGCTCCGCCTCCACCCGCTGGGTGATCTCGCCCTTGGCGACCTTCTTGCGACGGAGGCCGAAGGCGACGTTGTCGCGGACGCTCAGGTGCGGAAACAGCGCGTAGCTCTGGAAGACGGTGTTCGTCGGTCGCTTGTAGGAGGGGAGGCCCGCGACGTCGCTGCCCTCGATCAGCACCCGACCGGCGGTGGGCTGCTCGAAGCCGGCCACCATCCGCAGCGTCGTGGTCTTGCCGCAGCCGCTCGGGCCGAGCATCGTGAAGAACTCGCCCCGGCCGATGTCGAGGTCGAGCTCCTTGACCGCGACGAGCTCCCCGAAGTGCTTGCTGACACGCTCGAGGCGCACCGTCGGATCTCCGGCAGCGGCAGGGTCCGCAGGCTGCGCCGGGTCGTTTCCGGTGCCCGGATCCAAAGTGGCCATCCTCTCCGTTCCCCTCGGGTGGTAGCGCCGCCCTGTACTGACGGCAGGCCAAAACCTAACCGCTCCGTCCAAGGAGACTATGCACGGATAGGCATGCACGCAAGGTTCGGAATCCCCAAAACGTCCAAAAGACGTTGTGCGGTTCGTATAAAAGAGGGATAGGATCTTTGAACCTAATCCCGGTTGTGCGGTTAGGCCGGGCCAGATACGGTTATACGGAACGTCGATAGCGGGTGGACACCAAGTCGCAGCCGGGAGGAGGAAGCAGATGGCAACCACTAGCGCAACGGTGACCGCGACGGATTCGGGTCTTCAGGATCTCGCCAAGCGCCATCTCTGGATGCACTTCACGCGCCACGGCGCGTACGACGACGGCGACGTCCCGATCGTCGTCCGCGGTGAGGGCCCCTACGTCTGGGACGACAAGGGCAACCGCTATCTGGACGGGCTCTCCGCCCTCTTCTGCGTCAACGCCGGCCATGGGCGCACCGAGCTCGGCGATGCGGCCGCCAAGCAGGTTGCGGAGCTCGACTTCTACACCCTGTGGAGCTACGCGCATCCACGCGCGATCGAGCTCGCCGCGCGGATCGCCGCACTGGCTCCCGCCGACCTCAACCGCGTCTTCTTCACGAACAGCGGATCCGAGGCCGTGGAGTCGGCGATCAAGCTCGCGCGCGCCTATCACCAGCGCACCGGCTCCCCACGGAAGACCAAATTCATCTCCCGTGACGTCGCCTACCACGGCACCACTCTCGGCGCCCTGGCCGCGACGGGCATCTCAGCGTTGCGCCATGAGTTCGAGCCGCTGGTGCCCGGCGGCCATCAGGTGCCGAACACCAACAGCTACCACTGGCCCGAGGGCCGCGATCCTCTGTGGGCCGCGGACCAGATCGAGGAGACGATCCTCTACGAGCACCCCGACACGGTCGCTGCGGTCATCCTCGAGCCGCTCCAGAACGCGGGCGGCTGCATCCCGCCGCAGGAGGGCTACTTCCAGCGCGTCCGGGAGATCTGCGACCGGCACAACGTGCTGCTTGTCTCCGACGAGGTGATCTGCGCCTGGGGCCGCCTCGGCCACTGGTTCGGCTGCCAGCGGTACGGCTTCGTCCCGGACATCATGACCGTCGCCAAGGCGATCACGTCCGCGTACGTGCCGATGGGCGGCATCATCGTCTCCGACGCGGTCGCCGAGCCGTTCATGAGCGGCAAGGAGATGTTCTCCCACGGCTCGACCTTCGCCGGCCATCCGGTGGCCGCGGCGGTCGCGATGGCCAACCTCGACGTGTTCGAGCGCGAGGACATCAACGGGCACGTGCTCCGCAAGCAGGGCGAGCTCCGGGGCATGCTCGACGGCCTCAAGGACATCCCGATCGTCGGCGACGTGCGCGGCGACGGCTACTTCCACGCGATCGAGCTGGTTAAGGACCAGGAGACCAAGGAGGGCTTCTCGGACGACGAGTCGGAGTGGCTGCTCCGCGGATACCTCTCCGGCGAGCTGTTCCGCCGCGGGCTGATCTGCCGGGCGGACGATCGCGGAGACCCCGTGATCCAGCTCGCGCCGCCGCTGATCTGCGACACCGAGCAATTCCAGGAGATCGAGGACGTGCTGCGCCCGGTGCTCACCGAGGCCTGGGAGCGCCTCAACAAGTAGTAGTCGTAGCCATGCTCACAGTCGGCAGCCTCGTTTCCGATTGCGGCCTCGCGCTGATTGCCGGCGACGATGGTGCCGAGCGGCCGATTCGGTGGGTGCACATCTCGGAGCTGGAGGACCCGACGCCGTGGCTCTCCGGCGGGGAGCTCCTGCTCACGACGGGGATTCAGCTGTTGAGCCCCGCTCGCCAGCGCCGCTTCTGCGACCGGCTCGCGGACCGAGAGGTGGCCGGCCTCGGCCTCGGGACCGGGTTCGAGCACAAGCACGTGCCCAAGGCGCTCCTGGACCAAGCCGCCAAGCGCGGCATCCCGCTGTTCGAGGTGCCCTACGAGATGCCGTTCATCGCGATCACCGAGCGCGCGTTCGCGCGGCTCGTGAACGAGCAGTACGCCGTGCTCGAGCGCGGGGCGCGCGTGCACGAGAAGCTCGAACGCCTCGTGATCGAGGGCCGCGGGCTCGATGCCGTCCTCAGCTCGCTCGCCGGCGCCGTTGGAGGCACGGCGATCGTCCAGGACGCGGGCGGCCGTGAGCTCGCCCGGCAACCCGCCAAGGGCGGCCCGCGCGCGGCGGCGATGAAGGCGCTCGGAGCGGAGATCGCGGCCCGGCAGGCGTCCGGCGCGACAACGGCATTCGAGCCGCGCCAGGGGTCGCTCGCCGAGCGCGCCCTGGCGGTGCCCGTCTCCGGCCGCCGTGGCGGCGCGCCGGTGGCCTGGCTCGTCGTCATCAGCCAGCAGGGCCCGCTCGGGGAGTTCGAGCAGCTGACCGCCCGTCAGGGAGCGATCGTCGTCGGCCTCGAGCTCATGCGCGAGCGTGTCGTGCGGGAGACCGAGCGGCGGCTCGCCGGCGACATCCTGGCGGAGGCGCTGAGCGGCCGGCTCGACGCCGATGAGCTCCGTGGCCGACTGCGACCGTTCGGGATCGGCGCCGAGGCCGCGGTGGTCATCTTCGACCTCGAGGACACCGACGGGGGAGAGGAGGCACTCGAGCGGGAGCTCGCCGATGCCGGCATCGCGGCACTCGTCGCGACGACATCAGCCGGTGGGCGCCCGCTGCTCTGCGCGATGATCGACGGGCGGGCCGGCGACCCCGTGGACGTCGCCGCCACGCTCCGGTCGGCGCTGCTCGCCGCTCACGCACCGGTCCGGGTCGCGGCCAGCCGCCGCACTCCAGTCGGGTCGCTTCGCCGCGCCTTCCATGAGGCGCGCTGCGCGCTCGAGGCGACGTCACTCGCGGACGGCGACGCCCCCGAGGTCGCGAGCTACGAGGACCTCGGCGCGTTCACTCTTCTGCTCTCGCTTCAGGACGACGACGCGCTGCGGCTCTACAGCGATGGCCTGCTGGAGCCGATCGAGCGGACCGAGGGCGAGTACGGCGGCGAGCTCCTGCGCTCACTCGAGGCCTACATCGAGCACAACGGCAACTGGGAGCGCGCGGCGCGCGAGCTGTACTGCCACCGGCACACGCTTCGCTACCGCATCCGGAAGATCGAGGAGCTCACCGGCCGCGACCTGTCTCGCGCGACCGACCGCATCGAGCTCTGGCTGGCCCTGCGCGCGAGGGAGCTGGTCACGTGAGGGTCGCCATTCTGGGGGCCGGGGGAACGATCGCGCCCGCGATCGTGCGCGATCTCGCCGAGTCCGGCGAGGCCGAGGAGCTCCTGCTGCTCGACATCGACGAGGCGCGCGCCCAGGCGGCGGCCGAGCGTCACGGCGGCGCGAAGGCGCGCGCCGCCCGGGTCGACGCGCGCGCCGAGCACGGCGCCGAGGGCTCGCTCGCCTCCGCCATCCAGGACTCGGACGTGCTCGTCAACTCCGCGAGCTACCGCATCAACCTCGACGCGATGGCCGCCTGCCTGCGCGCCGGGTCCCATTACATCGACCTCGGTGGCCTCTACTGGATGACCGAGCTGCAGCTCGAGCTCGACGACCAGTTCCGCCGCGAGGGCCTGCTGGCACTGCTCGGCATGGGCTCCGCGCCGGGCAAGACCAACCTGATGGGGCGGATGGCGAGCGACGAGCTCGGCGGGAACGTCGACGCCATGGCGGTATCGGCGGGGGGGCGGGATCTCGACCCGCCCGATGGGTTCAGCATCCCGTACGCCCTCCAGACCCTCCTCGACGAGCTGACGATGAAGCCGGTCGTGCTCCGCGGACGGATCGCCGGTCGAGATCGAGCCGATGTCCGATGGCGGTACGGTGGACTTCGGGGAGCCGATCGGGGAGGCTGAGACGATCCACACCATCCACTCGGAGATGCGCACCTTCGGATCCAGCTTCGGCTGCCGCGAGGCGAGCTTCCGGCTGGGCCTCAAGCCCGAGCTGCTGGAGACCCTCCGCGAGCTGACCAAGGCGCCGGCCGACGAGGTCGCAGCGCAAGGCGAAGGAGGCCCTGCCGCCGTCGGCCTCGACAGTCTCGGTGCACTTGGTCGAGGCGAGCGCCGACGGGCGCGCGATGCGGGTCCGGGCAGTGACTGAGCCGATGGAGGAGTGGGGGATCGGCGGCGGCATCGTCTCGACGGCGACCCCGGTATCCGCGGCGGTGAGGTTGCTCGCACGCGGCGAGATCTCCGAGCGCGGCGTCCTGCCTCCGGAGAGCTGTGTGGACCCGGCGGCCCTGTTCGCGCGAGCTCGAGCCGCGAGGCTGTCGGGTCGAGATCAGGCTGCGAGGAGGCGAGGGCATGAAGGTAGGAGTGCCGACCGAGATCAAGTCCGACGAGTACCGGGTCGCGCTGACGCCAGTGGGCGCTCGGGAGCTGAGCGAGCACGGCCACGAGGTGCTGATCGAGAAGGGCGCCGGCGAGGGGAGCGCGATCAGCGATGCCGACTACGAGGCGCAGGGCGCCCGGATCGTCCCGGCTCGAGGACGTCTGGGCCGAGGCCGACCTGATCCTCGGGGTCAAGGAGCCCCAGCCCCAGGAGGTCGAGCTGCTCCGTCCGGAGGCGACTCTGTTCACCTACCTCCACCTCGCTCCCGCGCCGGAGCTGACGCAAGGGCCTGTGCGAATCGGGCGCGACCTGCGTCGCCTATGAGACCGTGGAGGACGCGAGCGGCCGCCTGCCGCTCCTCGCTCCGATGAGCGAGATCGCGGGCAAGATCGCGACCCAGGCGGGAGCGTTCATGCTCGAGAAGCCGCTCGGCGGCCGGGGCATCCTGCTCGGCGGCGTGCCCGGGCGTCCCGCCCGCGAACGTCATGATCATCGGCGGCGGAGCCGTCGGGATGCACGCTGCCTTCATCGCGATCGGCATGGAGGCGGACGTCTTCGTCTACGACAAGAACCTGGATCGGCTGCGCGAGCTCGACATCGCCTTCGGCGGGCGGGCGTCGACGGTCTTCTCGTCGGTCCTCTCGATCGAGGAGCGCCTGCCCGCGGATGGACCTCGTGATCGGCGCCGTGCTGCTGCACGGCGCCAAGGCGCCGCACGTGATCAAGCGCTCCCAGCTCGCGCTGATGAAGCGGCAGCGCGGTGCTCGTCGACGTGGCGATCGACCAGGGCGGCTGCTTCGAGACTTCCCACCCCACGACCCATCATGATCCGACCTTCGAGGTCGACGGCGTGATCCACTACTGCGTGGCCAACATGCCGGGCGCGGTCCCGATCTCCTCGACCTACGCGCTCACCAACGCCACGCTGCCGTACGTCGTCGCGCTTGCCGACCACGGCATCGCCGAGGCGGCGCGGCGCGACCCCGGGCTGCGGCTCGGGATCAACGTCGCCGGCGGGAAGGTGCACCCACCCGAAGCCGTCGCGGAGGGCGTCGGCATGGAATACGTCACCGCCCGAGGAGGCGCTCGGCGCCACGAGCTGGACAATCAGCGAAACGAGAGAGCGAGCGAGCAGACAAGGAGTGGATCAGTTGAGCATGTACGCAGTCGTTAACCCGGCCACCGGCGAGAAGCTCGAGGAGTACCCCGAGATCTCCGACGACGAGCTCGACGCCGCCATCGGCAGGGCATGGGCGGCGCGCGAAGCGCTCGCCTCGCTCTCGGTCGCCGAGCGCGCCGCGAAGATCAAGCGCGTTGGCGAGCTCCACCTCGAGCGACGCGAGACGCTCGCCGCAATCGCGGTGAAGGAGATGGGCAAGCCGATGGAGCAGGCGCTCGGCGAGGTCGACTTCTGCGGCGACATCTACGGGTACTACGCAGACCGCGCGGCGGACTTCCTCAAGGACGAGCCGCTCGAGCTGCTTGCGGGCGAGGGCACGGCGGTGATCCGCCGCTCGGCGATGGGGCCGCTGCTCGGGATCATGCCCTGGAACTTCCCCTACTACCAGGTGGCCCGCTTCGCGGGACCGAACCTGATCGTCGGCAACCCGATCCTGCTGAAGCCGGCGCCGCAGTGCCCGGAGTCGGCCGAGGCGATCCAGGCGATGTACGACGAGGCCGGCTTCCCGGAAGGGCGCCTACCAGACGATCCTCGCGACAAACGAGCAGATCGCCGAGACGGTGATCCCCGACCCGCGCGTGCGCGGGGTGTCGGTTACCGGCTCCGAGCGGGCCGGCGCCGCCGTCGCCGAGGTCGCCGGGCGCAACCTGAAGAAGGTCGTGCTCGAGATGGGCGGCTCCGACCCGTTCATCGTGCTCGCGACCGAGAACCTCGACGAGGTCGTCGACACCGCGGTCGAGGCCCGCCTCGACAACACGGGCCAGTCATGCAACGCCGCAAAGCGGTTCATCGTCGTCGACGAGCTCTACGACGACTTCCTCGCGAAGTTGACGGAGAAGATGAAGGCGGTCGAGCCCGGGGATCCGACCGAGGACCCGGCGATGGGGCCCCTCTCCTCGTCGACCGCAGCGGATCGCCTTCAGGACCAGCTCGACCGGGCGAAGGCCCAAGGCGCCGAGGTGGTGCTCGAAGGCGAGCGCAAGGACAACTTCTTCGGCGCCACGGTGCTCGCCGGGATCAGCCCCGACAGCGACGCCTACCGGGAGGAGTTCTTCGGCCCCGTCGCGAGCGTCTACAAGGTCGGCTCCGAGGAGGAGGCGGTCAAGGTTGCCAACGACACGCCATTCGGCCTCGGCTCCTACCTCTTCACGACGGATTCCGAGCAGGCCGATCGCGTCGCCAACCAGATCGACGCCGGCATGGTGTTCGTGAACGGCGCCCTCCTAGACGGCGCCGAGCTGCCATTTGGAGGCGTCAAGCGCTCCGGCTTCGGTCGCGAGCTCGGGCCCTACGGGATGGACGAGTTCGTCAACAAGAAGCTGATCCGGGTCGTGAAGTAGCGGGCGACCGGCGATGGTGCAATAGGTTGAGGACGATGAGAGCTGCTCACGCGCGGGCTTCGATCTGCCTCGTGGGAACGGTGGTCGCGCTCACGCTCGGCGCGTGCGGTGGAGGAGGAAGCTCGGCGAGCGCCTCGGTCGGCGACTGCATCGACGCCTCCAAGAGCTGGTCGACTGCAGCTCGTCCAGCGCCGCCCAGAAGCTCGTCAGCGATCAGAGCGCGCCGAACGCGATCGCCTGCGTCCAGATCGGATCCAATCCGCAGACCGAGGTGAAGGTCGGCGGCGGTACCTTCTGCGCGGAGAGCATCAAGTAGCCGTTCTCGGGGGACGGCCCCAAGGACAAGGAGGAGCTTCATGAAGACGACTGCGGCGATTGTGACCGCGGTCCTTGCGCTCGCCCTGGCCGGCGCGGCCATCGCGGGCACGCCGAGCGGCTACCGCAACGCGACCCAACATCAAAAGCATCAGCTGAACCGCGCGGTGGACCAGGCCTCGAGCTCGTTCCAGCTCAACAAGCGGTTCGCCTGGCTGATCCAGAAGTCCGACGAGCGGTTCGGCGTGGTCTGCGGTCACCACCACGGCGTGAGCGGCGACTACCTCAAGCGGCGCCACGGCCACGGCTGGCACGTGCTGACCAACAGCGGCGCCGTTCAGCTCGCCTTCTCAGTGTGCAAGAAGGCACACCACTGACCCGGGCCCTCCGCTAGCGGAAGCCCGCCTCGAGCAGCTGGCGGGCGGCGCGCTCGCCGCTTCGGAGCGCTCCTTCCATGAGCCCGTGCCAGTCCCCCGCGGTGTGCTCCCCGGCAAAGAAGAGCGGGCCGAGTGGGGTCGAGAGCTCGGCGTCGCGGAGGGGCGAGGAGACGCTCCGCGCCGAGTAGGAGCCACGCACCCAGGGGTCGTCGTGCCAGGTGGAAAGGAGCGCCACCTCGGGGTCGAGCTCCAGGTCGGGACGGAGCGCGGCGAGCTCGTCAATCCAACCCCCGAGGCTCTTCGGATCGGCGAGCGCCTGGACCGCGTCGGTGGTTCCGGCGTAGGCCGTGACGAAGGGTGCCGGCTCACCGCGTGGATCGAGCTGGGTGTAGGACCAGAAGCGGCGGCGCACGGACATGATCGCGCTGGGCGGGCTCGGAGCTCGTAGGCGCACGAAGAGCTTGGCGTTCTGGCCGTAGCGCACGGAGTCGAGTGCCTCGGCGGTCGGCCCTCGAAGCGCCGGCTCGAAATCGATGTCCGCGAGCGGGGCCGTCGGTATTGCGATCACCGCCGCGCGGGCCGCGAGCTCGCCGCCGTCAATCGAGACGGTGACCCCCTCCTCGTTCCACCGCAGGCGGCGGACTGGCGAGGACAGGTGGACCCGCTCGCCGAGCTCGCCGGCCAGGGCCTGCGCGAGCTCGGCGTTGCCGCCCGCCACGGTGTAGCTCTCGAAGTCGCCGAAGGTGGCCGCGCCCTCGCCGAGCACGTCCGATCGAAGGTCGTCCGCGGGATGGCCCATCGAGACCTCCAGGCGAGCGCGGATCAGCGCCGTCAATCGCGGCTCCAGCTCGAGGCGCTCGATCGCATCGGCCAGGGTGCTCGCACCTGGCGGCGCGTCTCCGGCGGCGATCCGGTCGAAGGCCGCCTCGAGGTCGGCCGGGGGGACCGCCTCCGCCCCGCGTGGCTCCCTGCGGCCGTATGGAGTGCCCTTGGGCGCCAGTCGCAGCCCGAAGCGCGCGGCCAGCGCCTCGATGGCGGTGTTGCACGGGAGGACGAACTCGGCACCGCGCTCCACGATGCCACCTGCGAACGGCACCGACCAGACCCTGCCGCCGACCCGGTCGCGGGCTTCGAGCACCGTTACGTCCATGCCCGCGGTGAGCAACGCGTCCGCCGCCGCAAGTCCCGCCAACCCCGCGCCCACGACGACGACCCCGGGCATTGGGCTGCGGCTCGTCAGACGGCGGCCCGGCGCCGCCACGGCAGGCGCGAGCGGCGCCGGTCGCGGAGGATCCGCTTGGCGGCGTTGTGGCCCGCCGCCGCCATGACGCCGCCGCCGGGATGGGTGCCCGCCCCGCAGAGGTAGAGGCCGTCCACCGGGGTCGCGTACTGCGCCAGCAGCGGCGAGGGGCGCATGAAGGCCATCTGGTCGAGGCCCTGCTCGCCCTGGAAGATCGAGCCGTCCACGAGGCCGAAGATCTCCTCGAGATCAGGCGGCGCCAGCACCTCGCGCTCGACGATCGCCCCGGGCACGTTGGGCGCGTAGCGGGCAAGGTGCTCGACGCAGGCGTCCGCGTAGCGCTCCCGGGCGTCGCCGGCCCAGGCCTCGGGGTCCGGCGGGCCGTACTGGGTGAACATGGTCATCACCCAGCGGCCGTCGTCGGTGAGGCTCGAGTCGATTGCCGACGGCAGCTCGGCCTCCACGTAGGGCTCGGCTGGCGGGCCGGCCCGCCAGCGCGTCCTGCCAGGCGCGCTCGAGGTAGTCGATCGAGGGGCAGAGGTTGACCCCGGTCCGCTCGAGCATGTGCTGCTCGTCGGCCGTCACCCGCTCGTACCGGGGCGGCTCCGACAGCACCATGTTGATCTTCACCGAGCCGCCTCGGGTGCGGTAGCGGCGCATGTCCCGCGCCACGTCCTCGGGGAAGTGCTCGCCGCCGGCGAGGTCGAGGATCGTCGTCTTCGGATGCGCCCCCGAGGCGACGATGGGCGCTCGCAGCTCCGATCCGTCGGCCAGCGTGACCCCGACGACCCGCCCGTCGCGGACGTCGATCGACGCGACCTCGGCATCGGTCCGGATCACGGCTCCCGCGTCCTCGGCCGAGCGCGCGATGGCCGTGCTGATGGCGCCCATCCCGCCGATCACCTGGCCCCAGCCGCCAGGGATGCCGTCGATCTCCCCGAGCGCGTGGTGGAGGAGGTTGTACGCGGTGCCCGGCGTGCGCGGGCCGGCCCAGACGCCCACCACGCCGGTCGAGGCGATCGACCCCTTCAGCCCGTCGTGCTCGAACCAGTCGTCGAGCAGGTCGGCGACCGACATGGTGAAGATGCGGACGAGGTCGTGGACGTCGCGGCGTGACAGCCCGGCGGCCCGCGCGCCCTCGCGAAGCAGCGACAGGAGGTCGGCCGGCTGGCGGGAGCCGAGGGCCGGAGGCTCGCGAAGCATCATCGGGCGCAGGAACGAGGCGGTGCGCTCGAGCAGGTCCTCGAAGCCCTCGTAGACCTGCCCGTCTCGCTCCGAGAACCTCCCGACCGACGCCGCCGTCAGCTTCGGATCGTTGTGGAAGAAGATCGGGCCGTCCGTGGTCAGCGCGGCATACGCCGGATCGAGGGGGACCGCGCGATAGCCGAACTCGCGAAGGCGCAGGTCCGACACGACCTTCGGCTGCAGCATCGAGACGACGTAAGACGCGCGGGAGACGCGGGCCCCGGGCCAGACCTCCTCGGTCACGCAGGCGCCGCCGAGGATGGGCCGGCGCTCGAGCACGATCGTGCGCAGCCCGGCGCGGGCCAGGTAGGCCGCCGCGGTCAGCCCGTTGTGGCCGCCCCCCACGACGATCGCGTCGAACGAGCTCGGGCCCGTGGCCGCGATGCGGGGCTTGGGGGGAGCGGTTGTCGACGTGGCCTCGATGCCGCCAGCCTAACACGATCGTACGATTGACTACAAGGTCAATCTCGCAACAAACTGAAACAAACCGGCGTTGTCGGATTTCTCGCGCATATCGCTAGAAATCCGACAATCGCGGGTGGGGGGCTAAGTGGCGGGGTGCCGAGCCACGGTATCCAGAGCGATGCAGCCAATGCGATGGACGACGACCGGGTTGAGCTCGATCAGGTCGAGGCCGGACTCGAGCAGGAGGGTCCCGACGCCGGCGGCCAGTTCGGCCGCCGCATCGACGTCCACCGGGTCGCGTCCGCGCCCTCCCTCGAGCGCCGCGGCTCCCCGAAGCGAGCGGATCGCCGCAGCTATGCGATCCGCGCCGGCGGGCAGGGGGACGATGGCCACGTCATCGAGGGCCTCCGCCCAGATCCCGCCGAGGCCGATCACCAGCGCCGGGACGACGGCATCGGCCCGGGCGGCGACGAGCAACTCGACCCCCGGGGGTGCCATGCGCTCCACGAGGACTCGCCCGGCGTCGCCGGCCGCGCCCGACAGCTCTCGGTACGCGGACCGCGCGGCCTCCTCGGTCTCGACGCCAAGGCGAAGCGCGTTCGCGTCGCTCTTGTGGAGCAGGCCCGGGCGAGAGATCTTGATCGCGATCGGGCCTCCCAGTTCCCGGGCGGCGAGCGCCGCGTCTTCCTCGCTTGCGACCACCCGGCCCTCCGGCACCGGGAGCCCGGCGGTCCGCAGGAGCTCCTTGGCGTCGATCTCGTCCAACCACCCGTCACCTCCCTCGGCGGCGCTCAGATGAGTCGAGCCGGCGGCTGCCGCGATCTCGCGCAGTCGGTGGGCATCCGCAGGCGGGATCCGGAGCGCCCGCGCGCAGAGCAGCGCCGTTCGCAGCCCGGCCACCGCTGGAACCCCCCGCTCGGCGAGCTCGCCGCTGGCCTCGTCGTCGATGAGGTCGGGGAGGGTCGAGGCGACGAGCGTCGCGGCCTCCGTCTCCGCCGCGCCGGCGACGATCCCCGCGCGGACGGCGGCCCACTCCGCCGCCGCCTCGGGCGCGAGGCCCTGGGGATGGTCGTACAGGATCAGCAGCTGGTCGATCGCCGGGTCGTCCCCGACGGCGACCGTGATCCGCCGCAGCAGGTCCGTGTCGCCCCAGATCATGGCCGTGTAGTCGAGCGGGTTGCCGACGGTCGCCGCCGCCGGCAGCAGCTCGGCGAGCTGCTCGGTCGTCTCGGCGGCGAGGGCGGGAAGGTCCGCGCCGAGGCGCCCCGCCTCGTCGGCGGCGATGGTGGAGTCCCCGCCTGAGCAGGTCAGGATCGCGAGGCCGCCGTCGCCGCGAGGCCGCGCGCGCGGCTCGCCAAGCACTCGGGCGAGCTCCAGGAGCTCGTGGAAGTCCCGCGCCCAGGCGCCGCCGGCCTCCTCGATCAGCGCCCGGAAGACCCGCTGCTCGCCGGCGACGGCTCCTGTATGGGCCGACGCGGCGCGCAACCCGGCCTCCGTGGAGCCCGCCTTCAGCACGGCGACGCGGACGCCGCGATCGGCGCACAGCGCCAGCGCCTCCGCGAGGCGCTCGCCGTCGCCGTCGGACTCCAGGAACATCGCGACCGAGCGCACTCCGTCTCGCTCGCCGAGGGCGGCGAGCCAGTCGCTCGCGTCGAGCGTCGCCTGGTTGCCGGTGGAGAGGACCGTGTGGTACCGGATCCCCCGTCGGGAGCCGAGCGCGTTCACGGCGACGTTCCCGCTCTGCGAGATCATCGCCACGCCGCCGGGCTCGAGCGGAGCGACCGAGTCGCCCCACATCGGCGCGCGCGACCGCACCGCCACGATGCCGTTGCCGTTCGGGCCGCACAGGGGCAGCCCGCCCGCCATGGCCGCCTCGCGCAGCTGCCGCTCGAGCTCCCGGCCCTCCTCGATCTCGCCGAACCCCGCCGAGAGCACCACCGCGCCGCCGCAGCCCGCGGCCGCCGCCTCCGCGATCACATCCGGGACCGAGGCCGCCGGGATCGCGACGACCACGGCGTCCACCGGGTCTGGCAGGTCCGACACGCTGGCGACGCAGGGACGGCCGTGTACCTCGTCACGCCGCGGGTTCACGCCCCAGACCTCGCCCTCGAAGCCGGCGCGCTCGAGGTTGCGCAGCACGATGTCGGCGTACGAGCCGGGGCGGTCGTTCGCCCCGACGACGGCGATCGAACGGGGCTCGAGGAGAGGAGTGGGGTCCGGGGTTGGCGCGGTGCCGCTCAACTAGTGAAGGATCCGCTCGACGCCGCGGCGCTCGAGGCCCCGGGCGACGATCAGCCTCTGGATCTCGCTCGTCCCCTCCCAGATCCGATCCACGCGCAGCTCGCGGAGCAGCCGCTCCGCGACGTTCGAGCGCCGGTAGCCGCGCCCGCCGAAGGCCTGGACGCAGCGGTCGGCGCAGCGCCACGCCGCCTCGCTGGTGAACAGCTTCGCCATCGAGGCCTTGTGGTGGACGATCTTGGGGTCCGCCCCCTCGTCCGCGAGGCGGGCGACGGTCAGCGTGAGAAGACGGCCGGCGGCGGCGTCGGTGGCGGAGTCGGCGAGCGGGAACGAGACGCCCTGGTGGTCGAAGATGCGAGCGCCGCCCTGCTCCCGCCCCACGGCCCACTCGACGGTCTCGTCGAGGAGCCGCCACATGGCGCCGCCGCAGCGGGCGGCGATCCCGAGCCGCTCCTCGGTGAACCACGAGCGCTGAAGCTCGTCACCGCCGCCGATTCCCCCGATCACGTCGTCCTCGGTGAGCTCGACGTCCCGGAAGACGGACCGTCGGGTGTCCCTCGGGATAGTTGTGCGTGTAGGCGGGGTCGTCGGCGATCTCGACGCCCGGGCCGGTCGCGGTCGACCACGAACAGGGTCGGCAGCCGCTCGGCGCCGTCGGTCACGTTCGCCATCACCACGTAGACGGAGGCGACGTCCCCCGCGGTCACGAACCACTTCTCGGCGTTCAGCCGAAAGCCGGACTCCGCCGGCACCGCGGTTGCCGCGATCGCCGACGGATCGGAGCCGGCGTCGCGCTCGGTGACCGCGTAGGCGTCCTTCAGCTCGCCGCGGAGCGCCGGTCGCAGGTACCGGTCGATCTGCTCGGGGCTGGCGTGAGCCCAGACGTTGTAGGCGTTCGGCACGTGCCAGTGGAGGGCGTTGGTGGTCCGCCCGTACTGCTCCTCGACGAGCGCCCATTGAAGCCTTGTCCAACCCTGGCCGCCGTGCTCGGCCGCGTGCATGCCTCCCTGGAGGCGGGCATCGATGGCCCGGCGCTTCAGGTCGGCGACGACATCGTCGGGCAGTCGCCCGCCTCGCCGCTCGGCCTCCTCCTCCAGCGGCATCGAGGACCTCCTCGGCGAATCGACGGGCGCGCTCGGACACCTCGAGCGCCTCCTCGTCCAGGTCGAGAGGCGGAGCGCCCGCGGCGGTCGGGGGCGGAGGCGTCGACTTGACCTCCATCGGTTCCGCAGACTAACATGCGATTGACTACAAGGTCAACGCACGATCGGGTCCCGAAGGAGGCCGAGCTTGGCACCCAACGCGCAGTCCGCGCTCAACCTTGATCTCCGCGACGTGGAGGCGACGCTCGAGCCGCTCGAGCGGGCGACGATGCTCCCGCCGCGCGCGTTCGTCGATCAGGGCGTCTTCGAGTGGGAGCTCGATCGGATCTTCCGCGGCTGGATCTGCGTCGGACACGCCTCGAGCGTCGCCGAGCCCGGCACCTACGTCATGCGCGAGATCGGCGACGACAGCGTGGTGGTCATGGGCGGGACCGACGGCCGCCCGCACGCGTTCCTCAACGTCTGCCGCCATCGCGGCGCGAGGCTGATCAGCGACGCCGAGGGCAGCGTGCGCGCGCGCATCACCTGCCCCTACCACGCGTGGTCGTACGGGTTCGACGGCGAGCTCAAGGGGGCTCGTCACATGGACGGGGTGGAGGACTTCGAGCCCTCGTGCTGGGGCCTCATCCCGGTCCGGGTCGCGACGGTGGGGGGCCTCGTCCTCGTGGACCTGAGCGGGCAGGCGCCGGACCTCGCGGCTCACCTCGGCGACCTGGCCGGGCACCTGGACCACTACCGCGTCGAGGGGCTCGCCCGCGGCGGGCACACCACCTACGAGGTGGAGGCCAACTGGAAGTCGATCGCCGAGAACTACAGCGAGTGCCTGCATTGTCCCGGCGTGCATCCCGAGCTGAACGCCCTCAGCCACTACATGAGCGGCGAGGTCATGGAGGGAGCCGGCGCCTGGTGCGGCGGATCGATGACGCTGCGCGACGGCGCGGCGACGATGGCGCGCGAAGGGGGGACCGAGCATCGCCGACCGCCCATCGAGGGCCTCTCCGGCGACGACCTCGGGTCGGTCCTCTACTTCGTGCTGTTCCCCAACTCGCTCGTGTCGCTCCATCCCGACTACGTGATGCTCCACACCCTGTGGCCGCAGGCGCCCGACCGGACGGGCGTGATCTGCGAGTGGTTCTTCGAGCCGGCCACGATGGCCGCCGACGGGTTCGACCCCACCGACGCGATCGACTTCTGGGACCAGGTGAACCGCGAGGACTGGAACGTGTGCGAGCTGACCCAGAAGGGCGTCCGCACGCGCGGCTACGTCGCCGGCCGCTACTCGGCCGAGGAGGTCGACGTACACGCCTTCGACCGCATGGTCGCCGAGCGCTACATGGAGGCGCTGCGCGAGGGCCTGGCGGTGCCGGCATGAGCGCCAACGGCGCGATGGCTGCGAACGAGATCGCAGCGAGCCTGGGCGAGGTCGGCCTGCCCGAGCCGGTGGCGAAGCTCGCCGGGCGGCGCTGGGACGCAGTCGTCGTCGGGGGCGGCCACAACGGCCTCACCGCGGCGGCGTACCTGGCCCGCGCGGGCCGCAGCGTCCTCGTGCTCGAACGGCGGGAACGGCTTGGCGGCGCCTGCACGCTCGAACGGCCGTTCAGCGACCAGGGCTACGTGATCAGCCCGTGCGCCTACGTCGTCGGGCTGCTCGACGACAGGGTCATCCGCGAGCTCGAGCTGGAGCGGCGCGGCCTGCGCTACTGGATGGCCGACCCGAACCTGTGGGTCCCGTACGAGGACGGCACCTCGTTCGGGCAGTGGATCGACGACTCGCGCACCCAGGCGAACCTTGAGGAGCTCGGCGTCTCCAAACATGACATTGACGGCTACTGGGCGTACGAGGAGCTGTTCGACGCGGCGCGCCGCCGCCTGCGCAAGGGCGAGCGCGACACCTGGGTCGGCGACTCGCCCACGCGCGAGGAGATCGAGGAGCTCGTCGGCGGCGATCGGACGATGATCGACCTCCTGTTCGAGGCCTCGATCGCGGACGTGCTCGACGACCACATCTCCGACGAGCGCCTGAAGACCGCCCTGTTCGGGCAGGGGATCATCGGCACCTGGGGCGGGCCGCGTGAGCCGGGGACCGCGTCGATCAAGCTCATGCATTACCAGGGGGACATGACCGGCGAGGGTCCCCTGTGGGGATACGTCGAGGGCGGGATGGGGATGGTCAGCTTCGCGATCGCCGACGCCGCGCGGGAGGCGGGCGCGGTACTCGCCTGCGGCGTACCCGTGGCGGAGATCGTCCCGGGAGAGGGCGTCACGCTCGAGGACGGGACCTTCATCGAGGCCGGGACCGTGATCTGCAACGCGGACCCGAAGCGGATGCTGTCGATGCTCGACGGCCACGAGGTCGACGAGGCCTACCGGGCTCGGCTCGAGCGCTGGAAGGTCCGCAGCCCGGTCGTCAAGTTCAACGCGGCGCTCGAGCGGCTGCCGGACTGGACGGCGGCTCCGGGCGAGGATTGGCCCGCACGGGCGACCATCGACCTCACCGGCACGATGGACGACGCACAGCGCGCCTTCGAGGCATGCGATCGCGGCGAGCCCGCGGTCGCGTTCGGCGAGATCTACATCCAGACCGGCTACGACCCCAGCCCGGCGCCCGAGGGCCGGCACCTGCTCAGCGTGTTTGGGCAGTACGCGCCCTACGAGATCTCGGAGGGGGATTGGGACTCGCGCCGCGAGGACGTGGCCAGGCAGTTCATCGACCTCATCGAGCGCTTCGCGCCGGGCTTCGAGGGCCGGCTCGTCGACCACGAGGTCCTCGGGCCCCCGGACATCGAGTCGCGAATCGGCCTCACCGGCGGCAACATCTTCCAGGGAGAGGTGACCCCCGACCAGATGTGGGAGGGCAGGCTGTCCGCCCGCACGCCGGTGCCGGGGCTGTACATGTGCGGCGCTGCGACCCATCCCGCCGGCAGCGTGATCGCGCTCAATGGGCGCAACGCGGCCGCCGCCGCGCTCGCCGACGCCGGAGTCGCCCTCGCGGCCGCATAGGTTTGCCCCATGGCCGCCGGCGTGGGAGAGACAACCGGGAGCGCCCCCGAACGAATCCTGGAAGCCGCCTGCGAGCTGATCGCCGCGGAGGGGATCGATGAGGTCCGGATCGCCAGGGTCGCGCAGCGAGCCGGAGCGTCGACGGCGCTCGTGCATCACTACTTCTCCACCCGCGAGGAGCTGCTCGAGCAGGCGCTCATCCACTCGTTCGAGGAGGCGGGGGACGACCGCTTCCGGCAGGCCCCCGACGCCGAGGAGACCGCGACCGAGGCGCTCGCCCGCGGCCTCGCCGAGTCGCTGCCGTTTGCGGGCTCCCAGGAGCGCGAGTGGGTGCTGTGGGTCGAGCTCTGGCTGCGCGCAGTCCGCGAGCCCGCGCTGCGCGCTGTGGCAGCCCGCCTCTACGGCCGTTACCGGGATTGGGTGGCGGGGCTGATCCGAGCCGGGGTCAAGAGCGGCGAGTTCCGCTCGGACGCGGACCCGGAGGCGCTCGCGGACCTCGCGATGGCCCTCCTGGACGGGACCGGGGTGCGGGCGCTGATCCAGGACCCCGCGATGGAGGTCGAATCGGCGCGGACCCTGGTCGCGCGGCAGCTGGCGGCGCAGCTTGGGCTCGAGCCGGACGCTCTCCTATAAGCCCGGATCGCCCCCGCCCTAAGGCCGAGCGGTTGGCCCTTGCCATGGCGGCGGATTAGGTGTAACTTGAACGGCCGTTCAGCTTTGAGAGGAGCGTTCGTGCCAGGGGTTCGGGAGTGCTGAGTTCCGAGGATCTGTTCGAGCGGTGACTCCACGCCCGCAGATCGATCACGTCCGGCGGCCGCAGCTGCTCGAGGCCGCGGCGGCGGTGATCGCGGAGCGGGGCATCGCGGCGACGCGGATCGCGGACATCGCCGAGCGCGCGGGCACGAGCCCGCCGGCGGTCCTCTACTGGTTCAAGTCGAAGGACGAGCTCCTGGCCGAGGCGCTGACGGTCCAGGAGGAGCGCTTCTACGGTCAACTCACCGACCGGATGGACGCGCTCTCCAGCCCGCGGGACAAGCTGCGGCTGATGCTGGAGACCTCGGCGGACGAGTACGACTGGACGCTGTGGATGGAGCTCTGGACGCGGGCCCTCCGCGACTCGTCGTCGAGGGCGGCCCGGAGCCGGCTGGACGACCGCTGGAGGTCCCAGATCGCGGCGGTGATACGCGAGGGCCAGCGGGCCTGCGAGTTCGGCGAGGCCGACCCGGACGACGTCGCCCTGGTGCTCTCGTCGCTGATCGATGGCCTCGCCGTTCAGGTCACGCTCGGCGACCCGTCAGTGACCAAGGAGCGCATGCTCGAGCGCTCGGTCGAGATCGCCGAATCGCTCCTCGACTGTGAGTTGGGGGCGGCGGCCTACGAGACCGCGGCGGGGGATGGATCGGGGGAAATACGCCGTCCGTGAGGCCGTGCCCCACCTCGCGGACACCGAACTCAGGAGGGAAATCGAATGACGCACCACCCGAAGGAACGTCCGTACTCCTTGAACAGGCGCGGTCTGCTGGTACGAGGCGCAGGTGCCGCCGCGGCCTTCTACGGTGCCGGCGGCCTGCTCGCCGCCTGCGGCAACTCGACGAGCGTCCCCGGGAGCACCGGCGCGGGCGGCGGACTCACCGGGCCGGGAGGCCTGCCGCTCGCGAGGCCCGACAAGCGCGTGATCCTGCCGCGTTGGGAGGACCCCATCAAGTCGGGGCTCAAGCCTGAGACAGGCGGGACGTTCACCGTCTTCAACTATCCCTCCTACTTGTATAAGAAGGTCCTCACGGATTTCGGGGCCAAGTACGGCGTCTCAGTCGAGTACACGTCGTTCGACAACATCAATTCCGGACTCGCGCGGCTTGCCTCCGGAGCGGTCAACCCCGACGTGATGGAGATCACGCCCGACACGCTCGATATCGGCGTTGCCGGCAAGCTGATCAAGCCGCTCAACCTCGACTACATCCCGAACCTCAAGAAGAACATCTGGCCGCAGCTCGTCGACCCGTTCTACGACGGCGAGTCGCGCTACACCGTTCCCTACACCGTCTACGCCACCGGCATCGCATGGCGGACGGACGAGGTCAAGGAGGACATCGCCGGCATGAACCAGCCGTGGGACATCTTCTGGGAGTCGCAGGCGTACAAGGGCAAGGTGGCGCTCCTCTCCGAGAACCGGGAGACGATCGGCATGGCGCTCCTGCGCAAGGGGATCACGGACATCAACACCGAGGATCCCGCGCTCGTGAACCAGGCAGTGTCCGACCTCAAGGAGCTCTACGGCATCTGCAACATCAAGGTGGACGACATCCAGTACCAGACGGTCCCTGAGGGGTCGAGTTGGCTCCACCAGGCGTGGTCGGGGGACATGATCGCGGGCTACATCTACTACCTCCCGAAGGGAACGCCGGCGAGCGCCCTCGCCTTCTGGAAGGCACCCAAAGACAAGAGGCCGATCCAGAACGACTGCTTCGCGATTTGCTCGACCACGACAGAAGCCGGTGCTCTCGCATCTCTTCCTCAACTACCTCCTCGACAACGGCGTCGCCTATGAGAACTTCGTCGACTTCAACGGGTATCAGCCCCCGCTCAACGAGATCGACCCGAGCAGCCTGGTGAAGAAGGGAGTCGTGCCCGAGAACCTGGCGGACAGCGTTCTGACGAACGAGTGATCTCGGGCCCGACTCGCTGCAGTACGGGACGCTTACCTCCAAGGGACAGCAGCTGTGGGAGGACGGCTACTCGAACTTCCTCGCCGGAGGAGGGAGTTGACGGGTCCGGGGCGCGAGCGTTAGGGCATCGTGTACCGGCGCTGGTTGTGGCCCGCTCTTGCGCTCCCGGGCGTTCTCTGGCTAGTTCTCCTCTTCGTCGTTCCGTTCTATGCGGTCCTTGGGGTCGCGTTTGGAAAGGTCGACCCGATCCTCTTCCAGCCGGTTCCCATCTGGAACCCGCTCGAATGGAACGTGGGTTGGCTCAGCGAGGTCCTCGGTCGGCTCGCGCCGGGAGGAATCTGGTTCGACGTCGGGGTCAGGACGATCGTTTACGTCCTCATCTCCCTGGCCCTCTGCCTGCTGATCGGGTATCCGGTCGCCTACTACACGGCGCGGCACGCGGGGCGGTGGAAAGGCCTCGTTCTCATCCTGATCATCCTTCCCCTCTGGATCAGCTACATGATGCGAATGCTCGCCTGGGTGAATCTCCTGCAGCTGAACGGCTAGGTGAACAGCTTCCTGATGTTCACCCACGTGCTCAGCCAGCCGCGGGACTGGCTCGGCGGGAGCGCCTCGACCGTCATCCTCGCCCTCGTCTACGGCTACATCCCGTACCTGATCCTGCCGCTCTTCGCCGCGCTCGATCGCATCGACCGCAGCCACCTGGAAGCGGCACGTGACCTCGGTGCGAGCCGTTGGTCCGCGTTTCGCACGGTCACCCTCCCGCTCTCGAAGACCGGCATCCTGGGGGGCGCCGTCCTCATCACGCTGCCGATGTTCGGCGACTACTTCACGCCGAACATCGTCTCGGGCTCGCCGAAGACGTCGATGATCGGCAACCAGATCGACCTCTACTTCCACGGCGGCCCGCAGCCGACGATCGGCGCCGCGCTCACGGTCGTGCTTGCCGCCTTCCTGACTGATCCTCATGCTCTATTACATGTGGAGCATCCATCGCGCCCAACGCGAGGCCGGGGCGGTGGGGGCGCTGTGACGGCCGTTGCCGAGCCGCGAGCGAGGCCGCAGCCCTCGTTCCCGAGCCGCGAGCGAGGCCGCAGCCCTCGACCTTGACCCGCTTGCGCGGCTGGTTCCGCAACCCATGGGGAAAGCCGCGCTTCCTGCGGCGTCATCACCTGGGCCTACATCCTGTGGTCGATCGTGCCGGTGCTGATCGCGGTGCAGTTCTCCTTCAATGCGACCCGCTCGCGCACGGTCTGGGACTCCTTCTCGACACGCTGGTACTGGGGGGATCCAGTGGACTCGGTCTTGCACGACCCGACCCTTCGGCATGCTCTTGTTCAGAGCTTCAAGCTGGCGGGAGCGGACGTTCTCATCGCTGTCCCGATCGGCGTTTTGCTCGCCCTCGGTCTCGCCCGCTGGCGCGGTCGCGGCTCCGGCACCTCCAACTTCATCATGCTTTTTCCGTTGGTCACGCCCGAGATCGTCATGGGCGTGTCGCTCCTCCTCGTCTTCACCCACGTCTTCACATTCGTTCACACGGGAACGCTCGCCCAGATCCTCGGCCACGTGACCTTCTCGATCTCCTTCGTGGTCGTGATCGTGCGCGGTCGGCTGTTCTCGATCGGCAGGCAGTACGAGGAGGCCGCCGCCGACCTCGGGGCCTCGCCGTTCGTCGCGTTGAGGAGCGTCCTCCTGCCCTTGCTCACCCCGGCGATCGTCGCCTCGGCCGCCGTGGTGTTCGCCATCTCGGCCGACGACTTCGTCATCAGCCAGTGGCTGTCAAGCGGCGGACCCACGGACACCGTCCCGATCCAGATCTACGCAGCGACGCGCGCCGCGCCGTTACCGTCCGTGAACGCGATCGCAACGATCATGATGGTGTCAACCCTCCTCATTGTCACGGCCGGCTTCCTCACCTGGCGCTTCTTCACCCGCGGAGAGCGTCAGGCGGGCAAAGCGGCGGAGGACTTCGGCGGCGCCTTCAACCTCACCTAGTTTCGGGAGACCAATGGCACGCGGCGAAATCGAATTGAGCAAGCTGACCAAGCAGTTCGCCGAGGTGACCGCGGTGGACGGCATCGATCTCCACATCCCGGGTGGTGAGTTCTTCTCGCTCCTCGGGCCTTCCGGCTGCGGGAAGACGACCACTCTGCGAATGATCGCCGGCTTCGAGCAACCGACTTCCGGTGAGATCCTCCTGGACGGCACAGACGTTGCCTACACACCGCCTCACCAGCGCAACGTCAACACCGTGTTCCAGAACTACGCGCTCTTCCCGCACCTGAACGTCTACGACAACATCGCCTACGGGCTGAAGCGGGCGAAGCGGCCGAAAGCCGAGATCCGCGAGCGCGTCGGCAAGGCGCTTGAGCTCGTCCAGCTTCCGGGCTACGAGAGGCGCAAGTCGTCCCAGCTCTCGGGCGGGCAGCAGCAGCGCGTTGCCTTAGCGCGCGCTCTCGTCCTCAACCCGGCCGTGCTCCTTCTGGACGAGCCGCTCGGCGCCCTCGATGCGAAGCTCCGCAAGGCCCTCCAGATCGAGCTCAAGTCGCTCCAGCAGGAGGTCGGCATCACGTTCCTCTACGTCACCCACGACCAGGAGGAGGCGCTCACGATGAGCGACCGCCTCGCGGTCATGAACGGCGGGCACATCGAGCAGGTCGGGGCGCCTCAGGACGTCTACGAGGATCCCGAGACGCTCTACGTCGCCGACTTCCTCGGCGTGTCGAACCTCATGCAGGCCACCATCGTCAGTGCCGGCACGAGCGCCTGCCGCGTCGCGCTGGACGGCTACGAGCTCGAGACGCGCGGAACGGACCGCGACGTCACGGGGGAGGCGAAGATCGTCATCCGACCGGAGCGCATCGAGCTCGAAGAGCACGGGTCTCCGTCGGGGCCGAACCGCATCCCGGGCATGGTGGAGCGCGTCGTCTACGTGGGCTCGGCGATCCAGGTGATCGTCCGGGGCGCCACCGGGGAAGCGCTCCAGGCGCTCGTTCAGAACACCGGCGGCGGAATCCCCTACGAGCAGGGCACCCCGGTGCAGCTCCACCTACCCGTGGACGCGCTGCGCGTCCTCCCTTCGGGCATCGGCGATGCGCCTTCCCTCAAGGGTGAGGAGCCGGATCCGGAGACTGTCGCCGCCGGCTGATTCAGGGCGTGGCCGTCGCCTCGGTGACCACGGAGCCGGCGCGCCCCGAGACGCCCTCGTCCTCACGGGTGAGGCGGTGCGCCAGATACACCGGAATGATCGAGAGCAGCACGACGATCACCGCCACCACGTTGACGATCGGGATCTGGTTCGGGCGGAACAGGTTCTCGAAGATCCAGATCGGCAGGGTCTGCTCGCCGGGGCCGATGGTGAACAGGGTCACGATGATCTCGTCGAAGGACAATGCGAACGCCAGGAGCGCACCGGCCGCGAGCGCGGTGCTCATGGTCGGCAGGGTCACGTACCGGAACGTCTGCCACGGATCCGCGCCCAAATCAGCCGATGCCTCGTCGATCGACATGGAGCTGCGGCGCAGCCTGGCGACGACGTTGTTGTAGACCACGACGATGCAGAACGTTGCGTGAGCGATGATCACCGTGAGCAGGCTCAAGGGAACCCCGAGGACCTGAGTGAAGGTGTCGCTGAGCGCCACGCCGGTGACGATGCCGGGCAGGGCAATCGGCAGGATCACCAGGAACGAGACGGTCTCGCGGCCGAAGAACCGATGCCTCGCGACCGCGAGCGACGCCAGCGTGCCGAGAAAGAGGGCGACGACGGTCGCCGCTGCGCCCACCTTCAGCGACGTGACGAACGCGTCCCTGGCGTCGGTGTTCTTCACCGCCTCCGGGAACCAGTGCAGGGTCAGGCCGGGAGGCGGCCACTCGAGGAGATTGGAGGAGTTGAACGCGTAGATGAAGATCACGATCAGCGGGATGTAGATGAACGCGAGCACGATCGCGACCACGATCCGCAGCGATATTCGTGAGCTTCGGGAAAGCCGCATCGCTACAGGTGCTCGAACGCCCCGAGCCGGCGGGCGATCAGCAGGTAGATGACCATCACGACGATCGGCACCACGGCGAACGCCGACGCGAGCGGGAGGTTGTTGGTGATGTTGTTGGAGACGACGGTGCCGATGAACTGCGTGTTCGAGACCAGTTGGGGCGTGATGTAGTCGCCCATCGTCAGCGCGAAGGTGAAGATCGATCCGGCAACCACGGCCGGAAACGCCAGCGGCAGAATCACGCGGCGAAACGTCGTAAAGGGCGACGCTCCCAGGTCCTCCGAGGCGCTCAACAGCGAATTGGGGATCCGCTCGAGCCCGGCGAAGATCGGCAGGATCATGTACGGGAGCCAGAGATAGCTCATCACGAGCCAGACGGCGGTGGTGCCGTAACCAGGCCCGTGGATGTGGAGGGGCCCTAGTGCCCAGTTGATGATGCCGTCGGTGGAGAGCATCGTCCGCCAGGCGTAGACCTTCACGAGGTAGAAGGACCAGAGCGGCATCAGGACGGCGACGACCATCGCCGCTCGCACGCGACGCGAGGCGACCTTGGCCATGTAGAACGCGATGGGGAACGCGAGCAGGGCATCCGTGATCGTCACCAGGCCGGCGATCCGGACCGTCCGCCAGGCGATGGTGCGGTAGACGGGGTCGTCGATGAGGGTCTTGAAGTTGTCGAGGCTGAACGTCTGGGAGACCTCGCCCGTGAGGGCGCTGACGCTCCAGAACGCCGCCGCAAGGAGTACGGCGAGCGAACCCAGATAGCCGATTACCAGCCAGGCGAGTGGGCCGCTCAGGAGCCCCGTGACCTGGAGCCATGGCCGGCCGTGGAAGAGGTCGGCGAGCCTGCGGCCCACCGACCTCTTCGGCGCCGGCGCTAACGCGTCAGCGGCTTCCATCGGCCTCCAGTTGGGTCACGGACTACTCGCCGTCACCCCTTGATGTCCGTCCAGGCGTTGACCCAGTCGTTGTAGTCCATACAGTCGGTATTGCCGTTGCCGCAATCGGCGAGCGGCGTCTGCCAGTAGTACACCCTCTTCCAGAACGAGGGATCGGCCGCGTGGTACTGGTCGCAGAACTTCGGGTTCGCCGGAAGTCCCTCGGCCTTGGCGGCTGCGGTCAACGTGGACGTATCGCACGCCTTGCTCTGGGCGGGTGCCTCGCCGAAGTACTGCGCGACCTCGGCGTTCGCCTTTGGCGAGACGATGAAATTCATCCACTTGTACATGCAGTTCGGATGCGCTGCCTGTGAGCTGATCATCCAGGTATCGGACCACCCGGTCGCGCCCTCCTTGGGCACGAACCCCTGGCTCGCGGGGCTCGAGGCCATCGGCTGGCCCTTGCCCTTCAGCGCGAAGTACTGGTACTGCCAGGTCGTGCCGACCACGTCATCGCCGCCCGAGAAGGCGGAGATCTGCTTCAGCGCGTCGGACCAGTACTCACCGACGTTCGGCTGCTGCTCCTTGAGCAGGTTGACCGCGGCGTCGAACTGCGTCTTATTCAGCTCGTACGGGTTGTCGATCCCGAGGTCCGGCTGATGAGCCTTCAGGTAGACGGCGGCATCGGCGATGTAGATCGGGTCGTCGTAGACCGAGATCTTGCCCTTGTAGGCGGCGGCCTTCTTGGGATCGAGCATCACGTCCCACGAGGTCGGCGCCGGCTTGACGTCGTTCTTGTTCCACATCAGGAGGTTCGCCCCACGGCCGTGGGGGATTCCGTAATGGGTGCCGTCGAACGTGTTGTACGGCTGGTCCTTCAGATCCGGGTAGATCGACTGGTAGTTCGGGCACGAGGCCGACGTTCACCGGCGAGACGTCACCGGCGTCGACGAGGCGCGCCGTTGCGTTCCCCGACGCGGAGACCCCGTCGTACCCGCCCTGGCGCATCAGCTGCACCATCTGGTCGGACGTGCCGGCCACCTTGACGTTGACCTGGCAACCGGTCGCCTTCTCGAAGTCCGATTTCCACGGGTTCGAGACGTAGCCGGCCCAGGCGACGAGGTTCAGCTGGCCCTCGCCCTTGCCCACGCTCTGGGCCATGTCGGTGTTGCGGCTGGAGCTCGACGACGAGCTCCCACATCCGGTCGCGAACAGCATCGCGACCAATCCGGCGGCGATCAACCAGGCCGTCCTCATCGGGCGACCGGCGGTTTGTCCTCTCATTGCGGGTGCTCCCTTCGTGTTTGCTCCGTGACGTCCACCGAGTGCTCGGGTCGCCATCCGACGGTTACCTTCCGCCCGCGTTGCTCGAGTGCCTCCGAGGAGGACGTCTCGAGGTTCTGACGGACGACTTGAAGTTCCCCACCGGCATCGAGCTCGATTAGGTAGCGGGTCACCATTCCCGCGTACGCCACGTCGCGGATCACACCGCTCTCGGTCTGCAGGCCCGAGTGATCATCTTGCTCTTCGAGCAGCCTGATCTTCTCGGGCCGGACCGTGAAGCGCGATCCGTCGCGCTCGATGAAGTTGGAAGCGCCGACGAACCCGGTGACGAAGGTGTTCGCCGGTTGCTCGTAGATCTCCGCGGGCTTGCCCACCTGCTCGATCCGCCCTGCGTTGAAGACCGCGATCCTGTCGGACATCGTCAGCGCCTCGTCCTGGTCGTGGGTCACGTAGATGAAGGTGATCCGGACCTCGCCCTGGATCCCCTTCAACTCGACCTGCATCTGCTCGCGAAGCTTGAGGTCCAGCGCGCCGAGCGGCTCGTCGAGGAGCAGGACCCGGGGCCGGTTGACGATCGCGCGGGCCAGGGCCACCCGCTGGCGCTGGCCGCCCGAGAGCTCGCTGGGCTTGCGGCCCTCGTATCCCGAGAGCCGGACCATGTCGAGGGCCTCCTTCGACCGCTTGCGGCGCTCGTCCTTGGACACTCTCCGGACCCGCATGCCGTACTCGACGTTGTCGCCCACGGTCATGTGGGGGAACAGGGCGTAGTCCTGGAAGACCGTGTTGACCTGGCGGTCGTAGGCAGGGATCCCCGTCACGTCGCGGCCGGCGAGCTCGACCTTGCCCTGGTCGGGCTCCTCGAAGCCGGCGATCATGCGCAGCGTCGTCGTCTTCCCCGACCCCGAGGGGCCGAGCAGGGTGAAGAACTCCCCGCGGGCGATCTCGAGGTCGACGCCGCCGACGGCCACGACCTCGCCGTACGTCTTGCGGAGACCGCTCAGCAGTACGTCCGGAGGCTCATCGCCCGGAGAGCGCTCGCTCGGCGACGCGGCGGGCTCCTGCCCGTCGTCGCCCACTGTCATGGCTGCGGTTTCCTCCACTCGGATGGCCACGGCTGCCCCGCGGTCGTGAAGAAGCTACCCCAACCACCTGCCGCCTTGTAGGAATCGCATGGACAAATTTCCGCACCCTCCATGGACTAAGTGGAGCGCGGCATGCGTACCGGGCCGCTCCGCGGAGCGGCCCGGTTTGGACGATTCGTCCATGAGCGGCCCGAGCGCTGGGCCGCTCCAAGCGGCTAGTACTTGCCCTTGTTGCGGGCCTTGAAGTCCTTCAGGTTCTCCGCGTGTACCTGCGCGCTCCAGCCGGGCCCGTCGCCGGTGGTCATCGACGTGTCGAACCGCAACCCCGCGACCACGAGGAACGCGTGGCCGGGGTTGGCGTACACGGTGAACCAGTCGCCCTTGCCGTGCTTCGCCCAGCGCATGAACCCGGACGAGTCCATGGGCGTGTCGACGAAGTGCCCGCCGTGGAGGGCCTTGCTCACGGAGCCCGAGCAGTCGTAGCAACTCGACTTGAAGCTCGAGTGCCCACCGCCGTAGCAGTAGCTCGTGCCCACGATGTGGTTGGCCGCTTTGATGACCTTCTGGATCCTCGTGGGGGCGCAGTTGGGAACCGTCGCGCGGTGGTGGCGGATCTTCGCCTTGCAGTGGGACGGATTGCCCGTCCCGCCGCCGTCGGATCCCGTCACGGAGGTCCCGCCTCCACTCGCCAGGGCCGGGGCCGTCGGTAGCGCGATGAGGGCCACAGCGGACGCAAGCAGTGCGCCCGCGAGCCTGATTCGCGTGCTGGACTTCCCTCGCCTGGAAAGGTCCTGCCTTGGGGTATGCAAAATCGCCAGTCTCCTTCGTCGGCCTACGGGGTTAGCTGTCGGGCTGGCGCTAAAGGAGCTGCGCTCCCACTGAAGTGGGTTCGCCCCAAACGTCTGGTTCCCCCGCTCCCCGTCCGAAGTCAGACGGGGATTCGGCGTTTACCGGTTATCGATGGCGCGGGACCTTACACCATCCGGCCGGTACTTTCCTCACATAACGCTCACAATTTCGCCGGCGAAGGCGAAATCCCTGCAAATCGCCGCCTCTTTGCCCCACAACGGCGGCACGTAGGGGAGGCGGTTGCGGCGGCGCACTCGTTCGTCGCGACTCTGCACTCTTGTCACACCGGTCGCACTCGCGTAGCGGGGTGCTCGACTTTTGGGTCCTATAGCGACCCCTAAAGTCGATCACCCCCCTGAGGGTTGTCGCTGGCGTTCCGGGCGTGCCCTACGTGCCTGAAGTGCCGGGAGCGACCGAATCTGCGGCGCCCGCCCGGTGCGCCGGGTGCGCCTCGGCCCACTCGACGATCCGCTTGGAGTCCGCGATCACCTCGCCGTCGTCGGTCACGAGCACCGGCACGGCGCGCTGCCCGCTCAGCTTCTCGACCTCGCGCCGGCCGTCGGTCACCCAGTGCATGAAGCTCGGGCCGACCCCGAGGCCGCGGACCTTGATCACCTCCGGGTCGTAGCCGGCGAGGTGAAGCGCGGCGTGGGCGTTGTGGCAGGGGTGCCCGCCGGGGCGGGGCGTCTGGATGGTGGTCCAGCAGACGTAGAGCTTCATGGCAACCGGAGCCTATCCGCGAGGGCCACGAGGGTGCGCTGAGCGCCGGTGGTGCCTTGGTAGGTTGCCTACATGGAGCTCGACGGCAAGACGGTGCTGCTCACGGGAGCGACGGGCGGCATCGGGCGAGCGATCGCGGAGGCCCTTGCCCGACGGGGCGCACGCCTGGTCCTGAGCGCCCGGAAGGTCGACGCGCTGAACGAGCTCGCGGGCTCGCTGCCGGGTGAGCACCGTGTCGCCACCGCCGATCTGGGCGAGGACGGAGCCGCCGAGCGGCTCGCCGCCGATGCGGGCCAGGTGGACTGCCTCGTGGCCAATGCGGGGCTTCCGGGGACCGGCAAGCTCGAGAGCTTCTCGACCGACGAGATCCAGCGCGCGCTGCGAGTGAACCTGGAGGCGCCGATGCTCCTCGCCCGGGCCCTCGAGCCCGGGATGCGTGAGCGAGGCGACGGCCATCTCGTCTTCGTCTCCTCGCTGTCGGGGAAGGCACCGAGCCCGCGGTCGGCGGTCTATGCGTCCACCAAGTTCGGGCTCCGCGGCTTCGCCCTGTGCCTGCGGGCCGACCTCGCCGGCACCGGCGTGGGCGTCTCGCTCGTCGTCCCAGGCTTCATCCGCGACGCGGGCATGTTCGCCGACTCCGGGGCCAAGCCGCCCCCCGGCATGGGGACGTCCACCCCCGAGGAGGTGGCCGCCGGCGTCGTGAAGGCCATCGAGCGCAACAAGGTGGAGGTCGCCGTCGCCCCGGTGCAGACCCGCGCGCTCGCCCACCTCGGGCTTGCCAGTCCCCGCATCGCCATGCGCGCGGTTTCCGGAGGGACGGCTACCAGGACGGCCGATCGGGTAGCCGAGGGGCAGGGCGACAAGCGCTAGGCGGCGAAGCCGCCGCAGGTGTTTCATCGTGAGCCAGAACGACAGCGAGAGCAAAGAGACAGCGTGAGCACCGACAGCTTCAATGCCCGCGACACGCTGAAGGTCTCCGGCACGGAATACGAGATCCACCGGCTCGATGCCCTGCAGTCGTCGTACGACGTGGCCCGGCTGCCCTACTCGATCAAGGTCCTCCTGGAGAACTCGCTTCGACTCGAGGACGGCGAGTCGGTTACGAAGGACCACATCGAGAGCATTGCCAGGTGGGATGCCAAGGCTGAGCCGAGCGAGGAGATCCCCTTCCAGCCTGCCCGCGTCCTGATGCAGGACTTCACCGGGGTGCCGGCGCTCGTGGACCTGGCCGCGATGCGCGACGCGATGGAGGAGCTCGGGGGCAGCCCGGACCGCATCGATCCGCTCGTTCCGGTGGACCTGGTCATCGATCACTCGGTCCAGGTCGACGCCTTCGGCAACGCGCGCGCCTTCGACATCAACGCCGACCGCGACTACGAGCGGAACGGCGAGCGCTATGGCTTCCTGCGTTGGGGCCAGCAGGCGTTCGACAACCTCCGTGTCGTCCCCCCTGCGACCGGCATCTGCCACCAGGTGAACCTGGAGTACCTGGGCCAGGTGGTCTTCAGGCGCGAGCGGGACGGCACGACGCAGGCTTACCCGGACACGCTCGTCGGGACCGACTCGCACACCACGATGATCAACGGCCTCGGCGTGCTCGGGTGGGGAGTCGGCGGCATCGAGGCCGAAGCGGCCATGCTCGGCCAGCCGATCTCGATGCTCCTGCCTCAGGTGGTGGGGTTCAAGCTGACCGGAGAGCTGCGGGAGGGGGCGACGGCCACCGACCTCGTGCTCACCGTCACCGAGATGCTGCGCAACCGCGGCGTGGTCGGCAAGTTCGTCGAGTTCTTCGGTCCGGGCCTGCACACCCTCGGTCTCGCCGACCGGGCCACGATCGGGAACATGTCGCCTGAGTTCGGGTCCACCTGCGCGATCTTCCCGGTCGACTCCGAGACCCTCCGCTACCTGGAGTTCACCGGCCGGCCGACCGACCAGATCGAGCTGGTCGACGCATACGCCCGCGAGCAGGGCATGTTCCACACCCCCGATTCCGAGGACCCCACCTTCTCCGAGACCCTCGAGCTCGCCCTCGGCGACGTGGAGCCGAGCATCGCCGGACCGAAGCGCCCGCAGGACCGGATCGCGCTGGCAGAGTCGAAGAGCGCGTTCCTGGAGTCGCTGAAGGAGTTCGACCCTGAGGCCGCCGAGAGCCTGGGCAACGGCTACGACAGGGCGGTCGAGGAGAGCTTCCCCGCCTCGGACCCGCCGGGTGAGGACCACGAGGACGACCGTGGCAAGCCCCGCCGCAGGGGGGGACCGCGGTCGAGGAGCGCAAGGCCAACCCGGTGGCGGTCACGCTCGAGAACGGAACCGAGACCGAGCTCGACCACGGGCGGGTGGTGATCGCGGCGATCACCAGCTGCACGAACACCTCGAATCCCACGGTGATGGTGGCGGCCGGCCTGCTCGCGAAGAAGGCCGTCGAGCGGGGCCTCGCGAGCAAACCGTGGGTGAAGACGTCGTTGGCGCCGGGCTCGACCGTCGTGACCGACTACCTCGAGCAGGCCGGCCTTACCGAGTACCTCGACACCCTGGGCTTCAACCTCGTGGGCTACGGCTGCACGACGTGCATCGGGAACTCGGGGCCGCTGCCCGAGGAGATCTCGAAAGTCGTCAACGAGCACGACCTCGTGGTCTGCTCGGTGCTCTCCGGCAACAGGAACTTCGAGGGCCGCATCAACCAGGACGTTCGGAACAACTATCTGGCGTCGCCGCCGCTGTGCGTCGCCTACGCGCTGGCCGGCCGCATGGACTTCGACATCATGGAGGAGCCGCTGGGCGAGGACTCCGACGGCGAGCCGGTGTACCTGCGCGACCTCTGGCCGTCGAGCGAAGAGATCAAGCAGACCGTGGCGAGCGCGGTTCGCTCTGACATGTTCACGAAGAGCTACGAGGACGTCTTCACGGGCGACGACCGCTGGCGCGGGCTCGACATCCCCGCGGGGGACCGCTACGAGTGGACCGACTCCACCTACGTTCGCCGCCCCCCTTACTTCGAGGACATGGATCCCGAGCCGGAGGACCCGAAGCCCATCGAGGGTGCTCGGGTGCTCGCGGTCCTGGGGGACAGCGTCACCACCGACCACATCTCGCCGGCGGGAGCGATCAAGAAGGACAGCCCGGCCGGCCAGTGGCTGATCGACCAGGGCACCGAAGTCCGCGACTTCAACTCCTACGGCTCACGCCGCGGCAATCACGAGGTGATGATCCGTGGCACCTTCGCCAACATCCGGCTTCGAAACCAGCTGGTGGACCGCGAGGGCGGCTATACGCGCCACTTTCCCGATGGCGAGGAGACCACGATCTACGAGGCCGCGATGGGATACGCCGACGAGGGCGTGCCGCTGATCGTCCTCGCCGGCAAGGAGTACGGCTCCGGGTCGTCGCGCGACTGGGCCGCGAAGGGGACGGCGCTTCTGGGAGTCAGGGCCGTTCTGGCGCAGAGCTACGAGCGCATCCATCGCTCCAACCTGATCGGGATGGGCGTGCTTCCTCTCCAGCTTCCCGATGGCGAGAACGCGGAGTCGCTGGGGCTCACCGGTGAGGAGGTCATCGCGGTTGAGGGACTGGAGCAGGCCGTGGCGCCCGACACCCAGGGCGCGCGCATGGTGAAGGTGAGGGCCGAGCGAGAGGGCGCCGGCCCGGTCGAGGTGGAGGCGCGGGTGCGCCTCGACACGCCGAACGAGGTGGCGTACTACCGCAACGGCGGAATACTCCACCGCGTGCTGCGCGACCTGCGATAGGGTTTCCCTACCACCGCGTGTCGGTGGATCCGGGTTCTAAGCGGGACTACAGGGAAACAGGTATTGACTTTCCCGCCCCGGATGTATCAAAATGGCTCAGAACCCACGGATAAGGGAGATTTCCAAACTCGTCCCCGGCCAGTCCCGCCTCCGGGGACGATCGCGTCGGCATCCCTCCCTGGCTACCGACGCGCAGGCGTGGGCGCGGGCTGTGTGGACCCCCTGCCTCCCACAGCCCCGCCCCGCCATCCCTTTCGGCGCCTGCAAAGCGGCGCCTCCGGGCTAGGGAGACCTTTCGAGGAAGCGGAGGAGCAACTCGGTCATGAGGTCGGGCCGCTCCAGCGAGGGCAGGTGGGCCGCCCAGTCGAGCTCCAGGTGCTCCCCTCCCGGAATGCGATCCGCGAGCGCCGCGGCGATCTGACGGAAGCGGGGGAAGTCGAGTGCGCCGGAGACCATCATGGCCCGGGCTCGGACGGCCCCCGGGTCCACGTCCCGCTCCTCGTCGGCTATGTCGTCGCCGGCCTCGAGCTGGACCTCGAACGCGCGCCGCTGCATGCGCTCGACCAGGGACCGGCTCGCGTCCGACGCGTCCGGACCGAGCCATGTCCGGACGTTGAGCTCGACCGCGCCGTCGATGTCGTCCTCCTCGAGCAACCGGTTCTCCTCCGCGGCGAACGACGCGAGCCCCGGATCGGGATCCACGCCCTCCCAGGCGCCGCAGAGGAGGACGAGCCTCTCCACGCGCTCCGGCCAGGTGGAGGCGAGCTCGAGTGCCACTCTCCCGCCGAACGACGAGCCCACGGCACTTGCGCGCTCGATGCCGAGCGCGTCAAGGAGCCGGAGCACGTCGTCGGCGTTGTTGAAGCTTTCGGGCGGGAGGGGCGAGTCACCGAACCCGCGCAGGTCGCAGCGAACGGTCCTGAAGCGCTCGGTCAGCGCCCTCCATTGCGGCTCCCACATCCGGCGGTCGCACACGCCGGCGTGGATCAGCACGAGCGGCGGTCCGTCACCTTCCGCGTCATGCGCGAGCTCGACCGGGCTCAACGGGGGGCGCCGGTCCTCAGCTCCGCCGCTTGCGCTCGATGACCTCGATCCCGATCACGCTGCCGAGCGGCCCGACGGGCGTGAGCGTGGCGGCCAGGAGCGTGTACGGGGCCTCGCGGCGCAGGATCGCGATCCAGATGAACACGCAGAGAGCGATGAAGCCGAGGCCATGTGCCCAGCCGAAGATCATCGCCTCGTGGTCGTAGCCCGGAGCGAGCCAGAAGAAGCAGAGCGCGGCGAAGATGGCGAGCTCGACCCAGCTCGCGCGCTTGACCCAGGGCCACAGGGCGCCCGGCTCCGTCTTGCGGAGCGGCTCGGCCGCGGGCGGGCCGGCGCTCGAGTCTGTCGGCTCCGAGGAGGCGATCTCCACGGGCCGAGATTAGCGCCGCGACCGTTCGCGGTCGCTAGAACTGGCGGTCGGCGCTCTGCCCCCGCAGCCAGGGCACGATGTACCAGAGGAGGGCGAAGACCATTGCGGACGGGATCGTGACCGCGATCGAGGTCGCCTCGCCGAAGATGATGTGCGAGATCAGGAAGATCGCGCTGGTCATCGCCAGGGCGAGGACCCCGAGGCCAGCCATCGCCGAGCGGTTCGCGAAGAACAGGATCTGCGGCTTGTATCCCCTGCGGAAGAGGACGCGGTGATAGGCCGTCGGCGCCATCAGGAGCGCTGAGGCGAGCGCGGTCTCAAGGAGAACGACCAGATAGAGGTCCCGCTCGAACTGGGTCAGTGAAGTGAAGCCCTGCGCGAACGGCACGGTCAGGAGGAACGCGAACAGGACCTGCACCCCCGGGAGCGCGATGCGCAGCTCCCCGAGGAGCTCGTTGAAGTTGCGGTCGACGCGCTCCGCCTCTGTCTCGTCGCGCTCGGACTCGAGCGATTCGCGGGATCCGACGGACATGTCAGCCCCATTACCCCAGCGGGAGCGGATGGAACCCGAGAACCGTCACCCGTCCAGGGCCGTGAGGACGATTCGCTCCTGCTCCTTGCGGTGCGCCGCCGGGTAGCCCTCGCTTGGGCTCGCCCGCTGCGGGCGGCCCACGTAGCTGAGCTCGACGCCCTCGGGGAGGATCTCCGGCAGCCGCCGCCACATGACGCTCCACGCGCCCATGTTCTTGGGCTCCTCCTGCGCCCAGACGACCTGCTTCAGGTTCGGGTAGCTCTCGATCAGGGCGGCCAGCTGGTCGCGCGCGAACGGATAGAGCAGCTCGGCGCGCGCGATCGCGACCGACTCGGCCTTCGGCCTCCGCTCGTGGCCGTCGATGTCGTAGTAGAGCTTGCCGCTGCAGAGCACCAGCCGCTCGACGCGGTCCTTACGGTCGGTGGCGCGCGGGTCGTCGAGCACGAACTGGAAGGTCCCCGACGTCAGGTCCTCGAGCCGCGAGGAGGCGCCGGCCTGCCGCAGGAGCCCCTTCGGCGTGAAGACAACCAGCGGTCGCGGCTTGGCGATGCGCGCCTGGCGCCGCAGCAGATGGAAGTACTGGGCGGCAGTGCTGGGGTTCGCGAGGCGGATGTTGCCCTCGGCGGCGAGCTGTAGGAAGCGTTCGATGCGGGCGTTCGAGTGCTCCGGCCCGGCGCCCTCGTACCCGTGGGGGAGGAGCAACGTCAGCCGTGTCGGCTGCCCCCACTTCGACTCGCCGGAGACGATGAAGCTGTCGATGATCACCTGCGCGGCGTTGGCGAAGTCGCCGAACTGCGCCTCCCAGAGGATCAGGCTCTCCGGCGAGGCCGCCGAGTACCCGTACTCGAAGCCGACGCAGGCGATCTCCGAGAGCGGGCTGTTGTAGAGCTCGAAGGGGGCGAGCGCGCCGCTCAAGTGCTGGATCGGGACGTATTTGAGCCCCGTCTTCTCGTCGAAGTAGGCGAGGTGACGGTGCGAGAACGTGCCGCGCGCGGTGTCCTGTCCGGTCAGGCGGATGTGGCTGCCCTCGGTGAGCAGCGAGGCGAAAGCGAGGGCCTCCGCGTGTCCGAAGTCGATGCCGCCCTCCTCACCGAGCGCGTCGATGCGGCGGCCGAGCGGCTTGCGGAGCTTGCGATGGACCGTGAAGCTCTCCGGGACCCGAAGGAGCTCCTCGTTCAGGGTCTCGAGGCGCTCGGCTGAGACCGCGGTGTCGACGTCCGGGCTCTTGGTGCGGTCGAGCTCCGCGGTGCCCACCTGCGTGGCGGTCTCCGACTCGTAGTCCCCGGACTCCATCTTGGCCTTGAGCTCCTTGTGGATCGCCGAGAACTCCTCCGTGTCCGCGGTGCTCTCGGTCTCCACGTCCTCGGGAGTGACCACTCCCTCCTTCACGAGCGTGCCGGCGTAGATCTCCGATACCGGCGGGTGCGCCTTGATCTGGGCGGCCATCTTCGGCTGCGTGTAGGCGGGCTCGTCGGTCTCGTTGTGCCCGTAGCGGCGGTAGCCGATCAGGTCGATGACCATGTCGCGGCTCCAGCGCTCGCGGTACGCCATCGCGAGGCGGATCGCGGAGATGCACGCCTCCACGTCGTCGGCGTTCACGTGGATGATCGGGACGTTGAAGCCCTTCGCCATGTCGGAGGCGTAGGGCGTCGAGCGCCCCTCCTCGGGATCGGTGGTGAAGCCCACCTGGTTGTCGGTGATGATGTGGATCGTGCCGCCGGTCGAGTAGCCCTCGAGCGACTGCAGGTTGAGCGTCTCGGCCACAACGCCCTGGCCCGGGAAGGCGGCGTCGCCGTGGAGCAGCAGCGGGACGGCGCGCTCCGGGTTGTGATGGAGGATCGGGCCCGAGTGGGAGGTCTGGGCGGCACGCGTGCCCCCGGTCACGACCGGATCGACGAACTCGAGGTGGCTCGGATTCGGATAGAGGCGGATCTTGATCGTCTCGCCGTCGGCGGTGGTGAACAGCCCCTCGGCGCCGTGGTGGTACTTGACGTCTCCGGTGCCTCCGTGCGGGATCGCCGCCACCCGCTTCACGCGCTCGAGCGCCTGAGCGCCCTCGAACTCGGCCATGATCGACTCGGCCGAACGGCCGAGGTTGTGGGTGAGGACGTCCAGGCGGCCGCGGTGCGCCATGCCGATCACGACCTCCTCGGCGCCGCCGCGGCTGGCGATGGTCACCAGCTCGTCGATCATCGGCACCACCGCGTCGAGGCCCTCGATCGAGAACATCTTCTGGCCCAGGTACGCGCGTTGCAGGAAGCGCTCGAACTGGAAGACGTGGATCAGCCGCTTGAGCAGGCCCCGCTTCTCGTCGGCGCCCAGCGGCTCGCGGTGGGCGCCCGTCTCGATCATCTCCCGCAGCCAGACCCGCTGCTGGTGCGAGGCGAGGTGCTCGATCTGGTAGGCGATCGTCCCGCAGTAGGCCTCGCGCATCCGCGGCAGAGCCTCCAGCAGCGTCTCGCCCTCGACGCCGATCCGGAGGATCGACGCCGGGATCTGCGTCATCAGCTCGGGCGTGAGGTTGAGGTTCTCCGGCACGAGCGCCGGGTCACCGTCTCCCTCGGAGCCCAGCGGGTTGATGCGCGCCGCCAGGTGGCCGTGGGTGCGGTACGCCTTCAGCAGCGAGGTCGCGGCCTGCACGGCCTGGAGCAGCTCGGTGTCCGGCGGCGAGGGGACCGAGGGAGCGGTGGCAGGCGCCGCCGAGATCGGGGGTGCGGACGCGGAGGCGGGATAGGCGTTGGACACCACGTTGGCGGGCACGCCGAGCGACTCCGCCACTGACTCGTAGAACTCGTCCTCTCCCTGCAGCAGCTGGTCGATCCGGCGCAGGAACGAGCCCGACTCCGCGCCCTGGATGATGCGGTGGTCGTAGGTCGAGGTCATGGTCATGACCTTCGAGATCCCGAGCGCCTTGATCTTGTCGGCGGGCGCGTGGGCCCACTCGACCGGGTAGGCGATCGAGCCGGTGGCGACGATCGTCCCCTGGCCCGTAAGCAGGCGCGGGACGGAGGCCACGGTGCCGAGGCCCCCCGGATTGGTGAGCGTGATGTTCGTGCCCTGGAAGTCGTCGGCCGTGAGCTTGTTCTCGCGCGTCTTGGTGATCAGCTCCTCGTAGTAGGAGTGGAAGCCCGTGAAGTCGAGGGCGTCAGACCCCTTGATGCAGGGGACCATCAGGCTCCTCGAGCCGTCCTTTCGCTCCACGTCGACGGCGATCCCGAGGTTGACCGAGCCCGCCTCGATCACCTGCGGCTTGCCGCCCTCCTCCGCGTAGGAGCGGCCCATGACCGGCCAATCCTGTGCCGCCTTAACGATCGCCCACGCCACCAGGTGAGTGAAGGAGACCTTCATGCCGCGCTCCTTGAGCACACCGTTCAGCGCCCGGCGCTTCGCGTCGAGGGCGTCGACCGGGAGGGTGCGGAACGAGGTGGCCGTCGGCACGGAGCGGCTCTCGTTCATCGCCTGGGCGAGCATCGCGGCGGGACCGCGGAGAGGCTTGGTCTCGCCAACAACCACTCCGGGCGGGCTGGGCTTTGCGTGGTCGCCGCCGTTGGCCGCCGCCAGGACGTCGGCCTTGGTCACCTTGCCGCCGGGGCCGGAGCCTTGGACGGCGCCCAGATCGACTCCGTTCGCCGCCGCGGCGCGCCGCGCCACGGGGGATGCTCGCCTGCCGTCCCCGCCGTCCGTCGATGGAGCCGCAGGGGTCGCCGCCGGGCTCTCGACCAGGGCCGGCGCGCCGTCGACCGGGGCAGCGCCCGCGGTCATCTCGGCCAGCGCCTGGCCGATCTGGACGGTGTCGTCGGGCGACACCAGGAGCTTCGTGATCACGCCGCTCGCGGGGGCGGGCACCTCGGCGTCGACCTTGTCGGTGGAGACCTCGACGACGGTGTCGCCTTCGCTGACTGCTTGCCCCTCGGTCACGTGCCAGTCCAGGACGGTCCCTTCGGTGACGGACTCGCCCATCTCGGGCATCGAGATTTGAAGGACAACTCCGGCGGCGTGCTCCGCTTCGCGTCCGCCGCCGCCGGGTTCAGGAGCTTGGGCCGGAGCCACGGTCGCCGTCACGCCGGGCTGGGGCGCGTTGGTCGGGGCGTTCTCGTCGCCCAGGTCTGCGTCGCCTTCGCCAGTGGGGCCGGAGGTGAGCCCGGGCCCCTGCTCGCGACCGCCGTCCGTGGAGGAGGCTGCATCGCCGTTTCCGGACGGCTCGGCGCTCGTGTCGAGCTCGGCGAGCGCCTGGCCGATCTGGACGGTGTCGTCGGGGGAGACGAGAAGCTTGGTGATGACGCCGCTGGCCGGCGCCGGGACCTCAGCGTCGATCTTGTCGGTCGAGACCTCGACGACGGTCTCGCCCTCGGCGACGTATTCGCCCTCCTGCTTGTGCCACTCGAGGACCGTTCCCTCGGTCACCGATTCCCCCATCTGGGGCATCTCGATCTGGACGGTCTCAGGCATCCACGGTCAGTCTATGCACTCGCCCGCGCAAGATATGACGGTCCGGATGCGGCTTGAGAGAGCCTTTAGGGCCGTCTGGATCAGGCCACGCGCGCGACGAGGTAGACCTCGTTCGAAACGGTGTCGTAGACGTCCTCCGCGAGGAACGCGCGTGCGGGACCGGTGTGCTCGCAGTAGCCGCAGACGAGATGCGCTCCGACCGGAATCGGTGCCGTCGCGGCGAGCGGAATCTCGCAGCTCGGGCATACAAGCGCGCCGTGCGCAAGGACCTGGGCCCCGTCTCGCAGGAGGCGACGGTGCGCCCCGGCCACGGAGCCGTCGACGCGCCCGGTGCGGACGTCGGGTTGGCCGGGGTCGCCGGGATCCGCCGGCAGCTCAAAGGGCATGTGGATGAGTGTAGGCTCGTTTCGTGATCTGGGAAGTGAGGAAATGAGCTACTTCGTCACCGGCGCAACCGGCTTCATCGGGCGCAACCTGGTCGAGCTCCTGCTCGAGCGGCGAGGGCACGATCTACGTGCTCGTCCGCGAGGGGTCGAAGGGCAGGCTCGCGGAGCTTCGCAACCGCTGGGGAGTCGACGAGGACCGCGTCGTCGGCATCGTCGGCGACCTCTCGCAGCCCGGTCTCGGCATCTCGGACGAGGACGTCGAGCGACTGCGGGGCGAGATCGACCACCTCTTCCACCTCGCGGCCATCTACGACATGACCGCCGACGCGGCGAGCCAGAACGTCGCCAACGTCGAGGGGACCCGGCACATGGTCCAGTTCGCCGAGGACGTCGAGGCCGGGCGCGTGCACATGGTCAGCTCGATCGCCGCCGCCGGCCTCTACAAGGGCACCTGGCGGGAGGACATGTTCGAGGAGGCCGAGGACCTCGACAACCATCCCTACTTCCGGACCAAGCACGACTCCGAGGGCATCGTCCGCACCGAGTGCACGCGGCCCTGGCGCGTCTACCGGCCCGGCATCGTCGTCGGCAACTCCGAGACCGGCGAGATGGACAAGATCGACGGCCCCTACTACTTCTTCAAGCTGATCCGCCGGATCCGCAGCACCGTGCCCGCAGTGGGTGCCGATGCCCGGCATCGAGGGGCGGGAGATCAACCTGGTCCCGGTCGACTTCGTCGCCCGGGCGATGGACCACATCGCCCACGTCGAAGGGCTCGACGGGCGGGCGTTCCACCTGACCGACCCCAATCCCAAGACCGCCGGCGAGGTGATCGACATCTTCGCCCAGGCCGCCCACGCCCCGCAGTCCTCGGTCCGGCTGCCTGCTGCCGTCGTCGATCTCGCGGCGCCCTTCGTGAAGGCGGTCGCGTCGCTGCCGCCGGGCGACATCGTCACCGACCGCGTCCTGAGCGACTTCGGGATCCCGCGCTCGGTGCTCACCTACATCAACTACCCGACGCAGTTCGACTCGCGCCAGGCCCAGGCTGCGCTCGCCGGCACCGACATCCGCGTGCCGCCGCTCGACGCGTACGCCGACAAGCTCTGGGACTACTGGGAGCGCCACCTCGACCCGGACCTCTACCGCGACCGCACCCTCGTGGGGGCCGTGCGGGGCAGGCGGGGACTCGTCAGCGGCACGGCCCAGATCGCCGAGCAGCAGATCCCCGACGAGCTCCTGCGGCTCGGCCGGAGGGTTCGCGGCACGGGCCTCGCTCGAGGCGGCCGTGCGCGGGCGGGTCGTCATGGTCACCGGCGCGTCGTCGGGCATCGGCAAGGCGGCGGCGCTGAAGATCGCCGACGCGGGCGGGATCGTCCTGCTCGTCGCCCGCACGGCCGAGAAGCTCGAGGAGATCAAGGCGACGATCGAGGCCCGGGGCGGCACGGCCTACGTGCACGCGGCGACCTCTCGGACATGGACGACATCGACCGCATGGCCGACGAGGTCCTGGCCCAGCACGGGCACGTGGACGTCCTCATCAACAACGCGGGGCGCTCGATCCGCCGCTCGATCGCCCTCTCCTACGACCGCTTCCACGACTTCGAGCGGACGATGCAGCTGAACTACTTCGGCGCCGTGAAGCTGATCCTCAAGCTGCTGCCGGTGATGCGCGAGCGGCGCTCCGGCCAGATCGTCAACGTCAGCTCGATCGGCGTGCAGACGAACACTCCGCGGTTCTCTGCCTACGTGGCGTCGAAGGCCGCGCTCGACGCGTTCTCGCGCTGCATCGCGTCGGAGATCATCGACGACGGGGTGTACGATCACGACGATCTACATGCCGCTGGTGCGAACGCCGATGATCAAGCCGACGAAGATGTACGACCGCTTCCCGACGATCACTCCCGACAAGGCAGCGGACATGATCTGCGAGGCGATCATCCACCGGCCGAAGCGGATCGCGACGCCGCTCGGCACCCTCGGCCAGATCCTCTACGCGATCAACCCGAAGTCGATCGACTACATCCTGAACAGCGCCTACAAGCTCTTCCCCGACTCGAGCGCGGCGAAGGGGGAGAAGCCGCGCGAGCGCACGGCCTCAGCCCCACCCGTGGCCGCGCCCGACGAGGAGGCGTCCAGGGAGCAGGTCGTGTTCGCCTCGCTGATGCGCGGCATCCATTGGTAGCCGGCACGAGTTCCCGCACGAGAAAGCACTGGGGCTGGGGATTCGCCGACCGGCAGCCGGATCGCGCCGGGCTCGAGGCGGCGGCCGCCGGGATTCGCGAGCAACTCGGGTTCGGCGGCGAGGAGGTCGCCGAGCCGGTGCCGCTCGAGTCGATCGAGCTCGCGGCGCCGCGGGTCAAGCCGCCGGCCTCCCTCGAGCACCTCTTCGCCGCGGACGACCACGAGCGCGTCTCCCACGCCCTCGGCAAGGCCTACCGGGACGTGGTTCGCGGCTTTCGCGGGCAGATCGACAACGCCCCGGACCTGGTCGCGCGGCCCCGCGAGGAGGCCGAGGTCGAGCAGATCCTCGCGTGGTGCGCCGACGAGGGGGTGGCCGCGATCCCCTTCGGAGGCGGCACCAGCGTCGTCGGCGGTGTGGAGCCCAGGATGGGAGATGGATACAACGGCGCGGTGACGATCGACCTCGGAGCTCTCGACCGGGTGCTCGAGGTCGATCCCGTCAGCCGGGCGGCGCGGATCCAGGCCGGCGCCACTCGGCCCGGGTCTCGAGGACCAGCTCCGCGAGCACGGGTACACGCTGCGGCACTTCCCCCAGTCGTTCGAGTTCTCCACGCTCGGCGGGTGGATCGCGACCAGGGCCGGCGGCCACTTCGCGACGCTCTACACCCACATCGACGACCTGGTCGAGTCGGTGCGGGCGGTGACCCCGAGCGGCCTCTGGGAGTCGAGGCGGCTTCCGGGCTCGGGAGCGGGGCCGAGCCCCGATCGCATGCTGCTCGGCTCCGAGGGGATCCTGGCGGTGATCACCGAGGCGTGGGTGAGGGTGCAGGAGCGGCCGCGGTTCAAGCTCTCGTGCGGGGTGGCGTTCGATTCCTTCTCGAGCGGCGCCGAGGCGGTCCGCGAGCTGGCGCAGTCCGGGCTCAACCCGGCCAACTGCCGCCTCCTCGACGAGGCGGAGTCGGCCCTCACGCACGCGGGCCCGCCCGGTAAGGCCCTGCTGGTCCTCGGCTTCGAATCGGCGCACCATCCGGTCGACGCCCCGATGGACCTCGCGCTCGAGGCGGCCCGGACCTACGGCGGCGAGCCGGGGGAGGTGCGCGGGAGGCGAAAGGCGCCGGAGAGCGACCGGCCTGGGCCCGGCGCGCTGCGGGCCAACCCTCCGCCAAAGGCCGACGGGGACGACCCGGTGGGAGCATGGCGCCACGCCTTCCTCGCCGCCCCATACCTGCGGGACACGTTCGTCGCCTGCGGGGTGCTGAGCGACACGTTCGAAACCGCGATCACCTGGGATCGGTTCGAGGCCTTCCACGGCGAAGTGATGGAGACCGCCCGGCGGGCGATCGCCGACTCCTGCGGCGCAGCGCCCGACGGTCCGGGGTCGCCGCGCCTGTCGTGTCGCTTCACCCACGTCTATCCGGACGGGCCGGCTCCCTACTTCACGATCCTGTGCCCGGCCCACCGCGGTGGCGAGGTCGAGCAGTGGGACGAGATCAAGGCAGCCGTCTCGGAGACCGTGATCGACGCCGGCGGGACGATCACCCATCACCACGCCGTCGGCCGCGACCACCGGCCCTGGTACGACCGCCAGCGACCGGATCCGTTCGCGGATGCGCTGCGCGGCGCCAAGCTGGCGGTCGACCCGAGCGGGGTCCTGAACCCCGGCGTGCTCATCGATGTCTGAATTCGCGTCCGTCATGCGGCCGTCCCTCGAGGGCGCCCTCGAGTCCGGGGAGACGCTCGAAGGGATCTGCGCAGGGGCGCAGCAGCAGAGCGCGTTCAAGGGCCGCTCGCTCGCCTTGGGGATCACCGATCGCCGCCTGCTGCTCGCCCCGCAGGACCGGCGCGGGCGGCCGACGGGCGAGGTGATCTCGATCTTCCCGGAGGAGATCACCGACGCCAAGGCTCGCGGCGCCGGAGGAGGCTGGGCCGCCATCGGCCCCGCGATCATGGACTCCGCCGCGATCACGCTCGAGCTCCGGACGGCGGGGAGCGAGAAGTACAAGCTGAACCTGATGCGAGGCACCGGGGCGTTCGGCAAGCTCGGCGGAGGGGACGCCCAGCGGGAGGGCATCGAGGCGCTCGCCGGATGGTTCCAGCGTTTCGCGCGCCAGGACTAGCCCGTCGCGTCCTCCCAGACGCCCTAACCTTTCGGGGGTGTTGGTCGAGGAGCGTCTGGCGACGAGTCAGGCATGTAAGGCGGCGGAGCCGCCGCAATAGATATGGAGACGCTCACAGAGGAGCAGCGTCGCGCCGTCCCGGACGGCGCTGAGCCGCCCCCGACGGGCGCCCGTAGGCGCTCGCAGAGCGTCGCGCTCCTGGTGGCCATGCGGCCGCCGGAGTGGATCAAGAACCTGCTCGTCTTCGCAGGGCTCCTGTTCTCGCAGAAGCTGAAGCAGGGCCCGCAGGTAGTCGACGCCCTGATCACCTTCGTGGCGTTCTGCGCGATCTCTAGCGCCGGCTACCTGGTCAACGACGTGCGCGACGCGCCCCTGGACCGGCGCCACCCCGAGAAGCGCCACCGGCCGATCGCCAACCGGGAGCTGTCGGAGGGCGTGGCGGCGGCCGCGGCCGCGGTGCTCACGGTCTTCGCAATCGCGATCTCGTTCATTGGCGTCTCGGCCGCCGTCGCCGGACTGGTCGCCCTCTACGGGGTCACCACCGTCGCCTACTCGGTGATCCTCAAGCGCCTGGTGATCATCGACGTGATGACGATCGCCTCGCTCTTCATCCTCCGGGTCGTCGCCGGCGCGGTCGCCGTCGAGGCGCACGCGTCCGAGTGGCTCCTGCTCTGCACGGCGATGCTGGCTCTGTTCCTCGGCTTCACCAAGCGCCGCCAGGAGGCGATGGACGAGGAGAAGGAGGGTGGGACCTCAAGGCCCGTGCTCGAGCACTACTCGCTGCCGTTCCTTGACCAGATGGTCGCGATGGTCACCGCCGGCGCGATCATCAGCTACGCCATCTACGCCGTCAACAGCCCGCTGATCGGCAGCAAGATGCTGGCGACGGCTCCCTCGGTTCTCTACGGGGTCTTCCGCTACCTGTACCTGATCTACGACCGCAACGACACCCGGTCGACGGCGGCGATCCTCACCGAGGACCCCGGCATGATTTTCGCGGGCGTCTCCTGGGTCGCGATCGCGCTCCTCATGCTCTACGTCGTCGACTAGGCGACGCCGTATAGAGTCCTCGGTCGTGGATCTGACGCTGACTCAGGCAGAGGAAGCCTTCCGCGACGAGGTTCGCAGCTGGCTCGCAGAGCACAACCCCGGCCCTGAGCCGGACGGCGAGGAGGCGAAGTTCCTCTTCCGGCGCGACTGGCAGCTGAAGATGCACGAGGCCGGCTGGGCCGGCATCTCGTGGCCCAAGGAGTACGGCGGCCGCGGAGCCTCGCTCATCGAGCAGGCCATCTTCAGCGAGGAGATGGCGCGCCAGAAGGCGCCCGCCCCCGCGAACGTCCTCGGGCTGGTCATGGGCGGCCCGGTGGTCATCGCACACGGGACGGAGGACCAGAAGGAGCGCTTCCTCGAGCCGATCCTCTCGGCGGCGGAGATCTGGTGCCAGGGATTCTCCGAGCCGGAGTCCGGCTCCGACCTCGCATCGCTGAAGACCAAGGCCGTCCGCGAGAACGGCGGCTGGCGGGTCAGCGGGCAGAAGGTCTGGACCACCTACGCGCACGAGGCGAAGTGGTGCATGCTGCTCGCTCGCACTGACACGGATGCCCCGAAGCACAAGGGCCTGACCTACTTCATCTGCGACATGGAGCAGGACGGGGTGGAGGTTCGCCCGCTGCGCCAGATCACCGGCGAGGCGGAGTTCAACGAGATCTTCTTCGAGGGTGCCCACGTGGACGAGGAGAACCTCGTCGGCGGCGAGGGCAACGGCTGGATGGTCGCGATCACCACGCTGATGCACGAGCGAGCCGGCCTCGGCGCCGCGTCGGCGATCTCCGTCCGGCGCGACCTCGACGAGCTGATCGCGCTCATCAACGAGCGTGGCCTCGGCGACGACCCGGTGATCCGCCAGCGGATCGCCGAGCTCAAGATCGGGGTTGAGGCGCTCCGGCTCGGCTCGCTGCGGGCGCTCACCCAGCAGATGAAGGTCGGCATCCCCGGCCCCGAGGGCTCGATCGCGAAGTGGGAGTGGGCGATGCTCAACCAGAAGCTCACCGACCTGGCCGCGGACATACTCGGCCCCGAGGCGCTGCGGCCGGGCGCGGAGTGGTCCTACCGCCTGCTTCGCTCCCGCGCCAACTCGATCGAGGGCGGCACGACCGACGTGATGAAGAACATCGTCGCCGAGCGCGTGCTCGGTCTTCCCAGGCTCCGCTAGCCCCACATGGACTTCGGCTTCAACGACGAGCAGGGCGCGATCAAGGAGACGGCCCGCGAGATGCTGGCCAAGCGCTCGCCGCTGTCGAAGGTCCGGGAGGCGTCGGAGTCGCATAAGTACGACGACGCGCTCTGGAAGGAGATCTGCGACTTGGGCTGGCCCGGCATCGCCATCGCCGAGGAGCACGGCGGCCAGGGGCTGGGGATGGTCGAGCTCACGATCCTGTGCGAGGAGCTGGGCTACGCCTGTGCCGCCTCGCCGTTCCTCTCCAACGCCTCTGCCGGCCTGTTCATCCAGTACGCCGGCGATGACGAGCAGCGGGAGCGCTGGCTTCCGGGAATCGCATCCGGTGAGGGGCGGGGCGCGGCCGCATTCGAGCCGCGCAGCAACGACCTGGTGCCGGACGCCGAGGGCGCAGCCGTGCTGGTGCTGAACGACGGCGATCGGGCGGTGCTGGTCGAGGCCGGCGAGGCCGAGATCGAGCCGGTCGAGCTGATCGACGCCACCCGCTCCTACGCGAAGGTCTCCGCCTCGGGCGGGGATGCGCTCAGTGGCGACGTCGAGGCCGCCGCCGACCGCTCGGTCGTCGCGCTCGCCGCCGAGCTCACCGGGATCGCGCAGCGGGCGATGGAGCTCGCCGTTGAGTACGCCAAGGAGCGCCAGCAGTTCGACCGGCCGATCGGCGCCTATCAGGCGGTCTCGCACCGCTGTGCGGGCATGCTCTACGACACCGAGGAGGCGCGCTCCCTCACCTACTACGCGGCCTGGTGCGCGGACGCTGAGCCCGAGTCGCTGCCGCTCGCCGCGTCGATGGCGAAGGCGCGCGCGTCCGACGCCGCCTGGCAGGTCACCAACAACGCCCTCCAGGTCCTCGGCGGGATCGGCTTCACCTGGGAGCACGACCTCCACTTCCTTCTGAAGCGCGCGAAGGTCGGCTCGGAGCTCCTCGGCGACGCACGCATGCACCGCGAGCGCGTCGCCTCCCTCGCGGGGCTCGCGTAGTCCCAGCTACTCGCGGACTTCGAGGTCCGAGGCCAGTTTGACCTGGCCGCCGGAGCGGTACTCGATGTCCACCGTCTCGTGTTTGCGATAGCTCCCGACGACGCCGATCAGCATCGAGAGCCATCGAATCGCACCCAGCTTGCCCTCCTTCACGATCGGGCGCGCGAAGACGATGTCGGCGCCCTCGATCCTGTAGTCGTCACCCTCGGTCTGCGCCACGCCGTTGAGGTAGACGGTGATCGGCCGCTCGGCCCGCGCGGGTAGCCGCACCCGGCGTCCCGCGGCGACGCTGCCCTCCGGGACCTCGAACTCCCCCTGGTCGCTCATGCCAGAGCCTCCTTGACCGCGTCGAAGGGCGATTCGCCGTCCTCGAGCTCGAGCGGCTCCTTGCGGATGACCCCGACGAAGGGAACCAGCGTCCCGTCGCCCATCAGGTCCATTCCGGCCTCGCGGCGCCGGAGGAGCCCGCCCGACCTCAGCTCGAGGCGCGCATGGACGCGCTGACCGGGCCCGTACTCGCGGATCACGCTGATCTCCTCGAGCGGGCCATCCTGGCGAATGAGCTGGGTCTGGCGCTTCATCGCGGTCACGGCCTCGTCGAGGTCGTCGAACCGCTCATGCGCCACCTCGGGGCCGTGCCGGATTGTCAGGCGGTAACGGACGGCTGCTACGCGCCGCGGCGCTGGCGCTTTGGCCGGCGCGCGGGCGGGCCCGTGATCTTCTCGGGCCCGTCGCGGTCCTCGATCTCGACGTAGTCGCGGTCCCGGTAGCCCATGTAGATCTGGCGCGGCCGCGCGATCTTCTGCTCCGGGTCGTCGTTGTTCTCCATCCACTGCGCGACCCATCCCGACGTCCGCGGGATCGCGAAGATCACCGTGAACATGTCGGTCGGGATCTGGAGCGCCTCGTAGATGATCCCCGAGTAGAAGTCGACGTTGGGGTAGAGCTTGCGATCCGTGAAGTACTCGTCGTCGAGTGCCCGCTTCTCCAGCTCCCGGGCGATCTCGACCAGCGGGTTGTACTCGGTGGCCTCGAACACCTCGTCCATGTGCTGCTGGATGATCCGGGCACGCGGGTCGTAGTTCTTGTACACCCGGTGGCCGAAGCCCATCAGGCGCTCCTCCCGGTTCTTCACTCCCTCGAGGAAGTCGGGGACGTTCTCCGCGGTCTCGATCCGCCGCAGCATCCGCAGGACCTGTTCGTTGGCGCCGCCGTGGAGCGGCCCGTACAGCGCCGCCACCCCGGCGGCGACGGCGGAGTAGGGGTCCACCTGGGAGGACCCGACGGAGCGCACGGCCGCCGTGGAGCAGTTCTGCTCGTGGTCCGCGTGCAGGATGAAGAGGATGTCGAGGGCCTTGGTCAGGCGCGGATCGGCCTCGTACCGAATCTCGGTCTTCTTGAACAGCATCGAGAGGAAGTTGCCCGCGTAGTCGAGCTCGTTGTCCGGATACACGTACGGCAGGCCGAGGCTGTGGCGGTAGGCGAAGGCGGCGAGCGTCGGGACCTTGGCGATCATGCGGATCGCGGCCATGTAGCGCTCCTCGGGGTCATCGATGTGCTTGGCCTCCGGGTAGAAGGTGGAGAGGGCGCCGACCCCGGAGAGGAGCATGCCCATCGGGTGAGCGTCGTAGCGGAAGGTCTCGAACAGGTTCTTGAGGTCCTCGTGGACGAACGTGTGGTGGACCACGTCGAAGGTCCAGCGCTCGAGCTGCTGCCTGGTGGGCAGCTCGCCGAAGGTCAGGAGGTAGGCGACCTCGAGATAGGTCGACTTCTCGCATAGCTGCTCGATGGGATAGCCGCGGTGCTGCAGGATCCCGGCGTCGCCGTCGATGTACGTGATCGCCGAACGGCACGAGGCCGTGTTGGTGTAGGCCGGGTCGTAGGACATGAGCCCGAAGTCGTCCTCGGACACCTTGATCCCGCGCAGGTCCATGCCGCGAATCGTCCCGTCGGTGATCTCGAGGTCGTAGCTCTCCCCGGTCCGGTTGTCGGTGACGGAGAGCGTGTTCTGGCCGGCGGTGGTTACCGCGCCGTCGCCCTGCTGCTCGGTCTTCTCCTCGGTCGCCATCGCCTCTCCTCTTTCACGAAGTTTGTCGCTCCAAACATTCTCGCAGGGGGAACCGCCCAGTGCCGTTTTCTGGAAGGCTTGACCGGAATTGGCCACCGAAGGCGTTGCCTCCGAGCGCAAGCGCGGCGCGCTGACGTTGTTCGCGGGACTCGACCGCCGTTACGACCTGCTCTCGGCGGCGCTCAGCTTCTGGCAGGACCCGCGCTGGCGGCGCGAGATGATCGCGTCAATCGACGCCGGCGCGGACGATCGCGTTCTGGACGTCGCCACCGGCACCGGCCTCGTCGCACGCGGCCTCGTTACGCGCTACGGCTGCACCGTCGTCGGCCTCGACCAGAGCCGCGACATGCTCGCGGGCGCCCGGCGCGCGCTCGCAGCCGCGCCCCACCTCGCGGCGCGGATCGACCTCGTTCAGGGCGAGGCGGAGCGGCTGCCGTTCGAGAACGGCGAGTTCGACCACCTGACCTTCACGTACCTCCTTCGCTACGTCGACGACCCCGCGGCGACCCTGGCGGAGCTCGCTCGGGTAGTGAAGCCCGGGGGGCGCATCGCCTGCCTCGAGTTCGGCCTGCCCGACCCGCCCCTTTGGCGGCCTCTGTGGCGCCTGTACACCCGTCTCGTGCTGCCGGCGGCCGGGCGCGCGTTCGGGACCGAGTGGTATGAGGTCGGCCGCTTCCTCGGCCCGAACATCGAGGAGCTCTACGCGAAGCTGCCGCTCGAGCGCCAGGTTGAGCTGTGGCGCTCGGCCGGGATCTCGGGCGTCCGGGTGCGGCGGATGAGCCTCGGCGGTGGCGTCGTCTTCTCGGGGGTGCGCGACGGCTGAGGTCGAGCAGCGCGCGGCGTTCTACGCCCTGAGCCCGGGCGGATGGCGGGACCTCGTCACGATCCTCCATCCCCCGTACACGGCGTGGCACCTGAGCTACGTCGCGCTGGGCGCGGCCGTGGCGCCGGCGTTCCACGCGGTTCGCCTGTGGGCGGCTCTCGGCGCGTTCTTCCTGGGAGTGGGGGTCGCCGCGCACGCGCTGGACGAGCTCCACGGCCACCCGCTCGGCACGCGCCTGGCGGATCGAACGCTGACCGTGCTCGCGGGGGTCGCGCTCGCCGGCGCGGTCGGGATCGGGATCGCCGGGCTCTTCGTCGTCTCGTTCACACTTCTGCCCTTCGTCCTGGCGGGCGCGTTCGGCGTCCTCGCCTACAACCTGGAGCTCTTCGGCGGTCGCTTCCACACGGACTTCTGGTTCGCCGCGGCGTGGGGCGCCTTTCCGGCGCTCACCGGCTTCTGGGTCATGGCGCTGGGAATCCACTCGCTCGGCGAGGCGGTCGCCGGGGCCGGCGTCGCCGCCGCCTGCTTCGGGCTGAGCGTGGCCCAGCGGCGGTTGTCCACGCCTGTGCGGGAGCTGCGGCGAAAGACGCTCTCCGTGACGGGAACGCAGGTGCTGGCGGATGGCACCGAGAGGGAGCTCACCGCCGCGGGGCTGAGCGCGCCGCTCGACGGCGCCCTGCGGATCCTGTCGGCGTCGGTCGTGCTGCTCGCGGTAGCGGCGGTCGCGATCCGGCTCTGAGCGTCAGTCCAACAACTCGAAGTGGGTCATCGCGCGCAGGTCCTCGTAGCGCTCCGAGACCTCGTCCTCGGTCAGCCGGGCGACCCGCTCGGTCCCGAATTCCTCGACGTTGAACGAGGCCAGCACCGTCCCGTACGCCATCGCCTGGCGGAGGGCGGCCTCGCTCGGCACGTCGGTCCCCTGCATGTCGAGGTAGCCGAGGAAGCCGCCGGCGAAGCTGTCGCCGGCCCCGGTGGGGTCGCGGACGTCCTCGAGGAGGAAGCCCGGGAGGGCGAAGAAGCCCTCGGGGGTGAAGAGGACGGCGCCGTACTCGCCGCGCTTGGCGACGACGAACCGCGGGCCCATGTCCATCACCGCGCGCGCGGCGCGAGCCAGGTTGGGCTCCTCGGTCAGCATCCTGATCTCGGAGTCGTTGAAGAGCAGGCAGTCGACCTCGCTGATCGCGGCCACGAGCGAGTCTCGGGTGGTCTCGATCCACAGGTTCATCGAGTCGAGCGCCGTCAGGCGGGAGCCGTTCGCCTGCGCCCGCACCCGGCGCTGGAGGTCCGGCTGGATGTTGCCCAGGAACAGCACTTCGGCGGACCGCGACGCCTCCGAGAGCTTCGGATCGAAGTCGGCGAACACCCCGAGCTGGGTGTCGTCGGTGTGGGCGAGGTTCATGTCCGCCTCGTAGTGGCCGGCCCAGAGGAACGTCTTGCCGCCCTCCACGCGCTCCACGTCCGAGACGTCGATGCCACGCTCGCTGAGCAGCCCGAGGTACTCCTCGTCGAAGTCGTCGCCGACCGAACCGACGATCCGCGCCTCGGTGAAGAACCGGGCCGCGAGCGCGAAGTGGACGGCCGAGCCGCCCAGCATGCGATCGCGCTCCCCGAAGGGAGTGCGCACGGAGTCGAACGCGATCGAGCCAACCACCGTCAGAGCCACGGGCGTGCATCCTAGGGATGAACGGAGGAGATGAGCGCAGCGCGGGGGCGATACCGTCTCATCTCCATGAACGACACATGCCAGTCGCCGAGCCGTACGGCTCGGCGTTAGTAACGCGCCTGTGGCAACCGCTGCCAAGGCGCGCCGGACCCGCGGCAGGGCTGCCGCACCGGACTTTCATCCGATCGGGGACTACGGCTTCCTGTCCGACTGCCACACCGGCGCGCTGGTCGCGTCGGACGGCACGGTCGAGTGGATGTGCATGCCTCGCTTCGACTCGCCCAGCCTGTTCGGGGCGCTGTTGGACCGGGACGCGGGCGCGTACCGCCTGGGGCCCCGAAACCTCCGAGCGCCCGTCTCGCGGCGGTACGTCCCCGGCACGAACGTGCTGGAGACGAGCTGGATGACCAACACCGGCTGGCTTCTCGTACACGACGCCCTGGTCCTCACTCCCGGCGCCGACGAGGATGCGGAGGACGTCCGCGGACGGGCACTCGGGTCGCGCGACGCCGAGCACCTGCTGGTGCGGACCGTGGAGTGCGTGCACGGCGAGGTGGAGATGGAGGTGGTGTGCGAGCCGGCCTTCGACTACGCGTTGGAGGAGCACGAGTGGCGGCTGGTCGATGACGAGGGACGGGCCGCCGATGCGACCGGGGCCGGCGAGACCGTGCGCCTCCTCGGCGACGTACCGCTCGAGATCGACGGCTCCGCAGCGATCGGCACACGGACGCTCAAGGCGGGGGAGCGGGCGTACTCGTGTCTGTCGTGGCGTGAGGAGCTGGGCGGCCCGGAGACAGCCGAGGACGCCATCCACATGATCAAGGCCACTCAGCACCTGTGGCGGCGCTGGCTGGAGCGCGGGATCTTCCCCGACCATCCGTGGCGCTGGTGCCTGCAGCGCTCCGCGCTGGCGCTCAAGGGGCTGACATACGAGGCGACGGGCGCGACGGTCGCCGCTCTCACGACCTCGCTGCCCGAGACGCCTGGCGGTGAGCGCAACTGGGACTACCGGTACACCTGGATCCGCGACGCCACCTTCACGCTCTGGAGCCTCCACGTGATCGGGTTCGACGAGGAGGCGAGGGAGTTCATGGAGTTCGTGACGCGCCTCTGTCACGGCCGGGGGCCGCTGACCCAGATCATGTTCGGAATCGGTGGCGAGTCCGACCTCACCGAGAGGACGCTCGACCACCTCTCCGGCTACGCCGGGTCACGCCCTGTCAGGGTCGGAAACGGCGCCCACAAGCAGCGCCAGAACGACGTCTACGGCGCCCTTCTCGACTCGATCTACATCCACTCGAAGACCCGCGAGGGCGTTCCCGAGCAAATGGCCCCGATCGTCTTCGAGCAGGCCGAGGCCGCGGCCACCGCCTGGCATGTGCCGGACCAGGGCATCTGGGAGTCCCGCGGTGAGCCGAAGCACTATGTGTCCTCGAAGCTCATGGGCTGGGTGGCGCTCGACCGCGCGGCACGGCTCTCCCGGAGCTACGGCCGCGAGGACCTCGCCGAGAACTGGGCGCGTGAGGCCGCGACGGTGAAGGCCGACATCCTCGATCGCGGCGTCTCGGACCGCGGCACGTTCCGCCAGCACTACGAGACCGACGCGCTCGACGCGTCGCTGCTCCTGATCCCGCTGATCCGCTTCCTGCCCTGCGCGGACGAGCGCGTCCAGGCGACGGTGCTCGCGATCGCGGACGAGCTCACCGAGCACGGTCTCGTCCTCCGCTACAAGGTGGACGAGACCGACGACGGACTCAGCGGGAGGGAGGGGACGTTCACGATCTGCTCCTTCTGGCTGGTCTCCGCCCTCTCGGAGATCGGAGAGCGGAAGCGGGCGCGCAAGCTCTGCGAGCGGCTGGTCTCGAACGGGACCGCGCTGGGCCTCTACGCGGAGGAGATCGAGCCCAATAGCGGGGCGCAGCTCGGGAACTTCCCCCAGGCGTTCAGCCACCTGGCCCTGATCAACGCGGTGACCCATGTGATCGCCGACGACCAATACGGCGAGCGCGACGAGCCGACCGCGGTGTTCACCGAGATGCGCGCCGTCGGGGCGGCGGGGTAGCGCGGCGATGACCTCGTTCCGCGATCTCGGCCTGTCCGAGGCCCTCATCCAGACGCTCGACGAGCTCGGCTACGAGGACCCGACCGCAATTCAGGAGCAGGCGATCCCCGAGCTCCTGGCCGGCCATGACGTGATCGGCCAGGCCCAGACCGGGACCGGCAAGACAGCCGCGTTCGGCCTGCCGCTCCTCGAGTACCTTGACCCGGAGAGCCGGAACACCCAGGCGCTCGTCCTCACGCCCACCCGCGAGCTCTGCATCCAGGTGACTCAGGCCCTGCGCGCCTACGCCGAGCACCTGCCAATCGAGGTCATCGCGGTGTTCGGCGGCCAGGCCGTCGCTACGCAGCAGTCCCGCCTGCGGCAGGCGGCCCAGGTCGTGGTCGCGACGGTCGGCAGGACGCTCGACCTGGTCAACCGCGGCTCGCTGGACCTGAGTTCGGCCCGCTACGTGGTCCTGGACGAGGCCGACGAGATGCTCGATCTCGGCTTCATCGACGACGTCGAGCGCATCCTGCGCATGTCCCCCTCGGGGCGACAGACGTCCCTGTTCTCGGCGACGATCCCGCCGCCGATCGAGCGGCTCGCCGATCGCTACATGTACGACCCGGTGACCATCAGGGTCACGCCGAAGCAGCTCACCGTCGACGCGATCGAGCAGGCGTACGTGGAGGTCCCGGCGCGCGAGAAGGTCGACCGGCTGGTCGAGGTGCTGCGGGCGGAGGAGCCCGAGCAGGCGATCATCTTCTGCCGGACCAAGATCGGCACGGCGAAGCTCGACGAGACGCTGCGCGCCCGCGGGCTCGGTGTCAAGGCCCTGCACGGCGACATGAGCCAGGGCCAGCGAGACGGGGTGATGCTCTCGTTCAAGGACCACCGCCTGCGCATCCTCGCTGCCACCGACGTCGCCGCTCGCGGCCTCGACATCGAGCACGTCACGCACGTCATCAACTACGACGTTCCCGACGTCAGCGAGACCTACGTCCACCGCATCGGCCGGACCGGCCGCGTTGGCCGAACCGGCCGGGCGATCACGTTCGTCACTCCCGCCCAGCGCCCCGAGATCGATCGCATCGAGCGCGAGGTCAAGACCAGCATCGGCGAGTGGGAACCTCCGGAGGAACGCCTGGAGCACGCCCCCCGCCCGCGCCGGCACCAGCACTCCAAGCCCGCCGAGCCGAAGAAGAGGCGCCGGGAACGCCTTCCCGAGAAGGCAGGCGACGATGAAGCGGAGCAAGAGGAACCCCGTCCCGAGAAAGCCGCCGGGCGCGACACTGAGGGCGCCGAGGGCGATACGGACCGGGTAGCGCCCGGCGACAGTGGTTCAGAGGAGACCGGCGGGCGGGACGATGGCGCTGCCGACGGCGCAGTCCGGCAGGTACCGCCCGGCGCCGTAAAGCTGTTCATCAACAGGGGCAAGCGCAGCGGCATCGACGAAGAGGACGTCCGCTGGGCGCTGACCGAGGGGGCCGTGATCCCGGAGGACGCGATCGGGCCGATCCGCGTCCTCGAGCGGTTCTCGTTCGTGGAGCTCGATGCGGCGCACGCGGAGCAGGCGCTCGAGCGGCTCGAGGGCACGAAGCTCAAGGGCAAGCAGATCCGCGTTGAGTACGCACGCGGCTAGCCGCGTCCGCGCCTCCAGCGGGGTGGTCGCGGCGGCGATTCTCGCCGTCGTCTACCTCATCCTCGAGCCGTCCACCGTCGACCTCGCGGCGCAGACGTTCCGCGCCGACCTCTTCGACGCGAACGGGTTCCTGCTCTGGAACAACTACTGGTATGCGGGCCACTACCTGCTGACCTACAGCGTCCTCTTCCCGCCCCTCGGCGCCTGGCTCGGGCCGCGCCTGGTCGGTGCGCTCGCGGTCGTCGCCTGCGCGGCGCTGTTCGCGGCGATCGCCTACCGGCGCTACGAGGACCGTGCGTGGCTCGGGATCCTGTGGTTCGGAGCCGCGACGGCGACGATGCTGATGGCGAACCGCCTGACCTTCGCCCTCGGGACCGCCATCGGGCTCGGCGCCCTCCTCGCCGCCCAGCGGGGACGCGCCGCGCTCGCGACCGGGCTCGCCGCGCTGTCCGGGCTCGGGAGCCCGGTGGCGGCGGTCTTCGTGGCCATCGCCGGCGGCGCGCTGGCCGTGACCGGGCGCCGTCGCCTGGGCGCGCTCCTGGCCGTCGGCGCGCTCGCGCCGATAGCGCTGCTCGGGCTCGCGTTCCCGACCGGCGGCTACTTCCCGTTCGTCTTCACCGCGTTTCTGCCGGTGCCGCTGTTCGCCGCCGCCGCGCTCTTCCTGCTGCCGCCGGAGGAGCGCGTGCTGCGCGCCGGCATCCTGATCTACGCCGGCGTCTGCGTCGTCCTCTTCATCGTCCACACCCAGGTCGGAGCCAACGCCGCCCGGCTCGGCTCGCTGTTCGGCGGTCCGGTGCTGGCGCTGGGCCTCGCGGGCCGGCGCTCGCTCGCGCTCGCGATCCTCGCGCTTCCCCTCCTGTGGTGGCAGTGGGTGGCGCCGGTGCGGGACTTCGCGGCCGGGCAGAACGATCCGTCGGTGACCGCCGCCTACTACCAGCCGCTGATCGACGAGCTCGACCAGGTCACGCGGGGCAGGCCCGCCCGGATCGAGATCCCGCCCACCCGCAACCGCTACGAGGCGAACTACGTCGCCCCGCAGTTCCCACTCGCCCGCGGGTGGCTGCGGCAATCCGAGTCCGGGGACTTCGACCTCTTCACGGGGGACAACCTGACGCCGGCCTCGTACCTCGCATGGCTCCAGGAGCGGGGGGTGAGCTACGTCGCCGTGGCGGACGCCGACCCGGACTATCTCGCGGAGGACGAGGACAACCTGATCCGCGGCGGCCTCCCCTACCTGCGCCCGGTGTGGTCGAACGAGCACTGGCACCTGTACCGGGTGCGGGGTGCCGTTGGGCTGGTGTCGACGACCGGCGAGCCCTCGAAGCCCGCTCCCGGAGCCGACCGCCTCACCTCGATCGGGGCCGCGGACTTCGGCTTCTCCGCGCGGGACCCCGGCACGTACCTCGTGCGCATCCACTACACGCCCTACTGGACCCTGACGTCCGGTGACGCGTGCGTCCAGCGGGACGGCGACTGGACCCGGCTCGACGTGAGGTCCCCGGGGACGGTGGACGTGGCGGCGCGATTCAGCCTCGCCGGGCTCTTCCGCCGCGACTCCGAATGCTCGGGATAGTCCTCGCGCTCGGGTCGAGCGTCGCCTGGGGTACGTCCGACTTCCTGGGCGGCCTCCGTGCTCGCCGCATGTCCGCGCTGACCGTCCTGCTCGTGAGCCAGCCAGTGGGCCTCGTGCTGGCGGTGATCGTCGCTCTGATCGTCGGCGGGGACTCGCTGAGCACGCGGGACACGCTCATCGCCGCGGCCGCCGGGGCGACCGTCGTCATGGCCCTCGGGGCGTTCTACAAGGCCATGGCCCTGGGCTCGGTGACCGTGGTTGCCACGATCGGCGCGCTCGGGGTGCTGGTGCCCGTGATCGGCGGCCTGGTGCAGGGCGACCGCCCGGGCGCGATTCAGGCCGTGGGCGCCGTGGCCGGGATCGTGGGCGTCGTCATGGTCTCGCGGGAGCCCGATCCCGAGTGGCGCGCGGCGGGGCGCCTGTCGATCGGCCTGGCCGCGCTCGCGGCGCTCGGCTTCGGCACCTTCTTCCTGGGGCTCGATCTCTCCTCGGGGCCCAGCCCGGCGTGGACGATTGTGGCCGCGCGCACAGGAGGGGTAGTGACCCTTCTGGTCGCCGCCGCGATCGTGCGGCCATCGATGCGCATCGAGCGCGAGCTCCTGCCCTCCCTGGTCGCGATCGGCTGCTTCGACGTCACCGCGAACTCCCTGTTCGCCATCGCGACCAATCACGGCCTGCTTTCCTTGGTGGCCGTGGCCGGCTCGCTCTATTCAGCGGTCACGGTGCTGCTCGCGAGGTTCGTGCTGGGCGAGCGGCTGGCGGCTCCACAGCGCGCGGGCGTGGTCGTCGCGCTCACCGGCGTGGCGCTGATCGCCGCGGGCGCCTAGCCCGGCGCTGCACGGTGACGCTCGACGATGCCGGTGAAGTCGGTGCCGCTCGGCAGGGTGCCGAATGCGCTCCCCCGGTCTCCGGCGAGGCGGCTTGAGCAGAAGGCGTCGGCGACGGCCGGATCGCCGAAGCGCAGCAACAGCGAGGCCTGCAAGGCGAGCGCCATGCGCTCGACGAGGCTGCGCGCCCGGAACTCGATGTCGGTCATCTCGCCGAGGTCGGAGCGAAGCCTGGAGACGTAGGGATCAAGGCGTGAATCGCCCGAGGCCTCCTCGACCTCGGCGAAGAAGGCGTCGACCGCGGCCGGCGTCGTGGCCATGGTGCGCAGGACGTCGAGGCACTGGACGTTGCCCGAGCCTTCCCAGATCGAGTTGAGGGGAGCCTGCCGGTACAGGCGGGGCATCTGCGAGTCCTCGACGTAGCCGTTGCCCCCCAGGCACTCGAGGCACTCCGCCGCATGAGACGGCTCGCGCTTGCAGATCCAGTACTTGAGGACCGGATTGGCGACCCGCTTGAACGCCTCGGCCTGCTTGTCACCAGCGATCGAATCGTCATAGGAGCGAGCCAGCCGCAGAGCTGAGATCGTCGCCGCCTCCGACTCGACGCAGAGGTCCGCGAGCACATTGCGCATGAGCGGCTGCTCGACCAACAGCTTGCCGAAGGTCGAGCGGTGCGCTGCGTGATGGATGGCCTCGGCAAGGCCCGCACGCATGCCGGCGGCGCTGCCGAGCGCGCAATCCAATCTCGTGTGGTTGACCATCTCGATGATCGTCCGCACTCCAGCGCCCTCCTCGCCGACCAGCTGTGCCCAGGCTCCGTCGAACTCGACCTCGCTGGAGGCGTTTGCGCGGTTGCCGAGCTTGTCCTTCAGCCGCTGGAGGCGGAAGCTGTTGCGCTCGCCATCCGGTGTCCAGCGCGGAAGGAGGAAGCAGGAGATGCCGCCGTCGGCCTGAGCCAGGACCAGGAAGACGTCGCTCATCGGGATCGAGAAGAACCACTTGTGCCCGGTGATCTCGTACTCGGCGCCGGGGCCGCCGCCGTTCAGCGGCCGGGCCACGGTGGAGTTGGCACGCACATCGGAGCCGCCCTGCTTCTCGGTCATTCCCATGCCGGCGAGGGCGCCGGACTTCTGCGTGGCCGGCACGTCGCGAGGGTCGTACTCGGAGGAGAGGATGCGCGGCTCCCACTCCTCGGCCAGCTCGGGCTGGTGGCGCAGCGCCGGGATCACCGAGTAGGTAGCGGAAAGCGGACAGCCGATCCCAGCCTCGGCCTCGGTCATGCAGAGGAAGGCTGCACCGCGCGCGACGTGTGCGCCGGGGCCTGGTTCACACCAGGGGAGCGAGTGGAGCTGGTGCTCGACGGCAAGGCCGAGCAGCTCGTGCCACGCCGGGTGAAACTCGACCGCGTTGATGCGGGTCCCATAGCGGTCGTGACTCTTCAGCTTCGGGGGGTTTTCGTTCGCCTCAACAGCGTTCCGGCGAATGTCGGCACTGCCGGCGAGCGCTCCGATCGCCCGCAGCCGCTCCTTGGCCCAGTGGCCTCCCTCGCGCTCGACCGACTCGACGAGCGGCCGGTCGGACTCGAAGACGTTGTAGTCGACCAGCGGTGGTGGCTGGTTGGTTACCGCGTGGGTCTGCGCGCCGCGGCGCTCGAGCACGGACATCTCCGGCGACTCTAGCTCCCTGAAATCCGATGGCCCGATTCGCCTCTCGCTGCGAGGCACGGATCGTCGAGCGAGTGCGACTCGGCGCGTGACTTCTCCTTCTCGCTGCGAGACAGACTGGCCGCTCAGCACTTCTGCTTTCACGCGAAAGCAGAAGTCTTTATCCGGCCCCCTGCAGCGCGAGATACTGCGAAGGCGATGTCACAGGAGAACGTGGAGGTCGCCAAAGCCGCCTTCGAGGACGATATCGGCGGGTGTTTGGCCGACAGGATCAACAGCCGCCATCGCGGCCTGAAAGATGACCGATCCGTGAACATTTCGACCGCCACGCGTAGCTAGCGAAGCGTGATGATCCGTACGGGGAAGTTGCTGATCGGCGTCATCGCCGTGCCCGTAAAGTTGCAAGCGTTCACCTCAACGTGGCCGGCGGACGCCACGCGGTTGGGATAGAGCACGATCCCGTTCTGGATCGCGGCCCGCGTGGTGACGATCGGCGAGTCGCCCACCTGGGCGCCGCTGACGCTGAAGGTGACCTGCGAGCAGCGCCCGTCGGGGATCCCGCTCAGCGAGATCGAGCCGTTGGAGGCCGTGCCGGCGATGTCGGAGAGCGTGAGCGATTCATTGGCAACCTTGGAGGCGCCGACAGCATTCGCCACGATCTCGGACGAACCGACCGAGTTGGGCGCGAGGTCGGTCCCGTTGACCGAGCCGCTGATGATGTTGCCGTGCTTGCCCGAGGGTGGATTGTGTCCCGAGATCGTGCCGGGGCCGATCTGGCTGTTCGAGGAGACGACGTAGGTGACCGCCGTCGCCGTACCTCCGAGCGCCACGAACAGCGCCACGCAGGCGACGATCATCGCCGGACTGGGACGAAAACTGGGCTTCTTCATCTGCTCCCCCCAAAAGGTCTGATTCAGAGGCCGAGCAGATGGTCAGGGCAGAGACTTACTTGTCCGGTCAGCCGCTCGGCGTCCTGCCGATATGGGCCGATGCTACCCGCCGTGGACGGATAGTCAGGGCGTCGTCTCCCGAACCGCGGCTTGAGACGCTCACTTCTGCTTTGCGCGAAAAAGCAGAAGCGAGTCACCATACGCATAGGCCCATCGGCCTCGACGCTAAGGCCGGTGCTGAAGTCGGTCGATAGCGGTTCCGAGAACCCGGGGGGATCGCTGTGGTACTTGATTTCAGGGAGCTAAGACGCGGAGAGGCAGTCGCAGGGATTGCCGGCGCCGCCCTGCTGGTCGTGATGCTCGTCTTCAGTTGGTTCGCGATCAAGGCGCCGTTCGTAGTTGACGGAGCGTTCGGACACCCGGAGATGAAGGTGGGCAGCGGCCGAAATGCCTTTGAGTCCTTCAGCCTCATCGACTTCGTCCTGCTCGGCGCCTCCCTTACGGCAGTCGCCCTGCCCCTCCTGAGCGCAGCCAAATGGCGTCCACGGTTGGAGCGGCCTTTGAGCGCAACCGTCGCCGCTCTTGGGATCGCCTCCGTGGTCCTGCTCGTGGTCCGGATTGCGAGCCCGCCCGATCTCCCGCTTCCGGGTGGCCACGTCAGCGATGTCGAGAGCGCAGAGGTGGTCAGACAGATAGGCGTCTGGCTCGGCCTGATCGCAGCTGCCGCCGTCGCCTGTGGAGGTATTGCGGCGGTGCGTGCACCGAGCACGACCGCCCGGAGGCGAGCTACGGCCCATGGCTGAGGGCATCCATCGTCTTACTTCTGCTTTGCGCGAAAAGCAGAAGCGCGGAGTGCAAAATCCCCCGGCAGCTAGATCACGTCGATGATCGGAGGTGGCGGCTCATCATCGTCTTGGCCTTTCCTCCGCCGATCCAGTTCCTGATCCGTCCGGTAAACGACGAGGACCACCACAACGATTGCTACGGGCAACTAGCTGCGTGCGGCCGGTTGTTCAGCCGCAGGGCGTCGGAAGGCGCTTGACGCTGGGCTTGGTGGGGCTCGAGGGGACCGGCAGCACCGCGTGCGTGTAGTACTCGGCATCCTTGCAAACCCGAAGTTGGGTGAGGCTGAGCGTGCTCCGGAAACGGACCCGGTTGCTGCTCGAGAACCTGCGCTCAGAGAAGACGCCGTCGGCGGTCGCCGCCGGCTGGCCCCAGTTTGTCCAGCGCAGGTGCTTGCCGATCACAGCGCCGTCGACGTTGAAGGTGAACTCGCCCGGCTCGACGAGCCGCTGGTTGCCGGAATTCATTACGAACACGTGGCTCGGGACGCTGATCGTGGACGACGCGGTGGTCGACGCCTCGGTGATCACCGCCGTGCTCGTCCTCGTGGTGGTCCCGCCCCCACAGCCGCTCGCGGCGAGCACAGCAACTACGCCGGCCAATGCGATGGCGCCGCGAACGAGAACCGGCACGGCCGGCGACCCTACCGGAACCTATGCCACGCGCTTCTGCCTAGGCAGCGAACTTGATCCCGAAGAGCTCCTCGATGCGCTGGATGCTCTCGGCTGGATCGCGGTGGAGGATCGCCGTCATGCCCACGGCCTCGGCGCCCGCGCAGTTCTCGCGCAGGTCGTCGACGAACACGCAATCCGACGGAGGCACCACGAGGCGCTCGGCGGCGAGCCTGTAGATCTCCGGCTGGGGCTTGTGGAGCCCGACCTCGGCAGAGATGACGGCGGTGTCGAACAGCTCCTCGAGCATGTCCTTGTCGTAGTGGGAGGTGCTCCACGAATTGGAGACCAGTCCCGTCCTCACGCCGCGCTCGCCGGCTGCCCGCACGGCGGCGATCATCGGCTCGGACGGGAGCATGCCGCGAAACATGCTGTCGATCAGGTTCGCCGCCTCGTCGAGGCCGAGGAGCTCGGCGAACCGCTCCTCGAACTCGTCCTCCTCGATCTTTCCGGTCTCGAGGCCTCGAAGGCAGGCCATCGCCTCCGGGTCCTCGCGGAACAAGCGCTTGACGGCGTCCTCGTCGAGGTCCTTCTCGCGGCAGAAGTCGGCGAAGCTGTCCCAGACCGAGGTGGTCAGCACGCCGCCGAAGTCGACGAGGAGAGCGGTATGGCCGTCCGCTTCCCGCATAGGATCCAGCGCCATGGCGGACGAGGCTATCGACCAGGCGAATCTGGAGGCCTGGTTTGCGCGCGAGATCGACGGGGCCCAGCCGCCCCTGGAGTTCGAGCGGATCTCCGGTGGGCGCTCGAACCTGACCTACGGCGTGACCGACTCGGCCGGGAGGCGGTGGGCGCTGCGGCGACCGCCGCTCGGCAAGCGCCTCGCGTCCGCCCACGACATGGCTCGGGAGCACCGGATCATCGCCGCGCTCGCCGAGACGGACGTGCCGGTGGCGCCGGCGGTCGCGCTGTGCGAGGACGAGTCGGTGAACGGCGCGCCCTTCTACGTCATGGACTTCGTCGAGGGCCCGATCCTGCGCACCAAGGCGGAGGCGGAGGAGAGCTTCGGCGAGGCGGACCGGAGGGCCATCGGCGAGCGCGTGGTCGACACGCTGGTCGCAATCCATGCGGTTGACCCAGATGAGGTCGGCGTCGGAGACCTGGGGCGCAAGGAGGACTACGTCGCACGCCAGCTCCGTCGCTGGCACGGGCAGTGGGAGAAGTCGAAGACCCGTGAGCTCGAGGTGATCGACGACGTCCACCGGCGGCTCTCCGAGCGCATTCCCGAGCAGGGCCCGGCGACGATCGTCCACGGCGACTACCGCCTCGACAACCTGATCCTGTCGGCGGACGGCGAGATCGCGGCGGTGGTGGACTGGGAGCTCTGCACCCTCGGCGATCCGCTGGCGGACGTCGGCATGCTGCTCGTCTACTGGTCCCAGCCGGGCGACGAGCTGATGCCGCTCTTCGATCCGCCGACGACGGCAGCCGGCTTCCCGCTGCGAGCAGACGTCAGGGAGCGGTACGCCGAGCTCTCCGGGCGGGACCTCGCCGAGATCGACTACTACGTCGCGCTCGCGTTCTGGAAGCTCGCGATCATCCTCGAGGGAGTCTTCGCCCGCTACGCGGCGGGCCAGTACGGCAAGGACGAGGAGGGCTACCAGCAGTTCGCCAAGGTGGTCGAGCGCCTCGCCGAGGGCGCGGACCGGGCCGAGCGACGGTTGCACTGACGGCCGAGCAGGCGGCCAGCGGGCGCCTAGGCCTTCGCCGTAGCGGCGTCCCGAGCCGACTCGGCTTGCCCGGCCCCGTCGGAGGCGCCCTCGTCCTCCTTCGCCCAGTGGTTGAGCTCGCGGCGGGCGATGACCATCTTGTGGACCTCGTCGGGGCCGTCGGCGACCTTCAGCATGCGCGAGAAGCGCCACATCCCGGCGAGAGGCGTGTCGTCCGACATGCCGAGGGAGCCGTGGACCTGGATCGCGCGGTCGAGCACGTCCATGACGACGTTCGCCGCGACCACCTTGATCATCGAGATCTCGCGCCGCGCCTCCCGCTTGCCCTGCGTGTCCATCTTCCAGGCCGCCATCAGGGTCAGCAGGCGGGCCTGCTCGACCTCCATGCGCGACTTGGCGATGAAGTCCTGGATGAACTGCTTGTCGGCGAGCTTGCCGCCGAACGCCTCGCGGGTGTTGGCGCGGCGGCACATCATCTCGATCGCTCGCTCGCAGGTGCCGATCGCGCGCATGCAGTGGTGGATGCGCCCGGGGCCGAGGCGGTCCTGCGCGATCACGAAGCCGGCCTGGCGGGGGCCGAGGAGGCTCGTCTCGGGCACCCGGCAGTCCTCGTAGCGGATCTCGCAGTGCCCCGGGCCGCCGTCGTGGCCCATGACGGGGACTGCACGGATCAGGTTGAACCCCGGGTTGTCGATGGGGACGAGGATCATCGACGCCCGCGCGTACTGATGGGCGTCGGGATCGGTCACGCACATGGCGATCGCCACCGAGGCGCCCACCGCGCCCGACGTGAACCACTTGTGGCCGTTGATCACCCACTCGCCGTCTGAGAGCTCGGCGCGCGTGCGCAGCGTGGTCGGGTCGGAGCCGGCGACCTCGGGCTCGGTCATCGAGAAGCAGGAGCGAATGTCTCCCTCGAGGAGCGGGTCGAGCCACTGGGCGCGCTGTTCCTCGCGTGCCGTGCTCGGCGAGGATCTCCATGTTGCCGGTGTCCGGCGCCGAGCAGTTGAACGCCATCGGGGCGATCGCGGGGCTGCGGCCGGTCTCCTCGCAGATGATCCCGTACTCCCAGTTGGCGAGGCCGGCGCCGTAGCGCTCGTCCGGCATGAAGAGGTTCCAGAGCCCGGCCTCGCGGGCCTTGGCGCGGATGTCGACGATGATCTCCGGATACGGCGTCCCCGGGGCCACCTCGTCGTCGAGGGCGCGAAGCGCCTCGAGCTCGACCGGGAGGACGTGCTCGTCCATGAACGCCCGCACGCGGTCGCGCAGATCAGAGACGCGTGGGCTCAGCTCGAAGTCCACATCGGCAGCGTACCCGTCCGGCGCGCCTGCCGGGCGTCTGGAGTTAGCCGGCCGCTTTGGCTGCCGCGGCGAGCGCCTTGGCCTCGTCCTGCCGCATGCGCTGGCGGTGCAGGCCGATCTGGAATGTGAAGAGGGCCACGACTACCAGCGCGGCGATGCTGAGCGACGGGATCAGCACCGCTGTCGGCACCTTCTCCTTGACGAGCAGCACGATGGCCGAGGCGATCATCACCACGCCCAGGGCGTTGCGCAGGAACCCGGTCGGGATCTTCACGGCGAGCTGGCTCCCGATCAGGACCCCGGGGATCGAGCCGACGAGGATGTTGGCCGCGAGACCGAGGTCGACGTTCCCGCCGACCCAGTGTGCGAGTCCCGCCGCCCACAGGAGGATCGCCGCGTGGACGACGTCGGTCCCGACCACGCGCTGGGGCGTCAAGCGGAACACGGCGATCAGGACGATGGCGATCAATGTGCCGCTGCCAGCCGAGGTAAGGCCGATCACGAAGCCGGTGGTCGCGCCGGTGATCACCGCGGCGATGATGTGCCGGCGGTAGAGGTGCAATGCGTAGCGCTCGGGGATCACGTCGCGCAGGAACAGGGCGCGGATCAGGGTCGCGATGCCCACCACGAGCAGCGCGGCGCCCACCGCCCCGAGCACGACCTGGTTGACCGTGTCCTCGCCGTACTTGCTCTGCAGAATCTCGATCAGCCAGACGCCGGCGATCGCCATCGGAACGCTGCCCACCGCGAGCCAGAAGACGATGGCTCGATGGACCGTGTGGTGCTTGAGGTGGCGCCAGGCGCCGGCGGTCTTGGTGATGGCGCCGTAGAAGATGTCGGTGCCTACCGCGGTCACCGGCTGGATCCCGAACAGCAGGATCAGGAGGGGGGTCATCAGCGACCCGCCCCCCATCCCCGTCATGCCGATGAGCAGGCCGATCCCGAAACCGAAGATGACGATTACCGGATCCATGATTCGTTCAGTCGTCCGCCGGGGGGCCTTTCCAACCTTTTAGGGTTTTCCAATCAGGTTGGTGAAGAGACTCCCGGCCGAGGAGGGTAGCACCCGATTTCGCCTGCTATTTCCCCACTTGAGGTGGGAAATACCGCTTGCGAATGCGGTTTAGGTCGTCTAGCGCTTCACCCAGGCGTCCGGGTCCTTGACCAGGCGGCCGATGGGCTCCGGCAGCCGGTCCTCGCAGACGTCCGCCAGGGTCACCTGCTCGAGGACGGCGCGCAGGTTGGCGCGCACCGCGATCCACACGTCCCGCAGGCGCTCCGCGGGGCCCGGGTACTCGGTGTCCTCCGGGGCCCAGTCCTGGACGTTGGCGAGCGGGCCCTCGACCGCCCGGATCACATCGGCGACCGTGATGTCGTCTGCGGGCCGCGCGAGCCAGTACCCGCCGCGCGCGCCGCGCTTGGCGCGGACCAGCCGGGCGTGCTTCAGCTCGAGCAGGATGTGCTCCAGGAATTGCAGCGGGATCTGCTGCGATTCGGCCAGGTGCTCGCCCTTCACGGGCTCACCATCGGGCGCAGCGGCGAGCTCCAGTGCCGCGCGCACCGCGTAGTCGGCCTTTGCCGTGATCCTCATTTCGTAAGAATGCTGCGCTTCATGGTTGATCTACAAGCTCACTCGACGGTATCGGATGGCCAATTGCCCCCGCGGGAGGTCGCAACCGCGGCGGCGGAGGCGGGCGTGACCGTGATGTCGCTGACCGACCACGACGCGGTTGCGGGCGTTCCCGACGCGGTGGCGGCCGCGGAGGAGGCCGGCATCGAATGCGTGCCGGCCGTGGAGATGTCCTGCGTGCACAAGTACTCCGACGACCTCCACATGCTCGGCTACTGGGTGGACCTCGACGAGATCGCCCCCGCGTGCGACCGCGCCCAGCAGGAGCGCGTCAACCGCGCTCGGGAGATCATCGAGCGCCTGAACGCTCACGGGGTCGAGGTGACCTTCGAGGATGCGGTCGCCCAGGCCGGCGCGGCGGACTCCATCGGCAGGCCTCACATAGCCCGTGCCGCGGGCGCCGGCCCTGACCTCGGCCCGTTCTTCGAGGAGTACCTGGTCCCGGGCGCCAAGGCCTTCGTCGCCCGGCGCTGGCCGAGCGCCGAGGAGGCCGTCGACCTGATCCACGCGGCGGGCGGCAAGGCCGTCGTGGCGCACCCCTACTGGGACGTTGCCGAGCCCGAGCAGGTCCGCGACCTGGTGGAGAGCCTCGTGAGCGACGTCGGCCTCGAGGGCATCGAGACCTTCTATCCGCCGCACACGAAGGCACAGACCCAGCACTGCCTGGACCTGTGCGAGGAGTTCGGCATGACTCCGACCGGCTCGTCGGACTTCCACGGCCCCACGCACAAGACGTTCTCTCGGTTCGGCGCGTACGACACGTACGGGCTTGGCGAACCGCGGGTGCCTGAGCGCTCTTAGGCGCGAAAAACGGCGGCACCGAGGGGAGCCATCCGGGGCGATAACTGCACACTCGTGGCGGCCAGGTCGACGAGTGGTGCATTGACCGTCATATACACCGTCAATGCACCACTCGCGCGTCCGGGCCTGGACGAGTGGTGAGTTGTCGCGCCCGCTCGGGCGGTGCCCTACTTGCCCGTCGTTGTTCGGGCCGGGTTTCGGCCCAGTGCCTGGGACTAGCTGGTCGCTGCCAGCTCGGCCGACGGGATCAGGTCGCGGCCCTCGAGGTAGTCGAGGATCTGCTGCGCTGACTCCTCGGCCGATTGCTTGTCGGTCTCGATCAGGATCTCCGGGTTCTCCGGGGGCTCGTACGGATCCGAGATGCCCGTGAACTCCTTGATCTCGCCGGAGCGCGCCTTGGCGTAGAGGCCCTTGACGTCGCGCTCCTCGCAGACCTCGAGCGGCGCCTGCGTGTAGATCTCGATGAACCGCTCGCCCATCCTCTTGCGCGCCTCGTCGCGGATCTCGCGGTAGGGCGAGATCGCCGCGGTGATCACGGGCACGTCGTTGCGGGAGAGCAGGTCGGCGACGAACGCGATCCGGCGGATGTTGGTGTCCCGGTCCTCCTTCGAGAAGCCGAGGCCCTTGGAGAGGTTCTCGCGGACGATGTCGCCGTCGAGCACCTCGAGCTTTGATCCGCGCCGGCGGAGCTCCTTGACCAGGTGGGTCGTGATTGTCGTCTTCCCCGAGCCTGAGAGGCCGGTGAACCAGAGGCAGAACCCTTGCTCGGAAGCCATTTAGTCGTTCTCCTTTCGATATGCGTCGATGAGAATTTGGGCAACCTCGTCCCGGCTGAACTCGGCTGGCGGCTTTTCGCCGTTCTCCAGCATCTCCCTGACCTTCGTGCCGGACAGGAAGAGATGCGACTCCTGCGGGTGCGGACACGTCTTCGCCGAGCCCATGCCCTCGCACTCGTTGCACCAGAAGGTGTGCTCGAAGAAGAGGGGGGTGATGCCCAGCTGGTCGATGTCGATGTCGTCGAAGATGCGCTGGGCGTCGTAGGTGCCGTAGTAGTCGCCGACCCCGGCGTGGTCGCGGCCGACGATGAAGTGGGTGCAGCCGTAGTTGCGGCGGATGATCGCGTGGAGCACCGCCTCGCGGGGCCCGGCGTAGTGCATCTTCCCGGGGTTCACGCCGAGCATGACGTGCTCGGGGTGGTAGTAGTTCTCCATCAGGACCTCGTAGCAGCGCATCCGCACGTCCGCGGGGATGTCGCCCTTCTTGGTCTCGCCGATCAGCGGATGGATGTAGAGGCCGTCGCAGATCTCGAGGGCGGCCTTGGTCAGGTACTCGTGCGCCCGGTGGATCGGGTTGCGGGTCTGGAAGGCGACGATGCGCTTCCAGCCGCGATCCGCGAACGCCTTGCGCGACTCCTCAGGGGTCTGGTAGCGGCGCATGAAGGCCTCGTCGTGGTCGGGCAGCGCGTCGGCCTCGATCCTGCCGGCGATCGAGCGGGTGCCCTCCTGCCGGATGGCGGCGACGCCCGGGTGCTCGTCGTCGGTCGTCAGGTAGACCTTCTCGGCCTCCAGATCGACGTCGCGCTCCCAGACCTCCTCGACCGTCAGGCGCCCGAGCTTCTTCCCGTTGGGGGCGGAGAGCTCGACGACGTCGCCCTCGCTCACGTCGAGGTCGGACTGCAGCGTGATCGGGATCGACCAGATATCCCCCGAGGTGAGGCGCATGTCCTCGACCACGGATCGCCAGTCGTCCGAGCCCATGAAACCGGTCAGCGGCGCGAAGCCGCCGTTGGCGAGCAACTCGAAGTCTGAGGCCTGGCGGGCGGTGAGCGTCAGCGCCAGAGCCGTTGAAGGATCAGCGGCCATCGGGAGCGCGAGAGGTTAGCGGGTCGAGATATGCACTTACCCGTTGAGCCCGCACTCGGTGCGGTCGGTGCCGGCCCAGCGGCCCGCGCGCGGGTCTCCGTCCGCCCCCGGCCTCGTGGTGCACGGCATGCAGCCGATCGAGGGGTAGCCCTGGTCGTGGAGCGGGTTGTACGGAACGTGATGGTCCTTGATGTAGCCCCAGACCGCCCGGTCGTCCCAGTCGACGAGCGGGTTCAGCTTCCAGCGGTCGAAGCGGGGATCCCAGCCGAACCGGGAGGCCTCGGCGCGCGTCGCCGAGTCGACCCGGCGGACGCCCGAGACCCAGCAGTCGGTCCCCTCGAGCGCCCTATGCATCGCCTCGACCTTGCGGGTCGCGCAGCAGTCGTCATCCTCGCCCCACTCGCCCGCCTCCCAGCGCTCGCGAAGCCGGGCCGGATTGTTCTGGACGAAGCGCTCGAACTCGATCCGAGTAGCGGCCGGCGAGTGCGTCCCGGGTCTCGTGCGTCTCCGGGAAGAGGAGCTCGGTGTCGAGATAGAAGAAGCGAACGGTTGGATCGATCCGGTGGGCCATGTCGATGATTACCGAGCTGGTCTTCTGGAATGACACGGCGAAGCCAAGCCTCGATCCGAAGTTCTCGATCGCCCAGGCGATCGCGTCCTCGGCCCCCATCTCCTCGACCTCGGCCGAGATCTCGCTCGGATCCACCACGCGGCCGCTGATGGTAGGGAGGCGCTTCGGGCGCCCGTTGCCGTTGGCGCCATTGTCGGTCGTCGCGCCCGGCACGTCGCCATCTTCGGCGTGAAGCGGCCGAGGCCTCGTCTCGAGTGCTATCTGACGCGCGCTCATACGGCGCACTCGCCCTCGCCGCGCTCGACCTTGTAGGGCTCGGAGCGGCTCCAGTCGATGAAGTGGTCCATGTTCTCGAGGTTGAACTCGATCGGCATCGTCAGCTCGCTTGACGAGCTCCTCGAAGTGAGTCGGTGCCGACGCGGTCGACGAACTCGTTGAACTCTCGCCGTCGTCGCGCTCGGACTCGTAGTCAGGCGCATCCAGCGCTCGACCGCCTCCGGCACGCGCTTGGCGGGGAGCCGCGACTTCAGCCGCTGGCCGAAGACGATCTCGCCGCGCTCGTAGTTCCCGCCGACGTGGGCGATGTAGGCGGGGACGGTGCGATCGCCGACCTTGATCGAGGCACCGTAGAAGCCGATGTTGGCGATGTGGTGCTGGCTGCAGCCGTTCGGGCAGCCGCTCATCTTGATGTGGATGCGCCTGCGTGAGCGCGTCGGTGATCTGCATCGTCCTGCAATGCGCTCCTGGACCGCCTGGTTCAGCCCCATCGAGCTGGTGATCCCGAGCTTGCAGATGTCGGTGCCCGGGCAGCTGACGACGTCCGTGATCTCGTCTGGCGCCGCATCGCCCAGGTCGAGCTCGTTGAGCCGCGTCCCACACCTCGTAGACCGCCTCGTCGCGCACCCAGCGCAGGACGAAGTTCTGCTGCACGCTGGTGCGGGCGTAGCCGCCGTGTGAAGTCGCGCATGATGGCCGCGAGCCCGCGGAGCTGCTCCGGGGTGAGGTCGCCGCGGGTACCTTCACCTCGACCGGCGCTGAAGCCCTCCTGGCGCTGCGGCTTACGTTCGCCTCGCGGAAGCGGTCGAACTCCGATCGGTCGCCGTTCGGGCTCGCGTAGGCGGCCGGTGGCGCCGGGCGCGGTTCGCCTCCTCGTCGTCGATCAGCTTCAGCCGCTCGACGTCGAAGTCGCGCTCGTCGACCCAATCGCCCTGGAGCTCCTCCTCGACCATCTCCCGGAAGGCGTCGATGCCGACCTTGTCGATCAGGACCTTGATCCGGGCGCGGGCACGGTTCACCCGCAGCCAGTCCTGGCGGTCGAAGATCCGCCAGCACGCCTCGGCGACCTTCAGGTAGTCGCCGTTGTCCAGCTCGATGAACTCGTACAGCGTCGGGCGCGACTCGCGGCATGATCGAGGTGCCGCCGCCGACCCTGATCTCGACGCCGCGCACGCCGTCGCGCAGGCGGGGGATGAAGCCGATGTCGTGGATGCCCGGTGATCGCCACGTCCTCGTCGGTGGCCGTGAACGCCGTCTTCACCTTCCGCGGCATCGAGCTGCGTCGACCGGGTGGCGCACGAAGTAGCGGACGTAGGCCATCGCGTAGGGCGTGATGTCGAAGAGCTCGCCCTCGGTGATCCCGGCCCAGGGGTCGCCGGTGACGTTGCGGATCGTGTTGCCGCAGCCCTCGCGGGAGGAGAGCCCGGCAGTCGCTGATCAGGCGGATGAACTCGCGCCGCGTCCGGGAGGGGGATGTGGTGGATCTGGATGTTCTCGCGCGTCGTGATGTGTCCCTTGCGCAGCGGCGCCCACGCTCGATCGCTTCGGCGAACGCCTCCAGCTGCTCCGGCGTGATGCCGCCCAGCGGCAGCTTGACGCGGATCATCTGGACGTCCGGCTGGCGCTGGCCGTAGACGCCCTGCTTGAGGCGGAAGCTTGATGAACTCGTCCTCGGGCTTGTCGCCGCGCAGGAACTTGGCGGACTCCGTGTCGAAGTCGTCGAACTCCCGCTCGAGGATCGGGATCACGTGCCCCGGGACGTTGTCGTAGACCTCGGGGTTCTCCAGCGAGCCGACCTTGCCCTTGCCGGGCTGGTCGCTCGGGGTGACCTCGAGCTTGTGCTCCTCGGCGACGCGGTCCGCCACCGACCGCTGCTCGACGGCCGTCGGTTCCATCGGGGGAGTATTACACAAATCCCGACCGACTTTAGGGCATTTAACCCACGCTTAGCCCCGCAGCGCGGGCGCGGCCGGACGAGGCGCCCTCGTGGCGGCGCCCCGTCGGCACGACCTATGGATCAGTCCTACGCGTCAGTCGACGTCGGTGCCCTCGATCAGGAAGGCGACGCGCACGTGGGCGCGGTACTCGTCCAGGTTCTCGCCGCGGATCCCGGTGCTGACAATGTCGATGGCGCGAATGTTCCGCAACGAGCTCTGCGCCTGAGTCAGCGCCTGCTTCGCTGCGTCGTCGGTGGACGTCTTCGAGCTTCCGACCAGCTCGATGATCTTGACAACCGCCACTCTCTCCTCCTGTTCGTCGGGGACGGAACGACGCTTTCGAAGAGTTCTATCCGGTATCGGAGCCCCAGGCAAGGAGTTGTGCCCGGGTGACGCCCTCCAGCAGAGCGGCGCGCTGCCAGCGGTTCTGCGTCGCGGCGCCGCGGCGCGGGGGCGGGCGCGGTGTCGGCGAGGAACTGCTCGACGGCGGCGACGACCGCTGCCGCCTCGCTGTCGGAGCCGGTCTCGGTGAGCAGCGTGATGCGGGGCCTGGGCGGGTGACGCTCGCCGTTCTGAGACATCCGGACGGACTCTAGGGCCTTAACCTCGGCGGCGTGACGGAGGTCCCGGTTCTGGACGGCGACGCGGTGACGGCGGCGGTGGACCCGTCCATGGCCATCGAGCGGGTGCGGACGGCGTTCGAGCGGCACGCGACGGGCGAATGGGCGATGCCCTCGAAGGTCTATCTCGACGCGCCGCCGAACGGGGACTTCCGCGCGATGCCGGCCCGCGGCGAGGGGTTCGCGAGCCTCAAGTGGGTGACGTCGTTCCCCGGCAACTCCTGGCGCGGGCTGCCGGTGGTCACGGGTGCCCTGCTCCTCTCGGATGCCGAGACGGGAGAGCTCAGGGCGATCGTCGACTGCGCCTCGATCACCGCCCTGCGGACCGGAGCGGCCGCGGCGCTCTCGGCGCAGCTGCTCGGCGCCGTCGACGCCAAGTCGGTGGGCATCATCGGCTGCGGCGTGAATGGAGCGTCGGCCGCTCGCTGCCTGGCGGCCGCCGGCTATGGCCCCGGCGTCTGCGCGGACGTCCGCGCGGACGTGGCGGATGCGCTCGCGGCCGAGCTCGGATGGCGGTCGGGGGATCGCGCCGAGGCGCGCGACCGCAGGACGTGGTGGTCACGGTGACGCCGGGCACCTCGCCGGTTGTCCACGTCTCCGACCTGCGGCCCGGCCAGCACATCGCCGCCCTGGGAGCCGACGCCAAGGGCAAGGCCGAGCTCGAGCATGCGGCACTCGAGCGCTGCCGGCTCTTCTGCGACGACTGGGCGCAGGCCTCGGCGGGCGGCGAGCTGTCCGGCGCCGTCGCCGCCGGCCGCGTCGACCGCGACGGCGTGACGCAGATCGGCGACGTCATCCTCGGCCGGGCGGAGGGCCGGCGCGCGCCGGAGGAGATCACGCTCTTCGATTCGACCGGCCTCGCGATCCAGGACCTGGCGATCGCAATCGCCGTGTACGAGGCCTGGCGTGAGGGTCGGGTCGACGCGGGCCTGGCGCGGCTCTAGCGCGGGCCGCGACGCGCTACAGCGGGATGTTGCCGTGCTTTCGCTTCGGCTGGTCGACGCGCTTGGTCTGCAGCGTGCGCAGGGCGCGGATCAGCTTCGGGCGGGTCTCGTGCGGGACGATCACGTCGTCGATGTAGCCGCGCTCGGCCGCCGAGTACGGGTTCGCGAAGCGCGCCTTGTAGTCGGTCGATCAGCTTCTCGCGGCGCTCCTCCGGCGTCGGCGAGCTCTGGATGTCGCGCCGGAAGATGATGTTGACCGCGCCCTCCGGGCCCATCACGGCCACCTCCGAGGTCGGCCAGGCGAAGTTGAAGTCGGCGAGCATGTGCTTGGAGGCCATGACGTCGTAGGCGCCGCCGTAGGCCTTCCGCGTGACGACGGTGAGCTTCGGCACCGTCGCCTCGGTGAACGCGTAGAGCAGCTTCGCGCCGTGGCGGATGATCCCGCCCCACTCCTGGGAGGTGCCCGGGAGGAAGCCCGGGACGTCGGTGAAGGTGATCAGCGGGATGTTGAAGGCGTCGCAGAAGCGCACGAACCGCGCCGCCCTTCACCGAGGAGTCGATGTCGAGCACCCCGGCCAGGTGGCGCGGCTGGTTGCCGACGATGCCGACCGGATAGCCGTCGAGGCGCGAGAAGCCGACGACGATGTTCTGCGCGTAGTGCTCGTGGACCTCGAAGAAGTCGCCGTCGTCGACGATCAGCGAGATCACGTCGCGCATGTCGTAGGGCTTCGACGGGTCGTCGGGGACGATCGTGTCGAGCGCCTCGTCCATCGCGGTCGGGATCGTCGTAGGGCTCGACCCGCGGCGGCATCTCCAGGTTGTTGAGCGGCAGGAAGGACATCAGGTAGCGGACGTCCTCCAGGCACTGCTCCTCGTTCTCGGCGGCGAAGTGCGCCACGCCCGACTTGGTGTTGTGCGTCATCGCCCCGCCGAGCTCCTCGAACGTCGACTCCTCGCCGGTGACCGTCTTGATCACGTCGGGGCCCGTGATGAACATGTGCGAGGTCTCCTTGACCATGAAGATGAAGTCCGTCATCGCGGGCGAGTAGACGGCGCCGCCCGCGCAGGGGCCCATGATCAGGCTGATCTGCGGGATCACGCCCGAGCACTGGACGTTGCGGACGAAGACGTCGCCGTAGGCGCCCAGCGAGACGACCCCCTCCTGGATCCGCGCCCCGCCCGAGTCGTTGATGCCGATCACCGGGCACGCCGATCTTGGCGGCCAGGTCCATGACCTTGCACATCTTCTCCGCCATCACCTCGCCCAGCGAGCCGCCGAAGACCGTGAAGTCCTGGCGAGAAGACGGCGACCGGCCGGCCGTCGATCGTCCCCCAGCCGGTGACCACCGCGTCGCCCCAGGGGCGGCGCTTCTGCATGTCGAACTCGTAGGTCCGGTGGCGGACGAAGGTGTCGAGCTCCTCGAACGAGCCGGGGTCGAGCAGCTTCTCGATCCGCTCGCGGGCCGTCAGCTTGCCCTTCTCGTGCTGCTTGTCGACCGCCTCCTCGGAGGCCGAGTGGATCGCCTGCTCGCGCAGCTCGCGCAGGTAGGCGAGCTTCTCCTCGTGGGTCTCGGGGAACTTCTCGCGCACGGCGCGGCCGATTCTATGGCGCGCCGGGGAGAATCGGCCCATGGCTAACGCTGAACTCCACCTGGACGTCGAACGGCTCGACCGTGGCGCAATTCGCCAGCTCGAGGTCATTTCAAAGGGTCTCAGCGGCGGGTGACGCGGTCCAGCATCCCGGCCAGGGCCTCGACCACGCGCGGGTCGAGCTCGCGGCCCGCCGCAGCGCGCAGGACCTCGAACGCGGCCCCGCGATGCTCGGCCGGGCTCGCGCCCGCCTGGGGAGTGGTCAGCGCCCAATCGCAGGCGCATGCCACGCGGACGATCCGCGCCTCGAGCGGGATCCGCTCGCCGGCGAGGCCGCCGGGGCCCCTGCCGTCGAACCGCTCGGCGGTGGCGCGGATCCAGTCGCAGATCAACGGCGGAACGCCGGCGCCGAGGGCAAGCTCCGCTCCATATCCGGGGTGAGCGTCGATCAGTGCCCTTCCCTCAGCGCTTCGCTGGTCCGGCGCGGCCGCGAGGACCGCGGTGGGCACGTAGATCATCCCCACCTCGTGGAGGCGGGCTGTCTCCCGCACGGCCTCGGCGTGCTCGCGCTCGAAGCCGAGCTCGACGGCCGCCGCGAAGGCGTAGGAGGCGGTCGCCTCGGCATGCTCGCGCGAGCCGGGCCGGTGGTCCTCGAGCGCGTCGAGCAGGGTCGCGCCGTGCGCCCGGGCCAGCGCCGCCGGGTCCGCCTGGGCGCCGCCGCCTGCCGGGTCAGCCGCGCTCGAAGGGGCGCCGCTCTGGGGATCCCAGCTCATCGAGGAGCTGCTCCAACGCAGTGTCCGCGCCGTCCGGATCCGGCCGCGAGTGCTCGGCGGTGATCGAAACCGAAGTGCCGAAGCCCTTCTCGGCGAGCTCCAGCGCGATCCGCCCGCCGCCGGAGCCGTTGCCGGGCGTGGACCACGCCAGCACGCGCTCCGGCTCCCGGCCGGTGACCTGGACGGAAACCGGGTCCGCCGTGCCCACGAGGCCCGCCATCCAGGCCTCCATGCGTGCCACGTCGTCCGCCAGCTCCCACAGCTCGGGCGGGGACTTCACGAGCGTGCGCTTTGCTTTCGATTCCATCGGGCCGGGGTTCTGTCATCCGGTGGCGACTCCTCCCCGCGACGTACCCCTTGCAGGCCGTCGTCGGCCTTCAGCCGCTGAGCCCGCAGACCGCGACCGACTGATCCGACCCTACCCTGAGTTTCCACGGGACCGATGAGTCGGCGAGCGGAGTCTCGAGGATCGCGAAGCGACCGTGGACGGCGGGCAGGGGCACGCTCGGGGGCGCGAAGCGACCGAGATACAGGTGGGCACTGACAGGTCACGCGCCGAGACTTCCACTCCCGCGGGCGGCAGTGAAAGCTCGGCGAGCAGCTGACCGCCGGATTGCGTCCCCGAAGCCGGCGCCTGCGCCGGCGACAGGATCGAGCAACCGCCCTGGCGCCTTGCGTGTCCGGCGGCGACGTTCACCACGCGCGGGGCGGGGCCGGTTGTCTCCGGCTTCTTCGTCGTTGGCTGCGGGTGGATACCGAGGGAACCCACGAGGGCCTTGTCCGCCGACTGTCGAGTCAGCGCGGATGCGTCAAGGAGCTCGGCCGGCGTCAGCGCGGGCGAGCCGAAGCGCGCCATCGCCGCGAGATCGAAGCCCGCGGTCGTATCGAGTGGGGTTGGCTGGTAGGCCGGGTTGACCTGGTCGCCCGCTATCCGGTAGGCGGTCAGCTGCCCGGTAGTCACCTGGGACTTCTGACGGCTGAGGTCGCCGCCGTTCACGAGCATCGCGAAGTTCGACGCGATGCCCAGGACGAGCACCACGCTCACTGCGGCCTGGGCCCACCGTGGCAGCCTCACCGACGCCGCAAGCCCCGCGAAGGTAGCAGGAACAGGACCGTCTCCGGATACAGGTACCTCACCTCATCGGGGCGCCGAAGAAATCCGCCGGCAGAGAGCCTCGTCGAGACGAGCAGCACGAGCAGTCCGAGCAGCGCCGCCCAGTAGAGCGGGGGAAGCTTTCGAAACCGCAGAGCGGTCACCGCCGCCAACAGAGCAAAGAGCAGCGCGCCGACGACCTCCGCGATGGGTTGGCTGTACACGGGGATCGGAAGGACGCCGGAGAGGCCGGTGACGGTTGCGCAGAGCATCACCCACGACTCGCGGACGAACAGGAAGACGTCGGAGGCGGTGTTCGGGAATAGGGTCGGGGTGGTGGTCCGCCAGATGAGGTACCAGGCCACGAAGATGGCGGCCGGGATGAGGACCACCCACACTCTCTTCCATCGTTCGGGCGCGGGCGAGAGAATGACCATGACCGTAGCCGCGGCGGTGAAGGCCACTCCGGTGGGATGCGAGGCCACCGCCACGCAGAGAAGCGCGGTCGCGACCACGTCCCAGAGCAGCTCCCGCCTCTCCGAGCGCAAGCAGAGCGCCCCCAGGCCGCTCGCCACGGCGATCAGCGACGGGAGCCTGATCGCCGTCAGCACCTCCTCCCAGCCCGAACCGAAGAACAGCAGGAGGACGGTCGCGACGACCGCCAGCACGTAACCCACGTGCTTCCGGACCAGCGCATAGAACAAACCACCGGAAATCAGCACCAGCGCGATCACCAGCAGGCGGGACGGGAAGTAGTTGTTCAGGCCGAAGATGCCGAACAAGGCCCGGTAGACGAGCAAGGGCACCGCGATCAGGTACTTGTTGGCCGGCGTGTGGAGGAGTGCGTGCCCGACGCCCTGGGTCGCGATTCGGGTCGCGTATTCGAGGTTGTCTCCGCGAATGGTCTGGTCGCGGCCGATCCACAGCAGCGCGGCAGCCGACAGCACCATGGCCCCGGCGAGGACGATCAGCGCGATGGCACGATCAGAAAGTCGTGATTCAGTCAAGGCAATATGGTCGAGGGCCGGACGGCGACGCGCGGCATTCTACGAATGGGCCCTGGGTTCGCGCGCTGCGACTCGAACAGGCGCGGGCGATCCGCCGGCAGATGCTTGTCGAAGGCGCTGACCCCGATGGCCTGCGTTACAGTCAAGGCGGTGGAGGAGACCGAGCAGCCGACGCTCCCGCAGCCGAGCCAGCAGGAGATCGACGAGCGCATCGCGAAGGCCGTCGACGAGTTCCAGAAGGCGGTCTTCTGGCGTCCCGGGCAGCTCTGGGGCAACAACACCTGGGCGGGCGTCAAGGCCCTCAAGGGGCCGTGGGACATCTGGATCGCTCAGGAGATCCTGTGGGAGACTCGCCCCGACCTAGTGGTGGAGACGGGGGTCCACGAGGGCGGCAGCACTCTCTTCTACGCTCAGATGCTCGACTTGATCGGGCACGGCGAGGTGCTCGCCGTGGACATCGATCTCTCGACGGTCGACCCCCGGGTACCCGAGCACCCTCGCGTCACGCTCATCGAGGGCAGCTCGGTCGACGCCGACGTGGTCGAGCGGATCCGGGGCGCCGCAGAGGACAAGCGCGTGATGCTCAACCTGGACTCCGATCACGCGGCCACACACGTACTCTCCGAGCTCCGGCTGCTCGCGGGCCTGGTGAGCCCGGGCTGCTATCTGATCGTGGAGGACACGGCCATCGGGCGCCCGCTCGGCAAGCACCTGCTCCCGGGCCCCGCCGAGGCGCTCGAGGAGTGGATGGCCGAGGGCCAGCCGTTCGAGATCGACCCGACACGGGAGAAGTTCCTGCTCACCGCGAGCCCCGGCGGCTACCTGCGCCGGACGTGATCGTCCCTCACTCCTCGTAGCCGAGCTCGGTGAGCGCCGGTTGCAGAATCCGAGGCGATCCTGATCGCGCTCACCTCTCGTATCCGAGCTCGGCCAAGCGCATCCCCATGACCTCCCCGACCACCTCGCCCTCGGCCGGCGTTAACGATTCCCGCCCACCGTCCCGGGCGAGGCCGCGCGCCACCTCCTGCCCGGGCCCCGGCGCTTCTCGGGGACCTCGTCGAATGAGTGACGCGCCACGATCTCGCCAATTCGGGCCTCATCATGAGGAAGGCCGAGCCACTCGGTCAGTTGGGCTAGTGAACGTTTCGGGTCGGCCAGCAGGTCCTCGTAGCGGATCCTCTGCCGCAGCGCCGGATCGTGTCGCTCGTACGCCTGCTCGCACGCGTTGATCCGCGCCGTCCAGTTGCGGCCGTTCTCGCGCACCAAGTCCAGGCGCTCCTCGTCGGTCTCGAAGCCGGCCCGGTCCGAGGCCGCTCCTGGTCGATCCAGCCGCCCTGCGCTGTTCGCGTCGACCATCGAATCCAGGATGTCACGTCCGTCCCGGAGCATGAAGATCATCTTGCGACCGGGGAAACAGCGGCATGACGAGGTCGGCCCGTGCGAGCCGTTGACTTCCTTGATCACGAGCAAGGGCAGCTCGGGGAACGTTCAGCCCCGCTGCGCGGGCCCGCTCCCGATCACCGCGTGCAGCCGGACGAGCGTGAACCGCCTCGCCTCAGGCCGCCACACGTCCTCGTACTCGCTCGAGAAGGCATAGCTCGCGACCTAGTCGGGCGAACAGCCCGGTCAGGGTTCGCGGGAGTAAGGTGCCGCCGACGTCGGCGACCGTCGCCCCGCTCGAGTTGTCGTAGATCCCGGGCGCGAGGTGGGAGGCGATCAGGAACTCGTCGACGGCGAGCGCCGGCACCGCGCCGGTCGAGCCCTCCCGCCACTTGAACCCGACGCTCGGAGTGCGTTCGATCTCGAACGGATGGCAGAGCATCTCGAGCAGCCAGGTGCTGCCCGAGCGCGGGGATCCCCAGATCCAGACAGCTTCGACTCGAGCTCCTCGTCGTCGAACGGCAGGCCGGCGGTCGGGGAGTAGGAGAGGACGCCGTCCGGCGTCACGGCTCGTATCCGAGCCCGACGAGGCGGTCGCCCATGATCTCCTGGGCGACCTCCTGGTCCTCGGGAGTCAGGCCCTCGCGCCAGGCTCCGGGCGTCGCCGACCGGCGAACCTTGCCCGGGCCCTTGTGCTCTCGGGAACCGCCTCGAACGAGTGGCTCTTGGCGATGTTCTGGATCCGCTTCGGTCCGCCGGGGAGATCGAGCCACGTCGCGAGGTCGCCGAGCACGCCCGGCGTGTCCGCGAGCAGGTCCTCGTACTTGATCTGGCGCCGGAGCTCCGGGTCGTGGTCCTCGTAGGCGCGCGCGCAGATCGTCATGCGGCCGGCCCAGTTCAGGCAGTTGTCGCGCACGAACTCCCGCCGCTCCTCGTCGGTCTCGTAGGCGCCCTTGCCGCCGCCGCGCTTCGTCAGCCAGCCGCCGGCCTTGTTCGCGTCGAGCAGCGAATCGAGGACGTCGCGGCCGTCGCGCACGAGGAAGATCATCTTCGAGCGCGGGAACAGCGACATGACGACGTCGGCACCGTGCGAGCCGTTCACCTCCTTGATCACCATCAGCGGCGGGTCGGTCGGCCAGCTTGAGCCCGGCCTCCTGCGCCCGCTTGACCACCGCGTACAGGCGGATCAGGGTGAGCCGCCGCACCTCGGGGCGCCAGACGTCCTCGTAGGCGGCCGAGAACGCGTAGCTCGGGAACTGGCCCGAGAAGCGGTTCAGGGTCTTCGGCAGGACGACGCCGTTCTCCATCTGGGCGACGCCGTTGCCCGGGCACGATGTGGGACGAGATCAGGAACTCGTTCACGGGGAGCGCGGGCGCTGCGCCCTCCCAGCCCTCGCGCCACTTGAAGCCGATGTCGGAGTTCGGGTCCACCTTGAGCGGGTGGCACAGCATCTCCAGGAGCCAGGTGCTGCCCGTCCGCGGCGAGCCGAAGATCCAGACGAGCTTCGACTCGAGCTCGGCGTCGTCGAACGAGAAGTCCTCGTTCGTCCTCAGAAGAACGCACCCCCTCTGTACTCGCCGAACACTTCCCGCATCGCCCCGCAGACCTCGCCGATCGACGCCCCGTCTCGCAGCGCGTCCTTGATCGGGTAGAGCAGGTTACCGTCGCCCGTCGCGACCCCCTTGAGGTCGCCGAGGCGCGCCTCGACGGCCGCCATGTCGCGGCTCTCCTTGAATCGCTTGAGGCGCTCGAGCTGCCGCCGCTCGGACTCCGGGTCGACCCGCAGGATCTCGACGTCGTCGATCTCGTCGGTCACGAACTTGTTGACGCCGACGACGATGTCCTGGCCGGTGCGGTAGCGCTCGTGGTAGGACGCGGCCGACTCCTCGATCTCGCGCTGGATGAACTCCAGCGCCTGAACGGAGCCGCCGAGCTGCTCGACCTTGTCGATCAGCTCCCAGGCGCGCTTCTCGATCTCGTCGGTGAGCGACTCGATGAAGTAGGAGCCGGCGAACGGGTCCACCGTGTCGGCGGCGCCGGACTCGTAGGCGAGGACCTGCTGGGTCCGCAGCGCGATGCGCGCCGAGCGCTCGGTCGGCAGCGCCAGCGCCTCGTCGAAGCCGTTCGTGTGCAGCGACTGCGTCCCGCCGGCGACCGCGGCGAAGCCCTGCAGCGCGACGCGGATGATGTTCACCTCCGGCTGCTGCGCCTGGAGCGTCACGCCGCCGGTCTGCGTGTGGAACCGGATCGTCTGCGACTTCGGGTCGTCCGAGCCGAACCGCTCGCTCATGATCTTCGCCCACATCCGGCGGGCCGCCCGGAACTTCGCGATCTCCTGGAAGACGTTGTTGTGGCAATTGAAGAAGAAGGCGAGGCGGGGTGCGAAGTCGTCGATCGCGAGGCCGCGGTCCAGGGCGGCGCCGACGTAGGCGATCGCGTTGGCCATCGTGAACGCGACCTCCTGGACGGCCGAGCAGCCCTTCTCGCGGATGTGGTAGCCGGAGATGGAGATCGTGTTCCACTTCGGCACGTGCTCGCGGCAGTACTCGAAGATGTCCGTCGTCAGCCGCATCGTGGCCTCGGGCGGATAGATGTAGTTGCCGCGGGCCACGTACTCCTTGAGCACGTCGTTCTGGACGGTGCCGCGCAGCTTCTCCGCCTCGACTCCCTGCTCCTCTCCGACCAGCTCGTAGAGCAGCAGCAGGATCGCCGCGGGAGCGTTGATCGTCATCGAAGTCGAGACCTCGTCGAGCGGGATCTGATCGAAGCAGATCCGCATGTCCTCGATCGTGTCGATGGGGACGCCGGTTCGCCCGACCTCCCCCTGGCACAACGGGTCGTCCGAGTCGCGGCCAAGCTGGGTGGGCAGGTCGAAGGCCATCGACAGCCCGGTCGAGCCGTGCTCGATCAGGTAGCGGTAGCGCTCGTTCGTGTCCTCGGGGCTCGCAAAGCCCGCGTACTGGCGCATCGTCCAGAGGCGGTCGCGGTACATGCCCGGGTGAATGCCGCGCGTGAAGGGGTACTCGCCCGGCTCGCCGAGGCGCTCCTCCAGGCCCGGCGCGACGTCGTCGGCGTCATAGAGCCGGTCGACCTCGATGCCCGAGTCCGTGAAGCGCCGGTCGTCGTCGGGGCCGACGACCGGGTCGATGTACCGATGCAGGTCCTCGGCTACGGCCTCGGCCTGCTCTTCCTGAGTCGGCGTCGGACGCCTTCGGCTTATCGGTCGGACGGGTCGCCATGGGGACAGGATAGGTAGCGACTACGGCTCGAGGCCGTAGGCGTAGCGGGTGAGGGTCTCCGCGCCCGCGTCGGTCACCAGCACGAGGTCCTCGAGCCGGACGCCGCCGATGTCCGGCCGGTAGAGGCCCGGCTCCACGGCTAGAACGTCGCCCGCGACCAGCTCCTCGCCGCGGGTGCGTCCCAGGCTCGGCGCCTCGTGGACCTCGAGGCCGACGCCGTGGCCCAGCGAATGGTTGAAGCCCTCCTCGAGGGTCTCGCCGGCCGCCTTGGTCAGCTGTGTCGGCTGACCGTGCTCGGCGAAGTAGTCGCAGACGACCTCGAACACCTCCCTCCCGGTGATCCCGGGCCGGATCGCCGCGACGGCGCGATCGAGCGCCTCGCGGCACAGGGCATGCCATTCGCGGATCTCGGCGGGCGGCTCGCCCACGACGAAGGTGCGCGTCATGTCCGCGAAACAGGCGCTCTCGCGGTCCTGCGGCCAGATATCGATCACGACGGCCATGCCGGGGGCGACGGGACCGGATCCGCGATCGTGCCCCTTGGCCGCCTGCGGGCCGCATGCGACGATCGGCTCCTCGCAGGTGACCGGGTGGGCCCTCAGCGCATCGTCCATCGCCGCCTTGAGTCGCTCGCTCGTCACGGGCTCGCCGCCCGCGAGGACCTGCCCGTCGGCCGGCTCGGCGTCGCGCAGAAGCGCGGAGGCAGCGCCCATGGCCGCCTCGGCGGCCCGCTGAGCGCGCGCGATGCCGGCGAGCTCGTCCGCGTTCTTGGCGCGGCGGCGAGCCTCGAACAGCCGGTGATCCGCCGTCAGCTCCAGGCCAGCCTCGCGGAGGCGGTCCCCCAGCTCCAGCGGGAAGGTGCCCGGCGCGACGGCTTCCGTGATGCCCATGCGCCTGCACGCCCTCACGACCAGCTCCTGGCTGGCCTCCTCCCAGTCGGGGTGGCGCTCGACGAGCTCGTCCCATCCGAGCTGCTCGGGCAGGATCACCTCGATGTCCGGCGCCTTCTCGTTGACCGCCTGCACCTCGAGCTGGCTGACGACCGCGTAGCGGTGGCCGTCCACCTCCGCGTACAGGAAGGGATCCATGATCTCGGCCGGCACCTCGTGGCGCATCTCGGGCGAGCGGATCGTGTCGGCGCAGATGAGGACGGCGGGCATGGCCCGAGTGTTACAGAGGTCGGGCGATCGCTCCCTGCGCCACCGCCGCCATCCGCTCGGCGACCGTGGGATACGAGTAGCGCTCGCGCGCCTCCGGGTCGGGCGGCGGGACGTCATCGGCCAGGAGGCGCAGCAGCGCCCCGACGATCGCCGCCGGGTCGTCCGCCGGGACGGCCTCGCCGCCCGCCTCGGCGACGATCCGGCCGGCCTCGGTGCCCGCGGCCAGGGCGAGGATCGGGCGGGCCGCCGCCAGGTACTCGAAGACCTTGAAGTTGAGCAGCTGGGTGCGGCGGGACGAGGCGAGGAGGAGCAGCGCGTCGGCGGCGCGCTGCAGCGCCAGCGCGTCGGTTCGGTCGAGGGTGCCGGCGACCACGATTCGTGCCGGCGAGACGTCGGTCCGCATGAGCGCGACCTCGTCCTCGGTCAGCGGCCCGGCGATCACGAGCTCGAGCCTGGCCGCCGCGTCGGGGTGCTCCCTCGCCAGCGTGCGCATCGCCTCGATCAGCCCGGCCGGATCGCGGCCATAGCTGCCGAAGCGGCCCGTATAGACGAGCGAGGTCCGCTCGGGGTCGAGCAGCCGATCCGCCACGTCGGAAGGAGCGGCGTCGACGGACAGATCGGGGTCCCATCCGTTCGGGATCAGCTCGGGGTCCAGTCCGAGCCGGTCGCGGAGATCGTCGGCGGCGGGGCGGCTGACGGCGACGACTGCGTCCGCATCGCCGAGCCAGTGGCGCTCCAGCCGCTCGTCGTAGCGTCGCTGGAGGCGGGTCGGGAAGCCGGGGCGAATCGGCTCGAAGGTCCACCCGTCGCGGAGGTCGGCCACCCACGGAACGCCGCGCCGGCGGAGCGCCCGGCCGACGAAGTGCACGGATTCCGGGGGCGAGCTGGTGATCACGCAGTCGAACCGGTCACGCGCGTTGAGTTGGAGCGCTGCCCGGTAGGCGAATGGGGCCCAGGCCACCATGAGGGGCTCGGGGACCACGACCTTGCTCAGGAAGTGGGGATGCCCCGAGTAGGTGTCGGAGTCGAACAGCGCGTCGACGCGGTCGCGGCCGTGTAGTCGGGCGCGCAGCCGCTGGAGGTCGTTGGTCCGGACCGCGCCCTCGTCCTCGTCCGTGTCCAGCTGGCCGTAAGCGGACGTCGTCAGCACCGTCACCCGGTGGCCCAGCCGTCGGAGCCACTTGGCCATCGCGGCGGGACGGTGGGCCCCGGTGTCGCGGCACGGCGGATAGAAGTAGGCGACGAGCAGGAGGTTCACGCGGTTCTCCTGCGCCTGGAGGCGATCGCCTCGGCGTAGGCGGCGTCCATGCGGTCGAGCAGCCGGGGCCAGCTCCAGAGGCGCTCGGCCTTCTCCCGCCCCGCGGCACCCATGGTGGCCCGTCCGGACGGCCCCGCCTCCACGAGGCGGCGGATCGCCCCGGCGACAGCGTCGGCGTCGCCGGCCGGAACCAGTAGCCCCGTCTCGCCCTCGTCGATGACCGCCCTCACGCCCGGGTACTCGGTGGCGATCGTCGGAAGGCCCGCGGCCATTGCCTCGATCAGGACGATGCCGAAGGACTCCGGGGGCTCGGTGGTGAGCAGCAGCAGGTCCGCGGCGCGCAGGACGGCCGGAAGGCGGGAGTGGGGGACGGCGCCGAGGAAATGCACGCGCTCGGCGATGCCGAGCCGCGTCGCCTGCGCCCGAAAGTCGTCCAGGAGCTCGCCTCCGCCCGCCACCAGCAGGTGGACACGCTCGTCGCCGAGACCAGCGATCGAATCGAGCGCGACGTCGAGCCGCTTGAAGTGGTGGGCGCGGTCGAGGGTGGCGACGAACGCAGCGACCACCGCGTCGTCCGGGATCCCCTCCGCGGCCCTCACTCCCTCGTCGTCCGGGCCCGGAGCGAAGAGCGCGGCGTCGACGCCATTCGGCATCTCGATCAGCTTGGATGGATCCCGCTCGGCGATTCGCCGCAGGTACGGCACCGATCCGGCGTGATCTCCGGAGAGGACGCAGATGCGGTCAGCGGCGCGCACCAAAAGCGGCGCGACGGTGTGCTCGTAGGCCTCGAACGGGACCTGGCGGGCCCCCTTGGCGACCAGGCGGTTCTTGTAGTGGATGAGGAGGGCCTGCCGCCGGCGGCGCCGCGCGAGACGGCCCGTGAGCGTCAGCTCGGAGCCGAAGATGAACGGGTAGTGCACATGCACCACGTCGAACCCTTCGATCCCCGCGAGGCTCGGGATCAGCGGAGCGTTCCCGATTGCGAAGACCGGCTTGATCCGGTGCACCAGGGCTTCACCGGGGTCCGGGGCCTCGCCCTCGGCCGGTGCGGTGAAGACCTCGACGTGGTGGCCCCGCTCGGCCTGACCCTTCGCGAAGCGGTAGGCGGTGTTGCCGGCGCCGCCCGGGTACGGTGGGAAGGTGGCCGTCAGGTGCGCGATCCGCAGCCGCGCCGCGGGCTCAGCGCTCAATCCGTGGCGCCGACGAGCCGCTCGACGCCGGCCTGCTCGATCGTCCGCTGGAGGCCGTCGCGGAGCTCGACCTCCGGCTCCCAGCCGAGCAGCTGCTTCGCCCGCGTGATGTCCGGCTGGCGCACCTGGGGATCGTCGACCGGCAGGGCCTCGTAGACGATCTCCGAACGCGAGCCGGTCGTGTCGATGACGGCCTCCGCGAGCTCGAGCAGCGTCATCTCCTTCGGGTTGCCGAGGTTCACGGGAAGGTGGACGTCGGACTCGGCCAGGAGGACGAAGCCGCGGATCAGGTCGTCGACGTAGCAGAAGCTCCGCGTCTGGCTTCCTTCGCCGAAGACCGTGACGGGCTTGTCCTGGAGCGCCTGGCGGAGGAAGGTCGGGATCGCGCGGCCGTCGTGCGGCCGCATCCGGGCCCCGAAGGTGTTGAAGACTCGCGCGATGCAGGTGTTCACGCCCTGCTGGCGGTGGTAGGCCATGGTCAGCGCCTCGGCGTAGCGCTTCGCCTCGTCGTACACGCCGCGCGGTCCGATGGGGTTGACGTGCCCCCAGTAGTGCTCCGGCTGGGGGTGGACCTGGGGGTCGCCGTAGACCTCCGACGTCGACGTCAGCAGGAAGCGCGCCCGCTTGACCTTTGCGAGCCCGAGCATGTGATGCGTCCCGTAGGAGCCGACCTTCAGCGTGTGCAGCGGGAGACGCGCGTAGTCGATCGGGCTCGCGGGCGAGGCGAGGTGGAAGACGAAGTCGACTTCGCCCTCGAGATGGACAGGCTCGGTCAGATCCTGGTTCATGAACGTGAACCGTTTGTCGCTGATGTGCTCGATGTTCTGCAGCGACCCGGTGTCGAGGTTGTCGATGCAGATCACGCTGTGGCCGTTGGCCAGCAGCCGATCGCTGAGATGGGAGCCGAGGAATCCCGCTCCCCCCGTGACGACGCAGGTGCTCATCTCAATCCGGCAGGGTACGCGACCGCTCGCAGAGAAGGCGCCGGATGGCGCCCGGGCGGGCGCCGTGCTTCAGGCGTGGACCGGCGGGGAGGGCGTTGCAACTGCGCGAGGGGTTGACCCGTGTGTGGCGCCGCAGAACACCCAGCTGTGCGGGGGACGCCGCGAACGGGCGCTGGCCGTGCTCGCGGTGGCCGAGCCGGAGTTCCGGCGCACGGCGCGCCGCGTGTCGCTCTGCACCGACGACGCCGAGGACGCGTTCCAGCGAGGGGTCGAGATCCTGCTGACGAAGGCACCGGAGCGGCCGCCGAACGCGCTCATCGCGTGGATGCAGGTGGTCACCCGCAGGGAGGCGCTCGCTGTGCGCCGTGCTCGCGAGCGAATCCTCGCCGCATGGCGCGACGACGGGAACGGGCTATTCGACGGCCTGCTGTGCGAGCGCCCCGGCCCGATGGAGCGTGCGGAGCGCCGCGATGGCGTCGCCGCCGCGGCTCGAGCCCTGGCCGAGCTCAAGCCCGACGAGCGCCTCGCGATCGTCCTCCAGGCCCAGGGCTACTCGTACGCGGAGATCGGCGAGCTGTGCAGCTGGACGTACACCAAGGTGGATGGAACAGGGTGTCCCTGCTCAGGCTCCCAGTGCTGCCAGCCCTCGATGATCCCCTCGTGCGCCGGGTCGTCGGGATCGATCGCCCAGACCGACGCCGAGACGAGCGGCGCGCCCGGCTCGCGGTCCCGCAGGATGAAGTCCAGCTTCGGTGGCCCGCCCTCTGGGCTCGTGACGAACACGGCGGCGAACAGCTCGCGCAGCGCCGCGTTCGCCTCGCGGACCGACCCCGCCCCGATCACCTGCTCGCGGACCGACCGGCTGAGGTCGCTCCAGAAATCGAGCATGTCATCGGCCGCGTTCTGCCGCTCGTCGTGTTCCATCGCCGCCGCGACCTCGCGCTCCTCGCGGTCGAGCCGCTCTCGCTCCTGCTCCAGATCGCGCAGCGCAGCCAGCGCCTCGCGCTCCTCGAAGCTGTCCTCGGCGTTCCGGTAGCTGCGGCGCTTCTGCGCCTCCCTACGGTCGAGCTTCCCGCGTTCCTCGCGGATCCCCGCCAACACCCGCTCGTAGCCTCGCCGCTGCTCCAGCCGGTGCTCGGTTACGCCCTTGAGCCAGCCCTCGAAGTCGAAGAAGAGGTCCTCCAGGTAGCGGAGGACCGCCTCCTCGGTCAGCTGCGCGTCGAAACGAGCGGCATCGCAGGCGCCGGTCGCGTGCTTCACGTTGCCGCAGACGTAGCGGCGGCGCCTGCCTTTCAGGTGCCAGATCCCGTGCCCGCACTCGGCGCAGAACATCAAGCCCGACAGCAGGTGCACCTCGCGGTGCCCCGTGCTCCGCTTCGTGGCGGCGACGGGGTCGCGCGTCGCGGACGCCTTCACCGTCGGTCGAGCGAGCTTCGCGCTGATCCGCGCGAACTCATGCCACGGCAGCAGGCCTTCGTGGTTCGCATCCACCACCTCCCCGTACGCCTTCATCCGACCGCCGTACCACGGGTTGGTCAGGATGTGCCGGACCCGGCTGCGGCCGAAGTGGTTGCCGCGCTTGGTCCTGATCTTCCGGCCGTTGAGCCACCGCGTGATCTCGCTGAGCGTCCCGCCCTCGTCCAGCATCGCGAACATGGCTCGCACGACCGGCGCCTCCTCGGGATCCGGGATCCGTCGGGACTTCCCGTCCTCGTCGTGGACGATCCGGTAGCCGAACTGGAGCGGGCCGGCCGAGTCCCGCGCTCGACGCGGCGGCGCTTGCCGTCCCGCGACGCCGCCGACTTGCGCGCGCTGTCCTCGGTGTTCCGCTGGCCCTGGACGGCGGCCATCATCAGGCCGACCCGCTCATCGCCGAAGAAGTCGTCCTGCACCGTTCGGAGCGTGACCCCGGCCCGCCGGAGCGAGGCCACGACCTCCACCAGGTGATCGGCCGCACCGGGCCTGTCGCCCGCGCCGCGCGCGATCCGGTCGGAGTGCTGGACGACGAGCACCGATGGCGCGGCGCTGATGGCCGCCTGCTTCGCCTGCTCCAGGCCCGGGCCTCGGTTGCCACTGTAGGCCGAGAACCCCTCGTCCTTGAACTCGCCGACGACGGTCCAGTCCTCGCGCTCGGCCATCGCGCGGCAGTCGGCGAGCTGACCGAGGATCGAGCCGCGCCGGTCCTCGGTGGACTTGGCGGCGTAAACGATGCAGACCGTCGGGACAGGGTCGGTAGATTCAGTGTGGGTCAAGGGGGGTTCTCCTTTGGCTCCGGCCCCGGGGCGTGCGAGCGCCGCCGGGGCTTTTCTTGTCCCTGAGATTGTATACGGGGAGGCCCGCGGTCCTCCGCCGTTTGGGCCTCCGCAACAGACCGATTTTGCAGGGGGTTTCGTGCGCTGTCGGGAGCGGATTCAGCTGAGGCGATCCCAGTCTCTGCGGCCACGCAAAGGCCGGTGGCTGCGCCTGTACGGGCGCGTGGTCTGCTCTCGCTCACGGTAGGGGCCGCGGGCGAACTCGTCGGGATTGTTCCGGTCCGGCATGCGGACGCGAACATGCAGCTTGTCATCGCTCAGCGAGAGCAGTTCCACCAGCGCATCGTGGATGGAAGGCAACCTCTCGCCGTCCTCGGTCGCGCGCTCCTCGCGGGGAATGGGACGCCTGCCGGTCTCCATCTGGCTGACCATCGACTGGCTGATGCAGTCCAGGTCCTCGCTCTGCTCCGCGCGGTTACGGGACAGGCGCCAATAGCGCGTGCGGATCGCGTTGGCGACCTGGTCCTGCGTCAGGCCGCGTTCCCTCCGGCGTTACGCGCCGCTGTGAAGCGCCAGCGCGAGGCGATGTTCCCCGCGGGCGGCGTCCCCACGGCCGAGGGCGCTCTCCTCGACGCCCTGCAGGCGGTGCGGCCCGACGGCTCCGCCGACCACGCTATCCGCATCCAGGCCGCGCGCGCGATCCTCAGCACGCCGGTCGTGTCGCCGGAAGCGGAGCAGCAGGCCCGCGAGACGAGGATCTACCTGCCCGCCCCGCCGCGCGAGGATGACGGCATGGTCGGCACGCCGTCGGCCCAGCTGACCGACCCGTTCAAGCCTCAGGACGACGAGGTCCACGGCATCGGGGTCGAGGCCGGTGTCGAGTAGCTCGCTCCACGACGAGGTGGTCGCCGCCGTCGACCGGCAGGACCCGGCCGTCGGCGTCGTCGTCGTCAAGGGTCGCCGCGTCCTCGCGGACCGCGACCCGCTGACCGAGGAGTCCGGAGCGGTCCTGGTCGTCCTCGACCCGCCGCAGCCGCCGGATCCGCCCGACACCATCCGCGCGGACGCTCGCAGAGGTCGGCAGCCGCCGGACGCCTCCGCGAAGACAACGAGCGGGCCCTCTCAGGGCTCCACAGCGCCGTAGCAGGCCCGATGACGGCCGTCGCGCCCGAAACCCTGTCCCTCCCCTCGAGGCGGGAATTGGCCCTCCATGCACCTCTCGGACCTGCGCGGAATGCGGCGTGACCTCGCGGTTCGCGGACGGGAGCCAAAGGCTCGCACTGACTTCGGCGGATCAGCGCCCTGGAGGGCCTCAGCGAGCTCGACCTCTCCTACACGCCGCCATTTCCCTGTTGCACATCGACCGATCTCGGCCCGATCAGTCCGTTCGCGAAGAGGTGGTGACCTCCACAGCCGACGTGGGGGGTCTCCGATCCGCCCGAATTGGGACCAGGGAGAGGCCCGTCTGTCCTGTTATGCGCCTGCGAAGTCCCTGATGGCTTGCTGCTGGTTATGGACCTCAGACGTTCCGTGCCTCTGTGTCGGGTCGCACGGAAGGAAGAGGCGAAGATCCAGCGAGTTAATGTGCGGGCCCCACGGGTCGATGTCCTGGCCGCAACGCCAGCCCAACTACCTTGTTTGGACTGGGCCTGACCCGCCTTCGTGGCCACCTGATCGTTTGGGATCGTTCGATCCCAGAAAGGAGATCAAGTACCACGTTCACGGCCGCCGGATCCGCCGGAGTTCCGCGCCGAGGCGATTCGCCTGGTCCGAAGCTCGGGCGAGTCGATCCCCCAGATCGCCTCTGACCTGGGCATCTCAGACCAGACGCTTCGCAACTGGGGCCGGCGCGAAGGCCTTGAGGTCCAGGTCGGAGAGGTCGGTGAACTCCCAGCCCTTCGCCTTGGAGGTCGGGAGGCTCAGCTCACGCGCCAAAGAGGCGCCCCTCTCGGCGCCTCTCAACCAGCCAGTCTGGCTCTGCGGCGGTGACGGGCACTAGCCAATCGAGCCCTCCATCTGCAGCTCGATCAGGCGGTTCATCTCGACCGCGTACTCCATCGGCAGCTCCTTCGTGATCGGCTCGATGAAGCCGTTGACGATCATCTTCGAGGCCTCCTCCTCGTCCAGGCCGTGGGACTGGAGGTAGAAGAGCTGCTCCTCGCCGATCTTCGAGACCGACGCCTCGTGGCCGACGTTTGCGTCGCTCTCGTCGATGCGGATCGTCGGGTAGGTGTCGGAGCGGGACTCCTCGTCGAGGAGCAGCGCGTCGCAGACGACCTTGGAGCGGGCCTCGGTGGCGCCCTTGGCGACCTCGAGCAGGCCGCGGTAGGTGCCGCGCCCGCCGTCCTTGGAGATCGACTTGGCGAAGATCGATGAGGTCGTCTTGGGGGCGCCGTGGATGATCTTGCCGCCTGCGTCCTGGTGCTGGCCGGCGCCGGCGAAGGCAATCGAGAGGATCTCGCCGTGGGCGCGCTCACCGAGCAGGTAGATCGAGGGGTACTTCATCGTGAGCTTCGAGCCCAGGTTGCAGTCGACCCACTCCATCCTGGCGCCCTCCTGGGCGACGGCGCGCTTGGTGACCAGGTTGTAGACGTTGTGAGACCAGTTCTGGACCGTCGTGTAGCGGACGTGCGCTCCGGGCTTGGCGATGATCTCGACGACCGCGGAGTGCAGCGAGTCGGTGGAGTACACGGGCGCCGTGCAGCCCTCGACGTAGTGGACGTCGGAGCCCTCCTCGGCGATGATCAGCGTGCGCTCGAACTGGCCCATGTTCTCGGTGTTGATCCGGAAGTAGGCCTGGAGCGGCATCTCGACCTTGACGCCGGCGGGCACGTAGACGAACGAGCCGCCCGACCACACCGCCGAGTTGAGCGCCGCCAGCTTGTTGTCGTTCGGCGGGATCACCGTCGCCCAGTACTCGCGCACGAGATCCTCGTGCTCGCGGAGGGCGGTGTCCATGTCAGTGAAGATCACGCCCTGCTTCTCGAGGGCCTCGTTGACCTGGTGGTAGACGACCTCGGACTCGTACTGGGCGCCGACGCCGGAGAGGAACTTGCGCTCCGCCTCAGGGATGCCCAGCCGGTCGAAGGTGTTCTTGATGTCCTCGGGGACGTCGTCCCAGCTGACGCTGTTCTTCTCCGAGGCGCGGACGAAGTAATGGATGTTGTCGAAGTCGATCTGGCCAAGGTTGCCGCCCCACTTGGGCGTCGGGCGCTGCTGGAAGTGATCGAGCGCCTTGAGGCGGAACTCGCGCATCCACTCGGGCTCCGCCTTGTACTCGGAGATGTCGCGGACGACCTGCTCGGAGAGGCCCTTCGGCGCCTTGTAGGCGTAACCGGTCTCCGGATCGTGGAAGCCGAAGCGCTCGGCGTAGTCGGAGCCGATGTCCTTGAGGCCCTTTTCCTGCTCGGTTAGCTCCTTGGGGGAGAGGGGCGGGACTGTGATCTCGGGTGTGGCCATGCCTAAGGGGGAAACCTCCAGCTTGTTATTCCCTACTTCCGGACTCGGATTTTAGCGGTAGCGGCGGCGAGTAGGGACCGGGGAGAGCCTTCATCACTGGGGCCGGCGAGCCGGGCCGCACCGGTGTCGTGTCGCTGAGCGTGGCGGTCGAGCGCTACCCCGAGCTCGTCAAGGCGCACCTCGGGACCATTGTCCCGGCCGAGGACCCGTTCGTGGCGCGAAACGAAGCGAGCTGGAGCGGCGGCGCCTTCGTCTACATTCCGGCCTGCCAAAGGCTCGCGATGCCGATGCCGACGTCCGCCGACGAGGTGTGCTCGGCGATGCAGTAGTGGACCTACCGCTCGACGAAGGCCAAGCGCGAGCCCGGCTTCAACGCCCGCCCGCACGAGGAGACGCTCGAACAGACCGTGAGCTGGCAGACCGAGGAGCTGGGTGGGCGGTTTGGCGGCTGGCCACGCTCTGAATTGGCGCTCCAGGCCCATGGTCGGTTCGTGCGCGTCGCTGAAAGAATCGTCGGCTAATGGAGTCCTCACCTTCCCGGCGCGACGTCGTGCTCTGCCGGTGCAGGACGCCCGCCAACGTCCTCTGCCCATGCGGAGGGGTGCAGAGGCGCCTGAAGAAGCTCGGCATCGACCATCGCACCGAACGAGTTCCCTACATGAAGCGCTACCGGCCCGAGATCCGGGAGTTGATGGCCTGAAGCAAGCCGCACGGCCCCGCCCGCTGGGCCTTTACAATCTGAAGCCGATGACCGAGACAACCGCGGCAATCAATTTCACCGACAAGGCGGCGGAGAAGATCAAGGAGCTTCTCGCCATGCAGGAGGACGTCGGCCAGGCGCTGCGCGTTGCCGTGCGCGGCGGCGGTTGCTCGGGCTTTCAGTACGCGCTGGCGCTCGATGCCCGCAAGGAGGATGACCACGTCTTCGAGGACCGCGGCGTCTCCGTAGTCGTCGATCCGACCAGCATGCAGTTCGTCTTCGGCTCCGAGGTCGACTACGTCGACGGCCTGCAGGGCGCCGGCTTCCAGGTGAACAACCCCAATGTCGTCGCCGCCTGCGGATGCGGCTCCTCGTTCCAGGTCCGCGAGGACGCGACCGAGGCAGCCTCGGTCTAAGAGACTCATCTGAGCGACCGCTAAGTCCCGGCTCTCGGCAGGGGCATTGGGGACGAATCGGCACGCGCTCGACGATTCGTGGGTCTCCGCGAGAAACGAGCCGGGCCACCGATCGGGCCCAACGGCGACGCGCGAGGGCGAGCCGCGGCCTCCGACGCTATGTCTGTTCCTCCGGTGGCTTGCAACTCACCAAACCGCCGGCGACCCAGGCTTCTGCTTCTCGCGCAAAGCGGAAGCGTCGCTACTCCCGCAGCCCGGCGGCTTCGAGGGCCTCGTCGTCGTCGTAGTACTCGCGGATGCGAACGATCAGCCCGTCGCGGATCGTGAGCAGCTCGTAGTTGGTCTGGCGAACCTCGGCACCGCTGGTTGCGCCGCGCCCGACCTCGCTCGCCTTCACCAGCACCTCATCGTCTCCGCAGTCGATGATCCGATCGATCTCGTATCGGTAGTCATCGAAACTATTGAGCCACTCCTCCAGCCGCCGCCTGACGCCCTCGCGACCGCGATACGTCGTTCCGTCCTCAGGTGCGCTCCATTCGACATCTGGATGGCAGAAGGCCATCGTCCTCGGCATCGCTGCCAACAGGTCCGCCTTGCTCGTGGCGACCTCATACCAGCGCCGCACGATCTCGACGTTCTCCTGCGACATCGCCTACTCCCGCAGCCCGGCGGCTTCGAAAGCCTCCTACGCCGGCGAGGAAGGCACCGTCAGGACCGGTCGCTCGGCGATGTGCAGCAGGCGGTGGGACACGCTGCCCAGCAGAATCTCCGCCATGGAGGTGTGCCCGCGGGTGCCGGCCACGATCAGCTCACCGCCGGTGCGATCAGCAATATCGACGATCGCGTGTGCGGGTCCACCCAGAACGCTGTCTGCGAACTGGACCTCGGTCTCAATGCCTCGCTCGGAGATCTCCTCCGCCTGCTGTTTGATCTCGACGCGGATCTCATCCTCGCCGGGCTTCGGGACCTCTCCGCCCTTGGCGGGCGGGTACTCGGTGACGTGAGCGAGGACGAGCTTGGCCCCTTCCTTCTCGGCCAACTCAACCGCGACGGGTATCGCCATCTTTGCTCCATCCGACCCATCCAGGGCCAACACGATTGTGTTGAACATCGCCTTGTCTCCTCCCTTCGCGCAAAGTAGACGCCTGGCCTACTCCCGCAGCCCGGCGGCATCGAGGGCCTCCTCGGGCGTTGGGTATCCCACCATCGAGAGCACCATTCCGTCACGGATGGTGAAGACGCTGCCATTGCGATAACCGAACTCACCGCTCGTGCCGCCCTTCGGTCGAAGCCGGTTACTGAGGATGGCCACGACCTGATCACCCCTCTCGATCAACTCCAACGGCTCGACGACCCAGTAGTCAAAGCCTGCGCGCAGATCCGCCGCAACCTCTTGAAGCGTTTCGCGTCCTCGATGGGTGCCAGCCCTGGGTCCCTCCTTGAAGGTGACTTCGAAGTCTGGGTGAGCGTCCTGAAACGCGGCGTCCCAGTCGTTCCGGTCAAGCGCGCTGTACATACGGCGGACAATCTCGACGTTCTCCTGCGACATCGCCTACGCAGTATCTCGCGCAGCCAGTCTGCAGATCTGCGACTTAGGCGACCAGCGGCAGCAAGCGCTCGACGCCGGTCCGCTCGATCATCCGACGAACGGCAGATCCAATCCGGATCCGAAAGGAATCTCCGTTCTCGTCTGAGCGCGCCGCCCAGAGCAATACCCGCAGCCCCATCCAATCGATGAACGTCACGCCCGTGAGATCGAGGACGATCGACGGTGCCCCGCTCTCCAGGGCGTGCAGCATCGAGTGTTCAAGCGCCGGAGCGCTGGTGATGTCGAGCTCGCCCACGGCGTGGACCGCGAGCTCGTCGCCGTCTTCCGTAACCCGAACGCTAAACGGACCCTCGCGGCCCACGTGTGGAGCAGTCATTAGGCAACTCTCCTTCCCACCCCTCTCGACGCGATGCCGCCTTACCGTAGAAGGAAGAGAAGGAACAAGAGTGCCCTCGGACGACTAGAACATTCAGGCTACTCCCATCGGCCTCGGATGTGTGGGCGATCTCGCTCCCACACGGGGGGAGGGGCACGCCGCACATGTGCACGATCTCGCACACCGCCGGGTGGCAGAGGGCGCGCGCCGGTTGGAATTCGACTTTGAGTAACCGGCCAACAGAAGAGGCCCCGACGCCACTCGATCCAGGGGGGAGGAGAGCGCCGACCGAGGCCGAGCCAAACAGGCTACCGCCGTGAGGGCCCTCGACAAGGGCCGCTGCCACCCACGGATCTGGTTTGGCAGCGACCCGAAAGGGATACGACTCTCGGTGGACCTGCGTTCAAGGGGGAGGGGGCCCGGCCAGAATGAGTAACCGGCGCCACCACGTCAAGGTCTCCCTGAACGACCAGGAGCTCGCCCGGCTCGATGAGATCCGTGGCGATGAGGACCGAGCCGTCTATCTGCGCCGACTGCTACACGCACCCCCGAAGGGCACCGAGGTCGCCACCCATACTAAGGCGCTCGCGATCCTGACTCGTTTGGCCCGCGACGGCCGCACCACGGCCGCGATCGCGCTCGAAAAGACACTCCGAGGCGAGCAGCAACCCGCCTCGGAGCTGGAGGACTTCCTGCGTGGTTGAGCCTAGGCGGCTATGCCACTCCGGCCCTGATCGCAGCGCGCTCCCTCGCTGCCTCGGTCGGCTCGATCAGGCCACCGATGATCCACAGCAGTGGCATGAAGAACCCGAGTCCGAACCGACGCTGCCCATCTGCAGCCAGATCGTCGCCCCTGGCCAATCCTCGAGCAGCGGCTCGACCACGTCGAGGATGACCGGTGCAGTCGGCAGCATCGTGATCACGGCGTCGGCGCCGAGCACTACCTCGCTCGGATCTTCGGCCCGGGCTCCACCCCGCTCTTCGATTGCGCGGGCGTGCTCAGGGGTGTGGTCCCAGGCAATCAGCTCGAGGCCCTGATCGAGGAGCCGATGGCCCATCGCGGTGCCCATAAGGCCGACGCCCAGCAGTCCGACGCGACCCTCCTGCTTATTGGTGCTCATGACGGCGTCATCTCAGGCGCGGGGCCGGCCACCGGCACGGAGTCGGCGATGACTCGTATCGACTGACATTCGACCTGCCTACGGCGAGCCCCCTCCGTAGTCCGCCGGGATAGATCGCCGCGTTCTACGGATGCGGGGCAGGCGTGAGCCGCGAGACGATGGCCCTAGTCCAAGGGAACGAGACAAGCGCCTAAAACGGGAGAGGGGAATCATGATTTTCATCACGACCTACAAGCTCAAGCCGTTCCTCAGCAATGACGAGGCACGGGAACTGTTGGGCGTCTTCGCCAAGGAGGGCGCGGGACCCGGCGCGACGGCGCACTACGTGGCCGCCGACGGCAGCCGCGGCGTCGTGATCTCAGAAACTGACGACGTCGAGGGCCTGTACGCGAACCTCCAGAACTACACGCAATGGGTCGAGTACGACTCCAAGGTGATGCTGACCGTCGAGCAGGCCTTGCCGCACATTCAGGCCTCGCTTGCCTGATTAGGCAGGACGACTCGAACCCAGGAAGTGCCGCTAAGGCATACAAAGGCGGAGCCGGGCCCGTTCGACCCCGGCTCCCAGCCCCTTCCGTTAGCAGACCACTTGCAGATGGAACGGGCGGGCCGCGTTCTTGCCCGAGATTTTCATCGTTCTCACGAAAACGGCCTTGGGGTTTCCGACCGCCGGGGCGGTGGTGGCGAGTCCCGCGGGTGCTTCGCCCGCGTTGTTCTCTCCGATCCCCGCGACGTAGGTGCACTGCGTGACGTCCCTTGGGAAGGCGACCGAACAGGCGCTGCCCTCGGGGCCACTATGGCCGGTGGCGATGTTGGCGCTCGTGCCAGGCTGCGTGGCTCGAAGCAGCGTGCAACCCGTGGCTCCCTGGCCGACGACCGCGGACAGGACGTTGCGCGCCTTGATCGCCGTGCTCGCGATAGTCGCTCTGTCCGCGTTTAGCGCGTGGTTTGCGGAGGGCACCTGATTCAGCGTCTTCTCGTCGAGGTCGCTGCCGGTCAGCGAGTCGTTCTTGACCTTTGCGCCGATGACGGCATTGTCATGAAGCTTGTCCTTCGTCACCGCGCCGTCCTTGATGTCGCTGGTGCCGATCGTCGCCGCGGCGAAGGCGCTCCCGCCGAGCGCCACGAATAGGGCGGCCATCGCGATTACATGGGCAGAGCTGATGCGTCCCCTCAACTTGCTGACCATCTCACCCTCCTCCGGGTCCTTGATGTAACGGTCTGTTCCATAGCGACGTCGATCTGAGTCCTCGACCGGTGTCCGGTTGCACAGCCTCCCGGACGCCCAGCACGAAACTCGCAAGTTCCGACCCAGGCATGCGCAGCGCAGGAAAGCTCAAGGATTACGCCGACTCCCCAGGACGCGGCGCTAAGGCATACAAGAGGGAGCCGGGTTCACCGTCGTCAGCGGGACTGGCCTGAGGGTTAGGACTTGCTGCCTCCGGTAGACAGCAAGAGAGGGACGGAGGCGTCGGGCGGGACGCTCGGCGCTCTCCCTTCTCTGATCAGGATGCGGCGTCGTCGGGGTTTTCCTCGTACTTGTCCCCGGCGGCGCCGCTCTTCCTTCGAGGCGATGAGCCGATGAGGGCGCCCGACGAACTGACGGCGGACGAACTCGCGAGCCTCCGGATTCTCTGGAGCGTCTATCCGAACGCGATCTTCTCGCGCCGCGAGCGAGACCTCGGCTGGATCGAGAAGCTCGTCGACGAGGGCTACGTCGAGGCGACCGATCACTCGGACGGCGTCGCCTACCGGCTCGCCCCCGTTCACGCCGCGGGGATGGCGAGGATCGTCGCCGCGGTCGAGGAGGAGGCGGGTCGGAACTGATGGCGCCGAAGGGCTTGTCGTCGGGTCGGGCGAGTGGCACAAGTGGCTTGGTCGTCCGCCCCCCTGGTGCTGGACGACTACCGGGAGGCGGAACCCCGCATTCGGACCGGCACGGACGGGACGGGCGGAACCGCCTCCCCCTTTGCCGGAGCGACCTCGTCGAGATCCCGGACCGCCTCGCGGGCCTCGAACAAAGTTGACCCTGAGGGAAGCCGTCTCGCGGGAGATGCCGGGCGGATCCGACCTAGGCTTCGGGACCGATTCACTACCGCGAGAAGCGCTCCTACGCGCTCTCGCCAGGAGTCGACGCTCGTCGGGCGAGAAGAAGGGCCGCCGCGGCCGCGAAAAAGGGGGAACGATCGCGGCGGCGACGGCCCGGCATGCTCCTCTAGTTGATCCAGTACCCCGATCAGGGAGCTTCATGCGCGGCGGCGCGGGTCGCCGCTGAGCCGATGAAGCCGCTACTCCCGCAGCCCGGCGGCCTCGAGGGCTTCGGCCTGACTCGTGTAGTTGCGAACTCGGACGATCATGCCTCCCTGAACCTCGGCCAGCGTGGTGATCATGAAAGCGGCCGGAGTGCCTGTCCGCTTGCCGCGGGCCGTGATCTGCATGGGAATGACGACCTGCTCGGCGGCGTCGATGAACCTCTCAGGCTCGAGCCGGAGACTCTCCCACTCGGCAAATGCGCTCCGCATCCATTGCCGGACGCCTTCATGTCCGTGATAGGTGCCTGCCTCCAACCGGGTGCTCGTCGTGGTCCACTCGATCCTCGGGTCGAGGTAGCGCATGGTCTCCTCGATCCCACCCCGGTTGAATGCGTCGATCCATGCGCGCATGATCTCGACGTTCTCCAGCACTGTCACCCGCGCAGTATCTCGCGTGTAGCTGGGCTACTCCCGCAGCCCGGCGGCTTCGAGGGCTTCTTCTTTCGAGCGAAAGCCGGATCTGTATTCGGTGATCCGGCCCCCCTGTACGCGGTAGTAGTCCACTTGAGCGGCCGTCACCGTCGCTCCGCCTTGTCCAACGCGGCCGTGGAACCGAACTCTTGCGATCACCAGCTCACCCCGGTCCACCAGCTCCACGATCTCCTCGCGGAAGTCCTCGAAGCCCTCGTCCCACTTCTCGACGGCCTCTCGAAGCTCATCGGTCCCCCGCGTTTCGGTCTGCATCCCCGCAACGATCATCGTGTCGCTTCCCTCCACTTCGGGATCGAAGAAGGTCAGCCACTCGTCAAGGTCTCGGTTCCGGGCCTCAATCGCCTTCCGGACCAACTCCACGTTCTCCTGCGACATCGCCTACGCAGTATCTCCGCCCTGGACCCGAACGCAGGACCGGCGCTTCTGCTTTCGCGTGAAAGCGGAAGCACGCTGGCGCGCTCCTGCCGTGCGCGCCCGCATTAGCCATCTGAACGCTCCGTTGCAGGACACATAAGAGCGCCACGCGGGAGGGAAGCCACGCGCGGCGTGAAACATCGCCTCGACCCCGCCAGAAAGGAGCTCGACGTGCGTCGCTCGAGCGTGGTCGGTCTGCTGATCGGCGCCACTGCGGTCTTGGTGCTGCTCGCCTCGCCGGCAAGCGCCGCGGTGCCACACACGGTGCAGCCTGGCGAGACCCTGTGGTCGATCGCCGCGGCGAACAACTTCACGACCCGCACGGTCGCCGCCTACAACGCGCTTCCCGAGGACGCCCAGGTAGAGGCGGGCGAGACGATTCAGATCCCGACCGAGGCGGAGGGCGCCGCTGCGCTTGCCTCGGCACCGGACGCTTCGACTTCGACCGACGTCTCGGGGTCATCCGCCAGCGGCTCCGGTTCCACCCACACGGTCACCCCCGGGGAGAGCCTCTCATCGATTGCGGAGGCGAACGGGGTCTCCGAAAGCGCCCTCGCGAGCCTCAACGGACTTTCTCCGAACGCCTCTCTCCTCATCGGCGAAAGGATCCGGATCCCGAGCTCGTCGGCGACGAGCACCGCCTCGGCCTCCGGCATCCCGCTCGCCGCGATCCCATCCCCCTTCGGCACCATGTACCTGCGAAGCGACGCGGCCTCGGCCTGGAACGCGATGCGACAGGAGGCGCTAAACAAGTACGGCGTCGATCTCTACCCGGAGGGTCCGCTCGGTGCCTACCGCACCTACGACCAGCAGGCGGAGCTCTATCGCCAGTACCTCAACGGCACCGGGGCACTCGCGGCCCCACCGGGAACCTCAGAGCACAACCTGGGGATCGCCCTCGACCTGGCAACCCCGCAGATGCGGTCGACCGTCGACTCGATCGGCCCTGCCTTCGGCTGGGCCAAGGTCACAGTGCCGGGAGAGTGGTGGCACGTCACGTACGTCGGGCGCTGAAGGCACTGACGCGGCCCTCGGCTCGGATGAACGTGCGAAGGTTGATCCTCTAGGGCAGATATCGCATCGGGTCGACGGGCTCGCGCTTGACGCAACCTCGAGGTGCACGTGCGCGTGAAAGCAGGAGTGACGGGTCAGCTCGGGATCGGCACTTCCAACGGCGGCAGCCGCAGCCCGAGACACCCTGTTCCATTCACGAAGCTGGAACGCCAGCCATGTCGCTTCTCCTTGTCGCGCACAGCAGAAGCCCCAGACCGGCTCGATCCTCTGCCTGTGGAGTCCCCGGCTAGTCCGCCTCCCCGTTGCCACCGCGCGTTTGGGTTCGTACCTCTGTGAAGGGAATAGGGAGCGGCTGGCCCTCAGCCAGGCAGATCCTCGGGCCGCTTCTTGGCGAACTTCCCCTCCAGCATTCCTGTCGCCTGCCCCACCTCGATCAGGTAGCCATCGGGGTCGCGCATGTAGCAGCGCACCTCCGCCACACGGTCGATCGGCTCGGTGACGAACTCGGCTCCCTTGGCTTTCCAGTCGCGGAAGCACGCGTCGATGTCGGCCACTCTCAGGTTGAGGAAGGTTGAGACCTCATTCGAGGGCTCGTAGGGGACGACGGAGATGTCCGGCTTGTCCGGGGTCGGCCCGCCGCCCGGGTTCATGATGATCCAGCCGTTGGCGAGCTTGACGACGCAGGGGTTCTCCTCGAGCACCACCTGACCGCCGAGCACGTCCGCATAGAAGGCCCTCGAGCGAGCGACGTCCCGCACGATCAGGAAGTGGGTCATCAGGATGCCCTCCGCCGGCGCGGGGAAGTTCTCAAGGTCGAAGTTGGGTTCTCCGTCATTCATCTCTCACTCCTCACTTCACCGCCGTATCGCACAGAGTGCAGAGCCACAGCCGCCGAGTCGGTTAGGAGTGCACGAATGCGAGCAGGTCGGCGTTGATCGTCTCGGCCTCGGTGGTCGGCATGCCGTGCGGGAATCCTTCGTAGGTCTTCAGCGCCCCGTTTTGCACGAGCTTCGCGGACAGCGGTCCGGAGTCGGCGTAGGGGACGATCTGGTCGTCGTCGCCGTGCATCACCAGGACCGGCACCGTGATCTGCTTCAGGTCCTCGGTGAAATCGGTCTGGGAGAAGGCGACGATGCCGTCGTAGTGGGCCTTCGCTCCGCCCATCATTCCCTGGCGCCACCAGTTCTCGATGATCGCCTCCGAGGATTCCACGCCGGGCCGGTTAAAGCCGTAGAAGGGGCCCGACGGCAGGGCCCGGTAGAACACGGACCGGTTGGCGGCCAGTTGGGCCTGGAGGTCGTCGAACACGCTCTTCGGCAGGCCGTCAGGGTTGGCGTCGGTCTTCACCATGAGTGGGGGCACCGCACTGATCAACACCGCTTTCGCCACCCGGCTCTCGCCGTGTCGGGCGATGTAGTGAACGACCTCGCCGCCGCCGGTGGAGTGTCCAACGTGGACGGCGTCCTGGAGATCGAGATGGGCGGTCAGCGCCGCGAGGTCGTCGGCGTAGTGGTCCATGTCGTGACCGTCGCCGGTCTGCGTGGAGCGTCCGTGCCCACGCCGGTCATGAGCGATGACTCGGTAGCCGTGCTGGAGGAAGAACAGCATTTGGGTGTCCCAATCGTCGCTCGAGAGGGGCCAGCCATGGCTGAAGACGACCGGTTGGCCCGAGCCCCAGTCCTTAAAGAAGATCTCGGTGCCGTCATCCGTGGTGATCGTGCCCATCAGCCGTCTCCTCGTGGTTGTCGTCGGCGGGCCCATACCCTCGCATGATCGGGCCGACCCGTGAGCCCCGCCTCGGCCGCCGGCTATCGCTCCGTGAAAGCAGAAGTGACGGGTCAGCTCGGGATCGGCAGCTCCAATGGCGGGAGCCGCAGCCCGAGACACCCCGTTCCCTTTACCAAGGTCAACCGGAGCCTGGCAGAGGGCCGGGCGAGGCTTCGCGAGATCACTGGCGCTTCTCGACGCCCTTGAGCGCCTGGCGCAGCATGAACGCGAAGCCGCGAGTGCCGAAGATGCGATTCAGGGCGTAGCCCACGCGTCCCCAGCCCGTCGGACGAAACGTTCGGTCGAGGACCATCTCGACCGTGCTCCCGCCCTGGTGTGGGCTTGCCCGCAGGTCGAAGGTCGTGCCCGGCAGGAACGGGTTGGAGTCGGTCACCGTCGCGCGCACGACGCCGGGCTCGGACCACTCGTAGCGCGAGCGCTCCCAGAGGAACCGGGCGGGTCCGGTCCCATACTCGGTGACGTCGACGTAGGTCGGTCCCCGGTCGTGCACCGTCAGGCCGGACTTGCGCACGTTCGGCCAGATCTCCGCCCGGCGTGGGGAGAAGTCCGTGCCGGCGGCCTCGATCACCTGCTCGGCCGAGGCCTTCGTCTCGGCCTCGACTTCGAACCTCAGCGACTTCGGGTCGGGAATTGCCATCGGGTTCTTCTCCTGTGTCTTTGCCGAGGCCATGCCGTTACAGCCGCGTGTCTCAGGCCAGACCTTGACAGCGTCCGGCCGGGGTGGGAGCTTTCGCGCCGGCGGCGTCCCACTACAGCGAGGTTTGAGATGAAGGGAATCATCGTCGGCGTTGCGGTTGTCGGCGCCATCGCCTTTGCCGTCGTCCTCGGCGGCTGTTCCGAGTCGTTCTGCGCCGGCAGCGGTTGCTCGATCAGCGGCGCCACGGTCGCCAAGAAGGCCGACACGGCATTTGCCAACAAGCCGGGCTTGCCGCCACTGCCCCCGGTCACGTGCCCTGACAGCCTGGACAACAAGGTGGGCGCGACGACTCACTGCTTCGCGAAGGGCAAGTTCAACGGGAAGACGAAGACCCTCGGCATCACGGCCAAGATGACGAGCAAGCACGGCAGCAGCTACCACCTCGACTTCCAGACGACGGGCCTTGAGTAAGCGTCCCCGCGCGGCTGGTGCCTACGCCTCGAACCAGACGTAGGTGTTGCCGTTCTCGCGGCCGGCGCCCCAGCGGGTCGCCAGAGTCTGAACGAGGTACACGCCCCATCCCGGCTCGGCCGGTTGGGGCTTCGTGGCCGGAAGGCGGAGGCTCAGGTTGTCGAACCTGACCCTCACGTGAGTCAAACCGCCTGATACCTCGGCCTCCATCGCGATGGCGCCGTCCGCGGGCCGCGGGTCCGTCGCGAGGGCGTCGCAGACCAGCTCGCTCACGAGCAGGCGAACGTCGTCGAAGGCCGAGACGTCCGCGTCGGCGCCGAGTGGGGCGATCGCGGAGCGGGCGCGCTGGGCGCTCTCCGGCTCCAGCGGCAGCTCGATCTCCACCCGTTCCGTCCCATCCATGGTCTGCGCCATCTCCACGGCGCCAACCTCCCGCGCGCGGGGATGAATGAGCGGTGAGGCGGGTTTGAATTTCGGATGAGAGCCGCTTACGACGCGCGTCGCTCGAGAATCACAAGCGGGATCTCGCGGCCCGTGCGGCGCTGGTATTCGTCGTAGTTCGCGTAGGCGTCCACGATCCGGGGCCACAGCCGCGCGCGCTCCTCGGCGGTCGCCACGCGGGCATGGACCGGGCGCCGCTCGGAACCGACCTGGACCGTGGTGTCCGGATTCGCGCGGAGGTTGTGGAACCAGGCTGGGTTCTTCGGATAGCCGCCCTTCGAGGCGACGATGACCAGGTCGTCGCCATCGGGGATGTAGAGCAGCGGGCTGGTGCGCTTGACGCCGCTCTTCGCGCCGACGTGGTCCAGGAGCAGCATCGGGGCGCTGACACCGGGAATGTGGTGGCCGACGATGCCGTGCGTGGCCCGGTACAGGAGGGTGTGCACTCCCATCAGCCGGCGGAGCACCGGCCAGGTGCGATCGGCCAGATCCAGGTAATCCGTCAAGGGGCCAGGACGAGCTTGCCCGTCGTGCGCCGCGCGCGGATGTCCTCGTGGGCGCGCCGCGCCTCCTCCAGCGGATAGGTCTCGCCGACGATCACCTCGAGCTCGCCGGCGCGGATCGCCGCGAACATGTCCTCCAGAGCCTCCCCGAGGCGGTCGGGCTCGCTGATGAGGTGCATCAGCCAGAAGCCGATCACGCCCTTGCTCGTGGCCATGAGCTTGCCGGGACTGACCTTCGGCGCGCCCTGGCGCGCCGATTGGCCGAAGTGAACCAGGCGCCCGAAGTGGGCCAGGGCGCTGAGGCTCTGCTCGAACGTCTCACCGCCCACCATCTCCAGGATCACGTCCACGTGGCGACCCCCGTTCGCCTCGATCAGTGCTTCCTTGAGGTTGTCGTCGTTGGAGTCGACTGTCGCGTCCGCCCCGAGCCGCTCGGCGAGCTCGCGCTTCTCCGGGCTCGAAGCAAGCCCGATCACCCTCCCGGCGCCAAAGCGCTTGGCCAGCTGGACCGCGATGGTCCCGACGCCACCGGCGGCGGCGAAGACGGCGACGCTCTCGCCCTCGCGGAGTTGGGCGCTCGTGCGTAGCAGGTGCCAGGCGCTGGCTCCTTGGAGGACGACCGCCAGGGCCTGCGCGTCGCTCACCCCGTCGGGGACCTCCCACATGAGCGACGGATGGGCGATGGAGCGCTCCGCGTACCCGCCGCCGTTGAGGAGGGCGACGACGCGCTTTCCCTCCGGCGTCGTGCCCACGACCTCCCCGCCCGGCACCAGCGGGAGCTCGGCAGCCGCCAGATAGCTGTTCTCCGCCTGATGCGTGTCAGCCCAGTTGACGCCGACCGCCAGTACGTCGAGGACGACGAAGCCCTCGGGAGGCTCCGGATCGTCGAGCTCCCTGAGCACGAGCACCTCCGGACCACCGAACTCGGTGATCTGGATCGCGCGCATCGGAGGCCTGGCTAGAGGCCCTGCGGCCAGTTGAACTTGGGATTCTTCGGGAAGGAGCCGGGCTTGCCGTAGCCGATGACGATGACGTCGTGCTCCTGCATCACGGTGTTGACTGGGTCCTTCGCCAGCTTTCCGTTCACATAGACTTGTAGCTGCTCGTCGCCCTTCGACTTCAGCGACCCGATCTGGCTGTCGGAGAACTTGACCCCCCAGACGTTCATGAACTGACCGATCGTGAAGTCGTACTGCTGGTCGGCCTCCATGTGGATCGTCCCCGCGGGATTGTCCGGAGCCGTCGGGTGGGTGTGGAGCGGGGAGAGGAACCCGGTGGCCTGGTCGAGGCCGATGTTGGCCGGGATCGGCTCCTGCTTGCCGTCAACGAAGATCTCCAGGTGCGAGTGAATGTGGGAGATGGTGTCGCTCAGCCCAGGCAGCCCCATCGCTTGGACCCGCTGCTGCAACTGCTTGTAGTTGGGCTTCCACGGAGGCGGCGTGTCCAGGAGCGCCAGCTGGGAGTCCGCCGGCACCGAGTCCTTGCGGAGGGTCAGGCCGCCGGAGGCGGTGGTGTCGCTGCTGCTGTTGCCACCGCTGGCGATGATGATCACCGCAACGACTATGCCCACGATCGCGAGGAGCCCCGCCCCGGCGGCGAGTTGCATGCGCGTTCGGCGCGAGCTCTCGCGGCGCGCGGCCTCCTCTTTCGCGAGCCGCTCGGCGCGGGCCTGCTCCTTCTGTTCCTTTCGACTGGCCACTCGGTCGCAAGAGACTAGTGGGGGGCGGAGCTTGCCGCACCTGCTGCCCCTCTGCCGCGATACTGCGGGCATGGAGATCCGTCCCGCGGTCGAGAGCGACGTCCCTGCGCTGATGCCGCTGATGCGCGGCTACTGCGACTTCTACAAGGTCAACCCGCCCGACGCCGGGCTCGAAGAGATGGCCCGGGCGCTGATCGCGACCGAGGACGACCAGGGAATGCTCCTCGTGGCCGACGAGGGCGGTGAGGCCATCGGCTTCGCGGCGGTGGGCTGGAAGTGGTCGAGCCTTCGCGGCGCCAGGATCGCGGTGCTCGAGGACCTGTTCGTCGCGCCGGAGGCCCGCGGGAAGGGGGCCGCGGACGCGCTGATCGAGGCCGTCGCCGAGCGGGCGCGAAGGCACGGCGCCCCGGTCGTGACGTGGCTCACCGCACCGGACAACCACCGTGCCCAGGCGGTCTACAACCGCGTCGGCGGCACGTCCGACACCTTCCTCGAGTACGAGCTGGAGCTGGGCGGCTAGCCCAGCAGCTTCGCCTTCTGCGAGTTGAACTCGTCGTCGGTGAGCAGGCCCTGCTGATGTAGGTCGGCGAGCTGCTTCAGCTGCCCCACCGTGTCCTGGACCTGGGGTTGGCCCGCGGCCGCGGCCGGGGCGTCCGGAGCGCTCATGCCGACGAAGGTGCTGGACACATCGCCGAAGAGCTGCCGCATCGTCTCGCGCCCGGACTCGTCGGCGATCGTCGCGTACATCCACGAGCTCGTGTCCTGCGGGTCGTACCAGACGGGGTAGCGGTCTCCCTGCCGGGGGATCTGGACTCGGGAGACGGTCGTCGTCTTCGTTGTGTCGAACGCCGGGCTGCCGTCGAGAGGCTCAACCCGGAACGTCATCTTGATCCGAGGGTTGTCGTTGACCGTCATCCCGGTGTCCTGCACCATCACCACGGTGCCGGCTCCCCTGGATCCGGTCGCCATCAACTCCTCCGCCTTCTTGCGCTTGCTCTTGAAAATTCCCATGGCGGCGACACTAACCGCAATCGATGGCCGTGGCAACGAATCTGACCGGAGGCGGAGGGGGAGGGATTCGAACCCCCGGACCGGCGGAACCGGTCAGCGACTTTCAAGGCCGCCGCATTCAGCCACTCTGCCACCCCTCCAGGTGCTCTGGCCCGGGAGGGTAGTCCTCCGATACGACCCCGCCTAGAATCGACAGCCGGCGGCCCAGCCGCCGACACGTCCCAGGAGAGGTGGCCGAGTGGCTGAAGGCACTCGCCTGCTAAGCGAGTAGGGGGCGCAAGCTCTCTCGAGGGTTCGAATCCCTCCCTCTCCGCTGGATAGTTGCTTGCCCGCGGTAAGGGCGACGGCGAACGAGTCGCGCTTTTCGCGCGGAGGTGTAGAGGCCCGCCCGCGTCGCCGCCCCGTTTCTAGGAATCCTGCGCCTCGGAAGGGACGGGGCCGGGGAAGTAGGACGCGGCGATGCCTCTGACGAAGTCGACGAGCTGTTCCGGGGTGGGCGGGTGATCGGGATCGGTCAACTCGGCGGGCAACGTATGCCCGGACCGCCGTGCATGCTCAATCAAGCCGGGGCCGATGGCCTTGCCCAGGGTGCTGATCGCCTGGCCGTACGCGACCTTGGTCAGCTGCCAGTCCGGCAGCGGCGTTGGGTGCATCTCCGGCCAGGTTGCCGGGTCTCTCGGGATCTCTCGGGAAAGCACATGCTCGAAGGAGCGGGGCGGCTGCGTCACGGTCGGTGAACGGATCGCCGATGTCCCAGACCTTGCGAAGCGTGGCGAGTAACGAGGTGTGTCGGTACTCCTCGCTGATCACGATGCCTCGTCGACCCACGGCGAGACGATGACCCCAGGCACGCGATAGCCCGAGCGGTCGAACGTGAAGTCGCACTGCCCCTTGGGAGCGCCGGGGTCCGACGGCGCGGCTCGCCCGGGCGGCACGTGGTCGTAGGTGCCACCGGGCTCGTCCCAGCCGATGAAGAACGTCGTGTTGTAGGCGTTTGAGCCCTCGGCGCTATCAGCTGCCTTGATCGCCTGGTAGAGGCGCGCCAGGAAGTTCTCGCCGGCCACGATCGACGACGGCGGATCGACCGCCACGTCCACGTCGCCGCCGATGAAGGAGCGCCCGCACGCCGGGTGGTAGTCGCCGTGTCCGGCGATCAGGTTGGGCTCGATCAGGCTGAAGTCCGGCAGCGTTCCGTTGGCCGCGTCGCGCTCGAACTCCGAGAAGGGCACGAAGTGCGTAGCCAGCCGGTCCTTTAGCTGCGGCATGTGAATCCAGCCCGTGAACGAGACCTGCATCGGCTCGGCCACGTACACCTTCCAAGAGCGCCCGTGGGCCTCGAGGCGGTTGAAGAGCGTCTCGGCGGTGTTCTCCGTCGTCCACTTCTTCGCCGGCGTGTTCGTCACGAACCCCGATGAGGTTCCGGCGGTCCAAAAAGAGCGGTTCATGAACGTCTGCGAGGGCACCTCGCTGAACCAGTGGTCGAACACCCCGAAGGCCCTGGCGAGCCCGTTCAGCACCGGCACCTGCTCGGGCGTGTAGCCGGTCATGATCTGCGCGTACTCCTCGTAGGTGGGCTGGCGTCCCACCTCCGCCGTGAAGGTGCTGATGTAGTCGGTGACGAACCCTTCCATCGTCGGCTCGCTCCCGGGGGGCGGCGCGTTCCAGGGGGCGGTCACCGCCTCGCCGATCTTGAAGCGGTTGTGCTCGTCGAGGGTGTTAAAGAGCTGGGTGTTGGTGTGGTAGTACTCCTCGCCGGAGTCCGGGTTCGGGGCATCCATGTCGGTCGCCACCGTGTAGGGCACCGTCTTGCGCTCGGCGCCGTGCTCGGCCCACTCGGGGATCGGGTTGCTGAGGTTCTTGCCGATCACCCCCTCGAAGGTCTTGCCGTCCTCAGGGCCGTAGAGCTGGCCCAGCAGGTTGTCGAGCGACCGGTTCTCGAACAGCACGAGGACGACGTGGTCGAGCGCGTGGGAGCGGTCGCTCTCAGCGGCGTCGTTCACCGGCGGCACCCTATCGCCACGCTGACCTCAGCAAGGACGAGGATGCAGCCCTCAGAAGTTTCGCTTTGGACGATCACCAGCGGTCTGGAGGGTTCGAATCCCTCCCTCTCCGCTCAGCGCGCCAACTGCTCGGTGAGCGCGGACTCGAGGTCGGCAGCGACCTCGTCGATGTCCGCGAACAGGCTGCGGTCGGCCGTGATGCCGAAGAAGACACCGCCGTCGTAGCTCACGACTCCGATCGAGAGCGCGTGCTGTTGAGGGGAGAGGGGTACGACCGGGTAGACCTCGACCATGCGGCGGCCCAGCAGATAGAAGGGCATCTGGGGCCCGGGCACGTTCGAGACGACCAGGTTCCAGTTGAGCTGGCGGGAGATGACGTCCGCGAGCACCCGGTTGATCGTGGGCGGGGTCCATCCGGTGGCCTCGATGACCAGCGATGCCGCTCGCGCCTGCTCGGACTCCTTCACCCGAGTGGTCTCCGCATGCACCAGGCGGAGCCGCTCCGCCGGGTGCGGCTCCGAGAGCGGCAGCGCGACCATCAGAGTCGCGAGCCGGTTGCCCAGCTCCAGGTGCTCGTCGCTTCGCCGGATGCTCATGGGGACCAGGGCGACAAGCTGGTCGGGCACCGCCTCGCCGCGGCGCTCGAACAGGCGGCGTAGGCCACCGGCCGCCACCGCGAGAATCACGTCGTTGACCGTCGCCCCCGTTTCGCCGCGGGCCCGCTTCAGGGCATCGAGCTCTGTCCGTACGAACGCGACCCGGCGGTCACGCCCGATCTCCTCGTTCAGGAAGGTGCGCGGCGCGGTGGGACCGCCGGCGGCGAGGCCGGCGAACGACTCGGCGGTGCGAATGACGCGGCCGGCGGTCTCCCGCGGCATGCTGAGCGCGCCCAACGCCGCCTTGCTCGCGGCTCTCATAGGCGTCCGGATGCGGTCGGTGGCCGCGCGCACGAACAGCAGCTCGGGGCTCGGGACGTCCGGGTCCCACCGCTCCTCTCCGATCGGCATCTCGGTCCCCTCGGGGTTCGGGTCGAGCATGATCGTGCCGACGTCCACTGCCGAGACACCGTCCACGAGCGCGTGGTGCGTCTTGGAGATGTATGCGTGCCGCTCGTTCTCGAGGCCCTCCACCAGGTAGAGCTGCCACAGCGGCCGCTCGAGGTCCAGAGGCGTCGACATGACCCTGCCGACCAGCTCGCGGAGCTGGTCCGTGGAGCCGGGTCGAGGCAGCGCCACGTGCCGCACGTGCCACTCGAGGTCGAACCGCGAGTCGTCGGCCCAGACGGGGTTGGTGATCTGAAGCGGGATCGCCTGCACGCGCTGGCGAAAGCGCGGCACCAGCGCGAGCCGGGACTCGACGTGGGTTAGGAGCTCGTCGAGCGTCGGCGGATCGCCCTCGAGGATCAGCGCCGCGCCGACGTTGACGTGGATCGGCCCACGCTCCGCGAGGAGCGAGGACATGTCGGAAGCGGACAGACGCTCCGTTCGCTCGCTCACCCGGCGAGCCTATCCCCGATCAGCGCGACTTCGAGTCGCAGCTCGCCGTGGTGTAGCAGGCCAGGGGCGGCTCGCGCACGACCCTCGGCGACGTCGCGATCACCTTGCCGATGTACGCGAGCTCGCTTGCGTAGTCGGTGGCGAAGCTCGACGCGCGGACTCCCGGCATCAGCGGGTGATCGCAGGTGGACGCCGCCACGCGCTCCGGGTTCGCGGGGCCGCGGTGGGTGAGCGCGTCGATCGCGAGGGCGTACGCCGTGTTGTCGTAGGTCCCGATGGCCAGGTGCTCGGACGTGTCGGCCGGGCAGACGTCCTGGATCGCGACGTTGGTGATCTGGTCTCCGCCTCCGTGAAGCGCCGAGGAGGCCTCCGGCCCGAGGTTGGGGACGACCACCTCGTCCGTGCGCGTGTAGACGCTCGTGTAGGAGATGCCCGGGAAGGTCTCCGTGTAGGAGTTGAGGGCGGAGAGGAAATTCGAGCCCGTCCGCTGCTGCCAGAAGGCGGGCGCGCACCCCGTCGTGCAGGCCGGGACGGCATCCACCGTGCCGTGGTTGGAGGGGGACATCCCGATCACGTCGTCCACCATCCGCCGCGTCGCGGGCCAGAAGCGAAGCGCCCAGCGCGGCACCATGCCGCCCTGGGAGTGCCCGATGATGTCCACCCGGCGGTTCGAACGGGCGTGCATCGTCCGGATCGCGTAGACGACGTACTCCCCGGCGACCTGGACATCGCCCATCGCATTGTCGGGAAGCGTGACGGTGCAGAACGGGCGGCCGAGCTCGGTCAGGGCCGGCTCCCAGTCCCAGGAGTACTCGACCTGCGGGGTGAGCGTCGTGCCCGGGACCAGCAGGATCGGCGCCCGATCGGCTCGTGCCACGCCGCCGTGGCACTCCAGCGCAGCGGCAAGCTTGTGCGTCGGGACGCTCAATGGCGGACCCGGTGCGTCGGGCGGCGCGAACGCCGCATGCGCAGCTCCCGGCAGCGCCAATATGGCCGCGACGGCCGCGGCCGCGATCGAGCTTCTCCGCATCCTGTTTTGCCTCCTCCAGATCAGGTTGCGTCAGCTCGGCATCGTAGTCGGCTCGCGACTTCATACAATCGACGGCCGGGGGTGACCCCGATCCCGCGCCCGTAGCTCAGTTGGATAGAGCGTCGGTCTACGAAACCGAAGGTCACAGGTTCGAATCCTGTCGGGCGCGCTTCTCTCGTCGCTCAGAAACCGCTTGAACGTGCGGTTACCGGGACTTCAGGAAGCTGTCGCTGATTCTCGCGAGCGCGCCCGTTTGGCCGCTCACGCCTGGGAGGACCATCGCACAACCATCGCGCAGATCCAAGCGCTGAAGCCGGATCCGGCTGTTGATGGAGGTGAACCGGTCGGTTCGGCCACCAATTCGGGTACAGCACGCCGCCCTCTGGCAGCTCGATCGTGCCGGCCTCCTCGGCAGGGCCGCTCAGGCATGATCCCGGTCTTCCCCTGAGCTACTGCTTGCAGTTGCTGCGGCCGAAGCTCTTTAAGTGGCTGAGCGGCGCCTGCAGCCCGTTCACCTCGGGCGCGATCTTCTGCAGCGAGCTCGTCAGCTCCTGCGGGCTCGACGCCCCCTGAACCGCCGAGTTGATGTCCTTGAAGATCGACAGCACCTTGTCGGCGTCGGACTTCACCTCCGAGGGGGCGACATCATCGATCTCCTGCAGCTTCTGCTCGGCCTGCCCGAACGCCGACTTTGCCTCCGCGAGGCTGCTTCCCGACAGGCCCTGGAACGTGCTGCCGAGCTGCTGAAGCTCCTTGGCCTTGTCGCAGAACGCGGTCACGCTCGCGACCGTCGAAGACGAACTGCCGCCGCCCCCACCGCACGATGCCAGTGCGACCGCGGCCACGAGCGGTGCGACAGCGGCCAGCGCCCTCCTCATCTTGGTTTTGTCCCCTCATTTCGATCCGAGGCTGCGCCGTCTCCGTCTGCGCGATGACTGCGGAGACTACCCGCTAGAGCCATCTGATCAGCCGCACGGGCTCAGGCCGATTCTCCGCCCAATCGTCGGGCATCGGCTCCGAAGGTCCAGTAATAGACAGCGCTCGAGCGGGCGAGGTCCTCACGGACGCGCCCGAAGCGGTCTTCTTCGGTGCGAAGGATCCAGTACTGCCGCGGCATGGCGACATGCGGAGGCTAGCTCAGCGACGCGACGCAGCCGTCAAGTCCGGATCTCTTAGTGGGAAACGAATCGGGCCACCGATCGGATTTCAGGGGGACGCACGAATCGGTTTCCGCTTTCACGCGAGAGGAGGCGCGCGGCGAGCGTGCGGCGTCGCTCCCGCTCTTCGTCCGGGGCGAGCACCTCGGTTCGGCGATCGACACGCTCGCAACCACGCGGAAGGGGGAGGGGGCGTCTGATGCCTGCGAGGGGGGCGACCGCTGCCGATTGTTGTCAAGTCGCCATGCCCTCGGTGGCCGCGATGGGGCATGCTGGTGCGTGATGGCGACAATCGACCCGCACGAGCGCTGGAAACCTCACGGACGTCCCGAGTACGCCGGCCTGCAGTCGTTTGGGGCCCGTCCCTACACCGAGTCGGTTGATGACCTAACCGGGGTCGACGTTGCCATCGTCGGCGCGCCCCTCGACGAGCTCGTCACAGACGCTCCCGGGTCGCGCTTCGGCCCGCGGGCGATCCGGATCGCGAGCAACGGCTTCGGCGGGGTGCACCTCGACGCCGGGGTCGATCCGTTCGAGGTGTTGCGAGTGGTGGACTTCGGCGACGCGGCGGTGATCCCGGCCGACCCGGTCGCCTCACACGCTGCGATCGAGCGCATCGTCGGCGATGTCGTCGACGCTGGGGCGATCCCGCTCGTGCTCGGCGGGGACCACTCGATTGCCGAGCCCGACATCCGCGCCTGTGCCCAGCGCCACGGCCCGCTCGGGCTGATCCACTTCGACGCCCATACCGACACCGGTCGTGAGCTCTGGGGGGTCGAACGCTCGCACGGAACCCCGATGTACAGGCTCGTCGAGCAAGGGCACGTCGCGGGCGAGCGCTACGCCCAGGTCGGGCTGCGCGGTTATTGGCCCGGCGAGGAGGAGTTCGCCTGGCAACGCGGGCGCGGGATCACGGCGCTGCGCATGCGGGAGGTCCTCGACCGCGGCGTCGCTGACGTGCTCGCCGAGGCGGTCGAGGCGGTCGGGCCCGGGCCGGCGTTCGCCTCGATCGACGTCGATGTCCTCGACCCGGCGTTCGCGCCCGGTACCGGCACCCCGGAGCCTGGGGGCATGACCAGCGCCGACCTGCTGTGGGCGTCTCGTGAGCTCGCAGCGCAGCTCGAGCTCGTGGGAGCCGACGTGGTCGAGGTGATTCCGTCCGCGCCGCTCGGGGCCACCGATGTCACCGCGTCGGTCGCCGCCCGGATCGCGCACGAGCTGCTCACGGGGCTTGCGCTCCACCACGGTTAGGCGTAGCGAGGCTCCCGCTCCGCGCGAGGAGCGAGCCCGTCCATTACCCGTCGTCGTGCGCTCGCTCCGGACGAAAAGCGGGAGCGCTGCGATGACGCCACGGCGCTTCCGCAATGCGTGAGAAGCGGAAGCGTTAGGCCGTCAGGCGTACCTGCTCGACGATCCGTGCGTCGTAGCGAGAGACATATCGGGCCACCGATCGGATTTCAGGGAGACGCACGGATCAGATCCGATTCTGGCAACTGGCCGCTTCTGCTTTCACGCGAAAGCAGAAGAGGTGCTTCCCACCCATTCGGGCGTGCGGGAGGGCCCCCACACGAGAGCCGCTGCGTGAACTCCGCCTAGGCTGTGGCAGCCTGCTCGGGCGCCCGCAGCGTGGCAAGCGGTACCCGGTCGTAACCCGCTGCTACCGTGGCTATCTGAGGCCGGGCCTAACGGGCCCGGCGAGAAGCCGTGCATAGCGTTCGCAGTCGTTGCTTTTCTTGCTTCCTCCGCGTCCGCCGCACCCATCGTGGAGGTATGAGATGGCCACTGGAACAGTGAAGTGGTTCAGCGACGAGAAGGGCTTCGGGTTCATCACTCCCGATGAAGGTACGGATGACCTGTTCGTCCACCAGAGCGCGATCGTCGGCGAGGGCTTCCGGTCGCTGAGCGAAGGCGCGAAGGTCTCCTACGAGTCCGAGTCCGGGGACAAGGGTCCGAGAGCTGTCAACGTCCAAGCCATCTAGCCGACCGCACCACTGCCCGCTGGGTTGTCCCTGATTCGACGTATGAAGGGCACCAGAAGTCGGCGTCCCGCTGAGCCAGAGGGAGTGATGACGCTGCGGAGGGAGGCTCCTCCGAAGCCAACTGGCGCCGAGCGCGAGGTGGCTGATCTGCTGCCGATCGAGGCCGATCACGGCGCGGCCACGGCCGTCCTGGATCGCGTCCCGCTGTGGTTTCACACCTTCTCGCTCGACCACTCCGAGGAGCTCTATACGCCCGGCGTCGCGCGCGACCACCGCTACCGGATCCCGGCCCTTCCCGAGGACTTCAGCGGCACCAGCGTGCTCGACGTCGGCACCTTTGACGGCTTCTACGCGTTCCTCGCCGAGGCGCGCGGCGCGCAGCGGGTCGTCGCCGTGGACAACGAGCAATACAGGGCGTGGGTCAAGTCGCGCTGGGGTGTCGCGCTTGAGGGAGGCGAGGGGTTCACGGCGATCCGGGAGTTGCTCGGCTCGAAGGTCGAGTACCGCCGTCTCGACGCCTTCGATCTCGACCAGCTCGAGGAGACGTTCGACCTCATCCTCTGCTTCGGGATCCTGCACCGGGTCGAGAACCCGATCGGCCTGCTCAGGGTGCTGCGACGGCGCCTCTCGGCCGAAGGCCGGGTGCTTCTCGAGACCTACGGCTCAGCCGATCGGACGCTCGAGGCCTCGGCGGCTATCCACGTCTATGAGGTAGGCGAGGTCTACGCTCGTGATGACTTCGTGTATTGGGGCTTTACCGCCGCAGGTTTGGACGCGATGGCCCGCGATGCGGGCTTCGAGGCCTTCGAGTTGATCGACGCGCCGCTCATCGACGGTCATCCGCGCGTCCTCGGAACGCTGCGTGCCTCGCCGGTCTAGATGGATCCGCCGATGCCTCGAAGCCAGACAGAACGCGAGCGCCACAATCGAAAGGGGGGCGCGATCTCGGAGTTAAGTGAAGAGGTGGCAAATGAGGTGATGAAGGCCGAGATCGAGGTTGAGCTACCGGCGTGCAACTTCGAGGTCGGCGACAACGTCGTCTACTCGGACCATGGCGCGGGCGTCGTGCTCAAGAAGGAGACCAAGGACCTCCTCGGAGAGAAGCGCGACTACCTGACGATTCAGATCCTCCACAGCAGCATGACCGCGATGGTCCCGTGCGAGAACGCCCACATGGCTGGCCTTCGCCGCGTCATCGATGGGGAGCAGGTCGAGAAGGTGATCGACGTCCTCACCGACGAGGCCTCCGAGATGCCGAAGAGCTGGACCCGCCGCTTTAAGCAAAACCGGGAGAAGATCAAGACCGGGGACGTCTACGAGCTCGCCGAGGTCGTCCGCAACCTGGCGATCCGCGAATCGGGAAAGGGCCTCTCCGCTGGCGAGAAGCAGATGTACATGCGCGCCAAGAAGAACCTCGCATCAGAGTTCATGTACGCGCTCGACAAGGACGAGGACGGCGCCGAATCCTATCTCGACGAGCTGCTGAAGGAGCGCTGCGGCGCCAGGGCCACGGCCTAGGAGTGCCGTGACCGCAAGGTCGGTGATCGCCGGCCGGCCAGCTCCGGCGAGAGGCACGGAGCCGGCGGTGCGAAGGCCCACGCGAACTCCATAACCGTGCCGACGAGGCACTCGCGACCGGCTCAGGAGGACATTTCTTTGGGGCAAGACCCGCCCCCGAGCGTGGCTTACCGGCGAGTCGAGGCTAGTGGTGCTCGATCACCCGGTCGATGATGCTGTACGCCTTCGCCTCCTCGGCGCTCATGAAGTAGTCGCGCTCGGTGTCCTTGGCGACCTTCTCGAGCGACTGGTTGGTGTGTGTGGCGATGATCTTGTCGAGCCGGCCGCGAACGTCGATGATCTCTCGCGCGTGGATCTCGATGTCGGTCGCCTGGCCCTCAAACCCGCCGGAGACCTGGTGGATGAGGATCTTCGAGTTCGGCGTCGCCATCCGCTTGCCCTCGGCGCCGGCGGCGAGCAGCAGCGCGCCCATGCTCATCGCCACGCCGACGCAGATCGTCTGCACGTCGGGCTTTATGTACTGCATCGTGTCGTAGATCGCCAACCCGGCGTACACCGGCCCGCCCGGTGAGTTGACGTAGATCGAGATGTCCTTCTCGGGATCCTCCGACTCGAGGTGGATCAGCTGGGCGACGACGAGGTTGGCGATGTCCTCGCTGATCTCGGTGCCGAGGAAGATGATTCGCTCGTTGAGCAGCCGCGAGTAGATGTCGAAGGCGCGCTCGCCGCGCGAGGTCTGCTCGACCACCATCGGGACCAGGGGACTCATGGCGCGGCAGTCTCTCGGTCGATCTCGACCAGGTAGGGGGCGATCGGCCCCCGGCTGGCCGCCTTTCGCTCGTTGGAGAGATCCTTCCAACCGGCTATCGAACACGACATGTATGAGCCACAGAGGCAGCCGCCCGGGAAGATCAGCCTGTTGGAGAAGCTGCGTGCGCTCTTCTCGGCCTCGTAGGCACGGTCATCGATCGCGATCACCTGCAGGAACATCTCGGGCTCGGCTACTCGTCTCTTGGCGTGATGCGGAAGATCGAGACCACCTCTGCCTGGTCAGTCTCAGGGTGCGCGACGTAGGCGCTCGGACCGCCGCCGAACCAACTCGCGCTCTCGTTCTCGCCGACGAATATCCCGGGATGCTGCTTCCCGTCGCCGTCTTCGACCCAGACCGCCTGGCCTTCGTTGAATCCGTGGGCGGGCTCGCTCATGGCGTCACACTAGCCGCTGAGCGATCCACCCCGATCATCACCTCCCAGGGATCGCTCGGATGCGCAAGCCTGCGCGTGGGGTCTGATCATGCGCCCGCGCCGCCAGGTACTCCGCATGGGCATCGCTTCGCTGGTCGTGCTCATGCTCTACCTCGTCGGCATCGCCGGGCTGATTGCGGTGGCGAACGGCGGACGAGTGGCGACGGCCGACTCGCAAGGCGCTCCATGGCTGATCTAAGTCGCGACGCCTGCTTTCAGGCGAAAGCGGAAGCGCCGACTTGCGCCGCCGCTCGAAAGCCGAAGGGACCTCGAAGCGAGTAGCAGGCCGCCGAAGTCGCGTGACGACCGCCTCTCAACGCTGCGGGAAAAGGCTGCAGGTCTGCCTCGAAGTACGGATGCGCGGGGCCCCTGACCGCCTTACTCTGGCTCTGCAGTACGACATTGCCGCGGCGTTGCGTCTAAACAGCGCTGTGGCAAGGGAAAGGAGCCGTGGAAGGCGGCGACGTTCATTTCGGGGAGATGCCAGAGACGAGCGAGCCTGGCGGCGAGGCGGATGGCGCCCTGGGCAACCAGATATCGAACGCCGTGGTTGCCCTCTACAAGGAGCACGGTGGCAAGGGGCCGACCCGCTGTCGCACCTATCTGCAGTCAGACCTCGCGGTCGTCGTCTTGGGCGGGGGCTACACGGCGAGCGAGCAGACGCTGTTCGAGGACGGCAGGTGGTATGCGGTGCGCGAGACCAGGCAGCTTTGGCAGGACTCAATGCAGGCGCGGTTCGTCGAGGCGATCGAGAGGCTGACCGGGCGCAAGGTCCGGGCGTTCATGAGCGCCAACCACCAAGACCCCGACCTCTCCGTGGAGTTGTTCGTGCTCGAGAACGAGCAAACGGCCTCGGCCTAGAGCCCCGAGAAGCCGCAAATGATCAGTGGGCGCTACTACCCTTACGCGTTCGCGGACTGGATCGAGTCGCGCTCCATGCCGACCTGACGATCCTCGCCACGCTCGCGTGTGCTCTCGCCCGCGCACGGGCTGTACCGCGCGCGGCGTAGCAGTAGGCTCGGACTCATGAGCGGGTTACGGCAGGGCGTCGGACACCGGCTGACATACATCCCGCGCTTCATTCACCACTTCAAGCAACGGCGCCAGCTTGGACAATCGGTCGGACCGGCTTTCCGCAGTGCTCGGGAACGAATGCGCCACTACCAGTAGCAGCTGGCCCCGCAAACCCGTTTGCCTCAGCTCCTCGCCTCGTCCGCGCCGTAGGCGCTTTCGGCGGCCAATTGGACTTTGGCCAGCTCTAGCCGCAGGGCCAGCCGGAACCACCATACTCTCCCAGAGCTGGCTAGTTGGTCCTGTCCGAAGGAGGAGCAATGGACCTCGCCGAGCTGAAGGAGATCGAGAACCCCCTGGTCGCCGCCTGGAACGCCCAGGACGTGGAGGCTGTGGTCGCCTGCTACACCGACGACCTCACCTACATCGACCCGAACACGCGTGGTCCGGTAGAGGGGGCTGATGGCATGCGCCGCTATCTGACCAAGCTCTTCGACCGCTGGCAGATGCACTGGACGGTCAAGCAGGTCTTCGCCCTGGCCGACCTCGACGGCAGCAGCGCACTTTGGCGCGCCTCCCTTACCTCCCGCGCAACGGGCAAGACGGTGGAGGTCGGGGGGATGGACCTGGTCCTGATCGAGGGCGACCGGGTGAAACGCAACGAGGTGTATTACGACCGCGCGGCGCTTGCCCCGGTGCTGGTCCCCGAGCAGGCTGCTGCTGCCTAGCGCGGTTATGGCTGCGGCTCGTCGGCGGCCACCCGCACAAGAAGCCTGAATGGCTCCGGACAGCCGGCGATGTCGAGCTCGCCCTGGACTCGGATCACGCAGGCCTCGTCGATCTGTGCGACGTCGACCTTGAGTGCCGGTAGCGGTGTGGGCATTGGGACTCCTCGCGGCGATAGCGGTTGAGGAAGTCAAGCGGCGCTGCTCGGACCGCATTACGCGGGACGGAGCCCCGGAGCGAATGCCCTCCAGCTATTCAGAGCCCGAAACGCGGAGCGTTCGACGCCCTGGCGGGTCATCGGCCCGCCCACTTCTGCTTTCGCGTGAACCCGAAAGCGCTTCTGCTTTTCGCGCAAGGGAGCAGCGCCGCACTACGCCCTTGCAGGTCGCTACTGGGGTGCGGTGGAGGTCGAGGACCGCGGCTCGCAGACGAGGACGCCCCGCTCGTCGAGCTCGAAGGTGCAAGCGGACGCGAGCGCTTCGCGGAGCCGACGCCGGGCGCGATGCACCCGGATCTTGGCGGTCGGTAGCGAGCAGCCCAGCAGCTCAGCGATCTCGGGATTGGTGAGCCCGTAGACGTCGTGGAGGAAGAGCGCGACCCGATAGTCGTCAGGCAGCGCCACGAGGTAGCCCTGGACGCACTCAGACATCTCGGAGCGCTCGAGCGCCGCTTCGATCAGGGACGCCGGCCGTTCGCGCGTCGCAGCTTCGCCTGCCTTCGCGGCGCCGACGGCTGGGTCTATGGGGACGGTCGATCGTCGGCGCTGGCGCAGGCGATCGAGCGACACGTTGGTGGCGATCCGATAGAACCAGGCGAGAGCCGCCTGCGGGTCGCGCAGGTCCTCGGTGCGCGTGAGCGCACGGGCGTAGGTCTCCTGGGTGAGCTCCTCGGCCTCGTCGGCATCACGCACCATCGCCAGGACGTGGCGCCGGATCCGCGCGCGGTGCTGCGCCAGCTGAGCTTCAACGACGGGGGCGGTTTTGGTGGCATCGGCCATAGCGGGTCCTCCGGCCAGGCTACCGGCGTGGGACGCACCGCCATCCGAGGGGGACTAGGGAGGTGTATCCCTCGCGCGCTCCGGATCGTCCTTTAGGTCGACAGTTGATAACGAGGGAACGGAGGAATCATGATGTGCTTCGGACGAAGCGGTCCGCTATTCGGCCTCTTCCTGGCCGCAGTCGCGGCGGCCGCGGTCATCGTCGCCGCCGCCCTAACCACCTGGTGGGTGCTGCTCGCGCTGATCCCGCTGGTGATGATGGTTGGCTGCATGGCGATGATCGCCACGATGGCCCGGATGAGGCCCGGGACCGGCACGGCCGGGCAGTGGGGATGCTGCGCCGGCGGGCGCCCGCCTTACGATCGGGGATGATTCCGATGCTGGAGGCGAGCTGAACATGCGACGCGTACTGATCGGCGCTGCCCTCACCGCTACCGGTGTGCTAGTTGCGCGCAAGCTCGGCCCGAAGTTGCGCGAGCGCTGCGAGGCGGAATGCGGTCGCATGTTCGAGCGGATGCCCGACGACTTCCCGCCCAAGCGGATCATGCGCGGCATCGAGGAGATCCGCGAGCAGACCGCCCGCATCCTTCAGCTCTTGGAAGAGCGTGAAGTCAACCCGAGGGACAACGCTGGCTGACAGCATGGGTAGTGCTCTTACGACTCCCTTCGCGTGAAAGCAGAAGTGGCGCGGACTACCGCTATCTGCGCTCTGCCGATCCCTTGTCGAAGCGGCTTCGTGGTGCCGCTTCCTTGTAGAAGCGGCGCCCAGGCCGGTCGGTCGTAAGGACTTGTGCTTTCCCCACGTTGCGAGAGCGGTTCGAGCGTCGGCAGCGGCTCTCGTTCCTCGTCCGTTGCGACAGCGGCGTGATGTCAGCACAGCGCTTCCGCTCCTCGTCCAAGGCGGGCGTGGCCGCGCGCCGGTCACGCTCGCCACCACGCGCGAAAGCAGAAGCGGGCCGGTTACGCTCGAGGTCGTTCACGGCAGACACCATCGTCCCCAACCACAGGAGGGCGCCGAAATCGATGCCGCTCGAACGCATCAATCCCGCGGAGCTGGCCACTCCCCAAACGTACACCCATGTCATCGTTGCGACCGGAAGCAGGTTGGTGTTCGTAGCCGGGCAGGTCGCCGAAGATGGTCAGGGCAATCTCGTCGGTCCCGGTGATCTGGCGGTCCAGGCCCGCCAGGCGTTCGAAAACGTCGGCCGTGCTCTCGCTGCCGCCCGTGCCCGACCTGAGCAGGTGACCAAGATCACGATCTTCGTCGTCAATTACCGGGACGAGCACCTGCCAGCAATCGAAGAGGGCCGGGTGGCGCTGTTCGGGGATCACAAGCCGGCCGACACGCTAGTGGGGGTGGAGAGGCTGGCCCACCCGGGGTGCCTGATCGAGATCGAAGCGATCGCGGTCGTCGACGACGCGTACAGCTCTTCCGTGGTGTCTGTCTCCGACGAGGGTTTCGACGTGGCGGCCGGTTAGCAAGATCGGGCACGGCGACTTCCGCCCTTTGTAGATTCGAGGCTGGCGGGCAGGCCCGCCGCGGGGACACCAGAAAGAGGGCCCCGAAGAGCCCCGTGACCCAGCGCGTACCCCCGAGTTCGCGCACCGCCGTCAGGGCGTCTGAGGGCCTCTCAGGCGTCCCGAGTCCTAGGCGCCAAGGCATTTTTCTGAGGTCTACTCGAACGCATTGACGACCAGCGCCGTCAAAAAAATCCGCGCCCCCGGCGCCGGCCCGTACTGATCCCTGGCCTATTCCCGCAGCCCAGCGGCACCCAGCATTCGCAGCGAGGCGTCCCAGAGGCGCTCGGCGTTGTCCGGATCGAGGGCGTAGGGCGCGACGGCGAAGCCGCGGGGCGGCGACGCCTCGCTCGAGTCGACGAGCGGTGGCTCGTTGCAGTCCGCGAAGTAGTGGCCGCCGATGCCCTCGAGCTGTGGTGAGGTCGCGACGAGGACGCTGGTCGCGGCGCCTTGCTCGGGGGTCTTGATTTCGTACCTGCCCGACTCGGTCAGGCCCTGCAGAACGGCCGGGTCCATATGCCGCGCAAGGTTGCTCTCTACTGCGCCCGGATGGACCGCGTTGGCGGTGATCCGGTCGCCACTCCAGCGGCGCGTCGCTTCGACGGCGAACAGAGCGTTGGCGGTCTTCGACTGCCCATAGGCGAGCCAGGTGTCGTATGGGCGGAATCTGAAGTTCAGATCGTCGATGACCACGGGCGAGCGTAGGTGTGCCTCCGAGCTGAGCGAGACGATCCTGGCGCCGCCATCATCGGCGAGCGCATCGTGGAGGCCGAGCGCGAGCGCGAAGTGGCCGAGGTGATTGGTCGCGAACTGCATCTCCCAGCCCTCCGACGTCCGCTCGAGCTCTGGGATTGCCATCACCCCGGCGTTGTTGATGAGCAGGTGCAGCGGCCTGCTCCAGTCCGCGACGAATGCTGAGACGGACGCTTGGTCAGCGAGGTCGAGCCGGTCGACCCGAACTGCGTCATTGCCAGTGGTCGCAGTGATGTCGGCGGCTGTCCGCTCGCCGGCGTCGGTGTCGCGGACGGCAAGCGTGACTTCGGCACCCGCGCTTGCCAGCGCCCGTGCCGTTTCGACGCCGATGCCCGACGAGGCGCCGGTCACGATCGCGCGCTTGCCCGAGAGGTCGATGCCGTCGATGACTTCGGCAGCGGTCGAATCGAATCCGAATCGAGTGCTGATGAGCCTTTTCGTTGTCATGACGTTCCTCCGTGGGGGATTTCTGGATATGTCGACAACGGTGGCGCACCCGCTTCATCGTCAACTGGCTCGACCGCCGCGTCGAGACCACCTCGATTCCCGTGCTCGTACGCCTTGAGCACGTCTCTCGACGTTCTCCTGCGACATCGCCTACGCAGTATCTCGCTGAGATGCGCCATAACAAGCAGGGAGCGGGCTCCAATGCCCTAGCCGGGCCCTTGCATGCGACATGGGCGCTCGAATACCGCTTTCCAGATCCCGGCGGCTGAGCCGCTTTTCGAAGCGGTTGAGTAGTGCCGCTTCGTCGCAGAAGCAGGACATTTACATCCGACAGGCGTCCCTGGCCCCGAAAAACCGGAGGATCTGAAAAGGAGGCTCAACCTCGCAATAGGGGTGGTTTAGCCGCGATCGAAAACGCGCGTTCGTCGCGTGCAATCCGAGCGTCTCGCGAGTCTGAACCGGGACGCCTCCTTTCAGGCGAGAGCAGGCGTCAGTTCAGGCCTCGCCAGCACTTGTGTTATTCGTCCGATGCGAGAGCGTGCGAGCGCCAGCCAATACGCTCGCTATTCGCGCAAAGCGGAACTGAGGTGTCCCTACGTGGCGGCGAGGACGGTCTCGAGGTTCTCACGGTGCACTGTCTCGTAGGGGGCGAAGTAGTGGATGGCCCCGGCCTCGATTGACGGGGCGATCAGCTCCCGGAGTTCGGTATCTCGCAAGCTCGAATCGTCTCGGCAGCGCTCGAGCGTGTGGATGTATTGCTCGGTGGCGGCGATCAGATCACTCGAATAGCCGCCCCCCGCGATGACGTCAGGATCGCCGTGGTTGGGCAGGATGCGATCCGGGGCGAGCTCCGAGAGTCCGCGGAGGTTGGTGAGGTGCGCATCAAGGCTCTCCGGTTCGTCGACATAGGTGATCGTGTCCTCCATCGTGTCGCCACAGAGGAGTAGCCGCCGCTCGGGCAACCAGACCACCGTCGCGTCATCGCTATGGATGTTGGTGTGGATCAACTCCAGTGGCGTTCGGCCAACGGCAAGCCGCAGACGATCCTCGAAGACCCTGGTCGGCAGTATCAGTGGATCGATAGCCGGCGGTCCCTCGTGCTCACCATGTTCGATCGCATGCTTGAACCGCGCCAGCAACTCGGCCGTGCGAGCGGATGCAACGACCTCGCAGTCCTGGAAGGCGGCGGTGCCGGCGACGTGATCGAGGTGCCAATGGCTGAGCACGATGGTGAACTTCGCCACGCCCTGCTCCTCGAGAACCTCGCGTATGTGGCGCGCGTGCTCGACCGACACGTGCGTGTCATAGATAACCGCCTCGCCATCGGCCACCACCGCGTAGCTCGCAATGCCGAGGGACAGCGCTCCGTCGTCCACCCAGTTTGGGCCCGCGGCGTAGCGATAGCCCTCGATGCGTCCGTCGTAGAAGGCGAAAACGCCTTCGGCGGGGCGAAGCACGCGCATCTGGTGCATCGCCGCGATGCTAACGAGGCCGTCGCATCACGGGTTGCCAAATTAGGCTTGTCCTGCGGGTGAGCGGGAGGTCGCGCGTTGATCGAACCGGACGACACGGGGGAAAAGCCGCAGCGCCCTACTTCTTGGCGGGCTCGAAGTAGGGGTTGGTGCCGGCGGCATGGTCGGTGACGTCGACCACGCGGGCGATCTCGGGAACCGCACCCGTGATCGCGACCTCGATCCCCTGGCCGAGGGTGACGGTGGCCATCCCGCAGCCCTGGCAGCCGCCGCCCAGGCGCAGGTAGGCGGTGTCCTCCTCGACCGCGATCAGCTCCGCATGCCCGCCGTGCGCGGCGATGGCCGGATTAATCTGCTGGTCGATCACTTGGATGATCCGCTGAGCGAGGTCGCCGCTGAGGTCGGCGGGCGGCGGAGCGTCGATGGGCGGGCTCGCGGGTGGCGCCATCGGCGGGCTCATCATCGGCAGCTCCGCCGGAGCCGGCGGCCTGTTCGGGTTCACGAGGGCGAAGCCGTTCTGCGCGAGACCCTCCGACCACTCGATGGTGGCGCCTCGCAGCTTCTCGACGCTTGACTCGGGCACCACGATCGCCAGTTCGCCGTGGCGCTGCACCACGTCGCCCTGGCGCGCAACATGCAATGCGTTGAGGGAGATCTTGTAGACGTACTCGCCGTCCGAGACGCCGCTTACCTCCACCCACAGCGCCTGGCTCTCGGGATCCTCGGACTGGGCGCGGAAGCCCCTGACCTTCTCGATCGCCTGCTCGGTGATCGCAAGCGTCGGCTCGGCTGTGTCTTCGGCGGTCATCTCGCATCCCGTACGGCTGGTAGTCGCTCGCCGGTGGCCCAGCCCGTCGCTACCTACGATACGGACATGGCCCGAGTCCTCCTTGTGCTGCCCACCGCCACCTACCGCGCGAGCGATTTCCTCGACGCGTCCCGGGCGCTTGACGCCGAGGTGGTGGTCGCCTCGGAGCGCCGGCAGGCGATGTCCGGGACGATGGGGGACCGGGCGCTGGTGGTGGACCTGAGACGGCCGGAGGCTGCCGCCGAGGCCATCGTCGCCCGGGCGCAGGCCAAGCCGCTCGACGCCGTGGTCGGCGCTGACGAGCAGGGCGTGCTCGTGGCCGCGCTGGCCGCCGCGCGCTTGGGGCTCGCGCACAACCCGCCCGAGGCGGTGGCGGCGACCAGGGACAAGACCGCCATGCGCGGGGCCTTCGCGGCCGCCGGCCTGCCCCAGCCCGACTACCGGGTTGCCGGGCCCGACGCGGACGTGGCGCGGCTGGCCGGCGAGGTCGGTCTTCCCTGCGTGGTCAAGGCCATTTCGCTGTCGGCGAGCCGCGGTGTGATCCGCGCCGACGATCCGCCGGCGGCCGACGCGGCGGCCCGGCGAGTCAGGGCGATCCTCGCCGAGGCCGGTGAGGATCCGAGATCGTGATCGGCGAGCCGTCGGAGTGAAGCGAAGCGAAGGCTATCCTGGCGCTGTGCGGGTCCTGCTGATCTCCACCTACGAGCTTGGTCATCAGCCGTTGCACCTGGCCTCGCCGACGGCCGCCCTGCAGGCCGCCGGGCATCGGGTTCGGTGCATCGATCTCTCCGTCGAGCAGCTTGATCGAGACAAGATCGGCTGGGCCGAGGCCGTTGGCGTCTCCGTTCCGATGCACACCGCGATGCGGCTGGCGATTGGCGCCGCCGAGCAAATTCGAGCGATCCGGCCGCGGTTGCCGATCTGTTTCTACGGTCTTTACGCCGCGGTCAGTGACGACCCGTCGATCGGTGGACTGGTCGACCGGCTGATCGCCGGCGAGTACGAGTCGGAACTGGTGGCGTGGGTTGGGGCGCTCGACGACTCGCCGGCGCTGCGACCGGCAACCAGCTCGATCGACCTGGGGCGCCACGAGTTTCACACCCCAAGCCGAGGGCAGCTGCCGCCCCTCAAGCGCTATGCGCGGTTGGAGCGCGATGGCGAGCAGCAGCTCGCGGGGTACGTCGAGGCCAGCCACGGCTGCGTGCACAAGTGCCGGCACTGCCCGGTGCCCGTCGCCTACGACGGCCGGATCCGGATCGTCGGGAGCTCCGTGGTGATGGCGGATATCGCCCAGTTGGTGGCGGCGGGGGCGCGCCATATCACCTTCGGCGACCCGGACTTCCTAAACGGCGTCAAGCATTCCCTGCAAGTGGCGCGCGAGCTTCACCGCCACTTTCCCGAGGTCACCTTCGACTGCACGACCAAGGTCGAGCACATTCTCGAGCATCGTCAGGTCTGGCCCGAGCTCAGCGAGTATGGGTGCCTCTTCGTGATCTCGGCATTCGAGTCGCTCAACGCCGAGATCCTCACTTATCTCGACAAGGGTCACACCGCGGACGAGGCCGCCCAGGCGGTGGCCTTGCTGCGCGAGCACGGGATCGAGATCCGCCCGTCGTGGCTGCCGTTCACGCCCTGGGCGACACCGCAAGACATCCTCGAGATCCTCGATTTCGTGATTGCCAACGAGATGGTGGGGAACGTGGATCCGATCCAGTACACGATCCGTCTGCTCGTGCCCAAGGGCTCGCTGCTGCTCGATCTCCCCGAGATCACACCGCACCTGCAGGACTACGATCGCGACCGCCTCACGTACGACTGGCAAGCCGGGGATCCGCAGCTGGATCGCCTCCACGCCGAGCTCGCCGAAATCGTCGAGGCCGATGTCGCGGCGGAGGTCGCTAGCGCGTCCACGTTTCGGACCCTGTATCGGGCGGTGGCCGATGCCGCGGGACATTCAGCCGACCTGGCCGACCTTGGCGACGTCGAGCCGCGCCCGCGGCTCACCGAAGCATGGTTCTGCTGCGCCGAGCCGACCGACATCCAGCGCGCCTCGGTCGCCGGCGGCCAGCCGGTCGCTTAGCGGGCTCGACGAGCCCTGGACCGCGTTGCGCTTCGCCGCTACAGCGTGATCACTTGGTCCGGCGGGTTTCCCGACAGCGCCCCGTAGAGGTCCGGAAAGCAGCCGACTCGCACTCCCGCGACGGTGCCGCTGGGACGGCAGTCGCCCGGCTCACCCTCCGCGAGCGAGCGCTCGATCGCGCACCGGTCGCAGAGCATCAGCATGATCCCCTGTTCATCGGCAACCTCGGCGAGGCGCTCGCCGAGCGGATCGCCCGCGCGCAGCACATAGGTGTTGTCGTCGAAGAAGAACATCCCGACGACCTCCGCCCCGTGGTTTCCCTGCTCGAGCTGCGGCAGGATCATCTTGCCGAGCTTGTAGCTCGCCGTGTGCCCGGAGGTGGAGAAGATGTAGGCGACCTTCACGCCCCGCAGCCTAGCTTCCACGCCGCGTTTCGCCGCGGCCCGCTCAAACCTCAGAGGCCGAGCGCGGCGACCCCCGGCTCGTTGTAACCGAGGCTCAAGGCCCGCAGTCGCCCGAGCAAGAAGGGATTGCCCGACTCAGGCGTGACGAGCTGACGAGATTTCGCAGAACTGGGACGGAGAAATGGGCTCGCGACGAGCAGCCCCCCGGACACTCGGGCTGAGCCCCCTCATCCGCCCCTCTACTAGCCGGCACTTTGGGCCGACGATGTGCCTCCCAAGGCCGGGAGCATCCTTGAGATTCACGGGGATCAGGCTGGGATCAAGACACGGCTCGATGAATGCCATCCGGACTGGAGGGATTACCTCCGGCGCCGTTAGGCCGCGAGCGGTGCGGCTCGCGCACGCGCGAGGGCCCACGCGAGCGTGGGCGGGACCGTCAGGTCCGGCATATAGCGCGACTCGATCCAGTCCGCGTACGCGAAGCGGAAGCCCTCTCATTCTTGAGGTTCGCCGCCCGTTCCTTGCTCACTGCTTGATTCGATGCCTGTCATCGAACCGATCCGTCCGGCGTGGCAGGTGATTACGTCGACCCCCCGTGGCTATTGCCCCATGCAACCGCAGCGCAGCGTCGCTCAGCCGACCAGCCAGATTGCGCCGTCGCGCAACTCGACCGGGAACGTCTTCAGGGATCGGGCCCCGGTCGTCGCCTTGACGGCGCCCGCCAGCGGCTTGAATGCGCCTTGGGGACCCCGCACCATCTTGCCAGTCCCGACGTCATAGCGCGCAGCGTGCCATGGGCACTCCAGGCATCCGTCCTCGGTCACTTGCCCCTTGCCCAGCGACGCAAAGAGGTGGCGGCAGCGGTTAGAGACCGCGAACGGCTGGTCCGCGCTGATCCCTACGGCTAGGGCTCCGTGCGGTGTCTCGTCCACGACCGCGACCTGTGAGGCTCCGAGGTCATCGACAGCTACGAGGCGGGGGGCGGACTGCTCGGAGGCGGTCACCCCGCGACTATCTCACACGAGCCAGACCCGTCGGGTGGAGCGCATGCGTGGCGATCCTCGTCGGAGCGCTCGTGCTCACCGTCACTCGGCGATTGCGCGCCCGCCGGGGCCGAGCGGGGCGCGCGAGGCACGCGTCCACGCAACCGGTCACCAAGACCATTTCGAAGATCTCGAAAACCGTTACACGTCGTCAAGGCGTGTCGAGGGTTCGAATCCCTCCCCCTCCGCTAGAGCTAGAAACCCCTGCTTAAGTGCATCTTCCCGCGGCTCGTTGAGATTTGAGCGCGCGCCGGCTACGCAATCGGCGCTGGAACGGATAGCCAGGAGGCGCGGCTCGCCCAACTTCCCGATCGCGCGACGATCGCACCTGCGCAACGAGGACTTCCAATCTCGGCCGATCAGAGCTAAACGTATTGGGATGTCCTCCCGCCGCCGACCCGAGGGAATCGTCATTCGCCATTCGCGCCGCTGCGCAAGCCGGCGAGGTGAGAGCTGCGACTGCCGGCCCGGCTATCAGGCGCAGGTCTTCTCGGCCCGCGACGCGAAGACGATCCGAAAGACCTTCCGGACACTCTCAGACGCTCGGGCCTGGCGCGCGGAGTCCCATTCCGCGCTGCGGGCGGGAACGCTTCGGGCGCCGAGCCGAACCACGCTGGCGGAGGCCGCTTCGGAATGGCTCGCCGCTGCGGAGGCAGGGATCATCAGGACCCGTTCCGGGACCCCATATAAGCCGTCCGCTCTGCGCTCCTACGAGCAGGCGCTGCGAACGAAGGTCCTGCCAGCGCTGGGCCACCTTCGCCTCTCGGCGCTGACCCGATCGTCGGTCCAGGATCTCGTCGATGCATTGGTCGCCTCGGGCCGGAGCCCCTCGACGGTGCGAAACGCGATTCTGCCGCTGCAGGCGATCTATCGCCGGGCGCTGACGCGCGCGGATGTTCTGGTCAATCCCACCCTCGGGCTGGCGCTACCGGCGCCACGCGGAAGGCGCGATCGGATCGCCGCGCCGAGCGAGGCCCAGAGGCTTCTGAGCGCTCTTGGTAGCGAGGACCGAGCGGTCTGGGCGACGGCGCTCTTCGCCGGATTGCGCCGCGGAGAGATCCGCGGCCTGCGCTTAGAGGACGTCGACTTCGCGCACGGCCTGGTCCGCATCGAGCAAAGCTGGGACGACAAGGCCGGGCCGATTGATCCGAAGAGTCGCGCGGGACGCCGGCGCGTCCCACTTGCCACGCCGCTTCGCTCCTATCTGGCTGCGCACAGGCTTCGCAGCCCGGGAGATGGCGAGGACCTGTTCTTCGCAGACGAGCGAGGAGAGGCGCTGAACACAACCGCCCTGGTCCGTCGAGCGCGCAGAAGCTGGCATCAGCAGGGCCTTTCACCGATCGGGCTTCACGAATGTCGCCACACCTACGCTGCCTTCATGATCGCCGCCGGAGTTAACGCCAAGGCACTTTCTGCGTACATGGGCCATTCGAGCATCACGGTCACCCTTGATCGCTACGGGCACCTGATGCCAGGTCACGAGGAGGAGGCGGCAGCCATGCTCACCGCGTACCTCGAACGCCACAGCGGCGGCTAGCGCATTCCGTCTACGAAGATCGCCGGGCGCGTGGACCCGGCCTGCAAGCGAGCCGTACCCGCTTGGCCCGTGGGGTCGTTGCGAGCCACGGATTGGACCCGCGAGCATCAACGCCGCGCTCCCCACAAGAACACAAGACCAGCATCCAAGGCTTCAAAGCCAGCAGGGCGGTGTAGCCCACCGCTTGGAAGGTTCGATTCCTTCGCCGCCTCGTACGTAAAGAGCCTGCAAAATCGGCCCGACCGCCGAACCGGCTGCTTGAGTCTGAATCAGGCCGCCGCCTCGCTTTCGGCGCTCGTGCCTGACGGGACCATCGCGCAACCATCCGCACCTGCCGGTCAAACGCATAGACCCTCGGCCCTTCGGCAGGAGCTGGCAGGCCAAGCGCCAGCTCGTGTTCGCGCGCTACGGCCGCACCTGCCACGTCTGCGGCGCGCCAGCCACCGAAATCGACCATCTCATCCCGATCAACGTCGGCGGCGATGATTCGCCGGCGAATCTGCGGCCCGCGTGTGCCCCCTGCAATCGGGGCTGGCGCTAGCCCATCACCAGCTCAGGCCAACGTAGAAGCGATCCGGGTACCAGACCTTCCACGCGTCGATGTGCCTCTCGATCCTCGTGATCCGCTCCGGCTCCAAGTGGAGGCGGTTCCTTTCCTCGCCGAGCCGCACCATGACGCCCATCCCATCCGGAAGGTCGATGTTCGTGGCTGACTCGATGCCCTCGATCGTCACCCACAGCGCGACCGGGAACGCCTCCGCCTCCATCTCCGTGTCGGTCGCCGTGGTGCCGACCTCCAGATAGACGCGCTTGCCCGACCGGCTCTGGAGCCACTCAAGGAGCTGATCGAACGTCGCTTCCGTGGCCACGAGGAGTTGACCCTACGGCGATCTCGACCCGGATGTCAATCGCGCTGAGGTTCTTGCGGATGACCTGGGCGCCAGGTGAACCGGGGATCAGCGCCTAAGGGTGCGCGGCGACTACACGGCCCTGCCGGCCGGATCAAGCCGACTGGGTTCATGCACGCTTGAGCCCCCATCAACCGGCCACTGTGCGCGCGGCACTTCCTCGGCCCTCGCCGGATACCCATGCCCCAACGCCACCGCCGCGCGGCCAGGTCGAGTGCGCTCGCTAGGCTTTATCGGCTCTCATGCTTGGGGTGGGCGCGGCGGCTGGCTCCTGCGCACGTAGCAAGCTCAGCGTGGCCACCACGGCGCCGGCGAGCGCCGCTCCTCTGATGGCGAAGGCACCGGGCCCGCTCCATCCGAGGGGCACGCGCAGAATGAACTCGATAACCGCACCTGCTGCCACCCCGCTCACGAGCCCAGCCCCGACGCGAGGCGGACGCCATAGGGATCCGAGAAGGACGCCGATGAAACCGCCGGTCACCGCGAGTCCCGCAACGTCGAGCCAATCCGAAGCCGTCTCCCCCAGGTTCAGCGCCGACAAGTTGACCGGTACCGCAAGGATCGCGCCACCCACAGCGCCGCCGATCGCGCCGATCACCAGACCGCGCACGCCGCGACGCACCAACCGAGCGCCGCCCATGCGTATGGTCAGCCAGACCGCGAGGGCTGCGCCGGCCACGGCCCACGTCTCCGATCGCACGACGATCGCGCGAACGATCCTGCCCGCCTCGTCGCTGTTATCGGGCACGGGATAGATCGCGTCGCCCAACAGGGATGCGAGCAGGGCGGCAACGGCTCCGACGATCGCCGCCTCGAGGACCAGGCGCCAGGTCGGGAGCGCCGGCGGGGGCGCTTCGCCCGAACGCGGCAGCTTGAGGATGCCCGCCCCTGCCAGGATCTGATCGAGCGCTGTGGTCAGGCGACCGACATCGTAGCCCCACCGCGCGTCGCTAACCTCCAGCGCGTTGCGCCGTGTGAGCGCCTGAAGCTCCTGCGGCAGTTCCTCCCGGTCCGGTATCCGCGCACCGCCGACGAGCACCGGAATCACAGTTACCTCCGCGCGACGCAGCGCCGATTCGACCTCGAGTCTCACGTAGTCCTCGCGGTCGGCGATCCGTAGGTTGCCGCCCTCGTCCTGAACCTGCGACCAGCTCGGTCCCATGATGACGAGCAGGACGTGGCACGACCCGACGGCGCGCGTGATCCGATCGACGAAGTCGATCCCGGGCTCGAGGTCCAAATCCATAAAGACGTTGTGTTGGCCGTATTGCGTTGCGACCACGTCGTAGAGGCGTCCGGCGTAGGCGGCGGTCTCCTGGCGGCGGTACGAGATGAAGATCTTCGGCGCGGAAGTGCCTGTCGTCTCGCTCGTTCCCCTCATGCGTGGTCCGCCGGATGCTGGCTTGCCTCCTCACGGTGAGAGACCCAGGCCGCGTGCTCCTGCGAGACCAGGCCCTCAACGCGCGTCGCGAGCAGCGCCCCGGGCTTGACCGCCGGCTGGTAGGGCCCGGCGCCGGCGAGAAACAGGAGCTTCTCGTGCTTGAGCCGCTCGCAGGTGGACCGATACGTGGTCCAGTTCTGCTGGTACTGCTGAAGCTGCTGCAGTCCCTCCATGATCACGATCAGCGCGCCGCCAGCTCCCATGAGCCACACCGGCCCGACGCCGCGGCGGCGACCGGTATCCCGGCCGCGACCACGATCTGGCAAACCTTGAGCTGCTTGAACCGGCGCTGGTTTTGCTGGCTCATGGCGTCGTACCAGGCGATCTGGTCCTCGAGGCGCGCTCGCACGAGGGAGTCGTCGTCGGCGGCCCCGTCCGCGGTCGCGTAGCGGCCGGTCGGGCCGTTCGCCTGCTGCAGTGCCTCGTCCTCGGCCATCAGCTGTCCTCGTCTTGCTGGAGTCGGCGAACTCTTGACATGCCGAGCCTACCGCTCGCCGCCGCAGGCGGCAAGGGCAGCACATGCCGGCCCGGTCAATCGCGGCCGACTTGTCGCTAGTACGACAACCTCGGGACCAGGAGGCATCGTGTAGACGACGGGGTGGGCGGGCTTGAGCATCTCCTTATCCGGAGGGATGCGGGGCTGCGGATGCGGCGATGGCGGGCATCAATTCGGGCATCAATCTGCATGGCGTCCGTCAAGCGCCCAGCGGCGCAGAAAAGAATCAAAGCCCTCCTGGAGCAAGGGCTCCAGGGGCCTGGAGACTCGGAGAATCGACTCGGATTCTACGTGGGACAACTGGGCCTCGAGGGCGAGCGCTGAAATCCGAACTCCGATCTCATTCCTGAAAGGAAGCACATGACCATTGACTTGCTCACCACCGCGAAGAAGATCGCTGACCGCGTCGAGGCCGAGTCGCTCAAACAAGACGTACCCGTCGCGGTTACCGTCATCGACATCCACGGCAACGTCGTCCTCACCCACCGCATGACCGGAGCGCCGGCGTTCTCCCTCGAGATCGCCGAGCGGAAGGCCTACACGTCCGCCCTCGTCCAGATGCGCACCGCTGACCTCGTTCCCCTCGTGCAACCAGGCGAAGAGCTCTATCCCCTCCTCGCCGTCGCAGGCGGTAGATACTGCGCGATAGGGGCGGCGTGCCGCTCACCAGCGAGGACCAGGTGATCGCCGGCGTCGGAGTCAGCGGCGGAACGACGGAGGAGGACATTGCCATCGTCGAAGCGGCGATGAGCGATGAAGGATCAATCGTGCCCATCGGGTAGTGCGGCACGCCCGGGGCGACCACGGACAACGTCGTATCCGGCCGCGAGTCGCCTGGGCCGCGCTCATGAAGACGTGGATCGCCCCGATCAAGGCGATTCCCGTTAGTCGGGGCGGCGAGACTTGAACTCGCGACCTTTCGGCCCCCAGCCGAACAGCTTCAGGTGTAGATGTGTCCGTGAGCGTCCCCCGCGTCCCCACCGTCCCCGGGCGCGGACGACCTGGACACATAGGACACAGCAGTCGGTACCAAAGTGGTACCACGGCGTCGTGGGTGCGGATCCGGGCCCGATTCGTCGCTCGCTACGACACACGGATCATCGAGCGAGTCCGCCTCCGCAGCTTGCTCCTGCTTTTCGCGCAAAGCAGAAGTCCGTCGAAGGCCTCACATAGCTTCAGGGAAGACGGTCATTGGCTCGACGCCACGACCTGTCCGTCCAAGTGACTTGACAGCGCCGGGTGGCTGCCGAGAAACTGATGCCGTAGGCGAGAGGAGGCGAACGTATGCCCGAGCAGCTCATACATCCCAACCGATTGGAAATCGCTCGCTATCTGTTGGCGCGCGGAACGCAGATAGTCCCAGCGCCCGAGGCCGAGGCCATGCTTCCGACCCTGGCACCGATCGAGTGGCCTGACGACCTGGCTCCGGATCCTCAGGCTCCCGCGCAAGCTCCGCAGGACGATGATCCGTTCCCCAACTGTGATGTCGCAGTGATCACCTGGACCGCCGATGAGGCTGACGCGCTGGCACAGATCCTGACCCCAGGACATAGCCGGCTCAGCTGGTTCCCGTACACCAAGGGCTTTGACGCCCTCAAAGATCAGATCCGCGGAGGCGCTCCTGCCTTGAACGCGAGACGCTTGGCGAGCTACTTCCCGACCCAGATCGGGTCGAAAGCCGTGCTCTGCATCAAATCAGAGCTGCACATGAATCAGGATGGGAAGAAGACCGGCGACGGGACCGCCACTCTGCCGGTCAAGGAGCTCTTCCGCGCCGTGATTGAAGAGACCGAAGCCGATTTGATCCTCACGATTGGGACCTCGGGAGCGGTGTTCGAAAATTTCGGTCTCGGCGATGTGGTGATCACGCGAGGCGCGAAGTTCCGTCTCAACGACGAGTTCAAGAATGAGCCCTTCAACGGCCAGTCCTACGAATCCAATTGGGACATCCCGACCGACCATGTCGGAAAAGCCGAGGCGCTGATGCGGCCGGTTGGAGATCAGCTCAAAGAGCCGGACATCGGTCCGCCGACGAAGGAATATGCGTGGAATGGGCCACCCCTCAAAGGCCGCGGCAACGTGCCACAGATCCGCATCGACGGACACGACATGCCCGAGTTTTGGCCGATTCTGACTACGGACTACTTCGAGTACGGCACGTCGGAGAACCGCCTCGACAAGGAGGGCTGCGCCGTCGAAATGGGAGATGCCGTTCTCGGACTTCTGTGTTCTGAGCTCAATGATCCGCCCAAGTGGGGGGTCATTCGCAACATGTCGGACCCTGTGATCAACGGTGACCTGCCGACGCAGGAATTTCGCGTCAACATGCAGACAACCTACGCGGTCGGCTACTACACCGCTTATGGGCACTACACGAGCATTTGTGGCGCAATTGCGACCTGGGCGGTGATCGCGGGTCTTCAGTAGGACCACCGAACATGCCGCACGTCCGCGGGGCCTCGGGCCGCGTCGCGCGACTCGTCGCGCTCCTAGTTCGCCTGGTCGAGTTCCGCGAGGCTCCGCTCGATGCCTCTCCGCTCTCGCGAGGGGCTCGCGGGGTCGGCGACGACGCGTGGGTCGGCGCGCGGCCGGCAGCGCCCAGAACTCGGTCTCCCGGCCCTCCCCCGATGACGGCCACACGCTGATCTGGCATGCGCCGGAGACGGGCTAGCCGGAGCCATGGCCGGGCAGATTCAGGTGCCGAACGACCGCTTCGAGGCCGCATATCGGGCCGGGGTAGTTGAGGAGCTGCCCCCGCCGCCCCCGGCCGCGCTCGCGGCCGCACCGGCGCCGACCCTGCCGCTGGCGGAGCCGGTCGCCCTCCGCGGCGCCGTGCTGGCGCCCGGCGGAGCGATCGCCGACGGCTATGTGGTCGTCGACGGAGGTCAGATCGAGGCGGTCGCCGAGAGCCGCCCCGAGGGCGTTCGCGTGCACGAGACCCGTGGCGTGATCGCCCCCGGCCTGATCGACCTCCACGGCCACCCCGAGTTCAACATCTTCGCCGCCTGGGAGCCGCCGAAGGAGTTCATCAACCGCTACGCCTGGCGCGGCAGCGATCTCTACAGGCTCCTGGTTCGTGACCCGCAAAACCACCTGCTCGAGGTGCTGCCGCCGAAGACCCAGCTTCGCTACGCCGAGATCCGAGCCCTGGTCGGCGGGGTGACCGCGATCCAGGGCACCGGCGGGGCGGCGAGCGGCTATCAGGACGAGGCGCTGGTCAGAAACGTCGACAAGTGGATCTTCGGCTCCCAGGTCGGGCGGGCGCTGATCGACCTCCCGACCCCCGGCAGCGAGTTCGGGATGGATTCGCTTCGAAGCATCCTCGCCGGGATCGACGCCGCCGAGGTGAAGGCCTTTTATGTCCACCTCGCCGAGGGCCGCTCCGACAACGAGCTGTCGCGCGGTGAGTTCGAGAAGCTGGTCGCACTCAACGCCCTCACCCCGGCGACCGTGGTCATCCACGGCACCGCGTTGATAAAGGACGAGCTCGCCGATCTCAACGATGCCGGGGCGAAGCTGGTCTGGTCGCCGCAGTCCAACCTGCGTCTCTACGGGGAGACCACCAGGGCCGCAGACGCGCTCGAGCTCGGGCTTCCGATCGGGCTCGGCGCCGACTGGCTGCCGAGCGGCAGCACCAGCCTGCTGGCGGAGATGAAGGTCGCGCGGCGGTGCATCGCCGAGCAGCGAGGGCGCGAGCCGACCGCGAAGCAGATGGTCGACATGGTCACCCGCGACGCGGCGATGATCGCCGGGCTCGAGGACAAGCTCGGTCGCCTCGAGCGCGGGCGGCCCGCCGACCTCGTCGTCTTCGAGCGCCGCGAGGAGGATGCGTGGGAAAATGTCGTCGCGGCCGATCCCTCCTGGGTCGAGCTGGTGATGATCGGCGGCAACCTCGTCTACGGGCGAGCGGACTGGTTGCCCGGTCTCAGCGACGCCGATCCGGATCGCTTCGAGCCACTGCTCGCGTGGGGCAAGCCGATGCTCCTCGACACGAGCTATGTGGCCACGGCGGAGGAGGAGCAGCCGCGCCTCTCGGAACTTCGGGCGGCGCTGATCGCTGAGTATCCCCCAGTGGGGCCAATCCTGGCTTGAGAGCGCACCGGCCACCGGCGTTGGCTGCGTGAGTGATTCTGAACCCAGGTAATGAGAGCGCGTACGTCGTCCGGCTCCCTCCCTCCCTCCCTCCCTCCCTCCCTCCCTCCCTCCCTCCCTCCCTCCCTCCCTCACGCTCTTGCCGCTCCACTCCTTACTCGTCGTTTCCCGGTGCCGCTATGCACGGGATTACGCCTGCCGGACCATTGCCGCCATGCTGCCGCTGGCGACGGCGAAGACGTGTGGGACAGCGACTCAGATTCGCGAAAGATGCTGATGCGGACGACTATGGGCCTCCGCCGTCGCTTCTGCTTTCACGCGAAAGCAGCAGTGCCCCACGGGCGCCTCGCGACCTCACCGTGATCCAGCTCCACCCGCGACGAAGAACCGTGGGGTTCGAAGGAGCGCCTCTCGGTGGCGCGCATGTGCGACGAGATGCAGGCGTGTGAAACAGACCCATACGTGTGCTGGCGAGCTAGAGTCGACCCGTGGCGACGGACCCGGTCAGCGCTCGAGTTCATGAAGCTGTGGCGGCGGCGGTCGACGCGGCGCTGGCAAAGGTCAGGGAGGCCGAGGAAGCGCCCTACTACGACGACGCCACCGACCAGAGCGCCCGCGAGGCCTACTACCAGGGTCTCGACGCCGACGACGGGGAGCCGCTGCGCGCGGCGCTCGCAGAGCTCCTCGAGCGCACCCACGACCCCCGCCCCGCCTATAGGCCGTCGGAGATGGTCTACCCGCGGGTCGACCTGCACCCCGACGGGGTCCTGCGCTCGATCTACTCGGGCAAGACCTTCACCCCGGAGGAGCTGATCCGGGCTGACGCCGAGGTCGAGCGCCAACGAACGGAGCGCATGCTCGCCTTCAACCTCCGCCGGACGGTGCTCGGACCGAGCGAGCTCGCGGCCGAGGCCGCCGCCATCGAGGCCGAGCTCCCCTACAACTGCGAGCACGTCGTCTGCCAGTCGTGGTTTGGCGAGCACGAGCCGATGCGGGGTGACATCCACCACCTGTTCGCCTGCGAGATGGGCTGCAACAGCTTTCGCGGCAACTACCCCTACTTCGACTTCCCCGACACCGAGGAGGTCACGCGCGAGGCCTGCGGCCAGCGCGAGGACGTCGGCTTTGAGCCCGGCGCCGGCAAGGGGCCGGTCGCCCGGGCGACGCTCTACTTCCTCCTACGCTATCCGGGGGTGATCGGCGACTCCGAGCACGAGCTCACCCCCGATCGGCTACCGATGATCCTTGACTGGCACGAGGGAGATCCGGTCAGTGACTACGAGCTCCATCGGAACTTCGTAGTCGCCGAGCTCCAGGGGAATCGCAACCCGTTGATCGACCATCCCGATTGGGCCGGGAGGATCGACTTCGCCGCGGCTTGCGCTTAATCGGGCCGTGTGCCCCGGGCCGTCACCAGGAACTCCTCAGAACCAAAGGGGTCGAGACACAAGCCGTTTCCGCCGCTCACAGACCGTCAGCCTGGCGGGCCCAGGGAGGCGGATCTCACGAGATCAGGCCCCGAGCGGCTGTCTCGCTCTGGCCGGCGCCGAATCAGAGCGCCGTCCGCGCTACTTCTCGAAGTTCGCCCCGCTCCACCATGTCGCCTGCGATTCAGGATGGGTTTCGTCGAACGAGATGCCGCTTATGCGTCCGTCCAGAGCGAAGGTGCCGTTGTAGATGCCGACCGATCCGTTGGGCCATTCGACCCTGAAATGGAACTGGTTGCCCTGCACTCGGCCGCTCCCTCCCCCGGTGGTGCCGTCGTCCAGAGTCGCGCTACCGACGAGGTCTTGGCCGTCGGGCGGATGCTGCCCGATTTCGAAAATCACGTGATAGCCGTTGCCCTGATGAACGTCCCAGCGCCCGCCGACGCGATACTCGGACATAGTCCATCTCCCCTCTAGATGTCTCCGCCGCCCATCATATAGTCGCACCCGAGGATCGCGTGCTCGAAGCCGCCGTCAGGATTCTGCCAGTGAACGTGCTGATGTAGTCGGTGACGAACCCGTCCATCGTCGGCTCGGTGCCAGGCGGGGGGGACGTTCCACGGCGCGGTCGCGCCATCGGCCGATCTTGAGGCGGTTGTGCTCGTCGAGCGTCTTGTAGAGCTGGGTGTTGGTGTGGAAGTACTCCTCTCCGGAGTCGGGTTCGGCGCGTCCATGTCGTCGGTGACCGTGTATGGGACCGTCTTGCGCTCAGCACCGTGCTCGGCCCAATCTGGGATCGGGTCGCTGATCTCTCGAGCGGCGCGGCGACATCCACGGCATGAAGGCCGCGACGAACGCGAACTCGGTTTTAGGGGTCCGGTCTCCCATGCGCTGGTGGCGATGAGTTCAGCACGCTCGAATGCCGCTGCCCGATGCTCGTGCACGTCCGCGTATCCCTCGCCGGTCACCATGTCCACAAAGGCCTGGTTCGGCGAGCCTTCGGAAGCCCTCGAAGCCCGCCGGGCTGCGGGAGTAGACGCCCCTGCTTTGCGCGCCAGCTGCATCCGAGGCAGCTTCCGCGATCCAACTCGATCATGGCGCCGACTCTCTCGAGGTGAGGCTGGATCTAGCGGGCGTAGCGCGCCAGCGCACCCATCGGCTCATCCAGCTCGACGCCGCTCTCGTGTCCGCGAATCTGAATGCGACGACTGCGACGACGGCGCCTCCGGCATCTCGCAGATCATCAACGACGACCTGCCAGCCCCGAAAGTGTTCGTCAATCTCCGCCATCCAGCGTCGGAGTCCGTTCCGTCCCTGAAGCGGCTCAGGAGTCGGCGGAGCCGGCGCAGGATCACTCACCGGTGGCGCCCCCGCGGCCTTTCGCCCCCCTCGCCCTCGTCCCGTCCCTACTCGACCGAGCGAATGGTCCAGAAATCGCTCGAGAGCGATCCCTGAAGGAGGTATGGATAGGGAAGGGTGAAGTAGCCCTTCATCCCCCAGTCCGGGCCCCAGGAGTTACGGACGATGAACCACTGCTGGTCCTCGTCGTAGCCCACCCCCAAAACCGCATGCCCGCCGAGCTGTTGCTCGCCGGCCCGTGGCATCTGGGCGTGCCCGCTCTTGGCGACGTCCGGGCCCTCGAAGCTCTCGTAGACGGCGAAGCCGAAGACGAACGGAAAGCCTTCGGCCAAGCACCCCTTGAGCTGGCTCAGTGCTTGGGTAAGCCGCAGATAGCGGATCGCCTGGTGGTCTTCGGCCTCGGTGTAGGCGTCCTTGGGCGGGTGGTCGCGGAACTTGTCGATCTCATAGGCCCAGGTCGTTTCCTTGCAGGCTCCGTCCTTCGCGACGCTCTTGACCCCGTCGCGGATCTGGGCCCCGGAGTCGGAGTCGACGGTGCCCTCAATCTCGCGCTCGTTGTAGTAGATGAACAACCGCGAGGGCGTGAACGACTCCTCCTTTTGCTGGAGCTGATCGAACTCAAGCGCGGCGCCGATCGCGTTTGCGGTGCAGCTTCCAAGTTGCCCCTGGTCGTAGACGTTGGGGCAGTCACCGGTCAGGTCGACTTTGGGCGGCAGCTCGATGAGCGCCCTGGGCGGCGCCGCGTAGAGCAGGTCGCGACCGTCGGGGAGGTCCGGAGTCCAGCCGTAACCCTTGATCTTGCGTGGCATCGCGCCTCCTATCCGGGTCCGCGCGACCGCGCCGGCGCAGCGAACCGTGGCTTGTACTCATTCGAGCCTCCCACCGAACCACGCTCGGGTCAAGGTGCCTCAGACGCTAGGACGCCGGAACGGCCCCTAGCGCAGGACAGAGCGTTGCTAATAGTGCAGATGAACGAGGCCGCTCCGCCGTTCCGGATTGGGGAGGCGAACTCCCGCGGTGAGCGAGGGCGCCGGGGCTCTTCGCCACGCTTCGTCGATGTCTTCGGGCAGGGCCTTGGCGCGGTCCCCTCCGCTCTGCTCAGCGGCCAACGATCAGCCCCCCGAATCCGTGCTGAGAGCGTCGGGCGGCGGCCGCAGTGTGCAGGTCCTCGTGCGTGCACAGCAGGGCGCCCAGCTTGTAGAGGCCGCTCGCCAACGTCGACTTGTCGGCCGCGGGGGCTCTGCGTTGGCCCGCGTCGAAAGGGGGATCAGGACGCCGCCGGTCCTGCTTGATGGCAGGGAGTCGGTTGAACAGCGCACCTCATACTCCCTGCTCCGGGTGGCGAGAGCGGATGAAGGTGGGCTCGAGGAGTACCGCGCATTTTGGGGTGCACGGCAGCACGCCGCCGTCTGGGATCGGCTAGTTCAGGTTGATCGTGTGCGTCCCCGGCAAGGCGGGCGGCCAACCGACGTTGATCTCGGCCATATTGACGATGCGCCAGGGGGCGGAATGTCCGATGGCAAGACAGTCATCGAATTGGTCGTCGGTCACGTAGACACCGGGTCCAGAGTTGTCGCCCCACCAGCTGCCGTCCTCGGCCTCGGCATAGAAGTAGGCAAACTGATTCGTTGTCCCGAACGCCGTCTTCTGCTCGCCCGGCGACAGTGACCACCAGCCCTCGGTGCGCCAGTCCCCGCCCTCACCCCCACACGCGTCGGTGTCCTGGCGCATTGTTGCTACCCAGACGTGTTGGTTGGAGTTGTTGTGAAAGGCAACCCACACGTTTCCGCCCTACCCCTCCGGCGTCGCGCGGTCGATGTTCGGGGGGCGCTTCGCGGTGCCCTGCGGGCCCGTTTCCGGCTCATCCTTCGGCCGCCGCGTGAAATTCTGGACGCTGTCCCTGGATGATGAGGCAGGCGCCACTTCCTTCTCGGCGGACGGCTGAGCCTTACGTTCGCCAAATGAACCGGTTGGGGACGGCTTGATACCTGGGTCTGGCACTTTGGTTGACCGCCTTCGGATAGGGCTGGCTGGGTCCATGTATATCAACACCGCGCCGCCCCGTCAAAGCCGCCCGTCCGAGCTTCGATCAATCAAGGCCGGGGTACCCGTCGAGCTGCCCCGAGCCCGTCTTCGAGGCTACGCTGCGACCGGCATTCGACGTGTGCGACGAGCCGCTATTGAAACGACGCGGTGGGCCGTCGGCATCAGGGGGGCGGTGATTGAAGTGTCTCGGCCATCCGTGTCGCGATCGTCTTGGCGAACTCGGGTCCGTTATTGGCGGCATCGCCCGCAATCGCGGGGGTTCTCCACCCGTACCCACCCGCGTTGAAGAAGTAGACGTAGACGGTCGCCGGGCCGAGCCCCGGTACGTTGCGCTTGTACGCGAACAGCACCGCGGCCCGGCCGGCGATCGTTTCGAGGGTCGCCATCTCGATCGCCTCGAACCCCTTCTGCTTGCTCTGCTTAATCTCCACTTCTCGCGCACGGTCCTCAGGCGACGTGTCCGGGTCCCGGATGATTTGCAGCTCCAGCGGCTGATTTCGGCTGCTGAGCCCGGCCAGAGCACCGGGCGGTTGTGGGTCCTCCTTCCAACGTCGCGGCACGTCGACCCCGAAGGTCGCAGCCTGGAAGCGCTTGAAGTCGAGCTGCTCCGGTCCGGGGCCGCCGGAGCCGCCGCCCAGCGCCCCGCTCAGGAGTACCGCCACCGCTCCGGCGAGCAGGAGCGCGGCGGCGCCGATTAGTAAACCCGTGCGACGCCGAGGCCAGCCGCCGGTTTGCCGTCGGCCGGCGATACGAGGCCGAACGCCCGCAGACCCAGCCTTGGAGACCGCGGACGAAACCTCGGGAGACGCATCTGAGTCGCGCCTTGTCGCGGCGGGATGGACCGCCGTTGTGCCTGCGAGGAGCTCCTCTAACACACGGTAATTAGCCGCCCGATGTCGTAGCGCCAGCCACGTCGCTGAGCTCGAGCGCATTGCGTCGCGCGATCGCCCGCACCTCCGTCGGCAAGTCGTCCCGGTCCGGCATCCGCGCTCCGCCGACAAGGATTGGGATCACCGTTACATCGGAGCGCCCGAGGGCGATCTCAAGCTCTAGGCGGACGAAGTCGTCGGGATCCGCGATCCGGACCGCGCCCTCGTCGTCAGTAATCGTCGCCCACGTCAGCCCGATGACCTCGATCAGGACGTGGCAGGCACCCACCGCCTGGGTAATCCGCTCGACGAAGTCGACCCCGGGGGCGAGATCGAGGTCCATGAACACATGTGACTCGCCGAATCGAGCCACCATCGCGTCGTACAAGCGTCCGGCGTAGGCAGCGCTGTCCTCACGGCGGTAGCTGATGAACACCTTCGGCGCGCGAGCGCCGCTGGGCGCGCCGTCTCGTTCATTCGCCTTCCCCGTCCATGATCAGCCTGCTAACTGCCTGTTGCCCTCCTCGCGATGTGAGACCCACGCCGCGTGCTCCTGCGAGACGAGACCCTCGACCCGCTCGGCCAGCAATGACTCCGGTTCAGGCGCCAGGGCATAGGGTCCGGCGCCTCCGAGGAAGAGGAACTTCTCATGCTTTAGCCGCTCGCAAGTCGAGCGGTAGGTGGTCCAGTTCTGTTGATACTGCTGCAGTTGCTGCAGTCCCTCCAGGATGACGATCAGCGCGCCACCCCCTCCCATCAGCCACAGCGGTGCGGACACTGCGGCGGCGACTGGGATCGCGGCCGCGACCACGATCTGACACACCTTAAACTCCTTGAACCGGCGCTGGTTCCGCTGGCTCTTGGCGTCATACCAGGCGATCTGATCGTCGAGCCGTGCGCGCACGGCAGACTCGTCTGCGCGGCCCCCGTCCGCAGTCAGGTAGCGACCGGATGGGCCGCTGGCCTCTGAGGCTGCCCCTTCACGGGCCATCGAGCGTCCTCCCCTTAGCCCCTCGAACTGTCGGCATCGGCAGGCTACCGCTAGCGAGGGAAGGCAACAAGGGCGCCACCCGGGTCGCAAGTCTCGACCCGATGGCCTCTGACGGGTTCCACGTTTCGTTGCGTCCCAACCGCGATGGAACCCCACCGACCCGCTGTCGATCCCGGGTCTGTGGAGCGATCCATTGGCGAGTGAACAGCATGGGTTGTCTTCGAACCATACGTGTTGGCGAGCTAGAGTCTGGATGTCGGACGACGTCGTCGAGCGCCTGATGAGGGAGGACGGCGAGGTGGCGATCCCAACGGACTGCTGAGAGGAGGTTCAAGCGGCACCTGATGAGGTAATGCAAGCACTCCTCGATCGAGGAGGGACATCCTCGCCGCGAGGCGAGAGGAGGAGGATGAACAATGAGTCCAGCACCGCGGCGGACGTGCGGAGCCATGGAGGTACACGAGCGGCTTAGCGAGGAATTTCCCTCCTACCGCGCCAACCAGCTGCGCATCGACGAGTTCACGGAGCGGTCCCTGCGGACCGGCGAGGCGCAGAAGGCGATGCGCCGGCTGATCACGATCCCGGTCGTCGTCCACGTGGTCTACAAGCGCGACGTCGAGAACATCTCGAAGCAGCAGATCAACACCCAGATCTCGGTTCTCAACCGCGACTACCGGGCGACGAACCCGGACAAGAGCAACGTCCCGGCCCCGTGGCAGAGCCTGGTGACGGACACCAAGGTCGAGTTCAAGCTGGCGACGCGGGATCCGCAGGGAAAGCAGACCGACGGCGTGACGCGCACGAAGACCGACATCGCCGCGTTCGGCGCGGACGACACGGTGAAGAAGGTTTCCACAGGTGGCGTCGCGGCCTGGCCGGCAAGCAAGTACCTGAACATCTGGGTCTGCAACCTCGGCGGCGGCCTTTTGGGGTACGCGCAGTTCCCGGGCGCGCCGGCCCGCACCGACGGCGTCGTCATCCTGCACTCGGCGTTCGGAACCACCGGCACCGCCACCGCTCCGTTCGATCTGGGGCGCACGGCCACGCACGAGATCGGCCACTGGCTCAACCTGCGCCACATCTGGGGCGACACCATGGGCTGCTCTGGCGGGGACCGGGTGGCGGACACGCCGAACGCCGCCGGCCCAAACTACGGCAAGCCGACGTTCCCGCACGTCACCTGCAACAACGGCCCGAACGGCGACATGTTCGTAAACTACATGGACTATGTCGACGACGCCGCGATGTTGATGTTCAGCGCCGGGCAGGTCGGCCGGATGAACGCAACGCTAGCGGGCCCCCGGAGCTCGTTCGCGTAGTAGGCACGATGGCCGTCGACCGGACGGCGCTTCGTGGTCGCTGGGTCCACGCTCACGAGCGCGACACGGACGAGCACATGGTGTTCGTTCCGGCCGACACCGAGCTCCCACCGTCACGCGGCCGGCGAGAGCTCGACCTCGGCGAGGGCGGAGAGGGGACCGAAGCCGGCCCCGGGCCGACGGACCGGCCCGAGGCCCGGGCGGCGCGATGGGAGCTCACCGACGACGACGATCTCGTCATCCGAAGCCCGGAAGGGGGGGAGGCATGGCGAGCGCTAGTGGTTTCCGCCGACGCGGATCAGCTCGTGCTCGCCCGTGCCTCGGTGCGGTAGGCGGGAGGGCGCGCCAACCCGGATGATGAGGGCGACTGGCGAGGAGAACCACGTATACGCGAAGGCGTACGCCACCTGCTCAACCTCAGGAACGCGGGCTCGGCGGCTATCGCGTCCGAATGTTCCCCACGGTCTCGTTGGCGATGCGAAGCACGTCCTCTGCCTGGTCAGGCGGAAGGTGCGCGGCGTAGATCTGCGCCTTGGCGGCCTCCTCCCGCTGGGCCTCGATCGCCGTCCTGCTCTGGTCGCTGCCGACCTTGACCCCGAAGTAAGCGCCGACGACGGTCGCGATCACTCCGCCTGCAGAGCTCGCGATGGTGGCGGCGGTGTCCGAGTCCTTGATGAGCGCGATCACCGCTATCACGCCGACGACACACACCCCCACCGCTACGGCTACGAGTCCACCGATCGTCTTGACCTTGTCCGACCAGCGCTCCTCGGTACCGGTCGTCGGCGGAGGCTTGCCGCTGGCCGAAGCCCCACTCGGTTCCGGAGTGCCTGAGGATTCCATTTCGGCTCCTTCCTTGTGTTAGTGCAGACCCGCGAGCGCCTCGCCGACGCGTAGTGTCGGCGGCGATGGTGGTGGACCTGATGGACCCTGTCCGCCGCCGGAATAGAGAGCGGCCGCGACCCGGACAAGATTCTCGGTGGTTCGATCCAGCGCCGCGGCCACTCCAGCCGGAAGGAGCCCGCGCACGGCGGCCAGCGAGCGTTCGTCTGGAGGCGCGTAGGTCGAGGGCACGCTCAGTTCCGGGAACTCCAGTCGCAACGCTGCGATACAGGCATGAATCAGGTACGCGTCGTCGAGAAGGCCGAGCGCACCCAGGTCGGCGTCGCGGAAGAGGTCGTCCTCGTCGACGAGGTAGACCAGAACCTGGCCGGCAGCGAAACCAACGCTTCGGCCGACCCGCGGCTCCTTCGCCATGGTGGTCAGTGCATCGAGCGCGCTCGGAACCCCGTTGAGGTAGCGCTCGAGCAACTCGGCGAGCTCTGTGATGTCGGCGCGGGGGACGTCGGGAGCCTCGCTTGCGATCGCTGCCTCGAGTTTCCCCGCGCTGGCGTCCTCCGCGAGTGCATTCGATAGGAGTCCCGAGATCATCTTCTCACCTCAACCATGCGCCGACCGCCTGCGCAGCTTGCTCGCCGAGCCCCTTGCCGAAGGAGCTGACGAACTCGTGCCCGGCCTCCTTGAGCCCGCCGTGGACCTGGGCCTGAGAGGCGCCCTGGGGTGCCTGGACCACGGGCGCGACGAGGGGCGCGATCCCGGCGCCCTGTGCCGGCGGGACGGTCATTCCGGGCAGGTACAGGCCCTGAACCGTTCCGCATATCGTGCAGACGAAGATGGGAGGCAGGGGACCGCACCACCCGCAGGCCGGCCCCATCGGCGAGGGCTCCACTGGCACCGGCACGTGCGGCATGAATTTCCCACCGCAATAGAGCGGGACCACTGACCCACACGAACTGCAACCCGCGAAGAGCATCAGACCACCCCTCGGATCACCTCATCTATCGGCCCGGCAGCGCCGCTTCTCACTCGCCCCCCTTACAGGCTCGCAGCGAGAATCTCATCTCCAGCGCTCGCCGTCAAGGTAGGCGATCCAACAGAATCTGCGATCGAACAATGGACGGATGTCCGATGACATGCGCGTCAGGCGCGCCCGAAGAACCGGCGAATCGCGTCCACGACTCGACCGAACCAGGGCAGCACGGGGACCGGCTCGGGTTCCTCGGCGCCGACCGGCCGGATGAGGGTGAGGGCCGACTCGGTCGGCTTGCTGTCGGCGTCAACGGCGCTGACGTAGACGTCGTAATGCTGAGTCGGCTTCAGCTCGACCGTCGTGGCAATCGTTCCCGAGAGCGCCGTATCGACGACGAATGTGAAGGTCCGAGGCTGGAGCGAGTCGTCCTGGGAGTTGACCGTGACCACGAGTCGATCCGGCCTTCGCTCTGGATCGCGCCGGAAGTCGTAGGTCAGCTCGAGCTGATCGCCCGCGCGTGAGACACGAATGGAAGGAGCCGGCGCAGCCGAGCCATGCTTGACCGTGCGGGCGCCCTCGAGGAGCTCGGCGGGATGCGCCCACTGCCCGTGTCGGCAGGGGGCGGTCGGGCTGCCCGTTTCGAGCCCCGAGATGTGGGCCCGTGTGCCGCCCCAGACGCCGGGCCAGGTCGCCCAGGACGGCTCCTCGTCACCGACGATCTCCAGCTCGAGCTTGGGAGTGGTGCGCTTTCCGTCGGCGAGGTCGTACCAGGCCTCGGTCTCGTGAAAGCCGGCGCGGAAGTAGGAGGCGTGCGAGCCGCGGCCGACGTAGACGATCGGCGTCGACGGTTCGCCCTCGACCTTCTCGACCTCACCCCAGGGCGCGACCTCGGCCCACCGATGCTGAGCGTAGACCGCGACGTCGGGAACCTCGCCGCCCCCGCCCATCCGGAACTGGACCATCTCCCAGTCGCACTCGTGGAGGCCAAACCCTCCCGCCAGGTTGTAGTCGTTGTAGAAGTAGAAGAACCAGTACTGAAGCCAGGTGCGGCCGCGGTCTTCCTTCATCCGGCCGTACATCCGGTTGGCGTAAACGCGATCTTGCCGCAGGGCCACGTACTGGTCTCGGTAGTCGCGACGCGAGCAGCCGACGAAATCCGCGGCCTCGACCGACTCACCGCTCGTGTAGCGCGACTTCGCCAGGAACGCGAGGTTCAGCTGAGCCTTCCCCGCCTCGGGCTTCGCCGCCGCCAGCAGCTCCCCAGGCCGATCGTCACGACCTTCACGCGTCAGGGTGTTGTACGGGTTGTCCGTCCACTCCGCGGCCGAGTCGCAGAAGAAAGCCTCGTTGGAGTCGTACCTGAGCTGAGGCTGGTACCGGCGCAAGAGCGCCTCGGCGTCTGCCCCCCTCAGGGCGGACATCAGCCCGGGCCCGCCTCGCGCCAGGTCCAGCGGTCGCCCGCTCGATCGGCGATGAGCTCGTCCTCGATCGGAGGATTGTCCTCCTGGTCCCGGCAGCCGGTTGCGGCGAAGCAGCGGATGCGCACCTGGTCTTCGCCGGTGTCGATTCGAAGGAAGCTCTTGAACATCGGCGGCTCGTTGATATCGAACCAGAGCGCGAACAGGGGGTGAAGCGGTCCCCGGGCGCGGCCGGGGAGGGGGAGGATGCGCTCGGCGGCCTTGCGAGCACGGTCGCTGAGGACGACATCGTCGTGGTCGCGCCCCGGCTTGATGCCGAGCCGCTCGCCCAGGTAGACGGCGGCCTCGTCGGGAGAGATCTCGAAGTGGCCTCGCCCGAACCCAAGCTTGCGGTCATAGAGGCGGCTGAAGAGCGCCAGCGAGTCGCCGCGCCGCGGATAGCAGACGAAACCGTCCTCGTCCACCCCCGGTAGGAGAACGCGCGGTATGTCGTGCGTGGGATGCATGAACGCCCCCCCGCCCCCCGCGACCAGGTACTGGAGCTTCCGCCCGCCCTCGAGCTGGGTCGGATAGCGCTGATAGTTGTGGATGTCCCCCCCGATCGCCGCGATGTAGCCGGAGTCGGGGTCGCGCACGATCTCATCCACGGTCCCGCCGCCCTCGATCGTGCCCGGGTGGTACTCACCGTCCACGTAGAGCGGCTTTCCGGTCAGGAGGATCTTCGCCCGGCTCGGGTCGCGCGAGACCTCGCGAAGCCACTCGCCCTGGTCGCGGTCGATGCCACCGAGGATCCCGGTGTCGATGCCGACGATCCTCACCGGATCGGTGTCGATCGTCCAGTAGGGCGAGCGCTGTCGGGATCGCTGGCCGGGAAGAGGCCGCCACGAGGAGCGGACGGCCTCCTGCGCCGGCGTCGGCGGATCCGGCTGCCGCCAGAGCAGGCGGTGCACCTTCTGCTTCCACGGCGGCAGGTCGTCTGCATACGTGTACTCGGGCGACCCCATTTCCTCCACACCGCACAGGTGGTACATGAACCCACGGAGCTCGTCGTACCAGTCGTGATTGCCCGGGATCGCGTAGATCGGTGACGGGTAGGCGCGATATGGGCGATAGAACTTCTCCTCATACTCGTTCGCGTTGCCGGCCGGGTAGATGACGTCGCTCATGATCACCGCGAAGTCGGTCCCCTCCCAGGTCGCCTCCAGCGGCGGCACCGTGGCCCACTGCGACGCGTCGCCTTCCCCCGGATCGCCGATGACCATGAACGAGACGTCCCCGGCACCGGTGCGGTCGATCGCCCGGGGGTCGCCTTCGCCCTCCGCACGTTGCTCGACCGCGCGCATCCAAGCCCGGCGAAGATCGTGGATGGGATCCCCCATCCGTTTCGCGACCACGTCGTTGCGCGCGTCCCAGATCATCCGCGGCTGAAGCCAGGAGAGCGGGTGCTTGGCCGGAACGAAAGCTCGGAACCGTCCCGGCGGACAGACCCACCCTGCGCCCTTGAGCGACTCGCGGGAGTTCGGAGCGGCGCCCGTTCCTGCCATGGGCGCGACCTTACTTCCGCCGGCAGCCGGGCGCAAGCCGGTGCCCGATCCCTCCAGCGGCTCTTGCATGGCACTGCGGCGACTGATACGACTACGCAGAGACCCTTGGGCACGGAGGAAGACCAGTACTTCGACGCGGTCGTCGTCGGATCGGGCTTTGGCGGAGCGGTGACCGCATTCCGCCTCGCGGAGGCGGGTCGCCGTGTCCTCGTCCTCGAGCGCGGCAAGGCCTACCCTCCGGGGTCCTTCCCGCGCAGCCCCCTTGGGCTGAAGAACAACTTCTGGGATCCGAGCGAGGGCCTTCACGGCATGTTCGACCTGTGGTCGTTCGGGGGGCTCGAGGCTGTGGTCTCGAGCGGGCTCGGCGGCGGCTCGCTGATCTACGCGAACGTGATGATCCGCAAGGACGAGCGCTGGTTCGTCCACGAGGACCTCGAGCACGGCGGCTATGAGTATTGGCCCGTCACCAGGGCCGAGCTCGACCCTCACTACGACCGCGCCGAGGCGATGCTCGACGCCCAGCCCTACCCGTTCGACCAACCGCCCTTCGACGCCACCCCGAAGACGCGTGCCTTCAAGACGGCCGCCGAGGACGCCGGCCTCGACTGGTTCCTCCCGAAGCTGGCGGTGACGTTCGCACCCGAACCGGGGGCGGCGCCGATACCGGGGGAGCCGATCCGGGAGGCACGCCCCAACATCCACGGGCGCACCCGCGAGACGTGCCGGCTCGTCGGCGAATGCGACGTCGGCTGCAACTACGGCGCCAAGAACACGCTCGACTACAACTACCTGACCGCCGCCTGGCACGCGGGCGCCGACATCCGGACCCGCTGCGAGGTGCGCTCGTTCGAGCCCCGTGAGGGCGGCGGCTATGCCATCCACTACGTGGAGCACGCGCCGGAGAGCGAGGGCCATCCCACCGACACCCAGGCGCTCGCGAAGCACACGGTCACGGCGGATCGACTCGTGCTGTCGGCCGGCACCCTCGGCACGACCTATCTGCTGCTGCGAAACCGCGCGGCCTTTCCCGCGATCAGCCCGCGCCTCGGCACACGCTTCTGCGGGAACGGCGATCTACTCACGTTCGCCGTCCGTTGCACGCGGCGCGGGGACAACGGGCACCGCATGCCCGCCGTCATCGAGCCGGGCCGCGGGCCGGTGATAACGAGCGCGGTTCGCGTCCCCGACGAGCTGGACGGGGGGGAGGGGCGCGGCTTCTACATCGAGGACGCCGGCTTCCCGGAGTTCGCCAATTGGATTCTCCAGGCGCTGGATCAGCCGTCGGTGCTCGAGCGCATCGGCCCAACGGTGATCGCCCGTCTCGTCAACCGCGTGCTGCGGCGCGACACCGATACCAATCTGAGCGCCGAGGTTTCCGCCATGCTCGGCGACTGCGGGCTTGCCTCCGGGGTTCTGCCGCTGCTTGGCATGGGCAGGGACATCCCCGACGGCAAGATGTCGCTGGACGACGGGCGCCTGCAGGTCGATTGGCGCAAGCACGGCGCCTCCAAGGAGTATTTCGACCGACTCCGCGAGCAGTCGCAGGACATTGCCGAACGGCTGGGCGCGACCTTCACCGACAACCTCCTCTGGTACCTGAACCGGGTGATCACGGTGCACGCGCTCGGCGGCTGCCCGATGGGGCGCACCGAGGACGAGGGCGTGGTCGATCCGAGCGGCGAGGTCTTCAACTACCCCGGCCTGCACATCGCCGACGGCTCGGTGATGCCCGGGCCGGTGGGGCCCAATCCCAGCCTGACGATCGCGGCGCTCGCCGATCGCTTCTCCGACGCCCAGCTCGAGGGGCGGCCCGCGGAGCCCGCTCAGCGCCGGAAGGCCGAAGCGCCCGCCCGCGAGGAGGGCGAGGCCGCCGTCGCTCCAGCGAGCCCCGACGCAACCGCCGTGTCCTTCACCGAGGAGATGAAGGGCTTCGTCACCTTCGGCGAGGAGGACTTCGACCGCGGCTTCCGCGCCGGCCGCCAGAGCAGGACCGACCTGATGTTCCATCTGACGATCACGGCCGACGACGTCGATCGGTTCATCTCGGACCCCCAGCACCTGGCGCGTACCGAGGGCTATGTGCGCTCCGACGCCCTCGGCGGCGAGCTACCGGTGGAACGCGGTGACTTCAACCTCTTCGTCGACTACGACCACGACCCGCACCGCAAGCGGATGCTCTACCGCCTCCACTTCGCCGACGCGAATGCCCACCCCCTGACGCTGACCGGCTTCAAGGTCGTGGAGGACGATCCGGGCATCGACAGCATCTGGGGCGATACCTCCACGCTCTTCACGCGGGTGCTGGCCGGGCACGTTCCGGCGGATCGGGACGAGGAGGCCGAGCGGGTCGCCGCGGGTGTTCTCCACATCATGCCGCTGGACTTCGCGCATCAGCTAACGACGTTCCGTACCGAGCCGCCCGGGCAGATCGCTGCCATCACCCGCTTCGGCGGGCTGTTCGCCGGGAAGTTGTGGGAGGTTTACGGGCCCCGGGGGTGAGCGATGATGGGAGGTGCCATGGAAGGCTTGAGCGAGAACGCGCGGGTCGCCCTGAGAGCCGCGGAGGCGCTCAGCGATCGCGACCTCGAGGCGATACTCGAGGTGGCTGACCCGGAGATCGAGTTCGTCACCCATCCCGGGTTCGTCGGCCAGGAGCCGGCGTACCGCGGTCATGCCGGCATGCGGCTGTGGCTCAAGGCGTTGGAGCCGTGGGAGAGCTTCCAGGTGGAGGTGGAGGAGCTGATCGACACCTCCGCGGACACGGTGGTGGCGGTGTCCCACGTGACGGCACGCGGCACCGGAAGCGGGGTGGACGTCGAGATGCGCACCTTCGACGTGATCGAGGTCGTTGGCGGCAGGATCCGCAGGCGCCGCCACTACGAGACGCGCGAGGAGGCCCTGGAGGCGGCGGGCGCCGCCGGCTGAGATCGGCTCAGGCCGCCTTTGCCGGTGAGGCGCTCGGCCTCTCCTTCGCCGCGGGCCGGCCGTCGCCGCTGACAGCGGACGGCGCCCCAGTCCTGTGCCTGCTCATGAAGTCGAGCATGTCGGGGAACACGTCCCGCGCCACGTCCTTGCCCATGAAGGGGTCTTGGTGGCCGTACCCCGGAAACACCTTGAGCTCGTGCTGGTCGCAGCCGAGCTCTCGCAGCCGCCGGTGGCACTCGATGTTGGAATCGGTGAAGACGTGGTTTGCCTCCCCGGTGGTGAACAGCACCGGCGTCTCGATCTCCCGAGCGTGCTCGAAGTAGTTGTCCGGCAGCGCCGCGTAGCGAGGATCACCCGGTGCATACTTCACCGCGGTGTTATCGGCCTCGATCATCTTCCGGACGTGCCGGAAGTAGTTCATGCTGGTGGCTCCGTAGAGGTCGCCGCCGCGCCGGTGCGTGATCTCGTCGAGTTTCTCGTGGCTGTAGAGGGCTGGCCAGCCAGTCCCCCACATGAGGCTCAGCATGTGACAGGCCGGCACGTCGCACTCCCGGTGAAAGAGCGAGACAGTCCTCGAGAGGAGCTTGCCCGGGGTCAGCCAGGGGTCCTCGCTCCAGCGGGGATTCACATACTGGAATCCGCAGAGCTCGATCAGGCGCGGGGCGACGCTGATCTTCATTCTCGACCACGTCGGCACCCGGGGCGTCAGGGCGACGCTGTTCGCGACCACGCTCGAGATCCCGTCGACGGCTCTCCCGAACAGGCTCATGGTGAACGAGGCGGAGCCGAGGCAGTGGGAGATCACATGGAGGGGGCGATCGCCGATGTGGCTGCGCACGAGCTCGATCGCCGGCGGGTAGTCGTACAACGCGATGTCATCCATCGTGTACCGGTGATACCCGAGGTTGTAGCTGTGCCGGTTGCTCATCCGGTAGTCGAGACACCACACGTCATAGCCCTCGTCGAGGAGGCAGGTGACGAGGTTGCGGTGCTCGGGCATGATGAACATGTCCGTCGAGGTCGTCAGGCCATGGATGACCAGCACGGCGTCGCCGTCGCCGCCGCGCGTGAAGCGCAACATGCTGAGCCCCAGCCCATCGGCAGTGTTGAAGTAGTGAGTCGAGATGTCCGCGTCCTGGACACCCTCCAGCGTGTAAAGCGGGATCTCTCGAGTCATTTCGTCCTCCCCTCCTCAGGACTACGGAGGAGCACGCAGCTCCGCGCGCGGCTCTACTGCCCCCAGCGATCTGACACTACTTTGTGACGATACCGCGATCTGGGCGTAGGGTGGGAATGTCCGGGATGATTCTCGACCTCCACGCCCACTACCCGATGCATCTGGTGCCCGAGGAGCGCCGCAGCACCCTCGACGTGCTCGTCACGGGGAAGGGGCGGGCGAGCTGGCGCGATCGCATCCGCGCCCTGCTGGTGGGCCTCGCAAGCCGCTTCGCCAACTACCGCTCGTTCGAGACGGGCCCGCGGGTGACCGTCGGCGGCCTGCGAGAGGGAGAGGTGGGCGCGATCCTCTCGGTCCTCTACTCGTTCTTCGACGAGCTCGATCTCGACGCCCCGTACGGCGCGAACCCCGAGGCGGGATACCTGAACCGGCTGCTCCGCGAGCTGGATCTCGTCGAGACGGACATCGCGGAGAACCACACGGGCGAGGCCACCGTGGTCCACAGCTTCGCCGAGCTCGAGGCCGCGCTCGGCGCGGGGAGGACCGCGCTGATCCATTGCGTCGAGGGCGGGTTTCACCTCGGCGCCACGCCCGAGGCCGCGGACCGCGCGGTCACCGAGCTCGCCCGGCGGGGTGTGGCGTACGTGATCCTCGCGCACCTCGTCTGGCGCGGGGTCGCCACCAACGCCCCGGCGCTGCCCTTCCTGTCCGATCGCATGTACCGGCTGCTTCTCCCGCAACCCGACGTCGGCCTCTCCGAGCTGGGCCGGGCCGCGGTCGGGGCGATGGTCCGCGAGCAGGTCTTGATCGACCTCTCGCACATGAGCGACCGCGCTCTCGCCGACACGTTCGCGCTCCTCGACGAGCTCGATCCCGAATCGCGGGTGCCGGTGCTCGCCTCCCACGCCGCGTTCCAATTCGGCGAGCAGGAGTACGGCGTCGACGAGGACACGGTGCGGCGAATCGCCGCGCGCGACGGCCTCGTGGGCCTGATCATGGCGCAGCACCAACTGAACGACGGCGTGCGCAAGGATTACACGACCACCTTCGAGCAGTCATTCGAGGTGATCTGCCGCCACGTCGATCGCCTGGCGGAGATCACCGGCTCCCAGCGCCACACCGGGATCGGATCCGATTTCGACGGCTTCATCAAGCCGACCATGGGTGGCCTCGAGTCGATGGCGGACATGCGAACGCTCGAGACGGCCCTGCGGGACCGCTACGGCCCCGCCGACGCCGAGGCGATCTGCTCGGGGAACGCCCTCCGCGTGCTGCGTGCTGGATGGGGCGGTGCGAACGGCGACGGTGGACGCGCCCGCCCGGCCGAGTGACCCACGACGCAGTGGCCAGCCATCATTGGCGCCCGCTCCCGGCGCCTAGGCAAGCTGATCCCGATCGACTCTCGCCCGAGTACGCATGGCCGCCACCACCGGGTCCAGAAAGGGAATGCGCTATGTCGGCAGGCCGGGCCGCGACGCGATCTACACGCGCGGCCTACGCAGCCCGTTCCGCTTCTCGATCGACCGCAACCGGATCCCGATCATTTGACCATCTGCCGGACTCGACCCCCCCTCGAGGAGCTCTTCGGATGACGGCGACACTCACCTTCCCGAGGAGCGACGGCGAGCGAAGGCGAAGGCGCGACGCCGGCCTTGACGGAGGCTAGAACTCGGGCAGCTCGGCTGAGTGCTTGGCGCTTGGTGGCCGAACCCCATTCCTGGACCACGCCTACTGGTACCGACAGTTGCCTCCCGGTGCTGACCGGGACGATCGCGCTGTCAAGTACGTCGCCGATTGTCACCGGATTCAGCTAATCACCAATGGCCGCTCCCCGGGCTAGAGGTTGGAAGACTGATTCCCGTCGCAACGAGCCAAGCGGGCTGGCGGCCGCGCTATCCGAGCTGGCGTGAGGGATTCGGCGCCGAGGCCGGCGCGCCCGCGAGCCGGCGCGAGCGCACAGCGTTGAAGACGTAGTAGCCGGATGCCGCGAAGCACAACCGTTGGCGGCGCGGTCGCGGCGTTGCGGCGCTTCCCGCATCGGGATCTGACCGGCGCCACCTGCTCCGCAAGCTTGACGTCCAGAGTCTTGACCTTGAATTGGGCCTGGGGTAGGGTGCTCCGGTATAGGAAGTCCTGCTCAATAGGCAAAGCGAAATGGAGGCGTCATGCCGGATCCTCCAGGCTATTTCCCACTGATCGTCCGGGGAGGTCGGGGCGTTACTGCCGATTATGAGGGCGACACCCTAACCGTCCAATTTCGCAAATCTCCGGTTGCAGCCGGCGACCCCACGACATACGACCGGATGCCAGTTGGGTCAGCGGCCTGGGTGGACCGTCCCGTGAACGCTGCTGAACCGGTCCTTGTGAAGCAACAGATGAACGATACGGTCGCCGAGGAAACCATTGCGGTGCTGCGCAACGAGGTCGGGTTCTGGAAGTTCGTCTGTAGAAACACCAACACCGGCGACTTCGAGGCGATTCACTCCGAACGCGTTTTCGCTGAGGTGAAGATCGACTAGACCCCTCAACGCCGGATAACCGTTATCGCCGTTCTGGTCCTTCGCAGTCAGCGCCCACACTTAGGCGCGTCCTGCGCCCCCCCGGCGAAGTCGCGTGCGGTACAGTCCCCGTAACTTGTTAGCCGGAATCTGAACAGCTAACGAGGCGTCTCGGTCTCGCCATCCGCTCAGCCTTCGGCTATCGCGAAGCCGACGTTCACGGAGTCGTTTGATGGGCCGATCGAAGCGCACGGGTGAGGCATCGTCAGTCGACCCTCGTGGATCACCGACCGAGGGGAGAAGCCATGAGCTTCATCGACGACCTGCGCACGGCCCTGCGCGCACCGGACGCCACTTGGCAGCTGCCGGACCACCTGCCAGCCGACATCGAGATTCCCGAGTACGGGCTCGGCTTGGAGGCGGACCTCATCCCGGTGGCCGATCCGCAGCAGCGGATCGACTTCTCGGCGCTCCTGGAAGTGCCGGCCACCCCTCCCGAACTTAAGCAGCGACGGGAAGAGCGCGGCGTCGGACCCGAAGGGGGCGCGGGGGCAGCACCAGTTGGTAGTACTCACGCGGCAAGCGTTGATTGGCGCAACCGTTGGAACGGGCGATGGATCACAACCATCCGCGACCAGAACGGATGCGAGGCGTGTTGGGCATTTGGATCCACGGCGCTCGTCGAGGCAATGACTCGCATCGAGCATGCCATGTGGACACTTCGCTCCGAGGGCGACGTTCACAAGGGGTCGGGGGCGGTGTGCGCAACGACTGGGGGGCCTGATGCGGCCCTCGATTGGATGCGCGACCATGGGGGCCTGGCGGACCCCGACTGCTTCGCATGGACGACCTCCGATGCGGGCTACACGCCGACGCCGGACCGCAGCGGCCGCACGGTGCGAATCGGCGATCACACCCAGATGGGAAACGTTGACGACCAGAAGGCGTGGATCGATACGGTCGGACCACTCACCTGTGGCTTCGAGGTCTGGACCGACTTCGACGCGTTCGGCTGGTCTCACGCCACCGGCGTCTACCGAAAGACTGACGCCCCGACCAACCGCGATCGGGGTAGCCACATCATGCTCGTCGTCGGCTACGACGACAACCAGCAGTGCTGGATTTGCAAGAACTCTTGGGGCCCGGGGTTCGGCGTCAGCGGCCATGTACTGGTTGGCTACGGCGAATGCAATATCGACTACTGGTCGAAATCCGGCCTCCAGGGCACGAATCCAGACCCGTGGACGAAGCGACGCCTGCACGCCGGGAACGTGATCGAGAGCGGCAACGGCGCCGCGCACCGCAACTTCGAGATGCTCGCGACCTCCCGCGGCCCGCAGGTCAAGCACTGGTGGCGGGAGGGCAGCAACTTCTCGTGGAGCGAAGCGTCGACCTTCGCGAACGACGCCGCCGTCTGCCCGACGCTCACGTCAACGACCTTCAATCGCAATTTCGAGGCGGTCTACCTGACGACGGGTGCTCGGCTCCACCACTGGTGGTACGACCAAGGGAGCGGGCACTGGAATGACGGTGGTGTCTTTGGACCCCCTGACGCCCAAGGCGTCCCGGGGTTCCTCCAGAGCGACTACGCGGCCCCGGGCAACTTCGAGGTGGTGGTGCGTACCACCGACGGCCGGCTGAACCACTGGTGGCGAACGGACCAGCCGCCGTGGACGTGGTCCGATGCCGGGCGGTTCGCCTCGAACGTCGCCTACGGCGGTCCGGCGTTCATCCAGAGCCACTACGGAGCCCCGCACGGCAACTTCGAGGTGGTGTGCACGCTGGGCACCGGTCAGATGCAGCACTGGTGGAAGGACGTCAACGGCGACGGTCAGTGGCATCCCGGGCCAAGCTTTGGCGCGGGCGTCCAGGGCCCTCCGTGCATGATCGAAGGGCAGTACGGCGCCGGCGACGAGAACGCGGTCGGCAACTTCGAGCTGTGCGTGGCGGTCGGCGGACGGGTCGAGCACTGGTGGCGAAACAACTATGGGGGCGGCACATGGCAGCGCTCGGCCGTCTTCGCCCACGATGTTGCCGCCGTCGCTGGTTTGCTCGAAGGCTCCTACGGGTTCAACCTCGAGGTGATCGTCCTTCGATATGACCAGCAGCTACAGCACTACTGGCGCGATGGCGCCGGGTGGCATGAGGACCCGGTGATCGGTCCGGCGTGACGCTCGAAGACGAGGAGACGACTCAGGTGAGTCTCCGACCGGGCGAGGAACACGTGTTGCGTCTTCCGGCCCGAGGCTCCGCTGGCTATGACTGGTATCCGGAGCTAGAGGGTCCACCCGGCGTGATCGACGTGAAGCGGTCCTCGGAATCGCCGGCGCGCGGGCCGGCCGGCTCGCCACCTCGCACCGCGAGCACGGACACGCTTATCCATATCCGCGGGATGCGACCGGGGGACACTGCCCTGATGCTCGAGCATCGCCGCCCCCGCGAGGCCGGTGGTGAACCCCTCGAGCGAAAACGGATCCTGGTCGAGGTCGTGGATGCGTGAAATTCAGTCACACGCCCGGATTAGGGATGCGCCGTGAGACTAGACGCCGCCCAGCGCAGGGCCAGGATCGCCGCCACTCGCTCCGGCGTCGTTCGGTGCGGAATCGATCGCGGCACCGAGGGACGGTCGCTGAGTCCCGCCTCGCCCTCTGAGCGGTAGCGGGCGATCCACCGCCAGACGGTTCGCTCGGCGACGCCGGCGGCCGCGGCCGCCGCCGTCGCCGACCAACCGTGCTCGAGAACCCTGCCGACGACCAGGGCCCTGCCTTTCGCTGTGAGGCGTGCTCTAGCGTGCACCTTCATTCGGTGACCTCCTGGGGCTGGTTGGCTTGGCAGCTCCAGCCTCCAGGGAGGCCCGGATGTCTCAGGTCACTGACGAAGGTGCTTAGGAACTACAACTAGCTGGCCGCCGAGGCTTCGCCCCCCTCGATCTCGCCCTCTTCGTTGACGGCGTCGATCAACCCCTTCAGCTCCGGCGGAACCTCCCGCTCGTCCAGGAGGACCGACGCTTCGTCGGGGTCGTCGAGCCGCGTTATCTCGTAACGAAACGCGTCGGGTTGCGGTGGACCCGCCGGCGGCGCTTCCCAGGCCAGGCCCCGGAGGGCAGCCTCCACCCCGGGTCCGCCCTCGGCCGGCAGCTCAGCGGTGTCTACGTGCGTCTTCAAGGTGACTCCGGCGATTCCCCCCAGTCGCCTGATTCGCAGCCGCACCCGACGCCGACCCTACACGGGTACCTGCACGGCATCCCACCCGGCGCGGACCGCCTCGGCCTGCCCGCTCGATTGACCGTAGGCCTGCTGGGCGTGAAGCACGGTGAGCTTGGCGAAGTCGGAGAACGTCGCCGTCGACGAGAGGCGGGCATCGCACAGCGTCGCGTACCAGATCGGGCCGGCTGCTTCCCACGAGTGCCCGCCAAGGGTCGTGGCGACGACGCAAAAGGCCCGATTCGGAATACCGGAGTTGACGTGCACGTCGCCGCCGTCGACGTAGCTGCCCATGTCGGCCGGTTGGTCGTCGTGGGGATTGGCGGTACCGGGTTCCTTCATCGATCGGAGCGCCGGGCTCAGTTCGGGGCCGACTATCTCCGCCCCGATTAGCCAATCTGACTCCTCGACGGTCTGGCCGAGTGCCCGCTGCTTGACCTGGATCCCAAAGACGTCCGAGATCGATTCGTTCAGGGCTCCCGATTGACCCGAGTACACGAGGTTCGCCTCGTGCTGGGTGACGCCGTGGGTCAGCTCGTGGCCAATGACATCGATGCCGGCGGTGGTCTCGGTCAACAGCTTCCCGTCACCGTCACCGAAGAACATGTGCCCTGCGTTGTCCCAGAAGGCATTGTCGTAACGAGTGCCGTAATGGACAAGCCCGAACAGCGGCATGCCCTGACCATCGATCGAGTCGCGCTGGAAGTTGGACCAGTAGTAGTCATAGGTCGCGCCGAGCCCGTCGTAGGCTTGGTTGACGGCGGCGTCGGCGACGGGGTCCTGGCCCTCCGCACGCGCGACCTTCCCCGGCACCTGCGCCTGCTTGTGATGTTGGTCGCAGATGGTCCGCTGCGGCTGGCCACCCACCCTGGCGAACGTGACCGGCTTCGCGAGGCGCCCGCCCCGGCGTGCTGCCGCCTCCGCCCGAGCCATCCGAAACTGGGCATCCAGCGCGAGCGTCTCAAGCGCCGCCCGTCGGACCTCATCGGCCCCGGTTTGAGCGAGCTTGTGCAACAGGCCCGGCGGGACGATGCACTGCAGCGGATCGTGATCAATCATCAACGCCTCCAGAGGTCGACTCATGGGGCCAGGCTCTTCGGTGGAGCCGCGATAGAGGCTAGTCTCGACGGGGTGGGTTGTCAATCGGCGCTAATCGGGCGGCGCCGACGCTCGAGGAACTCGTCGGGCTCGGAGAGATCGTCCTCGGAATTGACGGTGACCGCGGTTCGAGCAGTCGCTCGAGGTCCTTTGCAGCCCTTTGGAGCACTGGCCACGCTGGGTGTAATCAAACGAAACGGTCGTTTTTGCGATGGGCTGGCGGGTGGGATTGTTCGCCCTGGCCGAGCAGCGACTCTCGAGCAACAATCCATGGGCCCCCTCGATGAGCCCGCATCGCGAGTGAGGGAGCGTGTCGACCAGCGGGCGCGCGACGGTGGCGCCGCTCGCCGCGAGGGCCTCGGTTCTACGCCGTCGCCAGTGCCACCGAGTGGTTCGCCAGGATGAGGTCGTCTGGGTCCCAGCTACGCGTCACTTGAGCAAGGCGTTTACAGGTCCTGGCGGGCAGAATCGCATCGACCTCGCATGGCCGCTCGGCGAGGTTGAAGCATCCGCCCTTCGCGGCCCAGCGCTTCATCCCGTCCGCGAGCTTGTCGAGGGCGTCGGTGATCGGCTCCCGCAGCGCGGGCTCCATCAGCATGCCGATCCCCAGCATCACGAACTCACCGTCCAGCTTGTCGAGAGCGCCGCCGTTATTGGCCGGACGGCGGAGCGCTCCGCCGAGGTGGCAAAGCTCAGCCAGCAGAAGGGGTGAACCGGACTCGGGTCCGGCGATGTCGACGAAGACGGCGAGCGCCTCGTCGGGCAGCGCGTGCAGCACGCGATGGTGGCCGGAGTGCCGGCACCGGAGGCTCAGGGTCCATGGCTATCTGGCTCAGTCCGGGGGCCGGGATCTGGTCGAAGCTGTCGACGACTGGCTCGCCGATCTCGCGCAGCGGCGCGATCACCTTCTCCGCTTCCTCCCTGCTTCCGAGGCAGGCCGCGATGATCGCGAGCCACTTCTTCCCGCGTAGGGGCTCCGGGATGTCGGGGATCGGCGGCAGGTTGAACATGCGCGCCATGCTGCCGGCCTCCTCCGGAGCGTCCGCAGTCCAGTCGCGATAGGCGCGGATCCCGTCCGCCGCCAGCTCGGGCGGGAAGAGGAGAGCACCGGCGTAAGCCTCCGAGACCGGCACCAGCTCCACGTGCAGCGCGGTGACAACCGCGTACCCGCCGCCACCGCCGCGCAGCGCCCAGAAGAGGTCGGCGTCGGTCGTTGCATCGACGGTGCGAGCCTCCCCCTCAGCGGTGACCAGCTCGATCGCGCTCACCCGGTTGCACGCCCATCCGTACTTGCGGCCGAGCCAGCTGAGCCCACCGCCGAGCGTGTAGCCGGTCACGCCTACGTTGGCCGAGGTCAAGGGCAGGAACGACTGGCCCGTCTTGGCCGCGGCCTCCCCCAGATCGGCGGCCCACGCCCCCGCCTCGACACGAGCCCGCCCATCGTCGACCTCGACGCCTCGCATTCGCTCGGTCTTGATCAGGATCACGTCGTCGAGCGATCCGAGCGGCACGGCGCCGTGGCCGGTGCCCTGCGCAGTCACCCTTAACCCGTTGTCGCGCGCGAAGCCGACCACCTTCGAGACGTCGTCGGAGTCCTCCACGACGGCGACCGCGGTCGGTCGCTGATCGGCGACCAGGTTCCAAGCCCGACGCGCCTCGTCCCAGTCCGCGTCCTCGGCGGTCGCTATGCGCCCGCGGATCGAGAGTCCTAACCACAAGTGGAGCCCGTCAATACGTACTGGGGGGTGATTCGTGCTGCCGGTCGTCGCACTTTGTGAGAGGAGCTACGCGTAAAGGGGAGACTTCTAGATCTCGTGCCAAGCGGCCGCCCGCGCACCGAGTTGAGATGCGCGCTCGACGTGCGAAGCAATAGCGGCAAGGCGAGCGTGAGAGCGCTGCTTTGGCTAGTCATTGCGTCTGATGCGTAGCCGGCAACAACTGGCCAACAAGCGGTCGAACCGACTCAGACGGCGTCTGTCCAGGCCAGCGCGGAGCCGTCGACGACTATCGTGCTCTCCTGATTCTGATCGTCGTTCGCAGTTTGGTCAGCGGCTTGTCTTCGCCCGCCTCAAGCACCTCCACCTCGGCGGTTATCGCATCGCCCGTGGCACCGCAGGAGATCGATGGGTACTTCAGCGCGTAGCGGCTCCTCGCGACGAGTGGCGGGGAGCGAGAGAGCGAGTCGTGGGATTCGGTTACGTCGACGGCGCCGAGAGCTAAGCGGCTCGGGTTCGATCAGCCGATGGCCGAGCCAGGGGCCGGTGACAGCAGCCATGGGATCGGCATCTGAGTCCTCGTAGTCGTGCTCTGGGGTGCGGGGCTGGTACCTGCGCTATGCATTGACGTTACCGAGCAGGACCTCGACCAGTCACGCGGAAGGCTGCTGGTCCCTCATGTCCGGGCGGTGGATGGAAACCGGTGCCGAGGACGATCGCGCCGCGTGGTCCATACCCAGCTCCTTTGCCTTGTGCCACCGTGCGAGGAACCGCGGGTCATAGCACCGGAACGAGCAGACCGCGCGCGGCCAGACCGACCATACGAGCGATGGTCGCCGAGTACTCGTTCTCGAGCGCGGATATGTCCCTCAGCTTCCACAAGACCTCGGCGTGGGTCCACGCGGCGTCGCGGGCACGGTAGACGCTCCACATTGCTAGGACGTCGTCAAGGCGGCCGAGCGCCTCGTCGGCAGCGTCGATCAGAGTCGTCTCGAGGCTCTTCTTCACATTGTCCTCGACCCGCGCGATGATCTCATTGACCCTCAGGTAGTCGCGGTGCTGCGGCGAGTCGAGCTCCAGAGCGATCTCCAGCTCGCTGCAGGTCGCGACCAAGGCCACTCCGAGGTCGTAGTTGATGTGGGCATTGACTCCGGCGAGTGCGAACTGGATGGCGGCGATCCGCGGGTGGGTCCGGGCCTCGAACAGCGGCGCCCAGGCTGGCGCGATGTCTTGCCGTTGCTTCGAGGCCTCAACGGCGGCGAAATAGTAGTTGGCGAATACGACGTCGAGCCTCGTCAGGAAATCTTGGTCCTCGAAACGGGCATTTCTTACCCCACCCTCGATCTCGCGGGTCATCGCCAGGTAGAGGTCGTTGAAGCGGCCGACGCCATCCGCTTTCGGGAGCTCGGCGCCGATACGTTCTAGCCGCTCGATCACCGCGTCAACAGTTGCCGGGATGACTCCCTCCGCTGTCGGTTCGTTTCAGAGTCCATCGGATCCTGGCGCGAAGTTAGCATTGGAAAGAGCGACCCGCGCGGGAGTCCGGAGTTACCCCTCGACAAGGCGACCCATTCTCCCGCGTGCGTACTAGGCGACACCCCCTCTCGCATCCAGTTGGGCTCACGACGTGCGCTATCACGCGTGAGTATGCGGTCGACCTCATCCTCCCGCGTCGCGTGCACCCCCATCAACCGTTTCATCGCCGTCGGCTCATACGGCGCGTAGTGGTAGACGTGGATGTCGGGAAGCGCTCGCGCCGAGGCGACCCTTTGGGTCCTGGCGCACCTTCCCGGCTCCTTAGGGTTCGTGGATGCTGTGGACGTCGAGGTGACGCCCCATAGAGATTCAGAACCACGTGGCTCGGTGGTCGGCGCGACACGCGTCGACAGCGAGTTGCATCCTCGCCGGCCAGGACGTAGCTTGGATCCCAAGACCAAAACGATGCATCAGTGTCGCCGAGATCGCCCGCGATGCACGCCAACGATGAAGGGGGCCGCAATGCCGATCGTTCCGATTCGTATCGATGTTCCTCCAACCGGCATCGAGGTGACCGGTGAGGGAACCTCACCGACTGATAAGGAGATGGCTGAGGAGATGGCGGCACGGCAGGAATTCTTGGGCCGTGTTTCGCCGACCCTAGCCTCCCTTCCCTCGAGGCCCCCTCGCAGGGCTGGAAACGTCACCCGTGTCGAACTGCTCGGCACAGATGTCTGGTCGAAGATGAATCATTATCTGCTTCTTGTCTCGGTGGACATCGGTGACCCGGATATCGACCTTGGCTCGCTCCTGCCACCCGGCAGCGATTTCTCAGTGATCGGCTCATACGCTCCGCTCGAAAGCTGGCCCAACGACTCCGCGGAGAGCTAGTTAAGTCCTCGGGCCCGTTGCGTGGAGAATTCCAATACCGCCGCGTTCGCCTGCTGGGCGGGAGATGCCGTGCGCGGGGTGATGACAGTGGCGGGAACATCGCCCGGCACAACGGTAATCCGCGTCAGTGCGTGCACATCGTGTGTCGTGGATGACGTGTGCGAAACGTCCGTCGTGCGGCCTTCGCTACCCACTCGCCAGGCGGGCCCCCACCCTAGTGAAAGGTGAGCGTGTAGTTTTCGGCGTCTCCGACGTCGATCTCCCGGAAGCCCACCTGGAACATCGTCGTGTCGCCCGGACTGTCGCAGATGTCAAACGCTTCGTGCTTGACGTAGAAGGGGTACTCGCCGGGCCATTTCGTCCCGTCCGTCGCCTCGGCGTAGACATACCAATAGCGGCCCGCGTCGTCGACGTCGTTTTGGTACACAACCCGGCACGTCCCCGGCTCTACCCAGTACCAGCCGATGTTGTGCCAGCCGTTCCCCTCGGGTCCGCCGCATTCCTCGTCCTCAAAGAAGGCGAAGGCCGTTGCGATGGCGGTCGAATGGCTGTTGCAGAAGGTGAGCACGGCTACGCCTCCTCGTCGACCGGACCGGGCTGGCGACGGGGCACGCGGCCCGCATCATCGCCCTGCTCATGTGCGGCTCGATCCGCCGGTTGGTGGCCGGACTGCTGGATCGAGTGCCGGGAGTCCGCGGCGGCAGCCGGCGCCTCCCCGGCGGCTCGACGCCTCGGGCCTCGTTCCGATGCCTCTCGCTCATCGCCCATGGTCTACCCTCCGGTCCGGCTACAGGTTCAGGCCCGCTCAGAGCCATTTAACATTCAATGACGAGCCTACGCCTGGGAGACGGGAGATGCAAGACCACTCGCTCTGCGTTTCGATCCGGTCGTTTCCCGATAGACGCCGGACTCACAAACGTCCTCCGGCTCAGACGTGGTCGAGACGAGGGTCGAGTAGTGGGAGATTTCCCGATCTCAGCCTGATCCAATCAGTGAAGGGTCGGCCCAAGTTCTACCGTCGGGACTACCTCCGAGCGCGCTCAGACACTAGGTTGGACGTAATCGCCTAACAAGAAGGAGCGTCAAGAATGCCTGAGCAGGGCGTCAAAAATGCCTGAGCACTGGTGGGTACCGGTCTTGGCCGCGGTTGTCGGTCTCGCCGGTGGTGTAGGGGGCCTTCGTCGGTGGCGAGGTCGCGAACAAGGGGCAAGAGCAACAGTTCGAGACCAGCGAGCGGCCGAGCTACAGGACTTGCTCATAGAGACGCGGATGCGGATTACCTGCGGATTACCTCGCGCACGCGCTGGCCGCGGCTGGGAGCCGAGATCGGGATGTGGAACAACTTAGAGCCGAGGCTTTGGCGGCCGAAACGGAGGTTGAGTTTTTGCCGCCGACCCTAATGTCCACGTTGCCGCCCAGCAGCTTTACGACGCCGTGACGAAAGATCCGGCCGCCTACCAAAAGGAGCGAGATGACTTCATCGTCGCGGCCCGGAACTCGCTCGACGACTAGAGCTTGGGCAGAACCGCAGTTCAGAATCGGGCGCGGATCGTCACGACGATCCGCGAGTTAGAGTCCGCCCATGCCGACCGACACGGTAAGCGCCCGGGTTGAGGGAGTCGTGGGTGCGGCGGTTGACGCGGCGCTCGCCAAGCTGGAAGCAGCCAAAGCGGAGCCCTACTACGACGAGGCCGCCGATCGAAGCGCCCATGAGGCCTACTACGAGGGACTCGAGGCCGCCGATGGCGCGCCGCTGCGGGCCGCGCTCGCCGAGCTCCTCGAGCGAACCCACGACCCGCGCCCCGCCTACAGGCCGATGGAGATGGTCTATCCGCGGGTCGACCTCCACCCGGATGGAGTCCTCCGCTCGATCTACTCGGGAAATACCTTCACCCCCGAGGAGCTGATCCGCGCCGACGCCGACGTCGAGCGCCAACGGACCCAGCGGATGGTCGAATTCAACATCGGCGAGACCGCGCTCGGACCGAGTGAGCTTCGGGCCGAGGCCGCCGCGATCGAGGCTGAGCTTCCCTACAACTGCGAGCACGTCGTCTGCCAGTCGTGGTTCGACGCCCACGAGCCGATGCGAGGCGATATCCACCACCTGTTCGCCTGCGAGTCGGGCTGCAACAGCTTCCGGGGCAACTACCCCTACTTCGACTTCCCCGACACCGAGGCGCTCAGCCGCGAGGCCTGCGGTCGGCGCGAGGACGTTGGCTTTGAGCCCGGTACGGGCAAGGGACCGGTCGCGCGGGCGACGCTTTACTTCCTACTCCGCTACCCGGGACTGATCGGGGATTCAGACCACGAGCTGACCCCCGATCGACTTCCGATGATCGTCGACTGGCATGAGGAAGATCCGGTCAGCGACTACGAGCGCCACCGAAACTACGTGGTCGCCGCCCTCCAGGGCAATCGAAACCCTCTGATCGACCGTCCCGAGTGGGCGCGGAGGATCGACTTCGCCGCCACGTGGGCGTAGCTGCCGTGCCGAAATCTCCGAATAAGGAGTGGGCGAACGAAAGCTTGTGTCGATCCTCACACATTTTCCCCGCCGCCAGTGGGATACTGGGCCGTAGGTCCTGCCGATAGAGGCCGCGGGGCCAGACGACGTTTCGGGCTGTGGTGCCGGTGGTGCCGGCCCGTCGGAGGAGGATCATATGGACGCTTCGGTCGGCGCGGGGGGGCAGCCCACCCCTCCTCGGACGCCGACGGCCCGGGTCACGGTTGGCCGCTACACGCTAGAGGTCGGCGCGCCCGCTGGAACGGCGATCGCCGACGCAGAGGGCGGGCCCGCCGACACTGCGCGGCCACTACAGCGCGCGCTCAGGGAGGACCGCGAACGGGCCAAAGAACCCGGTCCGGAGGCACCTGCGGGTGCCGACGCAGTTGTCGGCGAAGCTTCGGAAGTAACCGCCAAGATAGAGCGTGCCGTCGGCCTGTTTACAGCAGTCGCCCAGGGTCGGGTCGACCCCGCGGCGCTCAGCTCCGAAATTGACGCGCTGTTGGACCTGCTTCAGCGGCTTGACCGCAAGGGCCGCTGGCGGGAGGCGCTGCGCGTCGCCCGGATCCTCGCGGCCTTGCTCGCCTTGTTGGGGCGCTGGCTTGCACTGGTGCGCACGCTCCGCACCGCCCTTCACGCCGCCGAGGAACTCGGCGACGGGGCAGCCGTCGGATGGGCACAGCACGAGCTCGGGACCTTGCACCTGGCCGCCGAGAGGGCATCCGGCGCCGAGCGACGCCTCCACCAAGCGCGGGAGACTCGACAACGGATCGGAGATCGGGACGGCCTCGCAGTAACCAACCACAATCTCCAAGCGCTGTGCCGCCTCCTGAGCCAGCTTGTGAGCGAGCGGCGCCTCGTCCAGAGAGACACCCTCTTGCAGAAGCTCCTACGGAGCCCGGCGCTAGCGCTCCTCGCCGTGGCCGCATTACTGGCCCTGGCCGGTGGCGCCGTCGCGATGGAGGTCGGCCATGATCACTCCGGGCCGCAGCCGACGTCCCCCACGTCCCCCATCTCCGCCTGCTCCGACCACAAGGACAACGACGGCGACAAGCTCATCGACGGCCGCGACCCAGGCTGCGCGGACGGCACCGAGGCTCCCGCCAACACCACCGCTCCGAGCGAGTGCAGCGACGGCCAGGACAACGACGGCGACAAGCTCATCGACGGCCGCGACCCAGGCTGCGCGGACGGCACCGAGGCTCCCGCCAACACCACCGCTCCGAGCGAGTGCAGCGACGGCCAGGACAACGACGGCGACAAGCTCATCGACGGCCGCGACCCAGGCTGCGCGGACGGCACCGAGGCTCCCGCCAACACCACCGCTCCGAGCGAGTGCAGCGACGGCCAGGACAACGACGGCGACACGCTCATCGACGGCCGCGACCCAGGCTGCGCGGACGGCACCGAGGCTCCCGCCAACACCACCGCTCCGAGCGAGTGCAGCGACGGCCAGGACAACGACGGCGACACGCTCATCGACGGCCGCGACCCAGGCTGCGCGGACGGCACCGAGGCTCCCGCCAACACCACCGTCGGATAGCGCGGCTCGTCGGCGTCTGGGCGTCCATCCTCCAAGCGATGTTGCGATTGATCATGCTCGATTGGCCCGGAGGCCATCGGTCCACAAGACCGATGGTCAATCTACGAAACCGAAGGTCACAGGTTCGAATCCTGTCGGGCGCGCTCCTCTCGTCGCTCAGGAACCGCTTGAACCTGCGGTTACGGGGCTTCAGGAAGCTGCCGCGCTCTGATTCTGGCGAGCGCGCCTGTTTGGCGGCTCACGCCTGGGAGGGCCATCGCACGACTATCGCGCAGATCCAAGCGCTGAAGCCAGATCCGGCCCCTTGATGGGAGGTGAACTATCGCGTGCCGGTCGCTCCTTGAGTGCTTCAGTCCGCGGACGGGTTCCATGAATCAACCATCAGCGGGACGTCGGCCCGCTTGCTCCTCGGGCATTGGAGGAGCGAGAGGGAGGCAAGCCCTCGCTCCTTGTCGTCCGAAGCGAGCTTCGTCGGCACCTCGGCGGAGACGCCTCCTTTCATGGGGAAGCGGCGGTCTTGATCAGCTGATCGTCCGGAGGTGGCCGCTGGCTCTCCGCCAGCTGTCGCTCGAGCCGTGAAGTGAAAGGCTTGCGCCATGCGCGCCTCTCCCGATCGCCCGCTTGGGGTCGCGCCGGCGACGGTGCTCGACTACCGCGAGCTGGCCCGGCGGCGGCTGCCGCGACAGCTGTTCGATTACGTCGACGGCGGCGCCTACGAGGAGGCGACGATGCGCGCCAACGTCGCCGAGCTCGAGCGGGTGCTGCTGCGGCAGATCGTGATGCGGGATGTCTCGACTCGCGACCAGGCCGTCGAGGTGCTCGGCCAGCGGCTGGCCTTCCCGGTGATCCTGGCGCCGGTCGGCCTGGCGGGAATGTGCGCACCTCGAGCAGAGGTTCAAGCGGCGCGCGCGGCGGAAGCGGCCGGGGTGCCGTTCGTCGAGTCCACCGTCTCGATCTGCGGCATCGAGGAGGTGGCGGATGCGACCTCTGTTCCGCCGTGGTTTCAGCTCTACGTGATGCGCGACCGCGGGTGCGCCGAGGGGCTCATGTCGCGGGCGCAGGCGGTCGGCTCACCGGTGTTGGTCCTGACCGTCGATCTCGCTGTGGTCGGAGCGCGCCATCGGGACACCCGTAACGCGATGGTCGGCCATGCGTCGGCCTGGGCCAAGCTGCGTCGCGGCCTGGACCTGGCCACGCATCCTCGCTGGATCCGTTCTGTTGCGCTCGGCGGCAAGCCGCTGACATTCGGCAACCTGGAGGAGGCGGTGCCGAACGCGCGGACGCCGGCGGCGTTTCGAAACTGGGTCGATGCGCAGTTCGACCCGAGCGTCACCTGGGACCAGATCGCCTGGGTGCGCGATCAATGGACAGGCCGTCTCCTGGTCAAGGGAGTGCTCGACCCGGAGGACGCCCGACGCGCTGTCGGAGCCGGGGTAGACGGGGTGGTCGTATCCAACCACGGGGGGCGCCAGCTCGACTCGGTGCCGTCGACCGCGCGTGCGCTGCCGGACGTCGTCGATGCGGTCGGAGATCAGGTCGAAGTGTTGGCCGACGGCGGCGTGCGAACCGGACTGGACGTCGTGAAAATGATCGCGCTGGGCGCCAGGGCCGTCCTGATGGGACGCGCTTGGGCATGGGCGGTCGCGGGGCGGGGCGAGGCTGGCGTCCGCCACATGCTCGAGGTCGTCAAGGCGGACATCGACGTGGCTCTCGCCCTCACCGGCACCACGTCGGTCGCGGACATCGACCGATCGAACCTCTGTGCGAGCGGCTCGGGTTGAGAAGACCGACGGCCACGAGAGTCAGAGCACTCATCTCGAATCGGGCGTGGTGCCGTCGTCCTACGGGTGACACGTTCCCCTAAGCCCGCTGCTACTAAAGGACCGACAGGGTCACCGATGACGGCTGGGCCGGGTCGTGGAAGACCTCTTGATCGGCGGCGACGAGATGGGTCGCCCGCAGCGGGTCCTCGCCAGTACCGGGGTTTCGGGCATAGCGAGGGTGTGCGCCGCTTGATACCTGGACTCGGAGGCGGTGTCCGGCGGCGAAGCGATGCGCCGTGGGCCACAGCTCGAAACGCACGGCTGCGATCCCGTCGGCGTCGCGCGGCGGCTGGCCCGGCGACAGCCGGATCAGCGCGTCACAGACGTTCCACGAAGCCCCTTCCGGGTCGACGTCGCATACGCGGACGAAGAGGTCGGTGTCGTCGCGGTTCGAGCGCAGGCGAATATCGGTGACGACGGGTCCGATCGCATCGAGCTCGGTGACGAGTGGTTCACTGGTGAAGATCAGGACGTCGCTTCGCGCCTCGAGCGGGCGGTTGTCCTGGAAAGGCTTTCGCTCGAGCAGCAGCGGGCCGCCGAGGGCTGGGGTTGGGTCGGCCGGGTCGTACCGATAGCGGCTGGGTTCGCCGTCACTGGGCGGCGGTGACCAGTCCAGGCCGCCACCGGCCCGGAGGTAGAGCGTTCTCTCGCTCGCACCGGGCGGCGGCCAGTCGGAGAGCTCGCGCCACCGCTTCTCACGGGTCACGTAGACGCGCACCGGCGCCTGGCTTACCATCCGCGGATCGCCCAGCAGGTGAGCCCGCATCCAGCCGATCCCCTCGCGCAGGCTGAGCCCCGCGAGATCGGGGGCCATGTGGGTCCATGGCCCGATGACCAGTTGCGGGCTCCGTCCCGCGGTGCGCAGGGCCCGGTAGTCCTCGATCTGCCAGGGCAGGAAGATGTCGTACCAGCCGCCGATGAGCTGCACCGGGGCGTCGACATCTCGAACCGCCGAGGAGAAGTCGCGCCTCGCCCAGTAGGGGCTGTCGGGTGACATCTCCTCGAGCCACTCGCCGACCGGAATCCGACGGCCGAACCCGCGCTCGCCGACATCGGTCATCGGAACCTCGTGATAGAGCCTGGGCAGGGTCCGCCGCAGGCCGTGGGCCAGGAGCAGTGGGGCCAGGCGTCTCCCCTGCACCTCGAGCAAGAGCATCCACGACATCGCGGTGGCCAGCGAGACGCTGCCGCTCCCGTAGGTCATCCCATGGAACTCCGAGGCGGTGACCGATGCCGAGATGGCGTCGACCTCGTCGGCGATCGCCCACTGGACGATGCCCATGTAGCTCGGGCCGATCATCCCGACGGGACCCTCGTGCCAGGGCTGCTCGGCCAGCCAGCGCAGTGTCGCCAGGCCGTCCTCGCGCTCGTTGAACGGGTCGAAGCGCCCACCGGATCCGAAGGTTCCCCGGACGCTCTGGACGACAGCCTGCAGCCCCCGCTCGGCTAGAAGCCGTCCGAACAGAAAGCCGAAGGCGCCGCGCCGTCCGTACGGCGAGCGCACTAGGACGGTCGGCGACGTATCCGCCCACGGCGGGGCGTAGCGCTCGGCGAGTAGGACGACGCCGTCGTCCATCGGTATCCGCATGTCGCGCTTGACCACCACCTCCCGCGTGGCGGGGGCGGGCAGCCGCAGCAAGCGGCCGGCGATCTCACTCAGCAGCGCCACAGGGTCCAGCATCCCACTCCGCGGCTCGCCCGAGCCCAGCTCGGCGGCGATCTCAGTTGCGTCGCCGCGTCGCGTCGCGGCGCGGGCAAAGCGCTCGACCCGCTGTCACTTTTCCTCCTGCAGGACGGCGGCGGTCTGCCGGGCGATGATCAACTCCTCCCCCGCGCGCAGCACCAGTACCCGTACGCCTGGATCCGGCGAGTCCGAGATCTCGACGTCCGCTTCCGCCGCCTCGTTTCGCCGGGCGTCGACGACGATGTCCAAGTGAGCGAGGCGCTCCGCCACGGCCGCGCGCAGACGAGGCGAGCCGGCACCGGCACCGGCCGTGAAGACGAGGCAATCCAATCCTCCGAGCGCAGTGGTCATGGCGGCCACGGCGGCCGCCACGCCACGCGCAAAGACATCGAACGCCAGCTGGCAGCGGCGGTTCCCTCCATCGGCCCCGGCGAGCACCTCGCGCAGGTCGCCCGAGCGACCCGATACGCCGAGCAGTCCCGAGTCGTAGTTGAGGCGATCATCCACCTGGTCGATGCCGTGAGCCCGAGCGAGGTAGAGGAGGAGGCCTGGGTCGATCGATCCGGAGCGGGTGGCCATCGGGACTCCCTCCATCGGGGTGAAGCCCATCGAGGTGTCGACGGAGCGTCCCTCCAGCACCGCGGTCACCGAGCAGCCGCTGCCCAGGTGGCAGACCACGAGCCGGCGCACGGCCTGCGGACCGAGAAGTTCGGCAGCGCGCCCCGCGCACCACTCCACGTTGAGGCCGTGGAAGCCGAAGCGGCGGGCGCCGTGGAGCTCGCTCCAGTCGGCGGGGATGGGGTAGGTCGCGGCCGGAGGCGGGATCGTGTGGTGAAACGCGGTGTCAAAGCAGGCGACCTGAGGGACCCCGGGGAACGCCTGCGATGCCGCGTCGATGGCCTCCAGCGCCGCCCGGTTGTGGAGCGGTGCGAGCTCGACCAGGCCCTCGATGTCAGCGCGGACCGCGGCGTCCAGCAGGGTGGCGCGCGCAAAGCGGCTGCCGCCGTGGACGACCCGGTGCCCGATCGCGTCCGGCGTCTCCGTTGCGGATAGCGCCGCGTGAAGCGCCTCGGCGTGGCGACCCGGCGCGAGGCCAGGTTCCCAACGCTCCTCGCCGGCGGCGAGGATGGAGGTCCCCTCGATCACCTCGTGCTTGAGGCTGCTCGACCCGGTGTTGATCACGAGGATCCGCACGGAGCGCTAGCCGGCCCAAGTCCAGTCGCGAATCTCGGGCATGTCCACGAGGTGCTCGCGGACGTACTCATGATGGCGGACGAGCATCTCCTCGCAGTGGTCTTGCAGCGCGTGGGCGCCGTGCGGCTCGCTCGGGCTGCGGTCGAGCGCATCGAGCACCAGGTGGTAGCGGCTCATCTCGTTGAGCACGACCATGTCGAACGGGGTGGTCGTCGTCCCCTGCTCGGTGTAGCCGTGCACGTGGAAGCGGCCGGGGTGCCGGCGCCCGTGGATGATCTGATGGAGCGCTCGCGCGTAGCCGTGGAACGCGACCACCACCTCCGTCTCCTCCGTGAACAGTTTCGTGAAGCGCTCGTGCGTCATGCCGTGCGGGTGCGCCTCGGGCGGATAGAGGGCCATCAGGTCAACGACGTTCACCACGCGGACCTTGAGCTGCGGGACGTGCTTCCTCAGGAGCCAGGCCGCGGCGAGCGTCTCGAGCGTCGGGATGTCTCCGATGCACGCCATCACCACGTCGGGGTCCTGGCCCTCGACCTCGGTTCCGGCCCAATCCCAGGCCGAGGCGCCGCGGGCGCAGTGCTCGGACGCGTCGTCGATCGACAGGTACTGGAGCTGCGGCTGCTTGTCAATCACGATCAGGTTGACGTAGTCGTGACTACGCAGGCAGTGGTTGGCGACCGAGAGCAGGCAGTTCGCGTCGGGCGGCAGGTAGACGCGGACCACGTCGCCGCTCATCGAGATCATCGAGTCGATGAGCCCCGGTCCTTGGTGACTGAACCCGTTGTGGTCGTTTCGCCAGCAGGTCGACGTCAGCAGCACGTTCAGCGAGGCCACCGGACTGCGCCAGTCGAGGTCGCGGGCGGCCTCGAGCCACTTCGTGTGCTGGATCGCCATCGACGCCGAGACCATCGCGAAGGCCTCGTAGGTGGCAAAGAGGCCGTGACGCCCGGTGAGCAAGTAGCCCTCCAACCAGCCCTGGCAGTTGTGTTCCGACAGGACCTCCATGACGCGTCCGCCGGCGCGCACGTGTTCGTCCTCGGGCCGCGCGTCCTGCAGCTCGCGATCCTCGACCTCGAACACCGCGCCGAGCCGGTTGGAGTTCGTCTCGTCCGGACAGAAGAGGCGGAAGTTCGCGTGCTCGGCATTTCGCGAGATCACGTCGCGAAGCAGCTCGCCCAGCCGCCGCGTCGACTCGGCGTGGCTCGACGCCGGCATTTGCACGTCGACGGCGTAGTCGGCGTAGGAGGGGAGGTCGAGCGGGACCAGCAGGCGACCGCCGTTGGCGTGAGGACCTGCTCCCATCCGTAGGTCTTCGCTCGGGGTCAGCTCGACGAGCTCGGGGGCGAGGCGACCATGCTCGTCGAAGTGCTCCTCGGGCCGGTAACTGCGCATCCACCGCTCGAGCATCTCCAGGTGCTCGGGGTTCTCGCGCACCGCGGACAGCGGCACCTGATGGGCGCGGAACGTGCCCTCCACCGGCAGGCCATCGACCTCCCTCGGGCCCGTCCAGCCCTTCGGCGTGTGCAGCACGATCGCGGGCCACTGGGGCGCCGCGGCGCCGCCCCCCTCGCGAGCGCGGCGCTGGATCGCGCGTATGTCCTCGAAGCACGCGTCGAGGGTAGTGGCGAAGTCCTCGTGAACCTGCAACGGGTCATCACCGCCAACCAGCCGTGGGGCATAGCCGTGGGCTTGGAGCAACTCGCGCACGGCTTCCGGGGCGGCTCGCCCGAGCACGGTCGGGCCGGAGATCTTGTACTCGTTCAGGTGAAGGATCGGCAGCACGGCGCCGTCGTGGGCCGGGTCCAGGAAACGGACCCCCTTCCAGGAGCCCTCCAGGGGTCCCGTCTCCGCCTCGCCGTCGCCCACCACGCATACGACGAGGAGATCGGGGTTGTCGAACGCGGCGCCGAACGCGTGCATGAGCGCATAGCCGAGCTCGCCGCCCTCGTGGATTGAGCCCGGGGTCGGCACGCTCACGTGGCTTGGAATGCCGCCCGGGGTCGAGAACTGGCGCACCAGGCGCAGCAGCCCGGCCTCGTCCTGGGAGACATGCGGGTAGATCTCCGAGTAGGTCCCCTCGAGATAGACGTTGGCCACGATCGCCGGCCCGCCGTGGCCGGGTCCCGTGACGTACAGGACCTCGGCGTCCGTTCGACGGATCAATCGGTTCAGCTGCGCGTAGACGAGGTTGAGGCCGGGAGAGGTGCCCCAATGGCCGAGCAGCCGCGGCTTGATGTGCTCGGCGCGCAGTGTCTCATGCAGCAGCGGGTTGGCCTGCAGATAGATCTGGGCGACGGTCAGGTAGTTGGCCGCCTCCCAGTAGGCGACCAGGGCGTCGACTTCGTCACGGTCCACTGCCGAGCATTCTTCCTCGCTTTTCGCCGGACTGTGCCCCCAGGCCAGGCGACCGTCGCGATGACCCTCGTGAGATGGTGGCGGTGGTGCATCTGCCTTTCTGAACGATGCCTTCTCGAACCGTTCCGCTCACGCTCGGCAAGTGGCTGATCTGCGTCGGGCTTGTGAGCGTTGTCCTCTGGGCCGACGAGGTCAACAATGCATTGGAGCCGTGGCGGCGCCGATAGCGAGTGGACGCCGGGCAGGACCGGGCGCTCAGGAAATATCGGCCTGGCGCCCGTCTCCCTCGAGCGGGCTCCGGCCGGCCGGTCGTGACGCGGGACGGTTGGCCGGCGCTCCGTGCCGCGCTCGGCGAGAGCCGCGACGCACTCCTTGGCCGAACCGTGTTGATAGTCAACTCCACGGCAGCGGGCGGCGGCGTCGCCGAGCTGTTGCGACTACCAGCTTCGTCTTGTTGAGCCATGCGGCGCGCGCACGGCTCCGGCGGTGTGGGCCTGCGCGGGTGGTCCAGCGTGAGGCGCGGTGATGGATCCAGCTCTCGCGGTCGGCGCGAGGACGAGAGATCGGGGGGCCGTGCGGTCGGACGCGGTAGAAGCGTCGCTTGCCGAGCTCGATCAGCACGAGGTAGACGAGGATCATCGCCACGAGGGCGGCCAGGAAGCTGGCGGGCAGCGCGGTGAAGCCGAGGACCGGAGCGAGCGGGGAGAAGGGCAACAGGACTCCAATCGCGACGCAGGTAAAGGTGGCGACGGCGAGTGGTGTGCTCGGCCGGCTGTGGAAGAACGGGACGCGGCGGGTGCGGATCGCGAAGATGACCAGGCTCTGGGTCGCGAGCGACTCGACGAACCAGCCCGATCGAAACAGCGGCGCGTGAGCGTTGAAGACCCAGATCATGATCCCGAAGGTGGCGAAGTCGAAGATCGAGCTGATCGGACCGAAGAAGGTCATGAAGCGGCGGATGAACCTGGTGTCCCAGTGCGCCGGGCGCTGGAGCTGCTCCTCGTCGACGTTGTCGGTCGGGATCGCCATCTCGCTGCCGTCGTAGAGGAGGTTGTTGAGCAGGATCTGCGTCGGGAGCATCGGCAGAAAGCTCAGGAAGAGCGAGGCGCCGCCGGCACTGAACATGTTGCCGAAGTTCGACGAGGTGCCCATCAGGACGTACTTGATCGTGTTGGCGAAGATGCGCCGCCCCTCGACGACGCCGCCCGCGAGGATGTCGAGATCCTTGTCGAGCAGCACGATGTCGGCGGCGTCCTTGGCCACATCGGTCGCCGTCTCCACGGAGACACCGACGTCCGCATCGTGAAGGGCGACCGCGTCGTTGACGCCGTCGCCGAGGAATCCGACCGTCGAGCCTGAGGCGCGCTGGGCCTTGATGATCCGCGACTTCTGCTCCGGGGTGACGCGCGCGAAAATCGTCGTCTGCGGCAGCGCGGCCGCCAGCTGCGTGTCGTCGAGTCGATCGAGCTCGGCGCCGGTGAGCGTCCCCTCCACGGCGAGGCCGATGTCGGCGCAGACCTTCTGCGCAACGCGGTCGTTGTCGCCGGTGATCACCTTCACCTGCACGTCGAGGCGCCTGAGGCGGTCGAGCGCCTCGTGTGCGTCGGCCTTCGGGCGATCGACGAATGTGAGGAAGCCTTGGAGGTCGAGGTCGCCCTCGTCGTCGGCGTTCAGGGTCGCTCGGCCGTCGCCGGCGCGGGTGGCGACGGCGATCACCCGGCTGCCGGCGGCGAACTGGCCGTCGAGCACCGCCTGCGCCCCTGGAGGGAGGCTCGCGCAGCGGGCGAGCACCGCCTCGGGCGCTCCCTTGACGATGATCTGCCGCTCGCCGCCGGCGCCTTCGACGAGGACCGACGCCAGGCGGCGCTGGTAGTCGAAGGGGCGATCGGCAAGGCGCCGAGCATTGTTGCCGCCGGCGCGGCGGGCGCCCGGCGCCTCCCAGAGCGCCTGGTCGAGCTGATTTCCGCCGATCACGCGCCCGTCGGAGAACGTCGCGTCGTTGCAGAGCAACCCGGCGCGCAGGACCGCATCCGACGGCCGGCCGGCGGTGTCCAGCGAGGCGGCGAACGTGATCCGGCCCTCGGTCAGGGTGCCGGTCTTGTCGGTGAACAGGACCACGATGTTGCCGAGGTCCTCGATGCTCACCAGTCGCTTGACGACGACGGCGCGCTCGGCCAGGCGCTTGGCCCCGGTCGAGAGGCTGATCGTGACGATCGCCGGCAGGAGCTGAGGGGTGAGGCCGACCGCGATCGCAAGGGCAAAGAGCACCGACTCAAGCAGCGAGCGGCCGAGCACGACGTTGAGAACCAGGATCGAGCCGGCCAGCACGGCGGTCACCCGGACGAGCAGCAGCGAGAAGTCGCGCAGGCCGAGCTGGAAGGCGGTCTGCGGCTGGCGCTCTCCGAGCTGGAGGGCGATCGCGCCGAACTCGGTCCGACTGCCGGTGCGCACGACGACGCCCAGCCCGCTTCCCTCGCGCACGATGGTGCCCATGAACGCGCACGAGGCGAGGTCCAGGGAGGACTGCGGCGCGGTGATCGGATCGCTGCCCTTCTCCGCCGGCAGCGATTCGCCGGTGAGCACCGCCTCGTCGCACTCCAAGCCGTCGGCGTGCAGCAGGCGGAGGTCAGCCGGCACGACGTCACCAACGGCTAGTCGCACGACATCGCCCGGCACGAGCTCGGTGACGTCGACCGCCAGGGGCTCGCCGTCGCGCATGGCCAGCGCGGTGTGGCGCAGCTGGGAGTGCAGCGCCTCGACTGCCAGCTCTGAGCGGTATTCGTTGAAGAATCCGAGCCCGACGCTGAGGAAGATGATCAGGAGGATGATCGCCGCGCTGGTGCGCTCACCGACGGCAAACGAGGTCAGCGCGGCGGCGACGAGCAGGATCAACAGCGGATTGCGCAGCTGACGCATCAGGACCGCGAGTGGGCGTGCGCCATGGCTGCGCAAGGCGTTGGCCCCGACCTCGGCCAGCCGCGCCGAGGCCTGGTCGCGTGAGAGGCCGGCCGCAGTGCTCTTCAGGCGCCCTAGGACATCATCGGGCGGCAGCGCCGCAGCGGTCGCGAGCACAAGCGAGCTCCAGTCGATCGCCGCCGATGGTGGGCGCGCCTGATCGAGTGATGCCATCGGCCCATGGTCGCAGTGGAGGACCTCGGCCTAGGTCACCCTGCCCAGCGATGCGCTGACTCCTCCGTTCCATCCTCGGACAGCCCAAGCAGCCGACGCCCGCCGCCTCCGCCTTCGCGTAAGAGCGAGAGTGCTGGAGGCGTCGTCGAGAAAAGCGAGTCGCTTTCGCTCGTCACCACAAACGGACCCGTGGCGACGAAAGAGCATGACCGCCGACGCCCCATCCTGGGCGCCGTCGGCATTGATTCCGCCGAGTGGCCCTGAGGCCCGGAGGCCATCGATCCACAAGACCGACGTCAAAGCTACGAAACCGAAGGTCACAGGTTCGAATCCTGTCGGGCGCGTTCAGGTCTCTGATGGCCGTGTGGCAGCCTGTACGCCATGCCCAAAGAGGGGGTGGCCTACAAGAGCAAGGCCGGGCGGTGGGTTCTCGCGATCTCCGTGCTCGGCTCCGGGATGGCCTTCCTGGACGGCACCGTCGTCAACGTCGCCCTGCCCGATATCGGCCGGGACCTGAACGCGACCACGGCGCAGCTCCAGTGGATCCTGAACGGTTACCTGTTGACGCTCGCCTCGGTGATCCTGCTCGGGGGATCGCTCGGCGACCGCTACGGGCGGCGGAAGATCTTCGTGCTCGGGGTCATCCTCTTCACCGCGGCCTCGCTGCTCTGCGCGGTCGCTCCGAACGCGCAATTCCTCATCGGCGCGCGTCTGATCCAGGGGCTCGGCGGCGCGCTGCTCACGCCCGGGAGCCTGGCGATGATCGAGGCGAGCTTCCAGCCGGCGGATCGCGCTCGGGCGATCGGCGCCTGGTCGGGGCTGGGCGGGGTGGCGGCGGCGATCGGCCCGCTCCTGGGCGGGTACCTGGTCAGCGCCGTCTCGTGGCGGGCGATCTTCCTGATCAACCTGCCACTCGGGCTCTTCGTGGCCGTGGCGGCGACCCGGCACGTTCCCGAGACCTTCGACCCCGAATCGCGAGGCCCGCTCGACGTGCTGGGAGCGGGACTGGCCGCGCTGGGGCTCGCGGGCACCACCTACGCCCTCATCGAGGGGCCCGGCGGTATGACCGCCATGGTCGTCCTGGCCGCGCTGGTCGGCGTGGCCGCGCTCGTCGCGTTCGTCTTCGCGGAGCGCCGGTCCCCGAACCCGATGCTTCCCATCGACATCTTCCGCTCGCGTCAGTTCAGCGCCGCGAACGTCGTCACCTTCGTCGTTTACGCGGCGCTCGGCGGATTCTTCTTTCTCATGGTCGCCTTCCTCCAGATCTCGATGGGGTACTCGCCCATCGAGTCCGGGGCGGCAACGCTGCCGGTGACCGCGGTGATGCTGATGTTCTCGGCCCGGGCCGGCGCGTTGGCACAACGAATCGGACCCCGGATCCCGCTGACTGTCGGTCCCCTGGTGATCGCGGCGGGCTTTCTCTGGATGTCCCAGATCGACCCGGGCGACAGCTACCTCACGAGCGTCCTGCCGCCGATCATGGTCTTCGCGACCGGCCTGACGCTCGTCGTCGCCCCGGTCACGGCAACGGTTCTGGCCGCCGCTGACGCTCGGCACGCAGGCATCGCCTCAGGAATAAACAACGCGGTTGCGCGCATCGGCGGCCTGCTCGCGGTCGCCGTGCTCCCCGTGATCGCCGGGTTGACGGGGGATGCCTTCTACAACCCGGCGAGCATGACCGACGGCTTCAGGATCGCGATGATGAGCTGCGCGACACTCGCCGCCTCCGGCGGGATCATCGCCTGGCTGACGATCAGCTCCGACGTCCTTCACGCTGAGCCGGAGCCCGGCGGCGCCGAGCCGACGCAGGTACTGCACGAGGTCTCATGCGGTGCGCCGGGCCCCCTCCTTCGACCAGGGCGCGAGGCGGATTGCGAGCCCGTTGCCGTGGAGGAACGTGTAAGCGTGCCGAGCTCCTGAGCCTGCGCGGTCGCTCATACGGCGGGGCTAGTGCCCCGCCGTGTACTTGGAGACCTCGTGGCGCACGGTGGTCACGAGGTTCCCGAGCGCGATGTTCGCGTCCGTCAGGTGGAGGCCCCAGGCCGCGTTCGGCACCGCGCGCAGCGTCGGCGCGCCATCGTTCCCCGCTATCTCGAGCACGTTGGCGCCGTCCGCCGACGAGCACTGGCCGTTGTACGCGCCGTCGGCCTCAACCCATCGCGTGGACGTGTCGACGACCGGGAAGCCGACCAGCCGGGTGGCGGCCCCAATCGTTGTGTTCGGAGCGAACGGCTTGCTCGGGAAGATGGTCCGGAGGTCGGCCGACCCGCCGCCGAGGGCGGCCGGGTTGGTGCACAGCACGTGCTGGCCGGGCACCGTGGTGCGGCCGAAGAGGGAGTCCGAGGGCGGCGTGGCGTTGTAGGTCGAGTACGCCATGACGCAGTGCAGCTGCGTCTGGTCTGCGCACGCCGGGATGTTCTGGAAGTCGCCGCCGACGTCGCTGCCGTCCTTGACGGTCACGTTGCCGCCGAGCAGGATCGCCGAGATCATCTGCTGCCGCAGCTGCGGGTTGGGATCCACCTCGTTGGCGAGCAGCTGACGTAGCATGAAGGAGCCCTGTGAGTGGCCGATGAAGACGATCCCTCGCCCGTCGTTGAACTTCGTCAGGTACTTGTTCCAGGCGTTGAGCACGCTGTCATAGGCGATCTGGCTCTCTTGCGGTGTGAAGCCGCCTTGCTTGAGGAGCGCCGTCAGTGTCACCTGGCGGTACATGGGCGCGTAGACGCGGCAGTACTGCGAGTAGCGAGCCGCCTGGTAGAGCGCGATCGATCGCTCCTCGGGGTCGATATGCAGGTTTGCGTTTTTCGTCTGCTGGTCGGAGACTGTTGGGTAGACGTAGAAGCAGTCGACCTTGCGGCGTCCATGAGTCTTCGGGTTCTTCACCCCGAGCTTCTCGCCCGTGGGCGAGATCAGGGTGGTCTTGAGCCCGCGCTTGCAGGGGTTCGGCTCCTTGCCGGGCTTGCAGAGCCACCTGCTGTTCTGCGCCGCTGACGCCCCCGAGGGGACCGCGAGGCAGGCGATGGCGGCGAGCGCCGCCAGGATGATCAGCCCGGTGGTGGGGCGGCGGCTACGGAAACTGCGAAGCGGCGTCATCCGGCTCCTTCCAGCGATGAGTCATCTCCCCTGAGAAGACTCTAATGCCTCCGAGCGGCCTAGGCAGGCCTCTCGTGAGCCGCGACAAGATCGAGCACAGAGGCGGCGTGGCGTGAGACGAAGGCGGGGCCGATCCCGTGAATCCGCGCGAGGGCGTCCGGCTCGCCGGGACGAGACGCCGCGATCGCCTCGAGCGTCCTGTTGTGAGCCACCGTGTAGGCCGGCTTGCCGGCCGCAGCCTGCAGTCGCCAGGCCTTGAGCGCGTCGAGAAGCTCCCCGTCCGCGGCGGAGAGAGCCACCGGCGGGGCCTCGGATCGGCTGCGGGAGCGGGTCCGCCGGATCACGATCGTCTGCGGGTCGGGCAGCCAGGGATCCGGATCGCAGACATCGCAGCAGCGCCCCACCGGCTCGCCCGGCCGCGAGTCGCCGAAGTGGTCGAGCAGGCTGCGGCGCCGGCAGTTGGACGAGAACGCGTACACCTCGATCGCCCTGTAGGCGCGCCAGCCCCGGTCCTTGGCGACGCTGCATGCCGCAGCCGCCCGGCGCAGGTCGAGCTCGCCCGTCAGATGGACGAGCAGGCGGGCCCCCGGCGCGGGCTCCACCGTGCAGGCGCCGGCCCGCTCCGCGATCGCCAGGCGGACCCGGTCGGTGTCGTCACGGGGGTTGTCGATGACCATCCCCCCGTCCTCGTCGGCGAGGCGGCGAAGCTGGTCGACGAACGATGCGATCGCGTGCGGCTCGACGGTTCGCTGCTGGATGAACCGCACGAGGCGGCCGAGGTCCGAGCGCCCGGCGAGCAGCACAGCGCGGGCGGGCAATCCGTCGCGCCCCGCCCGCCCGGCCTCCTGGTAGTAGGCCTCGACGCTCGTCGGGATAGCCCAGTGCCACACGGAGCGCACGTCCGCCTTGTCGATCCCCATGCCGAAGGCGTTGGTGGCGACGATGACCTGAGCGTCTTCCGACATGAAGCGATGCTGCGTCGAGGCACGCTCGTCGGGCGCCATCCCCGCGTGGTAGGCGGCGGCGAGGATGCCCGCCTCCCGCAGTGACTCGGCGACCGACTCCGTGTCTCTCCGGGTGCCGCAATAGACGATCGCGGGCACGTTCCCAGCATCCTTGAGGCCGTGCTCGAGCAGCGCCAGCTTGCGCGCCTTCGAGCCCTTGCCCTCGACGGTGACGGTGTCGAACGAGATGTTCGGACGATCGAACCCCGAGCGGACCTGAAGCGGATCGCGAAGCTCGAGCCGACCGGCGATCTCCGCCGCAACCTCCGGGGTCGCCGTCGCGGTGCACGCCATCACCGCAGGGCGGCCGAGCCGCTCGATGGCCTTCGGCAGGCGCAGATAGTCGGGGCGGAAGTCGTGACCCCACTCGGAGACGCAGTGCGCCTCGTCGATCGCCATCAGGTCCACGTCGCGCTGGGCGAGCGCGTCGAGGAACGAAGTCGAGCCGAAGCGCTCGGGGGAGCAGTAGACGATCCGGGCGCGGCCGTCCCGAACCCGCGCGAGGGCGTCCCGGTTGCGCTCCTCGCCCATCCCGGAGGCGACCATAACGACGGGATGACCGTCGCCGGCGAGGCGACGGCACTGATCGGCCATCAGCGCGATCAGCGGGCTGACGACGACGGTCAGGCGCGACGACGCCAACCCGGGGAGCTGGTAGCAGAGGCTCTTACCGCCGCCGGTCGGCATCACGATGAGGGCGTCGCGTCCGGCGAGCGCGGCCTCGACCGCCTGGCGCTGCCCGGCCCGAAACGCAAGGTGCCCTAGGTGGGCCAGGAGGGCGTCGGGGTCCGCCGGCCCGTCGTAGGTGCGTATGGCCGCGTCGTCGGGCCCCGACTCCTCGAGCCCCTCGAGTCCCTGGAGCGCCAGGGTCGCCTGCGCATGCTCGAGCTCCGCCATCCGGCAAGCCTAAGGTCCGGCCCGGCACGAAATCCTGGCCAGTGTGACGAATGCGGTACCCGTCCGGCTCGAGCCGGTCAGCTCACGGGAGCTGCGGGCGCCAGGGGAGCGCGTCGTCGCGAGCTCTCGCGTAGGCGCGGCGAAGGAAGCGCCGCTCGCTCCCGGAGCGGTGCCCCCGCTGGGCGCGGGCAAACCGCTCCCACAGGGCGACCGCGCGGCCGGCGTCCGCTGATTCGCTTCGCCGGGCCCGCGACAACAGGCACGGCTCCTCGTGTCCCCTGGGTGCATTGCAGCCCTGTCCTGGGGGGCAGCATGCCTTCATGTCGAGCTTGTACCCGCAGAGCAAGCCCGCACGCGGCGCTTTCCACCCAAGGTCATCAATCAGACCCGGCACTGGGCGATCTGATGCGGATCATGCGAATGGGCCTCGACGCGCTGCATAGAGGGACCCCCGGCGGGTAGGCGCATTCTGGGAGGCACGATGAGCGAGACCGTCGCAATCGATCTGCCCCCGGAGCCCCAGAGTGCCCGGCGGGCCCGCGAGCAGCTTCAGGCCTTCAGGCCGTCGCTGGACGAGACGTCCTTCGTCGATCTCTGCCTGCTGGTGGACGAGCTTGTCGTGGATGCGCTCAGGGCCGCCGACGACAACGGGGTTGGTCCGATCGAGTTGCGTGCCGAACAGGCCGGCGACCGCGTTCGCGTCGTAATCGCGGAGGGCGGCGGCGCCTACCGGCTTCCCTCGAGGCGCCCGGAGCCCGGCGACATCGGCTTCGGGCTGCATCTGGTGCAGCGGCTGAGCGACCGCTGGGGGATGCGACGCGAGCGCGATCGCGCGACGGTCTGGCTCGAGATGCTCGGGGCGCCTCGCCGGACTCCCTGACAGCGCGTACCGACCGACTAGACCTAGGGGCCGTCTAGCAGCGCGGGCCGGTGGGGTAGTCGGGCGCGCTCTTCGCCTTGCTGACGACGTCGGCGCCGAGCTCGTTCAGGAAGCGGGCCATCTCCCTGCCGGAGTGGGTCTTCATGCCCTCGCTGTAGCAGGAAGCGGCGCGGGTCTCGCCGCGCTTGTTGGCCCAGCCCATCTCGATGCCGGTACCGCTCGGCAGCGCCTTGGCGATCGTCTCACCGGGGGCCACCTTCGTGCCGGCCGGGACGAGCTTCTTGAGCGTCTCGGCGACGTAGATGATGTCGCCCTTGTGGTCGCCCCGGAGCAGCTTGTACCAGAGGAAGTGTCCGCCCGGCCAGCCCGAGTGGCTGTCGGAGCCGAGGATCTTCGCCTTGCCGATCGCACGTACGGGGTAGCGGTGGTTGGGCATGTAGTCGACGCCCATGTCGATCCGTCCCGCGTACCAGGACTGGTGCTTGAACGGGTTGACGTACTTGCCGCTGTCGCAGCTCGAGCCGGAGCCCGTCGCGCCAGTGCCACCCCCGCCGGTGTCGCTGCCGCAGGTACCCGAGGCAGCGCCGCCGGCGGGGGCGAGGGCGCCGATGGCGATCACGGATAGGGCCGCCGCGGTGGCGATCCCTGCCTTGGTGCGCATGGAAGTCAAGCCGGGTCTCCTTCGTCGGCCGACGGGGTTAGCTGTCGGGCTAGCGCTGAAGAAGCAGCGCTCCCCCGGAGGGGTTCGCCCCTAACTGTCTGGTTCCCCCGCTCCCGAGCTCGACGGCTCGGGATTAGGCGTTTACCGGGTTTGAAGTTCGCGGCAGTCTAGAGCATGCCGTGGACGTTTGCTCACACAACCCTCACAAAACCGCGGAGGCAGCGGCTTTGCGGCGCCTACTGCAGGCGGCGGTACTTGCGCACGCAGAGCGGGACGAACACGAGCAGGATGCCCGCGGTCCAGGCCAGCACCTGCCACAGCGAGCTGCCCATGGTGCCCCCGATCGCCAGGACGCGCGCCGCGTCGGCGGCCGCAGTGACCGGGCTCACGTTGGCGATGGTCTGGAGCCACGACGGCATGGTGTCGATCGGGACGAAGATGGAGCTCGCGAACACGAGCGGGAAGATCGCGATGAAGCCGGCGGACTGGGCCGCCTCGGGCCCCTTCGACACCAGCCCGACGTAGGCGAATATCCAGCTGAGCGAGAAGCCGAACATGGCGACGACGAGGATCGACGCGACGGCCGCCGGGACGCCCTCGCCGAACCGGAAACCGATCGCGTAGCCGACAGCAGCCATCAGCAGGATCACGAAGAGGTTGCGAACCAGGTCCGCGAGCGTGCGCCCCGCCAGCACGGCGGACCGCGCCATCGGCATCGAGCGGAAGCGGTCGATGACCCCACGTTGCATGTCCTCGGACAGTCCGATCGCCGTCTGTGTGGCCCGAAACGCGGTGGACTGGATGAAGATCCCCGGCAGCAGGAAGTCCTTGTAGCTGACGCCCGCGGGCAGCGAGCCGCCGATCGCGCCGCCGAAGACGAAGGCGAACAGCAGCACGAACATGATCGGCTGGATGGTGGAGAACAGCAGCAGCTGCGGCTGACGGATGAAGTGGCGCATGTTGCGGCCGGCGACGATGTAGCCGTCGCGAACGGTCGAGCCAAGGCGCTTGATCATCAGCGCACAGCCCCCGCCGTCTCGCGCTCGCCGGCCGGGTACTCGTCGGTCGCCTCCTCGGTGGCGGGCACGCCCGTCAGGGTGAGGAAGACGTCGTCGAGCGTGGGCCGGCGAAGCCCCAGGTCGGAAACTGGAATGTCCGCCTCCCTGAGGGCGCGAGCCGCAGCCTCGATCATGGTGATCCCGTCCTCCGGCGCCGGCAGCGTCAGCTCGCGATCCGACGCGGACGGCTCGGGGGTCCCGCAGCCGAGCTGGGTGAGAGCCTCGATCGCCCGGGGGCGGTCCGCCGGAGTGGCCAGGCGAGCCTCGATCATCTGACCGCCCACCGAGTCCTTCAGCTCGTCGCCGGTCCCCTCGGCGATCACTCCGCCATGGTCGATCACCGCGATCCGGTCGGCGAGCTGATCCGCCTCCTCGAGGTACTGGGTGGTGAGCAGCAGGGTCGTCCCCTGGCGCACGAGCTCCCTGATCGAGTCCCAGATCTGATTGCGGCTGCGAGGGTCGAGCCCGGTCGTCGGCTCGTCGAGGAAGAGCATCCGGGGGCGGGTCAGGAGGCTCGAGGCCAGGTCGAGCCGCCGCCGCATGCCCCCCGAGTAGGTCCTGGCGACCCGATCGCCGGCGTCCGCCAGGTCGAACTGCTCGAGCAGCTCGTCCGCACGCCGGCCCGCCTCGCGGCGGTCGAGCCGGAACAGCTGGCCGAACATCCGCAGGTTCTCGCGGCCCGTCAGGAGCTCATCGATCGCCGCGAACTGGCCGGTGAGCGCGATCACCTCGCGCACCTGGCTCGCCTGGCGGACGACGTCGAGTCCGAAGACGGAAGCGCTGCCGGAGTCGGGCTGGAGCAGCGTCGCGAGCACCCTCACCATCGTGGTCTTGCCGGCTCCGTTCGGCCCAAGCAGGCCCTGGACGGTGCCCTCCTCGACGGTGAGGTCAACCCCGCCGAGGGCGATCGTCTCGCCGAAGCGCTTGACGATTCCCTCGGCTTCGACTGCGCTACCGGGCATCCCGGTAGTTCAGCAGGTGTTGCCTCAAGCGGCGGTGGGGAGTTCCACCGGGGCCGGCTCGAGCGCGTGCTCCAGCACCTCGTCGATCGTCATGACGGGGTGGAACTGCATCTGCTCGCGGACGTCCTCGGGCACGTCCTCCAGGTCGCCGCGGTTGCGCTCCGGGAGGATCACCTCGGAGAGTCCGGCGGCGTGCGCCGCCAGGACCTTCTGCTTCAGGCCGCCGATCGGCAGCACGCGGCCCTGGAGCGTGATCTCACCGGTCATCCCCACGTCGTGGCGAACCGGCCGCCCGGAGAGCAGCGACGCCAGTGCGGTGGTCATCGTGATCCCGGCGCTCGGGCCGTCCTTGGGGATCGCCCCGGCAGGGACGTGGACGTGGAACTTGCGGTCGGCGAACGCGTCCTCGTCGATTCCGAGCTCCTCCGCCCGGCTGCGGACGAAGGACAGCGCGATCCGCGCCGACTCCTTCATCACGTCGCCGAGCTGGCCGGTCAGGACCAGCCCGTCGTCGCCCGGCATCGAGGTGGCCTCGATGAAGAGGACGTCGCCACCGGCGTTGGTGACGGAGAGGCCGGTGGCGACTCCCGGCACGGCCGTTCGCTCGGCGGCCTCCTGGAAGAACCGCTGCCTTCCGAGCGCGTCGCGGATCGCGGGGACGTCGACCTGAACGGGTGCGGTCGCCTCCCCGGACGCGATCCGGGTCGCGATCTTCCGAAGTGCCTTGCCGAGCTCGCGCTCGAGGTTCCGGACGCCCGCCTCGCGGGTGTACTCGGTGATCACGGTGCGGATCGCCTCGGCGTCCATCTCGACCTCATCGGGACGCAGGCCGTTGCGCTCGCGCTGCCGCGGCCAGAGGTACTCCTTGGCGATGGCGACCTTCTCGTCGGTCGTGTAGCCGTCGAACCTCACGACCTCCATGCGGTCGAGCAGAGGGGCCGGGATCGTCTCGGCGATGTTCGCCGTGGCGATGAACAGAACCCCGGACAGGTCGAGCTCGACGTCGAGGTAGTGGTCGCGGAAGCTGTGGTTCTGCGCGGGGTCGAGGACCTCGAGCAGCGCGGCCGACGGGTCGCCGCGCCAATCGGCGCCGACCTTGTCGACCTCGTCCAGCATGATCACCGGGTTCATCGTCCCGGCATCGCGAAGCGCGCGGACCAGGCGGCCCGGCAGGGCGCCGATGTAGGTGCGGCGGTGGCCGCGGATCTCGGCCTCGTCGCGGACGCCGCCCAGCGACATGCGGACGAACTCGCGCCCGGTCGCGCGGGCGATCGACTCGCCGATCGAGGTCTTGCCGGTACCGGGCGGCCCGATCAGGGTCAGGATCGCGCCGGATCCACGCTCGTCGGAGATCTCGCGGTCGCGCCGGAGCTTCCGGACGGCGATGTATTCGGTGATCCGGTCCTTGACGTCCTCGAGGCCGGCGTGGTCCGCGTCCAGGACCTCACGTGCGTGCGTGGGGTCCAGGCGCTCCTCGGAACGCTCGCCCCAGGGCACTGATAGGAGCCAGTCGAGGTAGGTGCGGATCATGGAGCCCTCGCCGCCGCCCTCGCCCATCCGCTCGAAGCGGTCAAGCTCGCGCTCGGCCTGCTCACGCACCGCGTCGGGCATGCCGGCGTCTTCGATCTTCTTGCGGAAGTCGTCGACCACCGATGTCTCGTCCTCGCCGAGCTCCTTGCGGATCGACTCCATCTGCTTGCGCAGGAAGTACTCCCGCTGCTGCTCCTGGGCGCCTGACTCCACGTCGTCGCGAATGCGCTTGCGGACCTGAAGCTCGGCGAGCCGCTCGCGCTGGGCGGCTACGGCCTTCTCGAGCCGGGCCGTGACCTCCAGCGTCTCCAGCAGCTCGCGCTTCTGATCGAAGTTCAAATCGGGCGAGTAGCCCGCGGTGTCGGCGAGCTGTCCTGGCTCGGCGATCGAGCGCAGGAAGGCCTGGATCCGCGGATCGGCTTCCCTGACCTCCAGGATCTCGTCGACCACGGCGCGGTACTCACGCTCGAGCTCGCGGGTGCGCTCGTCGGTGGGGGAGTCGTCGTGGTGCTCGGTTACGTCGACGCGAAGCCGCCCGTCCGTCGCGGTGGCAGCAGCCCCGGCGACGCCGCGGTAGAGCCCCTCAAAGGCGATTGCCTCGATGCCACCCGGGATCTTCATGCGGTCGGCGACCTGGGCGACGGTGCCGACGGAGCCGAACTCCTCGCCGTGACGCGGGACCAGGAACACGCGCTCCGCATCGCCGACGTCCAGCGCCAGCGTGACGGTCATGCCGGGGAAGACGACAGAGTCCTCGATTGGGATCAGGGGAAGGTTTTCCATGGTTGGGCTCCTGTTCTCTAAGCTCGAGGAACGAGTATAGCCAGCAACGGTTATGAGTTATAACTATCTGTGACGTGAATCCGGTCTCGCCCACATCCGCCCCGTCAGCGCCCGACATCGGGGATGCGACGCTGGGCTCGGGCTGCGGCCTACTGCTCCTCCGGCTCGCGCGGGCCTCGGCCTGGCGGCTGAGTCGCAGCCTGGCCGACAGCGGCCTGCGGTGGACCGAGTTCGCCGTCCTCCATCACCTCGAGGCACAGGGCCCGTCGTCGCAGCGAGACCTGGCGCTGGCGCTCCGCATCCAGCCGTCCAACATCGTCGGCCTCCTCGACGAGCTCGAGCGCCGGCGGCTGCTGACCCGCGCACCCGATCCGGGGGACCGGCGCCGGCACCGGGTGCAGCTGACCGCTCGTGGGCTTCGCGCCGTGACCCTGGCCCGCGAGGCGACCCAGCGCGCCGAGGCCGACGTGCTCGCCCCCCTCAGCGCCGCCGAGAGGCGGGACTTCCACGATCTACTGGTGCGGCTGACCGCCCACACCTGCGACCGGGGCGGCTTCGGTGGCTCCGGCTGCTAGCCGGGCTCGACCACGAAGGCGACTTCGTCCACGTAGCACCAGGACCAGTCCTCGCCCGGCTCGAGCGAGGTGACGATGGGGTGGTCCGCCTCAGCAGCGTGCTTCGACGCGTGCTGGTTGGGGGACGAGTCGCAGCAGCCCACGTGGCCGCACGTGCGGCAGACGCGGAGGTGAACCCAATGGCCGCCGATCCGCAGGCAGTCCTCGCAGCCGGCGAACTCCTCGGGTGGATCGACCTCGATCTGGTCGAGGTGCGTGCAGGTCGTCATATGCCGAGTGTGGCAGGTGCGTCAAGGAGGAATCCCTAGGCTTGGAACAAGTGAACGGCACCAGCGAGTTTCGGAGCTAAAGCTCCTCACCTTGGAACAAGTGAACGGCACCAGCCCGTTTGGGAGCTGAAGCTCCTCACCAAAGCTATGGCACGAACCGCCGCGAATCTGCTCGTCGAGTGCCTCGAGGCCGAGGGCGTCGAGCATGTCTTCGGCATCCCCGGCGAGGAGACCCTTGACCTGAACGAGGCGCTTGCGGACTCGGCGATCGAGTTCGTTCCGGTTCGCCATGAGCAGGGGGGTGCCTACATCGCGGACGTCTACGGCCGCCTGACGGGCAGGGCGGGCGTCTGCCTCGGGACGCTCGGGCCGGGGGCCACCAACCTGGTCACCGCCGTCGCCGATGCGTTCCTGGACCGCGCGCCGCTGGTTGCGCTCACCGGACAGGCGGATCTCGAGCGCCAGCACAAGGAGTCCCACCAGCACATCGACGTCGCCGAGATGATGCGCCCGATCACCAAGTGGAACGCGCGGCTCTCCGACCCCGAGATCGTCGCCGAGGTCGTCCGCAAGGCGTTTAAGGTCGCCGAGTCCGAGAAGCCGGGCTCGACCCACATCGAGCTCCCGGAGGACGTGATGGCGTCCGAGGTCCCCGACGACGCGCGTCCCCTCCCACGACGCCCGGTCCCGGCATCCGAGCCCCCCGCCCGGGTCCTGATGGAGGCCGCCGGAATGATCAACGGCGCCGAGAACGCCGTCTGCCTCGCCGGCAACGGCGTCGTCCGCGCCGGCGCAGCCCCGGCTCTGCGCGAGTTCGCCCGCGCCACGGGGATCCCGGTCGCGGTGACGTTCATGGGGAAGGGCCTGATCGAGTCCGACTCGGACCTGGCTCTTGGTGCCGTGGGCCTTCAGGCCGGGGACTTCTCGATGGCGGGCTTCGACGACGCGGACGTGGTGATCACCGTGGGCTACGACCTGGTGGAGCACTCCCCGGCGCTGTGGAACCCGAACGGCGACAAGCGGGTGGTCTGCATCGACTCGCTCCCCGCGGAGATCGACGAGAACTTCATGCCCGAGGTCGAGCTGGTCGGCGACGTCTACGCGATCCTCCTGCGCCTCGCGCAGGAGTGCCGGGACATGCCATCCCCGGGCGGGTCCCCGCGGCTGCGTCACGCGGTCGCCGGCATCCTCGACGCGGCATCGACCGCCGACTCCTTTCCCGCGCTGCCGCCGCGCGCGCTGCTCGAGATCCGGGAGGCGATCGGCCGCGAGGACATCCTGGTGTCCGACGTCGGGCTGCACAAGCTCTGGATCGGTCGCGCCTTCCCGAGCTTCGAGCCCAACACGGTTCTGATCGCCAACGGACTGGCCGGGATGGGCTTCGCGGTGCCGGCGGCGATCGCCGCCAAGCTGGTGCACCCGAGCCGCAAGGTGGTGGCGGTGTCAGGCGACGGCGGGTTCCTCATGAACTGCCAGGAGCTCGAGACCGCGACGCGCCTGAAGACCGCGTTCGTGAACGTCGTCTGGGAGAACCGCCAGTACGGGTCGATCGTCTGGAAGCAGGAGAAGCGCTTCGGCCGCCACTTCGGGACGGACTTCCAGAACCCCGACTTCGTCCAACTCGCGCAGTCGTTCGGCATGCCGGCCTGGCGGTGCGAGTCGATCGACGACTACCGGGCGCGGCTGCGGGAGGCGCTCGACCTCGACGTCCCGTCTCTGATCGCGCTGCCGATCGACTACTCCGCGGTCGACGTCGCGATTGCGACCGAGCTCGGCACGGAGACAACGCGCATCTAGCTGTGTGTGCAATGTCACGTCTAGGCGCGAGAAGTGACCGGTACCGTCCACACATAGTGCGGCGGCTTCGCCGCCTGACATGCATCTGCGCCGCCTTGGCAGCACCGAGGAGATGACGCAGCGTTCCCAGCTTCCCCCGGGCCCGCGATACCCCGTCGCGCTGCAGACGATGGGCTGGTGGGCGCGGCCGGTCGCGTTCATGGAGCGCGCGCGAGCCAGGTACGGGAAGCGGTTCACGATCCGGCTGCTGGCGGCACCGCCGTTCGTGATCCTCACCGAGCCGGAGCAGCTGAAGGAGCTGTTCGCGGCGCCGCCCGACGTGCTGCACCCCGGCGAGGGCGCCGCCATCCTCGAGCCCGTCGTCGGCAAGAAGTCGCTCATCCTCCTCGATGAGGGGGAGCATCTGGAGCAGCGGAAGCTGATGACCCCGGCCTTCCACGGCGAGAAGATGCAGCGCCTGTCCGGCCTGATGGCGGACGTCGCCGAGCGCGAGATCGCCGGCTGGCCCCGGGACCGGACCGCCCAGCTTCATCCGCTCTTCCAGGGGCTGACCATGGAGATCATCCTCCGGGCCGTCTTCGGCCTCGACCCCGGCCGCCGCCTGAACGAGCTCCGCGAGCTGCTCACGGCGATCCTCGACTTCAGTTCCAAGCCCGCCTCGATCATCCCTCAGCTGCAGCGCGGCTACTTCGGCCGCGGGCCGTGGGTCCGCTTCGCGCGGATGCGCGACCGGGCCGACCAGCTGCTCTACGAGCTGATCGACGAGCGCCGGGGCGCTGGCGAGGAGCGCGACGACATCTTGGCGCTCCTGCTGTCGGCCCGCCACGAGGACGGCTCGCCGATGACCAACACCGAGCTTCGCGACGAGCTGATGACCCTGCTCGTCGCCGGCCACGAGACGACCGCGTCCGAGCTGGCGTGGGTGTTCGAGCGGCTGGCCCGCGAGCCGGCGGTGCTCGACCGCCTCGTGAGCGAGATCGACGCGGACGACGGCGACGCGTACCTGACCGCCACGATCCAGGAGACGCTGCGTCGCCGCCCGGTCCTTCCGAACGCGGAGCCGAGGCTGGTGGTGAAGCCGGTGGAGATCGGAGGTTGGGAATACCAGCCGGGGCCCTGCTTGATCGCGAACGCCTATCTCGTGCATCACGACCCGGACATCTATCCGGATCCCTACGCCTTCAAGCCGGAGCGCTTCCTCGACACCCAGCCGGGCACCTTCACCTGGATCCCGTTCGGCGGCGGCCGCCGCCGCTGCATCGGCGCGAGCTTCGCGACGCTCGAGATGAAGATCGTCCTGCGCGCCGCGCTCACCGCCTACTCGATCGAGCCCGCGCCGAACGGAGCCGAGCTGACCCGGCGGCGCAGCATCACGCTGAGCCCGAAGCTCGGGGCGCCGACGGTGCTCCGGGAGCGGGACCCGGTCCGTGCGCCGGAGGCGGCCGAGCCGGCTGCGGCCGCGGGCGCTTCCGTCTCCTGACGGGCGCGGTCACGCAGACGCCATAGGGCAAGTAGGGCAGCGTCCGCGGCCGGGATCGCGGGGTCAAGTTGATCCACATCCGCTTTCCGGATGCAGATTCACTTGACCTGGCGATTTCTACCCAGGTTGGTGCCCTACCCAGCCTCGAGCCGATGGCGGTTGCCGAACGGCCGAGCTCGCCGCCTACGGCGGGACGGGGTGCGGCTCGGGCTCCAGTCGGACCGGCGCCTGGCGGCCCGACACGTCGTCGAGCGAGCGGCCCTTGGGCTCGATGCGCAGAGCGTAGGTGATCGTCAACCCGAGGAGGCAGATGCCCGCGACGATGAACAGCAGGGCGCTGGTGCCGATGTCGCCCTGGAGGATCGGGAAGAGGAACACCCCGAGCGCGGCCCCGAACTTGGCCATTCCCGCGGCGAAGCCGTGGCCCGCGGCCTTGAGCTCGCATGGGAAGACCTCCGCCGGTAACGCGTACGTCGTCGCGTTCGGCCCGGCGTTCATGAAGAAGTTGAACAAGATGAAGCCGAGGAACACAAGTCCCAGGTTCGAGTCCCCGCCGCCGGGCAGGGCGTCGGCATAGCCGAGTATGCAGAGGCCGACCGTCATCATCGCGAAGCCCGTGAGCTGGAGTGGGATCCGCCCCCACCGGTCGACGAGGTAGATCGCCGTCAGGAATCCGAAGACGAGGAAGATGTCGAGCGCCGCCGTGCCCTTGGTCGACGCGATGTCGTCGGAGAGGAAGGTGGCGTTCGGGCCCGCCAGTGCGAGAGCCGCCAGCAGGGTGGGGGTGAAGATCCCGACGCCGTAGGTGGCGATGTCCATCAGGAACCACGGCACCGAGGTGAAGATGGTCCGCCTGATCATTCCGCGCCGAAACAGCGCGGGTTGGAAGAGCGCCTTGAAGCCCTCGGGCACCACGGGGCCCTTGCGCCGGTCGGCGTCGGTGACGACGACGGGATGCCCCACGAGCGACTCCGTCACTTCGGTGGCCTCCTCCTCGCGGCCGTTCTGAGCCAGCCACCGCGGGCTCTCGGGAACGCTGCGGCGCAACCAGATGATCACGAGCGCGGGGACGACGCCGAAGCCGAGCATGATCCGCCACGAGCTCACGTCGGGCAGGATCAACAGCACGATCACGCCGACCACCGCGCCCAGGAGGATCCCCGCCGCCTGCAGGCTGAACGCCCCGACGAGCCAGCGGCCGCGCGCCCTGGTCGGCAGCACCTCGGCCAGATAGCTCGCGGCGACCGGATAGTCGAGTCCGATCGCCAGGCCCAGTGCGAACCGGAACGCGATCAGCGCCAGACGTTCCAGGCGAAGATGCAGGCCACAGAAAACAGGGCGAACATGGCCAGGTCGTACTTGAAGATCCGCCGCCGGCCGATGCGATCCGCCAGCGGTCCGAGCAGTGCCGCCCCGAAGATGGCGCCGATGATCGCGGCGGCGGAAACCAGCCCCTTCATCGCGTTGCTCAGGTCGTACTGATGAACGATCAGCGGGTTGGCGACGCCGATGATGAAGAAGTCGAAGCCGTCGAGCATCACCCCGAGTGCCGCGAGCAGCCAGATGCGCCGGTGAAGGGGCGTCATATCGGCGCGGTCGAGCGCCTCGCCGAGTGGCTCCGCACCTTCCGTGGTCATCGCGGGTGACTCGTCGATCGCTTTAACTCCTGCCTCTCCCTCGGCTGGGCCAACCTACCCCAGTGAGGGCACTCGAAGATGGCGATCCTGCCACCGCGCGCGAGCTTCGAGGTTGCCAGATTGTTACGCCCTGCCCGCCGGATTCGGCATACGATTGCCATCACGCCATGTCGTGGTGGTGGAACACGCGGAAGGTCGAGGTCAACCTCGACTCGGTGCGGCTGGACCCCGGCGCGCACCGCTCCCCCCGCGACGGCGTCTGCCTCATGGAGCTCGCCTCGCTGATGGCGGAGGAGAAGTTCTCGGACCGGCCGCGCTGCGCGTGCATCGTGATCGCGGCCTTTCTCCGCGACTGGAACGACCGCTCCGGCTACGCCCACCGCCAGCGCCTGCGTCCTTACGCGAGGTGCGTGGTCGGGTCCCGGGCCTCCAGGAGCGTCACGCACCGCCGTCGCGACGTCTGCCTGATCTGGGCGGGCGCCGATCTGAGCGGCAACTGGGTCAGCCGCGCGATGCGCCGGCTCGCCATGAGGGCCCGCATCATGGCGACCCTCGGGATCAGGCCCGCGTTGCGCCTGAACGAAGGGGCGGGGCAGCTGGCAGCCCGGGTGGTGTTCTCCCGGTACGACTCCGAGACCGGGCTGATGCTGGTCGACGACCTGCTCCAGATCGGGTCCGAGCAGGAGCCGGACGGCACGGCGGAGGGCGACGGGCGCGACGGCCAGGCGCTGGCGCGGGCGATCGTCGAGAGCGCCGTACGCCACCCAGTGCCGCTTCCCCTGCCGGCGAGCGACGGAAACGGCAACGGCGACAGGAACGGAAACGGCGACGCGAACGGGAACGGCAGCTCCGCCGAGGTCCCCGAGCGCGTGCCGGCCGACGTCTAGAAGCCGCGGCGCTCGCGGGCGCGGTTCCGGGCGCGGCGAAGAGCCGGGTTTCCACCCCGGTCGGCGAGCTCGCTCGCCACCCGGATGCTCCGGATCACGAACAGGATCGCCAGGCCGGCGATGACGATCGTGACGCCGGCGACCTGTCCTGGAGAGACGTCCGCCAGGGTCACGAAGAACGCGTACATGACGATCAACCCGATCGCGCCGAGCCATAGAGGGACAGCGAGCCTCCCCAGGATCCTCATGGCACGGGCAGGTTAGCTCCTAGCATGCCGCGGATGCGAAGGGCCCCCGAGGTCACAATCCGCGAGCTCGCCATCGTCGTCGTCGGCGCCTGCCTGGTCGCGCTGATCATGCACTGGCCGCTGATCCTCAACCTGGGCCACGACATTCCCAAGGACCTCGGCGACCCACTCGCGCAGGCGTACCAGATGGCCTGGGACGGCCACGCGCTCGCTCATCAACCGCTCCACTTCTTCGACGCGAACCAGTTCTGGCCGTTCGGCGACACACTCGCGTTCTCCGACGCGCTAATCGGCTATGCGCCCGCCGGACTGATCGGCTCGGGCCCGCACGCTGCCGTCTTCCGATACGACCTGATGTTCCTGTTCGCGTACGCGCTCGCGTTCGTGGGCGCCTACCTGCTCGCCCGCGAGCTCGGACTCGGCCGCGTCGGCGCGGTGGTGGCCGGCGCGGCCTTCGCCTTCGCCCCGTTCCGACTGGAGCAGGACGGCCACATGCAGGTGATCTCGAGCGGGGGCATCCCACTCGCGCTGGCGTTCGCGCTGCGGGGCTACCGGCGCCGGCGACCGGGCTGGGTCCTGGCGGGCTGGATCGTCGCCACGTGGCAGCTCCTCTTCGGATTCACGTTGGGCCTTCCGTTCGCCTACCTCCTCGCCGCACTCTGGATCGTCGCCGCGATCGTGTGGTGGCGGCGCGGGAAGCCAAAGATCAACCGCGGGCTGGCGATCGCGACGGTCGCCGGCGCGGTCATCTTCGTCGGCACCGGCTTCGGGCTGAGCCGGCCGTACGAGCACGTTGCCGCCGCGCATCCGGACGCGAAGCGCACTCCGGCGAACGTCGAGGCGTTCTCGTCGCCGCCGTGGGCGTACCTGGCTGCCCCGGAGGAGAACTTCGTCTGGGGGGCGGCCACTGGGCCGATCCGGGACACCCTCTCCAACGTCCCGGAGGAGACGCTGTTTCCGGGCGTCGTGATCCTGATCCTCGCAATCGCCGGGCTCGGCTCGAGCTCCTTTCCGCGCTGGCTACGGCTGGGTCTCGGGATCGCCGTCCTCGTGGTCGCGATCCTGGCGATGGGGTTCCGGCCGGAGGTCCCGTTCCTGTGGCCCTACCGGTGGATCTACGAGGTCTTACCGGGCTGGAACGCGATCAGGGTCCCCGGGCGCCTCGACACGTTCACGGGCCTGGGCCTCGCGCTTCTCGCGGGCGCCGGGCTCGAGCGGCTGATGACGTGGCGGCCCCTCCGTGGCGCGGCGGCCTGGCGCGGCGGGGCGGCGATCGCGGCCGTTGCCGTGTTCCTGGTGCTGGTGGAAGGGAGGGGGCTCCCGTTCGACCCGTTCGACAATCAGGCGCAGCCGAAGGTCCCCGCGGTGCCGCCGTCGACCGCGTCCGTGCCGGCGCCGCAGCTCCACCTGCCGGCCAAGCGGGCGACCGACAACCGGCGCTACGTCCTGTGGTCCACCGATGGCTATCCGAAGATCGTCAACGGCCGCTCGAGCCTCAACCCGCAGTTCACGCGCCGCGTCATCCGCAAGGAGGAGGGCTTCCCCGATCCGCGAGGGGTGGAGCTGCTCCAGCGCCTCGGCGTCAAGTCGGTGGTCCTGCACACCAACCGGACCGGGGGAACGCCGTGGCAGGACGCGGCCCGGAAGCCGATCCGCGGGCTGCCGCTCGCCCGCAGCCGCGACGGCGATCTCCTGGTCTACGAGATTCAGCCCGTCGGCTCGGGTGCCAACCGCCCGGCGGATCGCTCGTCGCGGCGCTCGCGGTAGCGCAGCACGGCGAGCGTCGCCGCCGAGATCGCCGCGGCGCCTGCGGCGAGCGCGAGCGCGGCGGTGCCGTCGTGAAGCGGCGTCACCGGGTCGCCCGCGATCGTCGGTCCGAACACGAAGATCAAGACCCACGCGGCGAGGGCTCCGGCGGCGAGCCGCGCGTCGCTCAACCGCACGCGCGGTGTGGCTCGAGCGGTGAGGACGATCGCGGTCGCGATGGCCGCGATCACCGGGGCCGCGGCCAGCCAGCCGTTGCCGACGCCGAAGACGGTGAGCAGCGTGTGCTCGAGGATCCCGTTGCCGAACTCACCCGCCCAGGTGCTGATGCCGTTCTGCCCGATGAGGGGGAAGGTCATCGACCCGACCAGCATGAGGAGGAAGGACGGGATCGCCATCGCCAAAGTCAGCGACGGCAGCCGCTTGTAGGAGACGGCCCAGCCCAGCGCCAGGAACGGCATCGCCGGAATCAGGAAGCGCGGTCCGGGTGTGCCGCCGCCGAACGGCAGCCAGTAGCCCGAGTTGTAGATGAAGAACACCGCAGCGACCGCGAGGACGACGTTCGCCTCGGCCCGCCGCTCTGTCTGGCGCATGAGCACCGTCCCGACCAGGGCGACGGCCAGGACCGGCGTGAGGGTCAGGATCCCGCGGCTCGCAACCAGCAGGTCGAGGGCGGCCGACGGTCGCGGTACTCCGATGCCGAAGAAGCCCGGGTCGTTCAGGCCGAGGGCCGCGTGGCCGCTCAGGCCCTGGATCGCCACCGCCGAGGAGTACGCGAAGTCGAGCGGAGACCCGAGCGCCCACCAGTTGAAGGCGAGCGCCGGTATGGCCCCGATCACCGCGGCGGCGCCGTAGACGAGTGCGCGTGGCAGGCGGGGGGCCGGGCGTGAGAGCGCGTAGATGAAGAGGATTACGCCGAGCAGGCCGAGCGGGTACTCGAACGTCACCGCGAGGCCCGCGCCCAGCCCGGCGGCCGCGACCAGCAGGAGACGAGGAGGCCCCTCGCGCTCGCGAAACAGGATCGCGAAGGCTGCGAACCCGAGGGCGGCCGACGCCACGTGCGAGAAGTACTCGGCGGCGAACGTCATCAGGATCGTGCCGAGCCCCAGCGTTACCGCCGCCGCCGTCCCGTATCCGGGCTGGATGCGGTCGCCGGCCCAGCGCACGAGGAGGAGCAGGAGGATCGCCGGGACCACGGCGCCGAGCAGCGTCAGCGCCCACACCATCGGCGTCTCGTCCTCGACCTGAGTCTCGACACGGATCGCCCGGTGAGGGTCGAAGCCGTACTGCATGACGTATGGGTAGGAGCGTCCGGGAGGCGTCCACCGGGGGTGCGCCGCGTGGCTCGCGTTCTGGGCGGCGTCCGTCGAGACCGACCAGGCGCCGGCGGCGTCGAGGGCCATGTACTCGGGCAGACTGAGCAGGGGCAGCCCCGGGGCCTTGACCGAGTAGAAGTGGCCGTTGGTCCAGGCCTTGTCCTTCGTCTGCCAGTGCCAGCGATCGATGTTCGCCTGGCCGTCGGCCAGCGCTCGCACCTGTGCGAAGTGGGCCAGCTGCGCCCAGCCCATCGAGTGCATGACGAACCCCCACGCAATCCCGAGGCAGGCGATCGCGGCGAGGCCTGGCCGGGCGCGCACCGGCGCCGCCATCCGGCGTACGCGACTCACGGTGGCGAAAGTGTAGGAGGGCTCAGCGGGTCCGGCACAGGGCCATCGTCCAGGGAAGAGGAGCGCGCACGTCGACGACGTCGAACGTCGTCTCCAGGAAACGGACGAAAGAGCGGCGCGACCAGTGGTTGAGGTGCCCCGGCGTGTTGCCGAGCGAGCCGAGGTACTTGAGGCGTGCCATGTTGAGGCCGCGCCAGAGGGGCTCGCGCGGAACGCTGACGATCGCCCACGGCGACGCGAGCGATGCCACGACCGAAAGCGCCCCCACCGGATCGGGCAGGTGCTCCATGACCTCGCAGCAGATGATCAGCTCGGCGCGGTCCTGGGCGGGCTCCAGCTCCTCCACCGGCGCGACGCGGAACTCCGCGCTGACCCCGGCCGCCTCGGCCCGCGCTCGCGCCTCCGCGATCACCTCCGCCGACGCATCCGTGCCGCGGACCCGCAGGCCCCGTGCCGCGAGGCGCCGGGTCAGCTCGCCCTCGCCGCAGCCGACCTCGTGCGCCTCGACGGCGCCGGTCCGATCCACGAGCTCGAGCAACTGCTGGATGAAGCCAGCCACGAGCCGCCGTTCGATGGGATTGGCGGTCCCGTACTTGTCGTAGACGTTGCCGCCGGCCTGCGCCGGCGGCGCGGCGGTGGAGCTCAGACTCCGACCTCGCTGCGATCGCGCTCCCGGGCGCCCCCGGCCTCCGCGTGGAGGCCCTCGGCCTTGGCGGCGATGGACTCGGCGCCCGGCTCGTAGTGGGACGGCTCGATGCCCGCCTCGAGCTCGAGCCTCCGGACGCGCTCATAGGTCCGCTGCGCGATCACGCGCTGTCCCGCGAGGGCGTCGCCGACGATCCCCAGCCCGAACATCTGGACCGCCGTCAGCGCGAGGATGGCGCCGAGGATCAGCGACTGGATGTGACCGGTCGTGTCCCCATTCAGGATCGCGTCGGTCAGGAATGGGCCGAAGGCGGCGAGCGCGGCGAGCGCGAAGACGATCGCGACGACCGTGAACACGCGGAGCGGCTCGTACAGGACGTATGCCCTGAAGACCGCGAGTGCGTTCCGGCGCACGTAGCGGGCGGTGGAGTCGACCAGCCGCGAGTCGCGCGTCTTCGGGTTGCTCGAGATCGGCACGTGGTCGAGCGCGACCAGCGTCTTGCCCGCCTGGATCAGGCTCTCGAGCGTGTACGTGTAGTTGGAGACGACCACGAGCTGGCAGCGCCGCCTCCCGGTTGTAGGCGCGAAACCCGGAGGTCGTGTCGGGGATGGTCGTGCCCGAAGCACGGCGTACGACCCAGCTTCCGAGGCGCTGCAGGAGCTTCTTCGACGCCGAGAAGTGCTCGACGTCCTTCACCTGGCGGTCGCCGACGACCATGTCGGCGCGACCCTCGAGGATCGGCCCCACGAGCCGCGGGATGTCCCCTGCCTGGTACTGGTGGTCGGCGTCCGTGTTGACGATGACGTCCGCCCCCAGCTTGAGGGAGGCGTCGATACCCGCCTGGAACGCGGCCGCAAGCCCCTTGTTGTTGGTGAGCCGGACGATGTGGTCGACGCCGTTCGCCCGCGCCACCTCGACGGTCCGGTCGGTCGAACCGTCGTCGATCACGAGCCATTCGACCTCGTCGAAGCCCGTGAGCCGGCGCGGCAGCTCACGCAGGACCTGGGGAAGGGTCTCCTCCTCGTCCAGGCACGGGATCTGGATCACCAGCTTCATGCCCCGCGGCCATGGTACGGCGCAGGGGACCAACTGCGGCAACCTCGCTCACCCCCAGCTAGTTTGGGCTCGCACATGCAGGCGGCGAGCCGGAGCCGGAAGGGGCGGAGAGTGGCGAGACCGCCGGTTAGTGCCCCCGCAACTGGAAGCGCGGCTCGGGCCGCATGAACACGCGAGGCTCCATCCACACCCGCACGCCGGTGCGCATGAGGCAACGCGGGCACGGCCTCGTCGGGTCCTGGCCGTCGCGGTCGGCGACGGTCACTCCGCAGTCGGGGCAGCGCAGGTGGCTCAAGACAGCCCGCCTTCCTCGGCCAGGATCTGCCGCATCCGCCGGTAGAGGACGAGGTCGCACGGCCGTGTCCCCGTGACCTGCCGCCGCACCCGCGCCTCGTGGGCCCGCACTGCCGCCGCCAGAGCGGCGAAGCGCCGCTCCACGAGATTCCGCTCCGCGACCGGGTCGAGCTCCTGAGCTCCCTCGAACATCCAGATCGGAGTCACTGCCATCACCTACCTTTCACAGTTTGTAGACCGATTTACTCAAGATAGCATTTCGAGGGCGAGGGCACCGGGACGGAGAGATCCACCACCGGCACCCAGACGCACGAGCAAGAAGCAGCTGGCGCGCGAGCACCCGAAGTCATCGTCGGCGCACTCGGGCGCGGGCGGCTAGTCGAGCTCGACGCGCTCGATGACCTGAGGCTCGACCGGGCGGTCGCCTGCGGCCGTGGGGGTGCGCCTCGATCGCGTCCACGGCGTCCATCCCGTCGGTCGACCCCGCCGAAGACGGTGTGCTTGCCGTCAAGCCACGGCGCCTCGGCGGTCGTGACGATGAAGAACTGGGATCCGTTCGTGTTCGGCCCCGCGTTCGCCATCGCCAGCGCCCCGCGGACGATCTTGTGGTCGTTGAACTCATCCTCGAACGTGTAGCCCGGCCCGCCGGTGCCGGTGCCCTCCGGGCAGCCGCCCTGGATCATGAAGTCCGGGATCACGCGGTGGAAGATCAGGCCGTCGTAGAACCCGTCCGCCGGAGAGCTTGCGGAAGTTCTCGACGGTCTTCGGGGCGTCCTCGTCGAAGAGCTCGACGGTGATCGGCCCGGCGTTGGTGTGGAGAGTTGCCCGCGACACGTCGGCGCCACTCTAGCGACCGGCTTCACAGATCGTTCACGCGGAACGCTACGTGCCTTAGGTTCGGGCCTTATGCTGCCGCTCATGACCGGCGGCGAGGGTTGCGCATGACGCGTCGCGGCCAGGGGATTCTCGTCGCGCTCGCGGTCATCATGGGTATCGCGCTTGTGGGCGGGGGGGTGGTCGTCCTGGCCCGGTCGGGGGGGGACGCGAAGCCGCCGGTGAACATCATCAGGGGCAACAACAAGCCGAACAAGCTGATCGGAACCAGCGGACCCGACAAGATCCTTGGGCGCGGCGCCGGCGACGAGATCAAGGGCCGCGGGGGCGACGACGTGCTCCAGGGCGGCAAGGGCGGCGATCAAATCGGCGGCGGCAAGGGCTTCGACCGCATCAACAGCGGTCCCGGAAATGATCGGATCAACGCACGCGACGGCCATCCGGACGAGATCGACTGCGGCCCCGGCACGGACTTCGCCAAGGTGGACCGGCACGAGGACGGGGTCTACGACTGCGAGACGGTTCGCAGCCCGAGGGGCCCGAATTGACCGAGCGCGATCGACATGAGGCGGAGGCAGCAGGCGAGGAGGAGCGGTCGGACCACAACATGGGACGCCGGGAGTTCCTGGCCCGCACGGCCGGGCTTGCCGGGCTCGCCGGGCTGGCGACGGTGCTGCCGGCCGAGACGCTGATCTCCCGGGCGGCGAAGGTCCAGACTCAGCACGGCTTCCCCAGCCCCCGCAACATTCCCATCGACACCTTCGTCGTCCTGATGATGGAGAACCGCTCGTTCGACCACTATCTGGGGTGGTTCCCCGGCGCGGACGGGAAGAACAAGGGCCTCAGCTACCCCGACAAGCAGGGCAAGCAGCACCCGACCCATCCGCTCGCGCCCGACTTCCAGGGCTGCGGCTTCGCGGATCCCGACCACAGCTGGGAGGGCGGCAGGGAGGAGTACAACCACGGCAAGCTCGACGGCTTCTACATCGCCAACGACTCCTATGCGATCGGCTACTACAACGAGCCCGACCTGCCCTTCCTGCCACACATAGCCAAGGCGTTCACCCTCTATGACCGCTACTACACCTCGCTTCTCGGGCCGACCTACCCGAACCGCTACTACATGTGGTCCGCGCAGTCTGGCGGCCAGATCACGAACGACATTCCCGCCGGGGGCAACAACTTCGAGACGATCTTCGACCGCGCCCAGGCGGCGGGGCTGAGCGTCGGGTACTACGCCTCCGACCTGCCGTTTGCTGCGCTGTTCGGCAAGCGCGCCGTTCCGTGGATCCGGCACGTCGCCGACTTCTACGCGGACGCCGCGGCCGGCAACCTCCCCAATATCGCGTTCGTGGACCCGCCCTTCAACGGCGAGGACCAGGGCATCTCCGGCGACGAGCACCCCCACGGCGACATCAGGTACGGCCAGACCTTCATGTCGGAGATCACGCACGCCTTCCTCAACTCGCCACAGTTCCGGCGGGGGGCGATGTTCATCAACTACGACGAGTGGGGAGGGTTCTTCGACCACGTCAGCCCACGCTTCGTCCCGGACGCCCGCCAGAGCAACAAGCTCTCGAAGAACTTCGGCATCACCGGCTTCCGCGTCCCCGGTGTGGCGGTTTCTCCCTATGTGAGGCGCGGCCACGTGAGCCACTCGACCCTGACCCACGAGTCGATCCTGAAGCTGATCGCCTACAGGTTCGGCCTTGGCTTCCTCAACAAGCGACACCGCTATGCGTCCCAGATCGGCCGCACCTTCGACTTCGAGCACCCGAACTTCGACGTGCCCGATCTGCCGCGGCCCATCTTCCCTCCGGGCGCGCCCTGCGTCGGGGTCGCCCCACCGGAGTCCAAGGGCGAGAAGCGCGAGGGCCCGTCGATCGACTCCCCGGAGTTCCGCGCCTATCTCCGCCGGATGGGCATCGAGTGGGAGCCGGCGACGCCGGACCGGATTTTCCCCGATCCAGGGCGGTTCGGGACCGTGTTCGAGACCGCGCGGAAGGGCTCGGCGTGATCCGCCGGGCCGCCCTGGTTGCGGCGCTGACCGCGGTGGCGGCGCTCGGAGGCGTGGTTGCCCAGGCCAGCGCCAAGGTCCCGTACTTCAAGCACGTGTTCGTCGTCGTGCTCGAGAACGAGAACGCGTCGACCACGTTTGGCCCGAACAGCCAGGCTCCGTACCTCGCGCAGACGCTGAAGAACAAGGGCGCCTTCGTGCCCAACTACTACGGCACCGTGCACAACTCGATGGGCAACTACGTCGCGATGGTGAGCGGCCAGTCGCCGAACATCCAGACGCAGGCGGATTGCCAGCTCTACAACGACAACAGCCCAGGGACGATCACGAACAGTGGCCAGGTCCTCGGCACCGGCTGCATCTATCCCCCGGGCGTTCAGAACGTCGGCAACCAGCTCGGCCACGCGGGCTACAAGTGGCGCGGCTACTTCCAGGACATGAACGCAATCGCGCCCAAGGGGCAACAGGCTCCGTGCCGGCACCCTACGGTCGGGGAGCTCGACCCCTGGCAGCACGCGACTCCCACCGACGAGTACGCGACCCGGCACAACCCCTTCGTCTACTTCCACTCGCTGATCGATTTCCAGCGGACGTGCGCTCATCACGTCGTGGACTACACGCATCTGCGCCAGAACCTCAAGCGGGGGAAGACCTCGCCGAACTACGCGCTCCTGGTTCCGGGCCTGTGCGACGACGGCCACGATGCCCCGTGTGCCAACGGAGACCCCGGCGGGCTCATCTCCGCGAACCGGTGGCTGCGCAAGAAGATTCCGGTGATCCTCCACTCTCCCGCCTACAAGCATCGCGGCCTCTTGATCGTGACCTTCGACGAGGCCGAGGCGACGGGATCGGAGGGAGACTCGAGCGGGTGCTGCAACGAGCAGCCCGGACCGAGCATCGTGCCTCCGAACACGCCCGGGTTCCTGACCCCGGGGCCCGGAGGCGGCCGGGTCGGCGCCGTGATGGTCTCCCGCTGCATCAAGCCCGGAACGGTCAGCAAGAAGAAGTACAACCACTATTCGCTGCTTCGCTCGGTGGAGCGGAACTTCCGCCTGCCCTACCTCGGCTACGCGGGCCAGGCGGGACTGCGACCGTTCGGCAGCGACATCTTCACGCGGCCCAACTGCTGAGCGACATCCGTCCGCCGGCGGACGCGGATCTCCCGTGACGCGTGGCGCATGTCACTAAATTGGTGGCCTGACCACTTCCGCTTCCCAAGAGCAGGTGCAGCTGGACCTGTCCAGCGACGCAACAAACGTCGCCGTGGCCAGGAACGCCCTGGCGAAGCTGGCCGAGCGCGTCGGGGCGGAGGTCGACGACGTGAAGATCGCGGTGAGCGAGGCGGTCGGGAACGCCATCATTCACGGCTACCGGGGCGGCAGGACCGGGATGATCCGGGTCACGGGCCGGTTCAAGCGCGGCCGGCTGCTGGTCACCGTCGCGGATGACGGCATCGGCATGACGCCGAATCCCGGCAACCCGGGGCTCAGGGTGGGCATCCCGCTGATCACCAAGCTCTGCGACGACGTGCGCTTCACCTCATCCGAGAAGGGGACCGTCGTCTCGATGAGCTTCGGGACCGGAGTTGCGGAGGGTGACGCATGACCGGCCCCACTCCGGTCCTCACCGAGATCCGGCTCGCGTCGATCATCGAGTCGTCCCACGACGCGATCCTGACCAAGGACGCCGAGGGGACGATCACGAGCTGGAACCCCGCTGCCGAGCGCACCTACGGGTGGACCGCCGAGGAGGCGATTGGGCAGAAGATCTCGATCCTCATCCCCGAGGACCGTTCCGGTGAGGAGTGGCGGATCCTCGAGCAGGTGCTGGGCGGCGAACAGGTCAGTCACTACGAGAGCGATCGCGTCCATCGCTCGGGCCGGCGGATCCGGGTCTCCCTCAGCGTCTCGCCCCTCCGCGACGAGACCGGCGCGATCGTCGGAGCCTCGATCATCGCCAGGGACATCAGCGCGCAGCACCGATCCAGGGACTTCGCGGCCAGGCTTCACAGGCTCACCGCCGCGTTTGCCAGCGAGATCACGCGCCAGGGCGCCGTGCGGGCGCTTCTCGACCAATCGGTGGCGGGCCTCGGCGCGGATGCCGGCGCCGTCGGGCTGCTCAATAACGCCGGCGATCAGATCGAGCTCGCCGGGAGCGTCGGTTACACCGCCCCCGGAATCCAGGACTGGCAGTGCTTTCCGCTCGACGCGGACGTTCCGATGAGCATCGCGGTGCGGACGGGCGAGCCGATCTGGACCGAGTCCGCCGGCCAGCTCCGCGACCGGTACTCGGGCCTGAGCGAGGCGAACATCCTGTTCTCGTCCCTCGCTGTGATCCCGCTCGCGATCGAGGGCCGCCCGTTCGGCGCCATCGCGCTGAGCTTCAGCACGCCCCACGAGTTCGACGAGGAGGAGCGGACCTTCATGCTCACAGCCGCGCAGCACGCGGCCCAGACCTTCGATCATGCTCGCGTCTACGAGGATCAGCGTCGGGCCGCGGAGCGACTCGCATTCCTCGCGGCGGCGAGCGAGCTCCTGTCCGGCTCTCTCGACCCCGATACCACCCTGCAGAACCTGGCCACCCTGGCGATCCGCGAGCTCGGCGATTGGTGCGCCATCGATCTCGCGGAGGACGAGGGGGGGCTGCGGAACGTCGCAACCGCCCACGTCGACCCCGACCTGGTGCGGCTGGCGAGCGAGTTTCGCGAGCGCTACCCGGTAGACCCCGATGCGCCGACGGGCGCGCCCAACGTGATCCGGACCGGCAAGTCTGAGCTCTACGAGGAGATCCCTGACGAGCTGCTCGTCGAGGCCGCGGAGGACGAGGAGCACCTGAAGATGATGCGCGAGATCGGCCTCGTGTCCGGCATGGTCGTCCCGCTCGGAGCGCGCGGCCGGGTGATGGGCGCGATCACCTTCGTGTCGTCCTCACCGGACAGCCACTTCGACCAGGCGGACCTCGAGCTGGCCGAGGACCTCGCGCGGCGCGCCGGCCTGGCGGTCGACAACGCAATGCTGTTCCGCCACGAGCACGACGCGGCGGTCACCCTCCAGCGCTCGCTGCTGCCCGAATCGCTTCCGGAGTTGCCCGGGGCGGAGTTCGCTGCACGCTACCTCCCGGCCGCGCCAGGGCTGGAGGTCGGGGGGGACTGGTACGACGTCACCACGCTCGGGGACGATCGGGCGGCGATGACCATCGGGGACATCGCGGGGCGCGGCGTGAACGCCGCCGCCGTCATGGGCCACGTGGCGGGGGTCGTTCGCGCGTTCGTGCTCGACGGAAAGGCGCCGGACGAGGTGGTGCAGCGCACGAACCGGGTGATGCGTGAGGCGGCGCAGCCGCAGATGGCGACCGCGGTGCAACTGGAGCTCGACCTCCAATCCGGCCACCTGGACTACGTGCGGGCGGGGCACCCGCCCGCCCTGCTCCGGCTTCCCGACGGAACGGTCGAGAAGCTGGCCGGCAAGGGCACCCAGCCGCTCGGCGTCTTCGACGATCTGGACTGCCGGACCCACCGCGCGGACTTCCCCCCGGGAAGCCTCCTGCTCCTGTACACCGACGGGCTGATCGAGCGCAGCGACCGCGACTTCGACGAGGAGCTCGAGAACCTCGCCGAGGCGGTCTCACAGGGCCCCGCCGATGCCGAGGGTTGCCTGAAGACTCTCGCGGAGCGCTTCAGCCCGGAGACGATCCCCGACGACGTCGCGATGCTCGCGGTGTCGCGGAGCTAGCTCAGCCGCCTTCGGCGGGACCCAGCGGCGCGGCCGTCAGCGCGGGGTAGACCTTCAGGTAGTAGCGCCGGTCCGGGTCGGTGCGGCGGCCGGTGAGCATCCCGCGGGTGGTGATGTCGGGGCTCTCCTGGAAGCGCCCGTCGTAGTCCATGAACCGGCCGCTCGCGTCCACCTTCCGGTCCCCGAACGACCGGATGCCGGGGAGCGCGACGATCCTTCCGGAGCCGCTCGACAGCCGGTCGCTGCCGGGGTTCGCCAGCCAGACGCCCACGGCGTCCTGCGTGCCGCCGTCGGGCGCGGCGCGCTCGGGCCGGCGCGAGAGGCTTCCGTCCCGATACACGTAACGGCCCTGCCGAACCTGTGCCACCGGGTCCGGGTTCCGCTCGAGCAGCTTGGTCAGGTTGCTCGCGACGAGGTTCGAGGCGGTTGGCCCAGCGCCCTCGGTCTCGAGCTTGTGCTGGTGGCCCTTGCTGTCCCTGTCGTCGAGGTCATCGGTGCAGGTCGCCGGGCCGCCGCGGTCCGGGGAGCCGTAGTACATCAACGCCTACCGCACGGCAGCTCCCGCCTGCTCGCCGTCGGCATGGCCGCGCTTCCATCACGACAACGCGAACTCGGGGGACTACGGGCGCGACGCGATCCTGCCGGGCATGCCGTTCGACGCCAGGCGCACCGGCGCGAGCCTCACTTTCAAGGCGCCCGGCGACGACCTGCTCTGCGGAACGGCCAAGCGCTACCAGGTCGTCACCTCGACCAAGCCCATCGACCCCACGAACTTCGGCAGCGCTCGGTCGCTGCCCGGCGCCCCGGGCCCAAAGGCTGCGGGCGGATCGCAGACCTACACGATCCCCGCCGGCGCCGAGCGCTATCCGGCGATCCGCGCGGTGGACGACCAGGGGAACGTCGGGCGGGCGCTCGTGATTGACCTTGGGCCTAGGAGGTCAGCCAGCGCTTCGGGTTCGCGACCATCATCGTCTGGAGCTGCTCGTCGGTCATCCCCGCCTCGCGCAGAGTCGGGATCACCTGATCGTGCACCAGCGTCATGCTCCAGTCCTTCGCCGCGCCCGACTCCATCAGCTGCTTCCCAACCTCGGGCGGATACCAGTCCAGCGTCGCGCAGAAGTCCTGTGACAGGAACATGCGATCGGCGTAGCCGCGCTCCAGCAGCGCCGTGACGGTCGCGTTGCGCTGCTCCATGGGCAGGAAGATCTCCAGCCCGTAGCGGTCCATCCCGATGTACACGCCCTTGTCGAGCAGCCGCTCGATGTAGTCGAGGTCGTCCGTGTCGCCGGTGTGGGCGATCTGCACCTTCGACAGGTCGACGCCCTCCTCCTCGAAGACCTCCACCTGGCGCGGCCCGGTCTCTGAGGCCGGGCGCGAATGGGCCATGATCGGGGCGCCTGTGCGGACGCTCGCGCGCGCGATGGCCCGGTGCACCTTCTCGACGTTGGGCGTAACGCCGGGCTCGTCGGCGGCGCACTTCAGGAAGGCGGCCTTGATGTCCGTCCCCTGAATCCCCTGCTCGATGTCGTGGACGAACAGGTCCGCCATGGCGTCCTCGTCGCGGAACATGAAGTACGGCGGCAGGTAGTCATAGGTGTAGATCCCGGTGCAGGGCACGACCTGGAGGCCCGTCTCCTCGGCGACGCGGCGCGAGAACCGCACGTCCCGGCCGCCGAACATCGCCGTCGGCTCGCCGATGGTCTTGACCCCGCGCTCCACCGCAGCGCTCGCGGCCTCGACCGCCGCCTGGTAGGCGCCGTCGTCGTCGACGGTGACCGGGGGCTCGGACTCCTTGACCGTGCCCGCGTGCGGCCACTCGGCCAGCACCGCCTCGTCGCGGAAGACCAGGTGCTCGTGGATGAGGGTGGTGCCGAGCTCCTCGGCATCGATCGGCCCGGTGACCGTCTCGACCATCGGCATCGTGCGACGTACTCTATGCGCCGTGCCGCGCAGCTGGATCGTCGCCATGACCATCCTCGTCATCTGCCTGGTGGCGTCGATCGTGATCGCCCTCGTTCACCTCCTCTGACCGGCGAGAACCCGCATGGGGACGGGGTAGGATGCCCCGCAGTCCACGCGACACGAAGGGGGATGGCTTGTTCGATCGCATAGTGGTTGGAACCGACGGCTCAGACACCGCCGGCGAGGCGGTCCGCCAGGCGATCGGACTGGCGAAGCTCTCCGGTGGCAAGCTCGTCATCGTGGCGGCGTTCGAGCCCGTTCCCGAGACCAGGGTGCGCGAGGAGAAGGCGGAGCTGCCGGGCGACGTCGCCCACGCCGTCGGGCCGCGCGAGGACGTGAACGTGATCCTCGACGCGGCCGTGGGTCAGGCCCAGAAGGACGGCGTCGACGCGCAGCCCTACCCGCGCGAGGGCGACCCGGCCGACGCGATCCTCGACGTGGCGGAGGAGAGCAATGCCGACCTCATCGTGGTCGGCAACAAGGGGATGACCGGGGCCAAGCGGTTCCTGCTCGGCAGCGTTCCGAACAAGGTCTCTCATCACGCCCCGTGCGGCGTGTACATCGTTCGCACGACCTAGCAATCACTTACGGCGGCTGCGCCGCCTAACGACACCTGCTGGTGCGGCGACAAAGTCGCCGCCCTGAGCACCTAGCTGCCGCAGGGCGGGCGCGGGCTGATCGCCCGCGAGGCGTCGAGCAGTCCGTTGCCGTAGACGTCGTCCCGGCCCGGGGCGCCGCGGTCGACGGCGGTGTCCTTGAGCCGGCGGGCGACCCGTCTGGTGGACGGATGCTTGCCGCAGACGCGCGAGGCGATCACGGTCGCCGCCACCCCGCTCACGTGGGCGGCGGACATCGAGGTGCCCTCGAGGCCGGTGATCCCGAACTTCCCGAAGTTGCCGTGCTTCGCGGCTTTCGGGAGGAGGCTGTATTGGCGGATCTCGTACCCCTGCGCGTTCGGCCGGCAGTGGAGGTCGGCGGTGACCTCAGGCGCCTTGTCCACTCCGCCTCCCGGCGCCACCAGGTCCAGGCCGGTGCCGTAGTTCGAGTAGTCCGCGTCGCATCCGCGGTAGGTCGAGGCGCCGACCGCGATCACGCCCCGTGCGGCGGCCGGGTAGGAGACGCGCGACAGGTCGTCGTTCCCGGCGGCCGCGACCACCGTCACGCCCTTGTGGATGGCGTGCTGGATCGCGTGGCACACGCTGACGATCTGTTCGCAGTGCTTGACGTCGGGCTCGAAGTCCAGGCTGAGATTGATCACGTCAGCCCCGTGAGCGGTCGCAAACTCGATCCCCTTGGCAACGTCGCTTCCCTTGCCGACCTCGTGGCGGTCGAGCACGCGGATCGGCATGACCTTCGCGCCGTAGGCGATGCCGGTGAGGCCGAGGCCGTTGTCGGTGGCCTGCGCGATCGTGCTCGCGACGTGCGTACCGTGGCCCTCGCGATCGAGCGGCAGGCTGTCGCCGTCGACGAAGTCCTTCGGGTGGACGAAGTGCTTCGTGCGCGGCAGGTCGGGATCGCGGCGGAAGCGCTTGCCCTTGTTCCGGTACGCGATGCCCGTGTCGAGGACGGCGACGGTCACGCCCTTGGCGCCGGGATGGCCGTCCGCGATCAGGCGTTGCCATCCGCCGGGCACTCCGATCCCGCCGATCACGCGGGTGGGCGAGAGGAAGTTCCACTGGTCCCGATACCAATGCCCTCGCCCGCCCGGTCCGGGGTCGTCCGGCCAGAACGTGGCGGCGTGCACTAGGTGGTCGGGACGCGCATAGCCCACCGCCGGGTTACTCCGGAGGCCGGAGAGGGTCCCGGAGACGGACCGGCCGGCCGGGACGCTCACCCGCTGCTCGCCGGGCTCCCCGCGGTAGTGGACGAGCACGTCGTCGGAGGCGACCGAGTGCGCCGTGGCGGCTGCGCGGGCAGGCGTGGCCCCGGCGGCGAGCAGGCCGCATGCGAATGCCAGGAACGCGAGTAGGAGAGCGGTGCCTGCCCCGCGTGCCCTCCTCGAGGGCAGGACCGAAGACGTCATCATGGTGTGGATAGCTTGTAACACGGCTCAGGGGTGATAGTTGCCCGATACTGCTGCTCGCATGCTGGACGAGGACGGATTTACTAGCGCCGATACAGGCCTGATGCGCCTCGCGCTGGACCTTGCGGAGCGGGCGGCTACGCAGGGCGACGTGCCCATCGGGGCGGTGGTCGCCAGGGACGGCGACGTGCTGGCGTCCGCCGGCAACGAGCGCGAGCTGCGGTTGGATCCCACCGCCCACGCCGAGGTGCTGGCGCTCCGGGCGGCCGCCGAGCGGCTCGGCGGCTGGCGGCTGCCGGAGACGACGCTGTACGTGACCCTCGAGCCGTGCGCGATGTGCGCTGGCGCGATCGTCCTCGCCCGGGTGCCGCGCGTCGTCTACGGCACCGCCGACCCGAAGGCGGGCGCGGCGGGCAGCGTGCTGGACGTGCTCGGAGAGGCTCGCCTCAACCACCGCCCTCGCGTGGACGGCGGCCTGCTGGCGGCCGAGTCGGCGGCCCTGCTGGAGTCCTTTTTCGAAGCCCGGCGCTAGGCCGGCCGTATGGCCGCCCTGAGCCGGTCCGAGTAGCGCACCGGGTACGCGGCGGCACCATCGCCCCCCGGCCGCCGCAGCTCCTCCGGAAGGGAGGCGAGCTGGGCCGCCGCGCGCTCGCGGATCTGCTCCAGCGACTCGGAGCCGACGACCTCGCCGCCGCGCATGGCGGGGCGCAGCAGCGGCTCACCTTCCAGGTCCTCGTCGTCGGCGCCGATGACGTCGCCGGTGATCGTCCCGCCTGACGAGGCCCTCAAGACCTGCTTGGCGCCGGGCACGGTGGCCTTGTCGGCCGACAGCTTCCACACGCCGTGCCACGCGCCTTCGCGCCGGGTTGCGACGAGCTTGTAGACGCCGTTGACCACCGGAGAGTCGCGGCTTGTGCCGAGGTCCGTGCCCACCCCCCAGAGGTCGATCGGGGCGCCGGCGGCGACCAGGTCGCCTATCCGCCCCTCGTGCAGGTCTCCGCTCGCGGCGATGCTGGTGTCTTCCATGCCGGCCTCGTCCAGCAGCTCGCGCGCGGCCCGGGAGAGGGTGAGCAGGTCGCCCGAGTCGAGCCGGATGCCCGCGAGCCCGACGCCCGCGTCGCGTGAGGCGGCGATCGCGTTGCGCACCCCCTGGAGGGTGTCGTAGGTGTCGACCAGCAGCACCGTCCCCCTGGGGAAGCTCCGCATGAAGGAGCGGAATGCCTCCTCCTCGCTGTCGAAGGCGAGCACGTAGGAGTGGGCCATCGTTCCCACTGGCCGCAGCCCGTACCGCATCGCGGCCGCCACGTTCGAGGTGCCGCCGCACCCGGCGACGGCCGCGGATCGCGCCACCTTCATCGCCGCGTCGACGCCGTGGTCCCGGCGCGGGGAGAAGTCGAGGACGCTATCTCCCTTGCCCGGCTCGCCCCCGCCCGCGGCGAGGACTATGCGGGCCGCCTTGGTGGCGATCATGGTCTGGAAGTTGATCTGGTTGAGCAGGACCGTCTCGATCAGCTGGGCCTCGATCAGAAGCGCCGTGACGCGAAGGAGCGGCTCGTTGGCGAACGTCACCGTCCCCTCCGGGATCGCCTCGACGTCTCCGGTGAACCGGAAGCCGGCGAGGTAGTCCAGGAACTCCTGGTCGAACAGCCCGAGCGAGCGCAGGTACGCAAGCTCGCGCTCCCCGTACCGGAGCTCCCGCAGGAGCTCCAGCGTCGGCCCGAGCCCGGCGGCAAGAAGCCAGTCTCGCCGCGGGGGCAGGCGCCGCGGGAAGAGCTCGAAGACCGCCTCGTGATTCAGTCCTCGCGCGAGATAGCCCGCCGACATCGTGAGCTCGTACAGGTCGACCAGGAGCGCGACGCCGGCCGGGTCGAGGAGCCCCGGATCGTTCGATCGGGAGAGGTCCATTGCCTATTCCTACCGCTCCCCGGAGCAATTGCGACGGCTCGCTCCTCCAAGAATCACCTGCGGCGGCTACGCCGCCTAACGACACATCACATCACTAACCGCACCAGCCAGTTTCGGGGCTAAAGCCCCTCACCAATGTCTCTGCTGCGGCGACAAGGTCGCCGCTCTTCAGACAGGGGCCGTCCTTGGCCCTCGATCGCCGCGCAAGGGGGACGCGCGGCGAGAGTGGGGTCGTGGGCCCCGGCCCTGATGGGCCGCGGCGACTACGCCCCGATGTGCGCGCCCAGCAGTACGAGTAGCGCCGCGACAGCGACGATCGATCCCACGAGGCCGCCGGCAACCCAGCCGGCGATCTCAGCGCTTCGACCGACCCCGCGTGGCTCGAACAGACTGAGCATTCGCTCTGTCATCGAGAACCTCTCTTTCTCAGGCCTACGGGGTTAGCTGTCGGGCTCGCGCTGAAAGAGCGGCGCTACGGAGTCAGTTCCGATTCGCCCCCGGACCCTGATCGGGTCCCCTTCGGTTCCCCCGCTCCCTCCGTCTCGGACGAAGGGATTCGGCAGGTGTTCTCTTCGCCGGGCAATCTAACCAGTCGCCCTGACGTCATGCATCGTGCCTTTCGACACGTTCGCGCGGAGCCAGGTGAGGTTGTAGGGTCGCCCTGGTGGGATGCGGGGTATGGACGCCGCACAGAGGACGATCGTGGGCTGGCGGTCGATTGCCGCCCTCGGAGCGCTGCTCGCTGCGCTCGGTGCCCTCGCGATCTCGCCGGCGGCGTCAGCCGGCGGGCAGAGGGCTCAGATCTTGGTCCATCCCGGTGATGGCCTGCGGACGGTTCACCCCGGGCTGTTCGGCGTGAACCACCGCTATCCGTACGAGGGGTTCGGCATGTGGGACCCCTCGATCGACAACGTGTACCCGCGCTTCGAACGCCGCTTCTCGGCCGCCGGCTTCACCGCGATGCGCTTCCCCGGGGGCTCGGTCGCCAACACCTACCACTGGAAGCGGGCCATCGGCCCACTCTCCCAGCGCGGGCTCAACGTGCACGGCCACACGGGCGAGCCGCTGACCAACGGGTTCGGACCCGACGAGTTCGGATCGTTCGCGAGCAGCGAGGGGCTGCAGGCGATGATGCTCGCCAACTTCGCGACCGGGACCGCGCAGGAGGCCGCGGACTGGGTCGAATACATGAACGCGCCGGTCGGCACCAATCCGAACGGCGGGACCGCGTGGGCGAGCGTGCGCGCCGCGAACGGGCATCCGGAGCCGTACCACGTCCAGAACTGGGAGATCGGCAACGAGCTGTACCAGCCGGGCCAGTCCTACTGGATGGGCGGCGGCTCGCTGGCCAAGCGGACCAAGAAGTACATATTCGGTGGCTCGACGTCGTTCAAGGACCAACTCGTCGGCACGCCCACCGACCACCAGGCGTCCGCGGCCGTCAGCGACGGCTCGGCCAACCAGCGCTTCCAGGTCATCTATCCGCCGGTGCGCCCGGACAGGCCGTTCGAGATCACGGTCGACGACAAGGGCTGGACCCGGGTCAGCGACCTCTCCAACGCGCCGGCCGACGCGAAGGTGTACGAGCTCGACCCGGCGACCGGGGAGGTCGCCTTCGGGGACGGCGTGCACGGCGCGGTCCCTCCCGCGGACAGCGTGGTGCGCGCGAGCTACAAGTCAGGGCCTCACGACGGCTTCGTCGACTACTACAGCGCGATGAAGGCGGCCGACCCCACGATCCAGGTCGGCAGCTGCTTCTGGAACGGGCACTTCCTCTCGATGATGGGCACCAAGTACCCGTACGACTTCGTGGTCAAGCACCTTTACAGCCACCTGCCGCCTCGCGGCCACCACAGCGTGAGGCAGTTCCACGACGGGATCATGTCGATCGCGGGCAAGCGCGCGAACGAGGTGATTCCCCTGCGGCACGCCATCAACCGCCACGCCGGGAGCAGGGGCAAGTCGATCGGCATCGTCGTCTCGGAGTACGGAATGTCGTTCGGCCATCGCAAGGGCCCGACCAGGAACTACCTCGGCTCGATGGACCAGGCCATCTACAGCTCGCTCGAGCTCCAGCGATGGATGCAGCTCGGAATCCCCCTGGCCGGCAAGCAGGCCCTCATGTACTACAAGGCGAGGGGTGCCCCCCACGGGGCGACGTCCCTCGGCCCCCCGGAGCAGGCGCTGATCGGGCCGAAGCCGAGGTACGTCATGACCGCGACAGCCCGCTCGTTCCGGCTGCTGACGCCGAACGCCGGCAACGAGGTGGTCCGGGCCGGGATCCGCGGGAATCCGTCGCGTCACATCTATACGGGCAAGGACCTGAAGATGCTGAGCGCGGTGGCCACCAAGACGTCGAACGGCTCGCTGTATCTGACGATCGTCAACAAGGCCCGCACGTGGCGCGTTCCCGCCACCGTCAAGGTGCTCGGGAAGCAGGTCCGATCGGCGGTCATCAAGGAGCTGGTCGGGCCGAGCTACCTCTCCTACAACAGCTACCACCATCCGGGTCGCGTCTCGATCCGGACCCAGAAGCGGTGGGTCAAGTCCCGCACGATGAGGCTGAAGGTCCCCGCGCACTCGGTGATGACGTTGAAGCTCCGGCACTAGCGCGACCCGATTCCTACGCCAGGCGCCGGCCGAGCGCGTAGCCGGCCGCTGCCGCCGCGATCCCGCCGACGACCGACGCGAGGACGTAGACGAGCGCCTTGCCCGGCTCGCCGGCGTCCGTGTCGAGTACCACCTGTACGGAGAAGGTCGAGAACGTCGTGAAGCCCCCCAGGAAGCCGACGCCGAGGGCCTCTCGCAGGTCGCGCGAGAACCAGTGCTCGGCGACCAGCAGCCCGAGGAGGAACGAGCCCACGATGTTGATCCCCACCGTCGACCAGATCAGCGCCTCCGAATGGAGAGTCAAGCGCGAGATTCCGTATCGCGACAGTACGCCGAATGCTCCACCGGCTGCAACGAGCAGCGCCGTCATGTTCAGGCTCCTTTCTCCTAGGAGCCATCAGCCGAGCCGGCGGTTGAAGGCGAGCCCCATCGCCCGGACGCAGGTCGCGCCCGGCGGGAACTATATGCGCCCCCTCGTCGCTCAGGATCGTGCTGCGGCAGCACGGGCCAGCACGTAGTCGCGGAGGTCGGCGCCGAACTCCGAGGCGACCTCGATGTCGTCGCGCTGGACCTCCGCGTGGGCGTCGAGGTGCTGCAGCCGCAGCCGCCAGCCCGAGTCCTCCCCGGAAGGGAATACGCCGGCGAAGAAGAAGCCGAGTCGCTCGAGCTCGTCGCATGCGGATGGGGTCTCGGGCCGCGAGAGCGGCAGATCGGCGTAGGCGGTCGCGATGCCGGCGCGATCGAGCCGCTCCAGTTGAAGGCGCATCGCCTCGGTGAGGTCGGAGCCGATTCGAGTCACATCGAGCCGCGCGAGAGCGCGCTCTGCCTCGACCGAGACGTCCACTCGGGTCGGTCCGCTCGCCTCGGGACTCTCCCCGTCCACGAAGCTGCCGTTCAGCTCGCAGCCCTCATAGATGCGACGCAGCATCTCGCGATGCTGCGGCGGGGCGTGGACCTCGTGGTCGGGGTCCGGGCGGAGCCCGAGGTACATGACCAGCACTCCGCTGCTCTCATCCGCCTCGCCGATGCTGCGATACCTCACCCGCGCCGGGATGTATCCCAACAGCAGCCCGAGCTCGCTGCCGCCCAGATCGAGGCACGTCCTCTGGCTCTGGGGGTGACGGGTGGTCGCGTACGCAAAGAGGCCGACCAGCTCCTGCTGCTGGGTCCACTCGAGCGCCGCGAGCCCGAGCTTGACCGAGATGCCGTGGTGGCGAAACGCGGGATCGACGACGGCGGCTCCACCCTCACCGAGCCTGGCCGCCGGAGGGTCGCGCTCGATGGCGGCGTGTCCGACGACCGCTCCGTCCGCGGTCGCCGCCACCCAGGCGTTCAGGATTCCCGACTCGAGCTGCTGAGAGACCGCCTCGGCGTGGTACGCCCACCCGCCCGAATACGTGTAGCCGAACGACCGGTAGACGTTGCGAACGAAGGGGATCGAGTCGGCCGCGACCATCGGCCGCACCTCCACGGGCTGGTCGGGATCGATGTCCTGCGGGTGGACCGGCTCCTCACCGCTCGTCTCGCCTCCGGCGATCCGCTTCGTCAACTCGATGCGGTCCCCCTCGCGCCCCCGGTAGAGGTAGTCGATCCGATCGACCCGTTCGTGCATCAAGGCGAGCAGCTGCGCCGGCTCGTGGATCGCCGCCTGCGGGTCGTTTGCCGCATCGTCGGCCAGCTCGTACGGCAGTCCGTGGTCGTCGATCTGGACCACGACCCGGCCGGGACGGTGGCTGACCGTGACCTCGAAATGGCCGGCCTCCGGGTCGTCCGGGCTCGCGGTGATGCGTTGAAGCAGCGCTTGGCATGCCTCCCTGAGCTCGTTGGCGGCATCACCCGAAAGCCCGTAGGCCGTCGCCGCTTCGCGGACAGCGCTCGCGACGGCCGCGGTCATCTGCGGACCGACCGTGTTCACGACCACGAAGCCGGGTTCTGTCGGGTCTGATTCTGCCGTCGCCACGGCGCGATCGTACCCGGGCCGCCCCGGCGATCGGGGCGCTAGCGGAGAGGGTGGGACAGACTTGGTGCGAACACCGCTTGGCCAAGCCGTTTGCGTATGTCCTGCTACAGGATTGCTACCGGGAGCCATCCGCTACCTCGTCGTCGACTGACCTGAGTGCATGCACATTGGCGCCGAACGCGCGGCGAATCCGCTCCCGCGCACGCCGGTCGCTTGGGTGCCCGTAAAGCTCCTGGACAAGTCTGCCGTGATCCGAATGGCCCAGCTGCTGAGCAACATCCGCAGGATCGACTCCTCGTTCCATCAGCATTGTCGCGCAAGCATGCCGGAGCTCGTAGGGCTGGAGTCTGGGTCGTCCCGCAGCAGCTCGGATCGGGTTGAAGTAGTAGTTGAGCGACGCCTTTCTGAATCGATTGCCGCGCTTCGTGGTAAAGACCCACGGGCTGCGGCTCTCCGATTGCGGAGCAGAGGGATTACCGGAGCGGATAGAGGAGTGGATCGCAATGCGCGGCGGAACCCTGTCAAGCGCCTCCCTGACAACCGGTGGTAGCACGACGGTTCGAGGTTTACCGTTCTTGGGCATCTTGAGCTCACCAGCAGCGTCGACGGACCGCCGAATCGTGACTTCATCGCCTTTGATGTCCTCCAGCTGCAAAGCGAACGCCTCACCTGGTCGAGCACCTACGAATCCCAAAAAGAGGATGAGTGCGCGCATCATCGGTCCGAAGCTGCCGTGAACTGCTAACGCCTCGTCAGCCAGAGCCAGCACCTCGGCCTCGGTAAGGGCATCGAGATCCTTGCGTCCTCGTGGCTGCTCCAGGCGCAGGTTCGCGAGCGGATTGGTCTGTATGAGCCCGGCGTCGAGGGCATCTGCAAACATCGCTCGGACTGCCTTCACTGTGCCTCGTGGTGTTCGGCGGGCCCATGCGAGAGCAGCCAGGCGACCTATACGGTCGAGCTGGGCTTGGCCGAACTCATCAACGAATTTGCGAATCGCATAGCGATAGGTTCGCTGAGTCGAGGCGGCCGGGCGAGCGTAGTCACGTAGCCATTGATCAGCAAATGCCCGACAGGTCTTTGATGTTGCCGTAGTCAACCTGGCGTTAGCGAGCGCCTCATGTTCCGCGGCCTTGGCCTCCTTCCGGGTTTCAAAGGTGCCGAGCCAGACTTGCCGGCCATGAACCGAAACTTTTCCAACCCATTTGTCTCCGCGCTTCCACACTGTCATGACACCGTCTCCTTCAATCGCCACTGCTCGCATTCGGATAGCAGGAAGACCCGCTTTCGCCCTCGCCAGTGCGCCGGCATGCCCTCTCGCATCTGGATCTCGATCCAGCGGGTTGAGCAATGCCAGACCTCGGCTAACTGCTTCTTGGTCAACATCGGCTCCCAGTCATCTCTCCGGGGGAACGGGATAACGTTGCCCGAGCTCCCTGGCTCTCCGAGTTCTCGTTCGCCTGGGTCCGTCGAGGTAGCGGCTGAGTCGCGATGGCACTGCTTGGATCGCACTCGCGGCCGTCGGTCACACTCGCGCTGGAGGTGTGCTGTGCTCTCCGGTTGCATGCCATCGATGCCAGGCATGATCAGGCAGCCGAGCTGGACGACTTCATTCACCGGGGGTCGACCTCCCAGGTGATCTCCACTCCAGGCTCCCCATCGCGCAGCCGCTCGCCTTGTCTGGTTAACAGCAACCCACCGGGTCCCCGATCCTCAACCAAGCCTTCCCCGATCATCAGGTTGACGATCTGGCCCGCTCGAACGGGCGTCATATCGAGGGCCCTAGCTACGTCGGCACGTCTGATCTCTGGAAATCGCGTAAGAAGCTCCAAAACCTGAATCACGCGCAGGTCTGTAGGAAACGCGCGCCGTGAGTCCGCGCGACCTTCAAGCAGGCTTTCCATTGCACGGAGCGCGCTTAGACGCCGATCGATCCTTCGACCCTCGGCGATCGCTGGACGAAGCTCCTCAAGACGGACCTCAAGGCGCTGCCGCTCTTCGGCGAAGAAATTTTGAAAGCGTGGGGAGGGCATGAGATTATCCGGTAACCGGATAATATCATATACGGAAATGACACGCATCGACCGAGACACCGCGTCGCGGCTGCGCACAGGCGCCGGCGCAGGCACCAGCCTCCACCTCGCGAGGCGTAGCCGCCCCCGGAACGCTAGGCGTCGACCCAGCGTTGACGGCCGCCGTAACCAGCACCATCCAATGCCCAAGCGCCTCTACCACTTCACGGCGCTTGGTGAGTCGAACTTGGGCAGCATCCTCCGCGAGGGCATGATCCGAACGACCGAGTCCAACGTCTCGCTGCAGCGGCATCGCGAGCACGCGGGCCCGGACGTCGTTTGGCTCACCACTAATGGAGCATCCGCGGCGCACGTCGGGTGGGCGGCTGGGCCCGTGAGCGATAGCAACCCGCCTAAGACCTGGGCGCGGCTCGCTGTCGACGTCGCCGATGCCGTGCCGTGGCGAGCCTTCGCGAGCCAGCACCGGATGAAGCGATGCGACATCGAGGCCTTGCGCCGCGGCCGGGAACCCCGACAGCTGGTACGTGGTCCTTCGACCGATCCCCCGAGAGGAATGGGCCGAGTTGAGGATCGAGCTTCCGGGGCACTATCCGCTGACCCTCAAGCGCGATCGGCTGGAGAGGCTGAGGGCTATCCCGCCTGGGTACGCAATCTGATGCTGGATCCGGAGCTCGGAAACTACGTTCCCCGTCGTGGGCTGAGTACCGATGCGCGCACCGTTGCGAAGGGGCTCGTAATAGAACCGTCCAACCTTGCGCAACATAGAGGCGGGGGGAGAGGGATAGATAGCACCCGGTAGACCGTACGCCCCTTTTCCCCCGCCACTGAAGTCTGCCACCCTCTCGAACTCCAACCGGCTCTGCGATGCGGAGAATAGACCGGAAATCGGGATTTAAGTCTGCACAAGTCTGCCAATTCGGGTATTTCTGGGTTTTTCTCTTAGTTCCCCCGCGACGATGGGGCCTGGTTCTCCCGCGCGCGTACCTTCGAGCTCCGTAACCCTGGATGTCGTGAATAGGACGGCGCTTCCAAGTTGAAGAACTTCTCTGACTCATCACGTACTTCTGGGCCTGATCGCAACCCTAGTTAGTAGGACCCAATCAAGGAGCCGCCTATTCGCAGCAAGTCATGAAGCCTTCAAACACCTCCGAGCGGACAGCACCGACCAGGGGGCACAGCCACGTCGACGGCATCTATTGACCGAGCCGGTCCGACTAGCCACGATTTCGACAGCCGCTGTTGCATACACCTGGATCCGGTGGGGGGAAACCCTGAGGACAGAGCATGTCCCATTAGGAGGCTGCCAAATCCCCGTCCCTCAAACGGGAGTGATTGGAAGGCACCGCGTAAGGGCGTACCTCGAAGTGCGGTGGCTCTCCACCTTGACAAGGAGTCAGGACAGAGAGTTGGGTCCAATCCTCAAAAGTGGGACATCCTTGGGAGAAGGACGGGGAAAGATAGAAGACGGGTCAGGTATAGACCTCTACGCCCGACAAGGGAGAGTCGAGCTATGGCCGGATCTCCCATGTGCAGCGGAACGTCTGAGCGGCTGTTGCTGGTGCGATCGAGCCAGCGCATCCCGACTCCGAACTGGCTGCCATATTCGCGAAATCGATGGGTCAGGGTTCGTCGGAAACTCTGAAGAGCGGGTGAGATCCTCCTTGTGCGCTTATAGGGCTCTCGAGCCACCGCGACGACCTCCGGGCTCCTCAACGAACTCTGAACCCTCAGATCGTCTGTCAGAGCTCGGTGGATTCAGTGCTTTTCCATCACCCAACCTCTGGTGTGTTCTTCCAACGAAGCCGCGGATCGAGATCTTCGATCATCTCGGCTAGTTCTTCCTGTCTGCCGTCGGGGGGCTGTAAAGAGAAGTAACCACCCTCGGTTAGGTGCAGGAGGGCAACCGAGCGACCTGTTTCACCGTGGCGGATCGAATGGAGCTTTTCAGCGTGAAGGATCAGGCGAACGAGGTTGGGCTCAGCTTCGACCGCGAACAGGACCAGCGACGCCTGATCGCTGGTTGTCGACCTAAGCAAGAATCCTTGGCCCGGCCTACCGGGGGACCATGGCTCGAGCGAGCTCACGTAGGCCCATGCCGGGACAGCATCGGATTTCGGAACCCAATGACTTCGACTACGCCGGAACCAGGTCTTGCAGTCCGGTCGTGCGCCCGCACCCCACGACCATGGAGGTGAACGGAGCGCGCATCGATGTAGATGTTGATCGTGGGCTGATCGGGCTTCGCGGTTGATGTTCTCGCCGCCGTCGTTCCTGGCCCTTGCGCCGGTCTCCGCGAGTACCGCCGCCTTGCCTTCGCGAGCTTGTCGGGACCGTAGAACGCCCTCGCCCAGGCCGATTCGGGTCTTGCGAGTCGGCACGCTCCCCACAGCCACAGCAAAGACCCGAGGCCGAATTCGACCAGGCCGACGAACCCCGCGATCACCAGGATCGGCCGGCCCTTGAAGAGCGCCACGATGATGACGGGGCCGAGCACCGACACCACGACGGCGATCAGGATCGAGTCAAAGAGGGCGATCGCCAGGGCCGAGAAGAGCTCAATTGCGAAGAGGCCGAAGAGCGCCGCCTTGATTCGGTTCGTCGTCCCCCGCGGAACCGCCGTCCTCAGCACGGCAACTGTCGACAGGTTGATATGAGCGTCAAGGCGCCTCAGGCAACCGCCTTCCGGAACTCCGCTCCGCTCAGCCGTCCGTTCGTCTCGAGGACGCTGCGGACGCTCATCGCATGCCAGCGCCCGCCCTGCTTGCTCGGGATCCGGTGGGCATTGAGACAGGCGGCGATTCGTGCGTAGGACATGCCTCCCCGGCGCATCGCCTGCATGAAGTCGAGCAACACCTGTTCACCGGGGCTCTCGACGAGGAGACCGTCGACCGCCTCATAGCCGAACGGAACCGGGCCATAGACGCGGCCCTGGTTTCGAAGCTCAGCCAATGCTTCAGCTGTGCGCTGGGCGATCAGCTCGCGCTCGAGCTGAGCGAAGACCGCCGAAACACCCGCCATCGCTCGCCCCTGGGGGCTGGTGAGGTCGAGGCGGTCGATAATGCTGACGAGGCCAACCCTGCCGGTGGCAAAGCGCTTCAGCAGATCAAGCGTCTCTGCTGCGTCTCTTCCTAAGCGATCTAGCCGGACAACTGCCACCGCATCGGCTCGTGGCTCGCGTTGCTCGAGGAGGGCGGCTATTTCGGATCCACCGGGACGCTCCCCCAGACGCCTGCTGCCGGAGACACCAACATCCTCGATTACAGTGAGGAGGTCAGCATCCGCTGCCTCACACCATGCCCGGATCCGCCCCCTCTGGGCGTCCAGGCCCATACCGTTCTCGCCCTGCTCCTGTGATGAGCAGCGTACGTAACCGACTACTTTGAGACTGCTCACTGTGCATATTTTACCGAGGGGTTGTAAACAACCGTCGTCTGCGGATGCCACGGAAAAGTGGCCAACGCCACGTTTTCGAAGTGGTCTCGATAGGGATCCGGGATTCGCGACCGGTTCCGAGGATTAATACGAACCCATCTGCAGCTCTCGGTTCAGCTGCTCGGGAAGATCCTCGATCTTCATTCTCTAGATACTGGATGCGCAGCTCCGCTGTTCGCGCTAGTCAGAATCACGGCTCATTCACTCTCTGAAGTCATTGGCTCGGTCACGATTCAGTCGGCTCTCTTCCGGCAGCGTTCCTAATGTCCCTTCCCAGCCGAACCCCGCCGGACCAGGAGCAAACGCGTGGCCCTGTCAGTCCGCCGGGTGCACGATGAGGACCGGGCGGTCCGCTGACTTCACCAGGTGGTGGGCGGTGGACCCCAGGAGCGCTCCCTTGAGCATCGACTCGCCGTGTGTGCCGACGACGATCATCCGCGCGTCGCGCCTGTCCGCCACGTCGACGAGCGCCTCGGAGCCGCTCTCGTTGACGAGCTCGACCTCGTGGTCGACCCCGGCTTCGGTGGCGGCGCTCGCGGCCTCGGCGGTGACCTGCTCGCCGAGCTCCTTGACGGCCTCCCGTTGGGTCGGCACCTCGCCGCCTCCGTAGCCTCCCGGGGCGTATCCGAACACGATCACGACCTTGTCGTTCAGCTCCTTCGCCAGGGCGACGGCGTGGGAGAGGGCCGTCCGCGCGCAGTCACTGCCGTCGTAGCCGACGACGATCTCGGACATCTAGGGCCGCCTCCTCATTCGTCGGGAGTGACCGTGTCGACGGCCGGCCCACTGCCTCGCTCCAGGAAGTGCGGTGGAGCCGTCTCCAGCTTGCGCTTGAAGAAGCGCGGATAGGCGAAGTTAGCGAACACCATGAGCACGACCCCGACGAGGAGCAGGCCGACGCCGATCGCGTCGGCGGCTCCCAGGCCGAACACCCCGCCGGAGTACGCGGAGTCCACCGGGGCGTTGTCGATGAACGCCTTGACGAATATGTAGGTGAGCATGGCGCCGCCCAAGAACGGGACCACCCCCGCCATGAAGAAGTTGCGCGCGCTCCGGAACAGCTCCCGGCGGTAGTAGATCGCGCACGCGAACCCGGTGAGGCCGTAGTAGAAGGCGATCTGGAACCCGAGCCCGGTGATGGAGTCGCCGAGCACGTTCTGGCTGACGTTGATGATGAACAGCGTCCAGACCAGCGAGACGGCGCCCATGACGAGGGTCGAGACGCTCGGCGTCAGGTACCTGGGGTGGATGTTGCCGAAGGCCTTCGGGATCGAGCCGAAGCGGGCCATGGACAGGGTGGTGCGCGCGGTGGGCAGGATCGTCGTCTGGGTCGACGCCGACGCCGAGGTGAGCACCGTGATGATCAAGAGCTTGTCCAGCGGCGATCCGAAGACGCTGCCCCCGAGCGCGGCGAAGATGTCGTTCTTGTGCTTGACCAGGGGCTCGGTGCCGCCGAATGCCTGGGCCGCCACGGTGACGACGACGTAGATCAGCACGAGGAGCAGCGTGCTGATCACGGCGGCCTTGCCCGGACCCCGGGAGGAGTCCTCTGACTCCTCGTTCACGCAGACCCCAGAATCCCAGCCCCAGTAGATGAAGACGCCGAGCAGGACGCCGTCGACGAGGGCGCTGGTCCCCCCGGGGATGCTGAACGGCGAGAACCAGTCGAGCCCCACGTGGACCGAGCCCGCCGGCGCCCCGCCCGCGTACACCTTGACCAGGGCGACGATCGCGAACAGCGCCAGCGTGAACACCTCGATCGAGAGCAGGATCCGCTGCGTCATCGCCGAGAGCTCGATGCCGACGTAACAGATCCAGGTCATCACCGCGATCCAGATCGAGGCGGCGATGCTGACCGCGAGCAGCGAGTGGGCAGCGCTCTTCCAATCGAACAGAAGGAACGTGTACTTGCCGGCGATGTAGGCGAGCGTCGCCATCACGACCACGTCGGCGACCACGATCGCCCAGCCGGTGATCCATCCGGATCGCGGTCCCATCGCGCGCGTCACCCAGGTGAAGCTCGTGCCGCAGTCCGGGTCGGCACGGTTCATGTAGTTGTAGGCCGACGCGATCAGGAGCATCGGGATGAACGAGACGATCATCACCGCTGGGGCGTGCAGGCCCATGCCCGCGATGGCGACGATGAAGCCGAGCGTGGCGGCGAGGCTGTAAGCGGGCGCCACTGAGGCCACCGAGATCACGAGGTTGGTCAGGTAGCCGATCGCGTTGGCCTTCAGGCCCTTGCCGCCGGGCTCGGCTCCCGCCGGCGCGGTAGCCGCCGCGCTCTCCATCAATACCTCCGCTGTGCTTCCATCGCCCTTCCGACCCTACCCCAGCGCTCGCGGTTCCACCAGAGCAAGCTGCTTTCGAAGCTCGCCGTACTTGAGCGCCGCGTCCACCTTCCCATTCTGCGGCACAGCAGGGCGTCCGAGTTGCTGGCGGAAGGCGTGCCGATCAACTCTTGCCTACGCGAAAGCGTGGCAATGTCGTCGACCACCCTGATTTCTCCTAACCCGCGGTTAACGCAACTAACAGCGGAGCGCGCGGAGGTGCATCACCTGCTTTCACACCAAGCAGATTGCGACCGGCGAGCTCGGACTACTTCATGTCTTGCGTGATCGATTCCGCGGTGTCGCTGATCTTCTTGAGCAGGTTTGAAAGCGTCGAGACCATCTTGCTCAGTCGATCCATCGCCATCTGCAGCCGGAGCGACTCCATCTCCCCAAGCTCGCTCATGCTGTCGAGATCGGTCTTGAGCCTGTCCCGAACCCTGCGGAGCTGAGCGACGCTCGTGATCTTGGCCGGATGAAGGTCGGTCGTGACCAGGTTAAGCCCGCCATCGCCGGCTCGATCTGGCGAGGGCATCGCGGTCGAGTGGTAAGCCGCCTCGCCGCCCAGGCCGGCATCGTCGAACTTGAGGCCGTCCGCCGAATCGCCGAGGTTGGTAGCGACGTCACACCTGACGCGCTTGTGCAGCTCCCGCAGTCGCTCCTTGGCGGCGTTGATCGCGCGAACTTCGGCGGTGATCTCAATGAGATCCTCGCGCTCGTCCCGCGCGGCCTCCATCATGACGGTCACCGCGAGCGCTGTGATGTCCATGTTCCCGAGGTCGCCGAGCGTTTCGCATACGAGCGCCTCCATGTTCCGGAGCGACGCCAATGCTCGTTCAGCAGCCATTGCTGGGCGCAAAGGATGCTCGCCGCCTCCAGAAGGAGTCAGCGCTGGCCCCGGGATGACGCTCATCTTGCATTGATCACTGCCCGGTCACCATCGGCGCATCTCTGCATTCTTCGCGAGCTTGCAATCCACGATGGTGATCTCGCCGTCGGCAGCGTGGATCAGGTCGCGAAGCTGTTCGCAGATGTTGGCGCGGGGATTGAGGGGCTCGTCGTGCCGCTTCTGCTTTCACGCGAAAGCAGAAGTCGCGTTGCGCCTCCCTTCCGCACCACTGCCAGGCCGCGAGATACAGCGCGGGCGATGTCGCAGGCGAAACGGTAGGCGGGTGAGGCCACTACCGGGTCCGGCAATGAGATGGCCTAGGGAACCCCCGCGATGGCCTCGCAGAGCTTCGCGGTGTCGATGCCCGTTTCGCCATCGCAGTTGTCGCTATTCAGGCCACCGTCCATGTGATCGTTTGCGGGACCGGCCCGAAGCAGATCCTCGCCGGAGCCACCGTCGAGGCCGTCGTTACCACCATCCGGCCCGAGGGTCGTGAAAGCGTCAGCCGAGTTGTCGCCGAGGAGGAGGTCGCCTCCTCCGCCGCCGGTGATCGTGTCGTCGCCGGCGCCGGCCGCAGTCGTCGGGCCCGGGAAGCCGGGCGAGCCGTCGCCGATCAGGACCTCGGAGGCATCCCCGCCGATGATCCTGTCGTTCCCCGCGCCGCTCACGTTGCCAACCGCGCTGGTGTTGTCGCCGATAGCGAAGAATCCTCCGTCCGCGCCCAAGTCGAGGACGTCGTTGCCACCGGAACCGCTCGCGTTGCGTCCCTCGCCGTCGCCGATCAGGCCCTCCGCCCCCGGGCCGCCCTTGAGCACATCGTCACCGGCTCCGCTGACGTCGCCGGCCTGACCGATCGAGTGCGAGTCTCCAACCAAGCTCTCGACGCCGGGGCCGCCGACGAGGAGGTCGTTTCCGCCGCCGGACGCCGTACCGCCCACGGTGTTGCTGTCACCGGCTATGCGGTCGAACCCGTCCCCGCCGTAGATCTCGTCGTTGCCGCCACCGATCGCGTTCCCGTTCGGCGAGAAGCTGTCCCCGGTGATGATGTCGTCGCCCGTTCCGCCGAGGATCAGATCGTTGCCGCCCGCGATCGCGTTACCGGCGGCCGCCGAAACGTCGCCAGTCACCTGATCGTCGCCATGGCCGGCGTCGATTTGGTCATTGCCGGGCCCGCCGACCAGAACGTCGTCTCCTGCCAGCCCGCAGATCAAGTCGTTGCCGCCCTGGCCATCGATCGTGTCGCTGGCGCTCGATCCGATGATTACGTCGTTACCAGTGGTACCGGTGATCGAACCGGAGCCGACGATCGTCGCGTGCTTGCCGAAGCAGGTCGGCATCGGCTCGGCGAATGATTGCGCCGGGAAGGCAGCGCCTGCGGTCAGCAAGAGGAGGGGGATTAGCCACCTCAGTCTCCGAGCACACGCCTCGACGGGCTTCGGCTTCACCGCCGCTCCCTGAGTGGTCATGCGTACCTCCCCTTAGTCCGGCTCATAGTCGGGAGGCCGAGCGGACAGCGAGACGCCCTTCTCGTTAGCCGTTCGGCACCGGCTAACAGACTTCAGAGGGACCCTACATGGGTGGGGTCCGACCTGCAAGTCTCTCGAAGTCGGTGGGCCGCGAAGTAAGCCTCACGCTTCTGCTTTGCGCGAAAAGCAGAAGTGATGCGGTGGGACCTCGACCGCTGCGATCCCGACGAGGTCCGGGAGGCGTGGCGAGGGCGCCTTTCGCGCTGAGTCCCGCCGCTGTCGCTTTCACGCGAAGCAGAAGCGCGCGTCCTGCGTTCGGGTCAGAGCGGAGATACTGCGTGGGCGATGTCGCAGGAGAAGGTGGAGGTCTCGACTGACGGGTCATGAAATGAACGCGACGAGGCTCGAATCGCTCGCCAGGCCCCTGCTCCCACTCGGCCTCGGCCTGGCGATCGCGGCGGGTCTCTACGCCTTCGGCACCCAGCACATCCCGGATTACTCGGGAACCGCGCTGTTCGGCCAGACCGCTACCGACACCCTGCCGCTCAAGTCCTGGCTGGCGACGGGTTTGCTGGCGCTCGCCGCCTTGCAGCTCGGATTGGCCCTGTGGATCTACGGCAGGCTCCCGGGCATCGGCGTCGCCGGCCTTCGGACAGGCGATGTCCACCGCGCCGTCGGGATCGTCGCCGTGCTCGTCACCTTGCCGATCGCCTATCACTGCGCCTTCGCCTACGGGGTGCAGACGAACATCGACACCCGGGTCGCCGTACACTCGCTGGCCGGCTGCTTCCTCTACGGCGCAATTGCCGCCAAGCTGATCATCGTCCGCTCTAGGCGGTTGCCCGGCTGGGCGCTGCCGCTTGCCGGGGGCACGGTGGTCGCGCTGGTCGCCGTCCTTTGGTACACCAGTGCGCTCTGGTACTTCAACAACTACAGCCTGCCGTCCCTCTAGGTCGACGGGTCGCTCCTGCTTTCACGCGAAAGCAGAAGTGCGGGCGACCGCCTCGACCAATGTCTAGGGTGAGAGCCCCCGAGCCCAGCTGTTGTCGCGAGTCCGTATCGAGACGGCGTCTCGCGTCCGCAGATGGGCCGTCAGAATGTCTGCGGAGTCGACCAAGTTCACCTGAGCAGACCCCTAGACGATCAGCGCTCGCACTTTGCCGACCAAGGCCGGCGCACCCATGCCGATCGGCCATAGGTCCGCCAGCGCGGCTCGAATGGACTCAGCCTCATGCCGGCTATCGAACTCCAGATCCACCTTGACGTAGTTGGGATCGTCGACTGGCTGGAAGATTCGGTAGCCGCGCAGGCCCCTCTTCCTCGAGGCACAGAGCGTCCACCCGCGCGCGAACGCGCGCTCCCAGGTGGCGAAGTCGCTGATTGATTGCTCGATTCGCAGGATCGTCATGCTCGGTTCCTCCTACTTGGTGGAGCCGGTGGCGGCCGCGGCCAGTGGGCCACCACCGGCCCTAATCGGTTGGTTAACTGGTGACCGCCTCAGCCTCCTCGACGACGGTGGGCCCACTGTGGTCGGGCCAGCGGTCGAGGACGCCCGATGCGATCAGCCGTTCGGCGCCTGCCCTGGCCTCCTCGCTGGAGGCGAACTCCACTTGAACGAAGACTTCGTCCGGATCCTCGACGCTGCGAAAGAGCCGATAGCCCCGCGCGGTCTTGCGAACGCCGGGCCTGTCCTCGTCGAAGATCGGCTTCCACGATTCGTAGTCTTCGACTTGGACGCGGGTCATGATGAGTGCCATCGAAACCACCTTTCCTTTCTCCGTGTAGTTCATTACACGGATGCAGTAGTGAATACTGCGCTACAGTAGCAGAATGCCAGAGCGTGTCAAGAACAGGCGCCGCTACAACTCTCCGCGCCGGCGCGAACAGGCCGCTGCAACCCGGCGGGCGATCCTCGACGCGGCGCAACGGTTGTTCGAGCGCCAGGGCTACGCCGCCACCTCGATGGCGGCGATCGCGGCGGAGGCCCGGGTCGCGCAGAAGACCGTCTATCTGGCCTTCGAAACCAAGAGCGGGCTCCTACGCGCGCTGTGGCATCTGCTGCTTCGCGGCGACGAGCGCCCAGAGCCTGTGGGCGAGCGGGTGTGGTTCCGCGAGGTCATCGAGGAGCCCGATCCCGAGCGCCAGCTGCGCCTCACCGCTCATAACTCGCGCGCGGTGAAGGAGCGTGCGGGGGCGCTGATGGAGGTGATCCGCGGCGCCGCCCCCTTGGACCCCGAGATCGGCCAGCTATGGGAACGCATCCAGGCAGACTTCTACGACAATCAGCACTCGATCGTGAAGAGCCTCGAAGAGAAGAGATCACTTCGACGGGGCCTCGACGCCGACCGCGCGGCCGACATCCTCTGGACCGTCAATCACCCTGACGTCTACCGGCTTCTGGTCAACGAGCGCGGCTGGACTGCCGAGCGATTCGAGGAGTGGCTCGGCGAGACGCTCCGCTCACAGCTCTTGGCATAGGCGAGCGACCCAGCCCGAACGCTTCTGCTTTGCGCGAAAAGCAGAAGCGTCATGGCTGGCGTTCCAGCTTGGTAAAGGGAACAGGGTGTCTCGGGCTGCGGCTGCCGCCGCTGGAGGTACGAATCCCGACGTAACGGGCCGCTTCTGCTTTCACGCGAAAGCAGAAGTGGCATATAGCCAGGCGAGTTCTGGGATCATGAGGATCGAGCCCACAGGCGGGGCTCAGGGACTACTTCCAGCCGGAGGAGATGCGATGCCTAAGCGTTACTGGGTCGCAGGGATGGTTGCCCTGGCGATCACCTTTGCCGTGCCCGCGGCTGCTCAGGCGGCGGCGACCGAGTCGCTGGTCAACGTCGGCAGCCAAAGCCCGTCGGCGCCGTTCCCCCAGAACAAGCAAAACGAGCCGGCGATCGCCGTCGACCCGAACCACCCGGACGTGCTCGCGGCCGGGTCCAATGACGAGATCGACGAGCCGCCGTGCGCCGGCAACGATTGCCCGTTCGCCCAAGGCATCGGCAACTCGGGCATCTACTTCTCCTTCAATGGCGGCACGAGCTGGATCCAACCCACCTATCAGGGCTTCAGCGGGCGCTCGGGGACGCTAGGCACGGGAGATATCGGCACCCTGCCCCACTACGACACCGCGGGGCTCGTCTCCGACGGCGACCCGGGGGTGGCCTTCGGCCCGAGCCCAAACGCCCAGGGGAACTTCAGCTGGAGTAACGGCTCGCGCCTTTACTACTCCAATCTGACCTCGAACTTCTCTACGGTCCGATCCGACCAGACGTTCAAGGGCTTTGAGGCGATCGCGGTCTCCCACACCGACAAGGTGAGGGCGGCCGCCAACAACGACGCCAGCGCCTGGAGTGACCCGACAGTGGTCACCCAGCAGCAGAGCCAGACGACCTTCTCCGATAAGCCCGACATCACTGCCGACAACGCGGCGACGAGCCCCCACTTCGGCAACGTCTACGTCTGCTACTCGCAGTTCAAGAGCCAGCAGGTGAACGGACCAGAGCCGATCCAGATCAGCCGCTCGACCGACGGCGGCGTCCACTTCTCAAACCCACAGTCGCTGACCGCCTCGCACAACGGCGGCAACGCGGGACAGGGCAACAACGGGCGCCAGGGATGCAACGTGCGCACCGACAGCCACGGCAACGTCTACGTCGTCTGGGAGGACACCGTCCAGCACCACTCGGTGATCAGCCTGGCGACCTCGACCGACGGCGGCGTCCATTATTCGCAGCCCCAGGTGATCGCCGACGTCACCGACGTCGGGATCTTCGACGGCGTGCGGTCGATCTCCTTCGACGGGATCGCGGGGGCGCGCACGAGCTCGTTCCCGAGCCTCAGCATCGCCAACGGGGCCCCCTCCGGTGCCGGGGCCCCGAATACGATTGCCGTCGGCTGGTCGAACGGCGCCCTGAACCAGGAGCACGCGCTGGTCACGCTCTCCGCCAACGGCGGTTCGAGCTGGAGCACGCCGACGGCGGTCGAGGACCAGGGCGTCACGCCGGCGGACCGGCCCGACTTCGCCTTCCTCGGCATCTCGCCGGACGGGCAGGACCTCTATGTCACCTACGACGGGTTCCGTGACCGGTTCCAGAACGACACCACGTCCGACCGGCAGTTCGTCGGCGTGGTCCGACATGCGGACGTGACAGAGGTCGCCGGAACGCCGTCGCTGAGCAACCTGTCGACCCTGGACCGCGGCGCGGTCGGCGATGGTCGCGCCTCGAGCGCCAACGCGCTGATCGACGAGTTCATCGGCGACTACAACTCGGTGGCGGCGACCAACACGGGCGCGGTCGCCGTCTACAACGACGCCCGCAACGCCGCCGTCTGCACGAAGATCAACACGTTCCGGCAGGCGACGGTCAATGGCGATGCAAACGCCGTCGCTCCGGCGCCGGCGACCGACTGTCCGCCTGACCGCGGCCGCGTCTTTGGCAATACCGACATCTTTTCCGCCGCAGTAACCCCGTAGGGCAGGCAACGAGGCGTTTCGCGCTGCCGGCCCTCACGCCCCGGGGGCGGAAGGGGGCCAGAGCTCGGTTGCGCTGACGCGTCTACGGCCCACGCGTCGTAGCGTCACGGTCCGGGTTCGCGACAGTCCGGGAAGGCTTCACGGTGGTGGAACCTGCTTCTGCTTGGCGCGAAAAGCAGAAGTGTCGCTTTCACGCGAAAGCGGAAGTGGGGGATAATCGAGCCTCAACGCACATCGGTAGTCAGTGCGAGTCTGCTCGAAAACCCCGATCCGGAGAGCCATCATCGGGTCTAGGCTGGATCGCGGATAGGCGTAAAGGAAGCGTCATGACCACCAGGCGCGGCAAATTCGTTCATAGGTTCAAGCTGGGGGTTGGCGCTGTCGCGGCGCTTTCGCTGGGCACCTTCCTTGTGTCTGCGGCACTCGCCGAGCATCTGGCGGCAGGCGACCTTGATCCTTCCTTTGGCGGCGACGGCAAGGTCCTCACCGCCTTTAGACATGGTCATGCTCATCCGAGACCGGCCCGCGTCGCACGTGCCTATTCGGTCCTGCTCGACTCCAGGAACCGGATAGTCGCCGTTGGGGCCGCCGCGAGGCAATTCGCGGTCGCCCGCTACAAGCCCAACGGTCACCTCGACCGCTCGTTCTCTCACAACGGCAAGGTCGAGACCGACGTCAGTAGGGCTCGCATCCTTCGCTTCAGCAGCGCCCGCGCCGGCGCGATCGACACCCAAGGGCGCATCATCGCCGCCGGCACCGCCACCGTCGGACAAGGAGACGACCGGCTCGCGCTCGTCGCCTATAAGCCCAATGGCCGCCTCGACCGGTCGTTCGGCGACAACGGCGAGGTCAGAACGAGATTCGGGTCCTACGGTCAGGGCGACGCGGTGACGATCGATGACCGCGGCCGGATCGTCGTTGCTGGCCGCGGCGGAACCGGTGAATTCGCGCTGGCGCGCTACGAGCCGAACGGTCGCCTCGACCGGCGGTTCGGGACCAACGGCAAGGTGTTGACGTCTTTTAGCGGCGGCTCCGGGGCTCACTCGGTAGCGATCGACTCCCACGACCGCATCATCGCCGCCGGCTATACGTCGGATGGACGGCAAGCCGATTTCGCCCTGGCGCGCTACCGGCCCAATGGTGCGCTCGACACCTCATTCGGGGTCGGCGGGAGAATGACGACCGACCTCGGCGGGCTCGACGAGGCCAACTCGATCGCCGTCGATCGCGCTGATCGGGTCGTGGCTGCGGGCTTTACGCATAAGCCCCGCGGAAGCTGGCGATTCGCACTCACGCGGTACGCCACCAACGCCGCGCTTGATCCCTCATTCGGACAGGGCGGCAAGGTGATCACCGGGCCGCCGGATGGCAGGAGCGTCGCCAATTCGGTGGTGATCGACTCCGGAGGGCACGTCATCGCCGCAGGCGGCGCCGGACATTCAGGCAACCGACGGTTCGCGGTCGTGCGCTACACCGCCGGTGGCAAGCTGGACCCGAAGTTCTCTGGCAACGGGCAGGCGGCTGCGACCTTCGGGACTGCCGGGGGCCAAGCTGCCAACGGGGCGTCGATCGACTCGCACCAGCGGATCGTTACGGCCGGGTACGCAGGGGATCGTTTTGCCCTCGCCCGGTTCCTCGACCGCGCCAGGTAGCACGTAGATCTTGGGCAGGCCCGTCTGACAACCGCCGCCCCCATTACCGCTTCTGCTTTGTGCGAAAAGCAGAAGCGAGCCTTCGGCGCGATCTAGCTCGGCTCCTTCGGCGGCGGCTTGTCGGCGGCGGCCGCGGCCATCTGCTTCAGCATCCAGTCGTGGTTCAGGTCGAGGACGCCGCGCATCTCGGCGGCGACCACGGCATTCCTGTTCAGGGTGAGCTGGTTGTCCTGCTCGGTCTCGCCGGAGATCGACCAGTTGGTCGAGCCGGTGACCGTGTAGACGTTGTCCACGATCACGATCTTCAGGTGCGAGATCGCAGAGTGCACCGATGACGTGCCGATGGCAATCGAGTTGCCGAAGCCCGCGTTCGACCACTTCTCCAACAGCGGCTTCTCGTGGACGCCAGCGGCCTGGGACTTGTCGAGGCTCATCTGAACGTAGATGTGAGCATCGGTGAGCTTGCCGAGGATGATGTCGTTCAGTTCGTCGTCGTCGTAGCCGTACATGTTGATGACCACCGAGTGCTGGGCACTGGCGAGGAGCGACGTGAGCAGCCCGTGCAGGTCGTCACGGGGCGCGTAGAAGGTCCGCTGATCCGGCGGGTAGCCGTCGAGGAAGCGCTTCTCGGCCTTGTACTGGGCGAGTTGATCCCAGGCGAATGGCGCAGGGTCAGGCATCGGGCTGACGGTACACCCGGTACGCGCAGAGTCAAGAACCAGACTGCGCGTGAGGTTGCGCTCCTGCTTTGCGCGAGAAACAGACGTCTTTAGGCATCGCTGGATCTACGAGGCTGCCCCAGAACAGGCCAGCCCAAGGAGGACCAGATGCGTGGATTGGATGCAGCAGGTCGTCGTCGCTCTCCGGCAACCCTGCCGGGCCATCACACGGGACGCCCGCCGCGAAACAAGGGCAAGCGATACCCGGCGGACCCACCGCGCGTCGAGGAGATCGTCGCCGTCATGCGTGCGGCCGGCGGGCGACCAAATGGCGCCCGGGTTCGGGGTCTGATCGTCGTCATGTGGCGGGCGGGCCTTCGGATCTCCGAGGCACTCGACCTTGGTGAGGGCGATCTAGACCCGGCCCGCGGCGCACTCCTGGTTCGCCGGGGAAAGGGCGGTAAGCGTCGTGAGGTCGGCATGGACGAATGGGGATGGGAGCAGCTCCGCCCGTGGCTTGAGCTGCGGGCGTGTTTGCCGATCGGAGCGCTGTTCTGCGTGATCAGCGGCCCGACCCGGGGTCGGACGTGGTCCGGCCCCGCGATCCGGACTCAGTTTCGCCGCCTCGCGGCGAAGGCGAAGCTCCGGCGCCGGTTTGCGCCTCACCAGTTGCGCCACGCTCACGCGGTCGAGATGGCGCGCGAGGGCGTGCCCCTCAATGTGATCCAACGCCAGCTCGGTCACGCGGACCTAGGCGTCACCTCGGTCTATCTCCAGGGAATCGACAGCACCGAAGTGATCAGCGCGGTCCACGGACGCAGTGCGCCGACGATGTCGGCGAGCGCGGGACTGTTGATGTGATGTAGGCGCTTGACGGTCAGTTCTGCTTTTCGCGCAAAGCAGAAGCCATCCGGGGACATAGAACCGCAAGGTAGGGTGGTCGGGCTGGACCTCGGCAACGGGGGGATTAGGAATGCCCGAACGGAAGTTGCTCAGACTCGTTGGAGGACTCTTGGTCGGCGGCCTTCTGTTGACCTTGATCGTGACGCACGAGCACCCTTCCGGCGACGACGACAACTATCCGGTGATCTTCGCCAAGTATGCGAAGAGCAACGACTGGGTGGCCGTTCACCTGATTCAGTTCGCTGGCGTCCTCTTAGTGCTTGGGGGGCTCCTCGTTCTCTACCGGGTCCTACAAGTGCGTGGCGTGGTTCCCGTGCTTGCTGGCCTCGCCGCAGCGGCTGCGATCGCCGCCGCCGCCGCGTGGGCGGCCCTGCAGGCCGTGGACGGCGTCGCACTGAAGCACGCAGTCGACGCTTGGGCCAGTGCCTCCGGGCCCCAGAAGGCGATCCGGTACGCCGATGCCCAGACCGTACGTTGGGTCGAGTACGGAATGAACACCTCCTTTCGTCTCCTGCTGGGGTTGGCCGTAGCCCTCTTCGGTATCGCGATCGGCCGAACCGAAATCGCCGCTCGTTGGCTCGGTTGGGCAGGTGTGATCGGCGGTCTCGCCTATATGGCAAGCGGGGTCGCGGTTGCCTATGCGGGCTTCGAAAGTGGGTTCGAATCGGCGGTGGGCATCGTCGCGCAGCTCGGATTTCTGATCTTCGCCGTGGGGCTGCTGGTTACGGGCGTGCGCGGAAAAGAGCCCGCGGGAACTGCCGTTCCCTAACGCGCTGACTTCTGCTTTCGCGTGAAAGCGAAAAGCACTTCTGCTTTTCGCGCAAAGCAGAAGCGTGAGCTACTCCCGCAGGCCGGCGGCTTCAGCAGTTTCCTAGCGCACCAGGTCGAAGTGATACCTGTCGGTTAGGGTCCTCGTCGGGTGCAGAACTGACCACAAGACGGCTCATGCAGGCTCCTGAAAACGTTCGCAGCGGCGCGAGGGCGGGGTGCTTGGCGGCGCTCGCGATGTGCGGCATCGCGGCGGTTGGCGCCGGCTGTTCCGCTTCGCTCTCGTTGGGAGGAGATACGAAGACGGTCGACCACTCGACCGAGGTCTCGCAGGTGAAGAAGATCCTGGACGGACTGCCGGCTCTTCCGGCGGCGTACGCGATCTATTGCCCGTTCGACATCGAGGCGAAGGTCGGCAAAGCCTACGAGTGCCACTTGATTCTCAGCAACGGGCAGGAGGTGAGCATGCCCTTCCGCGTCACCTCAGTGAATGGCGACCGCGTGGAGGTTGACCAGCGTCCTGATCAAGTGGATCAGGCGCTCGCCCTGAGCATCGTCTACAAGAGTGCCGACACTACGCCGAAGTCGGTCGATTGCCCCACCGATGTTCCGGCGAAGGTCGGAAAGACCTTCGACTGCCGGCTGACCTCGAAAGACGGGTCGCGTGACACAGTCACCCTCAAGGTCGAAAAGGCGACCTCAACCGATCAGAACCTGCGCATCGTCGCCGCTCGCCAGGGCTGACGCCGACGCCGACGCCATCAGCGCCAAGCAGCATCTGGTGTTTGCCCTCCCGTAAATGGTGTGCTCAGCGCCTAGCTTCGCGCCACTTGACGCCACTTCTCCTTTGCGTCAAAGCGAGAGCACTTCTGCTTCTCGCGCAAAACGGGAGCTACGCAGGCTCGGGTGCGTCCCTCGAGATCATCGTCATCGGCGCGCCGAGTCTCGGCGAGGCTCGCCGTGAGGACGTCGAGGGCGAGCGCGACTGGTGGACTGACTAGCCTCCCTTGGCGAAGCTCGGGTCGAACGGCTGATGGTTCGAGGGGCAGACCGTGCCGGGGGGCGGGGTGACTAGATGCACGAGGTAGGCGCTGGTTGCGCGCTCGACGCACGAGCTCGGATCTAGAGGACTGGTGTGGCTGTAGCCATCGTGGGTCAGCAGCACCGCATTGCCGAGAAGATGCGCGACGCGGCGGGCGTTGGCGTAAGGGGTGTTCGGGTCGTGATTGGTGCCGACGACGAGGATCGGGTTGCGGGTCTTGGCATTCCAGGGCCCGGTGTAGCGGTCGGCGCTGCGCGCTGGCCATTGCGAGCACATCGCCCAGCGCCACCAGAAGACCACCGGCCCGTAGATGGAGCTCACGTGCGTGAACCGGCCGAGCACCCTGCGCCAAGCACCGGGGGCTTGCTGAGCGGGGCTGTCGGCGCAGATCAATCCAATCGCCGGCAGACCAGGCGCCGTGACTTGGTCGGACCACACGGTCGTAAGAGCGCGGCCGAGAAACAGCAGGTCCGAGCCGTCGCCATCGATCGCCGCCTCGAACGCCTTGGCCATGTACGGCCATCCGTATGAACTGGCTGGACCCTGGCTGAGCCCGACGAGAATCGCTTGAAGAGCGTCCGCGTAGGTCAGGTGACCCTTGGGGGATGCGGACGGTGCCGGGAGGGGATGGCGTTTGAGGCGCGCCATCAGGCGGGCGACGCGTTTCGCGACCGAGCCGTGCCCGGCGAGCGCGCAGCGCGCGGGCCCCGCTTGCTGGCACAGGGAGAGGAAGTTCTTGAACCCCTGATCCGCGTACGTCAACTGGTTCGCGTACCCGGCCTCGGTGCCCTTCGTAAAGGCGATCGGGTCGACGATGCCGTCGAGCTCCATCGCGCGCACCCGGCCGGGGAACATGTTGGCGTAGGTCTCGCCGATGAAGGTGCCGCCGGAGATCCCGTAGTAGGTGAGCCGCCGGTCGCCGACCAGCGATCGTAGATAGTCGAGATCGCGCACCGTGTCGGCGGTGGACATGTGGGCGAGCAGACGGCCGCTGTGCTCGCCACACCGCCGCGTCAGATCGGCGGCCTTGCCGAGAAAGCGCCGTTGCGCCTCAGTGGTTCCCGGGATCGGCAGAGCCCAGCCGTCGAAGAACCGCCTCCAGCTGCGCTGAGTGCGAAAGCATCGCACCCGAGTGCTCTTGCCCGCTCCGCGCACGTCCCAGCCAACGATGTCAAAACGCCCCTCTCCCGCTGCGTCCAAGTTTTTCCAGTCATCCTTGACCTGGTTAAACGACCCGCCCGGCCCGCCTGGATTGACGAACATCGATCCGATCCGGTGCTCCGGTCGGCTCGCCAGGTGACGGATGACGGCGAGCCGGATCGTGCGACCGCGCGGGTGGTCCCAGTCGAGCGGCACGCGCACGCGCGCGCACTGCAATCCCTTGTCGCAGCCATGCCAGGCGATCCCCGCCGTCGTGGACCCGACCGCCGGGGCTCGCCCCTGCGAAGCTGCCGCCGGGCCGCCGGCGAGCAGAATCGCGGCGCAGATGCCGAGTAGCGGGACCGTGAGTAGCGCCGGGCGGGCAGCCCGCGTAACGGCTCGGCGCGGCCGTGAGGCGCTAGTCGTGGCGAGACTCAATCGGGATCCTTCCCTGGCAGAATCGGGGGCCGCCCTGGCAGCGCCCTCGGCAGGCCAAGCAGTCTACCCGAGGTGTGGGCTGTGGGAAGCTTGTCCGGTGCCCTGGGTTCCCGGCCTGATCAGAAGCCTGGAATTGCGGCTCAAGGTCCGCGAGCACCGTCGCGAGGGCGAGGCTGCGGCGACGAGTGCCCGTTCATCCCTGGCAGGCGCTACCTGGACTGGGACCTTCCGGACCCGAAGGGTCGGCCGCTCGATGAGGTCAGAGCGACGCGTGATGAGATCCAGCGTCGGGTGGGGCAGCCTCCTGGCCGAGCTTGCCTGACCCTGGGTGGACCAGCCGGGCGAAGCTCCGTGTGCTTGACCCGGGAGGGGGCGACGGCTTCTGCTTTCGCGTGAAAGCGACACTTCTGCTTTTCGCGCAAAGCAGAAGCGGGGCCTACTCCCGCGGCGCAGGCGGCTTCGAGGGCTTCGGTCCCTTCCCTACCCCGTGGTGGCGGTGCCCCAGAGGTGGCAAGCATTGGCGTTCTTGTCCAGCACGACACTGAAGACGACCTGGACGAGCGTCCCCGTATTGGACCTGAGCACGAGCGTTCCGCCGTAACGGGCGAAGCCATTCTGGATGCCGAAAGTCAGGACCTGCGTGTCCACGTTGGCCGAAGGCCTCGAGCTAGAGGAGTTGTCACCGCGGTCGGTCGTGTCGTTGTCCACCTCGTTGTACTCGGCTTCCGCAAAGCCTGCGGGGCCCTTTGCGTAGACGTTGAGATTGACGGTGGTCCCCGCGTTGCTGAAGCACTTACCACTGAGCTTGTAGGGGCCGACAGTCGCGATCGGCGTAGCACCCGCGCCGGTCGCAGCCAGGTTGAAGTCCAGCATCCGCCCACGCACAAGCCCGTTGAGGGTGGACTCGTTGACGTCGCGCCCGGTGACGCTGTTGTCGGCGATATTCGCTCCGTTGACCGCGTTGTCTGCCACGTCGGCTGCCTTGACCTGGGCGCCGGGACCGAGGTCGTCGGACTGGACGGTGTTCGAGCCGTTCAGGGCGTAGGCGCCGCCGCCGAGGGCGACGAACAGCGCGATGCAGGCGACGACCATCGCGGGGCTGGGACGAAATCGCGAACGCATTGGACCTCCCTGTCATTGGGGCGGAGGCCGGGCGCGTCGGCGAGTCCGTTCGGGCGCGTCAGCATGGGCGATCCGCCGATGTGGGGCGAGCCTCTCATGCGACGTTCGGGGAGTCAAGTTGCTGAGGCGGCTACTGCCTGGCTCTCTTCTGCTTTCGCGTGAAAGCAGAAGAGGCGCGACGAGCCGCTCCATCCCCGCGCCGTTGCTCCTCGATGGAGGGTCTCCCCTCGTCGTGAGCATGCCGCTCGTCCTCCTCCTCGAAGAGCTCCTCCAGTTCGTCCAAGTCGGTGTCAATCGCTTGAGCCTCCCCCACGGCAACGCGTATCTCGGTGTCCGAGTGCTCGCCCTCTGCCCGCAGAGCACGACGGATTTCGTCCGGCGAGCGTCCTTCGTCGAGCATCCTCTCTATCCGTTCAACAAGCATCTCGGCCTCCGGATCTCAACCGGGAAGGACCCGACGAGGTACATGTTGGCGAACGGCGCCGTGCGGCAGCGCGGACTTGTGGCGCTCGTTCGCTCTCGCCGGGTTGCCGTACAACCGGCTGCCGTTCTGGACAACCTCGACTCCCCCGCGGTCGCGGATGCGCCAGTGGATTCGAGACAAAGCTGCAGCTTCAGTCCCAAGTGATTTCGAGGCGGGGTCTACCGCCGTCTCTGGCCGATGAGCCTCTTTTCAGAATCCTCCGGTTTCGAGGCATCGACGCCTGGGTGTAAACGAAGGATCCTTTGTTTACAGGCGTGCCTGGGATCCAGCCGGAAACCTGGAGGATCGGCGCAATGAGGCTCATCCGACGATAGGGAAGTTCAAGTCGCCTCGGAGCCGCGCGACCTCGATTGAGACTTATGCTTTCGCGCGAAAGCGAAAGCGCTGGTCTGAGCAATGCGAGCGGCAAGGACGGCCCTCACGTAAACGACGCCAAGCCGGTATAGGGTCGGCCGTCAGCGAGCGGTAATGACGTCGTCTCAATCTGAGCTCGGGGACGTGCTGGCAAGACGCCTCGGCGATATCTCCGCCCCCGGCGTGTCAGCAGCCCTCCTCACCGCCGAAGGGCTCGTCTGGCAGGGCTGCACGGGAACTGCCAATCCTTCGTCCGGACGTGCAATGGACAACCAGACGACGTTCCTGTGGTTTTCGATGACGAAGATCGCTACCGCGACCGCGACCATGCAGCTCGTCGACGCGGGCGACTTGGAGCTTGATTCGAATGCGCGCGACTACCTCCCGCAGCTCGGCTCGCTTGACCGCCGGATTACGGTCCGCCAGCTCCTCAATCACAGCTCCGGAATCCCGAACCCACCGCCCCTGCGCTGGATCCACCCTGCCGATGAGCCCGGGCCGAAGCCAAGGGAGATGGTGTCGCGCCTCCTCGACCGCTATGGCAAGCCGAGGTTCGAGCCCGGGGATCACTCGTCCTACTCGAACATCGGCTACCTGGTCCTAGGCGAGTTGATCGCTGAGGTCTCGGGTATTCCCTACAAGGAGTTCGTGCTCGAGCGGGTGCTCCGGCCGATCGGGGCCACATCAACGGGGTTCAGCTTCGACGTCGCCGGGACGACACATGCAAGCGAAGGTGCTCATCCCCGCCGCGACCCGCTGCTGCCGCTGATGCGGTTGCTGATTCCGAGCTGGTCTCTGGGTCGCGGCGGTTGGTCGGTGGAGGCTGTTTAGGCCGTTCTATTTGGACGGGTCCGCGTACGGAGGGCTCGTCGGCCCGGTCGGCGACGCTGCCCTTCTTGCGGCCATGCACCTGGGCGGCGGAGTCTTCAATGGACGGCGGATCCTTTCCTCAGAGAGCGCGACGGAGATGCAACGGATCGTGACCGAGGGCAAGAAGTTCGACCTCGGGCTGGGTTGGTTTCGCCGCCACCGCGACTCCGAGCGCGGTCGTACCTACATCGAGCACCTGGGCGGCGGCGGGGGCTACGGCACGGTGATGCGCCTGTATCCCGACCGCGGGCTCGGCGTCGTCGCGATGGCCAATGTCTCCTCCCAGCACTTCAAGCACGAGCGGCTCCTCGCACCTTTCAATGAGCTCGACGGGGATCCTCCCGACTGATCGGCAGGCTTGTGCTGCGTTACCGCATCGACTACCAGAGCCGCGGGCGCGCTTCTGCTTTCACGCGAAAGCAGAAGTCACGCGGCGAACGGGCAGCACTCACGGGTGAGCCCGCCTGCATCTGAAACCTCCACTTCGCGGGCGACACATCGCCAAGCCCTGCTCGCCTCGATCAGCAGGACCGGTTACGGTGTCCGCAGACCTTCGGATGGGTGATTGGTGGCAGATAGCGGAAGCGCCGGTCACCCGTGCGTCGAGGCATCGGTGGCCGCTCGCGGTTCTGGTGATGGCACTGGTCACGGTGGCGGGGATTTCGACCTCGGCGCAGGCGAGAACTGCACCTGACCCCAGCCCGGCTGTGGCGGGGACCGATCCCGGCCCACAGTTCACCGGGCTCGCGGCCTCGTTCCTCACGCGCCCGGAGCCAGTGCGGGGCACCGACGGGCGCTTCCACATCGCGTATGAGCTTGTGCTGACGGACACGGTGCAGTTCGCGCTCGACGTCAAGCGAGTCGAGGTTCGCGATGCCAGAACCCATCGGGTACTGCTCTCGCTTGACGGACGTGCGCTGTCCTCCAGGATGAATTCGATCGCCGGCGCGACGACGGGGTGAGCCACCCGATACGACACTGCTCAGTCCCTCCGGCTCGGCGGTCGTCTGGCTCGACGTCCGAGTGCGACGGAAGGCGCACCTGCCCGGCGTCCTGCAGCATCGCGTTGTGGCCTCCACCCGCCCCCCACCGGGCGAGCAATCAATACGGTTTTCAAGCCGGATCGGTCGCCTCTCGCTGCGGGCCCGAGAGCCGGTTGAGCTGGGTCCGCCCGCGCGCGGCGGCATTTGGGTGGCGGACGAGGGCTGCTGCGACAAGGACACACATCATCGTCGGGGCCTGCTCGTCGTGAACGGCAACGAGGTCGTCCCGCAACGCTTCGCGATCGATTGGATGAGGCTCGATCGGAAGCATCGGGCCTGGGTGGGCGACCCCGCCCGTTTGTCCAGCTACCGCAGCTACGGTCAGCGCCTGATTGCCGTGGCTGCCGGAAAGGTCATATTCGCCGCCGACGGCCGCCCGAACCAACCGCCGCCGGACAATCCAACACCGCCGTCGGTCCCGGAGCTCCCCGGCAATCGGGTGATTCTGCGCGTCGGGCCGGGGATCTACCTGACCTATGCGCACATGGTGCCGGGCTCCGTTCGAGTCCACGTCGGCGAGCGCGTTCGCCGCGGCCAGGCGGTGGGGCGGCTCGGCAACAGCGGCAACTCGGCCACGCCGCACCTCCACCTCCAGGTCCAGATCACGCGCAGCTTCCTCAGCGACGGCCTGCCGTTCGTCTTCAACCGCTTCCGACTCCTGGGCCAGATCACCGAGCCGTTCTCGGACGAGAACCTCGGCCTGCGGCCGAACGGAAAGCTGCCCTTTGCCCGAGCCCGGCGGCCGGGTCCCCGACACCGCGAGATGCCGCTTTCGCAAAATGTCGTGCGATTTCCAGGAAGAGGACACGGGCGGGTTCATTAAAAACAGCGGTTGCTGAGACTTCGGCAACTACGGCTTGATGAGCTCTCCTCAGCGCGGGCGCCTCCGTAGAGGAGTGAGGCGCCTCGGCCCCTTCGCTTTGGCGCTCCTCGCCTGGCTAGCACTCGCCGCCGTCCCCGATCTTTGCCTCTAGCGACCGGGTACGGGTATCGGATTGTCTCGACACGGCTGCCTGAGGGCGCTGTCGCACGCGGGTTGAGGCGTATCGATGTCGCCCCTTTGCAGGCGGCCGAGCACCAACTGCGACTGGTGATTGGCGTTGTGGTAGATGCGGATCGTGGATGGCTGCGTCGGATCCTTGAACCCCATCTCGCCCGTTCTGCTCGGCGTATCGAGCCAGACCCGGATGCTCGAGCCACGGCGGAAGATCTGGGAGAACCGCGTGATCTCGAGGTGGGCGCGCACGGGCTTATCGTTCGTGAGCGGAGCCACCGCCGAGCGCGTGCGCTTTTGGAACGGTCGCAGTGGCGTCGAGTACTTCTTGTCCTGCGCACGCTCCGAAAGGCGCAGCCAACCACGCTGCACGTACTGCTCCCGGCCGCCGGGCCGAACCTCGGTCACGGTCGCTTGGATATCGGCGTCCGGCGCGGTCGAGGAGACCCAGAGGTTGAGGCTCCCTGAGCCGTAGAAGGTCAGGGTCTTGCGCAGCGGGGCCGTCGTGTAGGCGACCGAGCCTGTCTTGGACGGTGGATCGTGCTTCCACTGATCGTTTCCTGACACCGTGTAGTCGTTCACCGTGGGCCCGGGGATCGGATAGCTGTAGCTGTCCGGTGCCTCGCCCTTGCCCGCGGGCTGGCGGGTGAGACGGCCGTGGGAACGGAGCGACCACCGCATTGGCTTCAGCTTCACCGGCCAGCGGTTGCGCTTGATCACCACCCCCGGCTTGATCTTGGCCAGATCGCCGCCCATGGCGTGCGGCAGCCCGGCGGCTTCGAGGGCCTCGGCCCTCGTCTTAAAGACCCGAAACCGCACGAGGTGGCCGTCCCGCACCGTCCATACGAGCGGCAGATCGCGGTCAAGCATCATCTCCGTGTCTCGCTTGCGGGCCCGCTCGTGCTGGATTAAGACGACCTCGTCTTCCCGATCGATCAGCTCCTTGATTTCGGCCTCGTAGTCGTTCCACCCGCGGAGGTAGGTGCCGAGGTAGCGGACAAAGGCGTCGCGGCCGCTACCGCGATTCGGGAAGTCGGGCAAGGGATGGGCGGAGATGTCCCACTCGATGCCGGGGGCAAGCGTCTCAATCCACTCACCGATCCATCGATTGCGCCACAGCTCGAAGCTTCGTCTTACGACCTCGACGTTCTCCTGCCGTCTTCCCCCCCTCCTCCCCCCTCCTCCCTCCTCCTCTCTCCTGTCTCGCTTGCGGGCCCGCTCGTGCTGGATTAAGACGACCTCGTCTTCCCGATCGATCAGCTCCTTCATTTCGGCCTCGTAGTCGTTCCACCCGCGGAGGTAGGTGCCGAGGTCGCGGACAAAGGCGTCGCGGCCGCTACCGCGATTCGGGAAGTCGGGCAAGGGATGGGCGGAGATGTCCCACTCGATGCCCGGGGCAAGCGTCTCAACCCACTCACCGATCCATCGATTGCGCCACAGCTCGAAGCTTCGTCTTACGACCTCGACGTTCTCCTGCGACATCGCCCGCGCAGTATCTCGCGCCAAGGCCCTGGGCAAAGAACGAACACCCAAGGCGCCAGGGTCTCTTAGGGTTGCGGCTTCTGGTCCCTCTTGGTCTTGGGTGCCGTTCTTACGTATTCAGGCTTGCACGCTCCGCGGGCCGAAACATCCGGGGTTTCCCGCAGATAGAGCGCGAGCTTCAAGTGCTGGTGCCACCTGGCCTACTCCCGCAGCCCGGCGGCTTCGAGCTTCGCTTCCTTTTCCCGCTTTTTGCGTGGCACGTGATCGGATGCGAGCGGCGTAACTCTAGGCTTGGGGCATCGCAACGTTCCGCGCACATGCCGAAGACGGCCCGCTTGCTGGAGGCACCGATCTTTGGGTCGAGCAGACTTCCGATGGCAAGTGGCCCAGTGAAACCGTCTGGTCCACTGGCCCTGGCAACGATGAACGGCATCTGTACCGCCTAAAGAGCGCTTCCATCGCCAGTACCGGCGGCGAGCCCGTCTACGTGTTCGAACGCACGCTGGACCCCGACGAGCCCGATAGGTAGCGCTAGACGGCATCCTCGGCCCAGAACTGCTCGGTCACCGCCGCCGGACCCGACTCGCTTCAGACCTCATAGGCGCGGCGGTGCTGGCGTCCTCCTGCGACATCGCCCGCGCAGTACCTCGCGGTCCCAAGGGTCGGGTGGGGCCCGCGGCGGTGACCCTGCTCGACTCAGGCGGCGGGAGCAGTCGGCGCAGGCGGCTCGGGCGATGCCGCCGGAGCCTCGGCAACGCGACCGCCACCGAGGTCGAAGAACATCACGCTGACCGCGAGCGCGAACACCGGCGCCGCGACCACGTTGGAGATGATGCTCGCGCCCACGATCGCGCCGTTGCCAATCGGTGTGGCGACTGCGCCGAGGACGAACCCGATCGCGATGACGATCAGCAAGGCGACCACGAGCGCGCCGAACACCGACCAGGCGCTGCCGCGGACCAGGCTCCAGCTTCGCCCGAAGGCCGCGATCGGCCCGATGCCCTCGGCCACGATCGCCGGGGCGCCGACCGACCAGAACGTGAGCAGGATGAGGCCCGGGATGATCAACAGGATCAGGCCGATGACAACCCCGAATGCGAACATGATTCCGAACGCGATCAGCGACAGGATCGCGGGAGCGGCCGAGGAGAAGAGGTCGCCGATCGCCTGGTCGCGCCTGCCGTCGCGAACGTCGTCCACCAGCTTGACCACGAAGCCGGTGTAGAGCGCGATTCCCGCCAGCCGGACGACGCCGGCGACCAGCACCAGAATCACCCCGCCGATGCTCTGGAGGATCCCCGCCACCAAGCCGACGACCACGAAGACGACCAGCGCGCTGCCGATCAGGGGGCCGAGTTCTGTCCGTAGATCGAGAAGGTCTCGTTGATGACGTTGCCGACGGTGATTCGCTTTGCCGGTGCCCGCGTAGCTTCCATGCGGGCGATCCTAACCGCCCCCTGTCGCTGCGGACGGCATGAGTGCGGGTCAAGAATCAAGGAGCTGGCCGAGGCGCTCAAGCTCACCGCGGGGCGCGACGTGCAGCTGGTCGACGAGCTGGAGGCAGACGGGACCGCGAGCAGGTCGACCGCGGGGTGAAGATCACGAGAGCCGGACTGGATCTGGTCCCGCCCGAGG
>CAVQCK010000007.1:0-27630 GCA_963710955.1 uncultured Actinomycetes bacterium | reverse complement strand
CCCGATTCGTTTCTCGCTACGACGCACGAATAGTCGAGCGAGTGCGCCTGGCGGGCTAACGCTCTCGCTTGTCGCGCGACGGGGAGCCGCTAAGCCGTTCAGACCGCCCGCGCGTCGGGCTCAACCGGCCTCTAGCGAAGCGCGACGAAGCCGTCGAGGTCGACGCGGCCGCTCAGGACCGTGACCTGCACCTTGTGCGTTGTGGAAGCGGCGAGGCCGTTGCGCACGTAGACCTCCTTGCGGGAGCCGAGGCCACTCGCAGGACTGAGATCAACCGTCAAGCAGTACGCGCCGTCGATGCAGATTCTGGCGGTGCCCTCGGTTGGTGCAAGCGGCATGACTACCGCCAGGTTGCGCCCCGTCGAGGTGAGGGTCGCCTTCGCGCCGGCCTGGCTCGAGGACCGCACCTGGCCGCCGAAGGCCCCGCTCTCTGCGGTTCCGTGCCGGGTCCCCGAATAGGCGATCGCGGGACTGGACTCCTGATAGGTGTTGACCCGCAACGCCGGCCCGGCGGGGCCTGGGCCGACCTTTCCGGCCTCATCCTTCGCGGTCACCCGGAACTGCCTGAACGTGCCCGCCGGCGCGAATGAGCGCGTGGCGGTCTTCGCCGTCGTCGGGCCGAACAGATTGGAGTAGCTGGTCCAGGTCGTCCCGTTCGAGCTCGTTCGCTGCTGGAGCGTGGACTGAATGCTCGCGGACGGAGTGACGTTGTCCGACGCGCTCCAGGCGAAGCGCACCGGCACGGTGGTTGTGCCGAGCTGCGCCCCCCGCACAAGGGTCTGGATCGGGGCGGTTGCGTAAGGGGCCGAGGTGTCGTCGAAGGTCGCCGTGATGGCCTTGTCCGCGTCCATGGCGACGTTGCAGGGCCCGGTGTCGGCGCAGCCTCCGCCCGACCACCCCGCGAACGTCGAACCGGCGGTCGCGGTCGCGGTCAGGGTGACCGAATCCCCATCGTTGTACTGGGCCGAGCAGGTGGCCCCGCAGCTGATCCCGGCCGGGGAGCTCACCACCGTCCCGGTGCCGCTCCCGGCCTTGGAAACTGTGAGGTTCCGTTCGACGGGGACTTCAGTCAGCTGCCAGAGACCGCGGCCGTAGCTCGCGGCGCGCATGAGAGTCGAATCGGGCGAGATGTACAGGCCGGTGACGCTCACGAGCGGCATGCCGGCGCCGAACCGGCTCCAAGTGGAGCCGCCGTCGGTGGAGCGATAGAGGCCGAGCTGCGTACCGGCGTACAAGATGGTCGGGTCCTGCGGGTCGGTGGTGACCACATTGACGGGCACTCCTTGGGGGAACCCGTTGGAGGCCGCGCCATAGCCGTCGATCGACGTCCAGTGAGCCCCGAAATCGGCCGACTTCCACAGATGACTCGCGCTCTGGGTTGGCGCGACCGAGCCGACGTAGACCGTGTTCGGATCGCTCGGGTCGAAGTGGATGTCGCTCAGGCTGAGCCCGTTGTTCGGCGGGCTGGCGGCACTCGTCCAGCTCGTGCCGCCGTTCGACGACAGGAAGATCCGGCCGCCGCTCGCCACCACACCGACGTCGTTCCCGGAGTTCCCGGCGGCCACACCGATGTTTCGGATGTTCCCGGTGTTGGTGACCGCGGTTGGAAGCGCGGTCCAAGAGCCGGCGTAGTTCGTGGACTCATATACCTTGAAGTTCGAGAAGGTGTAGAGCTCGTTTCCGGTGCTGCCGGTTCCCTGCCAAGGCACGATCTTCGTGAAGAAGGGCGCATGCGACGGATCGTTGGCTTCGGCGAGCCCGGTGGTCGCGTTGGCCCAGCTGCTCCCGCCGTTGGTGCTCTTCCTGATCTGGTCGTAATAGAGGCTTCCGAGCATCAGCTGCGCGTCGGCGCGATTGATGTCGCTGCCGAACCCGTCGCCGCCGATGACCTGATCGAAGGTGCTCGTCGACGCCTCGCGGAGCCGCGTACCGAGGTCCTGAAACCCGCCGATCACCGCATTTGTGTCGTTCGGCGATGACCCGACCGAGTAGAGGAGCTGATCGACCAGCCCGACGTTGAGTGAGTCGGTGAACGTGCTGCCGCCGTCGGATGACTTGAAGATCCCGCCGTCGGAACCGACGTAGAGGTTGCCGCTCGCGTCGAAGGTGGCCGTGTGGAGATCCGCGTGGACGTAGGGCAGCCCGAACTGACCGAGCCAGTTCGACTTCTGGGTGAACGTGGTGCCGCCGTCGGTGGTCTTCGCCAATAGCAGGGCGCCGCCGAAGTAGGCCACATCCGGATTGGTGGGATCGACCGCGACGAGCTGGTTGTACCAGCCCTGTCCGTTCAGGATCGTGTTTACGTTTGAGGCGTCGGTGTTTGGATTGGTGTATGCCTTGCCCGTCGCGCCGAGCGCCGTCCACGTTTGCCCACCGTCCGTGGACTTGTAGATGTCGGCCAGGTCCGCCGAGACGAACGAGTTGGGGATCGCAGCCATCGCATAGACGATCTGGGGGTTGGAGGGCGCTGATGCGAGCGTGATGCGCCCCAGGCCCGAGGCGTTCGTCATGCCATTCGCCCTGGTCCAGCTCGCGCCATCGTTGGCGCTCGTCCAGACCTGGCCGTCGGTCGTGCCCGAAGTCTGATTAGGGAGTGCCTCGAGGGAGAGGGTGAAGCTGTGGGCCCCGGTCGACGCGATCGACCATACCTTGGGTACCCCTGCCTGGCCGGTGGCGATGCTCACCTGGCTGAAGCTTGCGCCGGCGTTCGTGGATCGATATAGGCCGTCGTCGGTCGCAGCGAGTACGACACTCGAGTCGGAGGGATCGACCATCACCTGCGGGATCGTTCGTTCGTTGCCCAAGAACACCGGGTCCGACCAGGTGCCGCCGCCGTCGGTGGACTTGACAAGGCCGATCCCAGTGCCGTCGAACGGATCGCCCAGGCCGAGATAGAGGGTCGAGGAGTCGTTCGGGTCCATCGCGAGCGACCCGTCGGAGAGGCTGGAGAGCCCGTCGGTGATGGGTTCCCAGGTCGAACCGGAATTCGTGCTCTTCCAAACTCCCCCGCCCGCGCTCGCAACGTAGATGGTGGAGCCGTTGACGATGATCGATCGCACCCGGCCCGAGTCGGTGACGTTCAGGGTGGACGGACCGTTGGTGGCGAAAGTTGCCTGCGTGGGTCCCATGTTCACCCAGGTGGGTACGGTCGCGGAGGCGGTGGTCGTGAACGGCGCCGCCTCCGAGAGGCTCGACGTGGGCGCCGGCTGGCTCGATGAGGGCAGGAGCGAGCCGTAGCGACGACTCTCGCTCGCCGACGCACGCGCGAGGAAGCGCCGGTACGACGCCGAGAAGGGCCCGCGCTGGGACTTGAGTGGGATGCGTCCGTCGCCGTACCACTGGTTCGTGGCGCGTTGACGAAGCGTCACCGAATCGTCCCCGATGTCGCCGGGCCGCGCCGACGTCCGGGCACTGTGGCCACCAGTCGGCGGCCGTGTCGCCTGAGCCGGTGACGCGGCGAACAGCGCAGAGGCAACGATCACGAGCGCCAGTGCGGCGGGCCACCGCGATCCCCGTCTCATCGGCACTGGACGGTGTGACGCACGGCGGCGAAGGAACTCACTCTGATGATGGCATCGGCCAGCGGCCTGAATCCCCTTAATCGCGACAGCGCACAGTGTCTAGTCGATCTCGACTGTCTGGTCCGAGCCGAGTTCAAGCCCTCAGGCATAGCGGTCGCTCGTAGCCGGCGATCAAGCGCCAGGTATTCGAGTCATTCGACCTGCGAATCGCCAACGACAAGGCTCAGCACCGCGTCGAATTGACGGCAACCGTGTCCGAGGCCGTCGCAGCTGCCTTCGAGAACGCGAAAGCCCTCTAAGTGGAGGGCTCAGGCGTGGTAGTGAGAGACATAGCGGGGGCCCGATATGTCTCTCGGTACGACGCACGGATCGTCGAGCGAGTGCGGCTCGGTGCGTAATGGCGCGTTTGCTTGATGGCGCCAAGGACCCAGACGCTGCTGACCCGACGCTGCCGTCTGTGGGCTGACGAGCTGGTGGCTTCTGCGCGGCCGTCGGCGAAGACTCAGGGCGTCGAAGCCTCGCCGTCGGCGGAGGGCCGCGACCTAGCCGTCTTATACCGCGCTGGATCGCCTGCAGTACCTGGCTCGCGATCCCGAGACCCGCGGCGACGCCGCCGGACCTCGCGCTCCATTCTGCGCGCGTCGCGTCGCCGCAGCGGATACTCGCAGTGTGGGCACGTCTCCGCGAACCGGCGTCGGTGGACGCCGTAGAAGCTGGCGCCGCAATGGTGGCAGCGACGCCTCATCGACCCCGTACCTCCACCGTCGGCGAGGTGGGCCTCGCAGCCATACCCACGACAATCCCGCCGATCGCGTTTCGTGGTCTCATCGTGGGCACCTCCTTTACGCCCTTCTCAGATGGGAGGACGGCGTGGTCGTTGTCTCGGATCGAAGCTAACCCACTCAGCAGGCCGAACAACCGTAGATCAGCGCAGAGTCAACGCGTGAATAACCGCGGTGTCCGGCGGCTGGCGCCGTAACCCGTCCCCGTGGCCAGATACGGCGCGGGGCGGTCAAGCGGCTCTTGACTAGTCGCTCAGTGCGAGGCGACCCGGCTGAATCGTGCCCGAAGCGTTTGTCGGCGCCGCGCTTGGCTTGGCTCCTGAGCCATCGTGTCGACCAGGGCGATGGGTATCCAGCCCGACGCCTGGGCACGGGAGCGGCAATAGATGCACGCCACCCGCTTCTCACGCTGCCGGGTCAGGTACTCATACGGCTGCTCGCCCGTGAGGAGATACCGCTCGCAGACATCGCAACTGGGATACGGATCGGGCCGCACACCGCCAAAGGTAAGCGACGTGCCCGGAGCTAGACGGGCGGACGTTTGCAGAGGCGGCAAGCCATTGTTCAGGCCGGCGCGTTCCGGGGGCGACATACTGTGCGGGCGATGGCGCACGCGTGCGAAGGCCACGCATCGCAGGTCCACGAGATCGATGGAGATTGCGGTGGTCTGCTGGGCGAAATGCGATTTCCTTGACCCGTACGCGGGATTCCTTGCTGGTGCAAGCAAAACTTCACTGTTCCCGCTGCTGGACGTGAGAGGATGCGCGCGTTCCAGCAACCCGCCTACCGACTGTGGGCGGACGATCCGAACGGAGGGATAGATGACCGAAACGCCTGGAGCACCCGAGGCGCCCACCGGCCCGCCCGGTGGAGCCCAGCCGCCCGCAACGCCGCCTCCAGCCGCGCCGCCGACTGCAGTTGGACCTGCGGCGGACTACCCGGTACACCTGGACATTGACCGCCAGGGGGACTACAGCCGCTTCATGCCGCTGGTCAAGTGGCTGCTGGCGATTCCGCACTACATCGCGCTGATCGTGCTGGCAATCGGGGCCTACATCGTCGCGATCATTGCCTTCTTCGCGGTGCTGTTCACGGGCCGCTACCCGGAGGGGATGTACAACTACATGGTCGGCGTCTTCCGCTGGTCATTGAGAGTTACCGGGTACGTCTTCCTGATGGTCGATCCGTATCCGCCGTTCACGCTCGACGACGACCCGAGCTACCCGGTGCGCTTCGACATCGACTATCCGGAGCACGTCGAGCGTTGGCGGCCGCTGATCGCCTGGCTGCTCGTGATCCCCTATGCGTTTGTCGCCTACCTCGTGCTCTTCCTGGCGGAGATCATGGCCTTCTTCGCCTTCTTCACGATCCTGTTCACGAGGCAGTTTCCGGAGGGATTGTTCAACATCGCCCGGATCGGGCTCCGGTGGCAAGCGCGGGCGAGCGCCTACATGTACTGGATGGTGACGAGGTACCCGCCATTCGTCTGGGACTGAGCGCGCAACGCCGCCTCTGCCGCCAGACGCCGAGGGGCCAACTGCTTTAGAGCTGCGAGCTAAGGTGTCTATTGCCTTCCGTTCGGGTAGGCAATGCTGATTCCGACGATCCGCCCTCGGGCCCTCGGGTCCGGGGGCTTCGTCGTTTTGGCCTCGCCCGACTGGCGGCTCGGGCGGTGGGCAGCGAAGTCGGCGCTCGGAGCGTGGCAGGACGTTTCCGTGCTGACGTGGAAGTTCTCGCGGCGGCTGACGGAGCACCTGAGGCGCTCGCCGGCGGCACGCGGATGCCGGTCGGGCTCTCGATCAGCCACCGGGCCAGACGGGCGCTCGTGACGGTGGGGCACGGGTCGGGAGCGCTCGCCGGTCTAGCGAATGGAGCCAGCAAGCGTCAGCTAGACGATCTGGGCGATGGCCCAGACGGCGCCGATCATCAGACCCAGCCGCAGACGGCCATCACGATCAGGCGGGCCAGTTCGTCCCACTTCGGTGTAAGCATCAGCTCAGCCCGCAGGGTTCGCGCTGATTCATTGCGATTGCCTCAGACGACTCGCCGCACGAGGTAGATCGCAAGCAGGGCCAGGATGATGATGATCAGAATCGTGATGATCGACATTGCGCTCCTCCTTCCTTGTTGGGCACTGGTGGTGAGAGCCCTTACCCTTCTGGCGCCCCCCGCCAATCCGCAAGCCTGCGCGCGCCGCGCGACGAGCCAGGGCAGCCAGGGGCACCCGGCCACGATTCTCGGACCGCGCGGGGCGCCATTGGGGACCGCCTGTCGAGGGCTCGGGGGTAGCACTAGAGCCACCACCCACAAGCCGGGGCCGGCGACCCTCAGCCGGGGCGGGCACCCCCAACAGCCCCGGCTCACTACGTTCGCCGGGTCCTGAGGGACTACTCGCTCCGGTACAGCGATCCCGATCCGATCGGAGTGGCCCCACGGATGTTCGCGCACGTCAACTCGAGTGGCGTCCTCGACGCAGCGAGTCCGTCCGTCGAAAGCGCGGGTCGGAGCAGCAAGGGCCAGTACTACGTCAGGTTCAACCGCAGCCTGCGTGGCTGCGTCGCAGTGGCGTCGGTGGGGTTCGGTTTCGGGTCGGGCGTGGTCGGAGCCGGGGCCACCGCGCAGCCGAGGATGAACCTCGACAACGACGCCAACAAGGTCCGGATCACCGTTTAAGGAACGGCTACACCTTCAATGACGTCGAGGATAACGACGTCAGCGTGATCGTCAACTGCTGACCCCCAGGGGCAGCACCCGGCCCGACCGGGCGGATCGGCTTCTGCCGTCCGGCGAGACCTATGTCTGAGCGTCCATGAGCGAGAGCCGGGTTCGTGAGTGTCGAAATCGTCCCGTCGTCACGACCCGTGGACGATCTGGACGCATCGACGTAGCAGTCGGTACCAAAGTGGTACCACGGCGGTCGTGGGTTCAGGTCCGGGGTGGGATTTGAACCCACGACCTCCGGGTTATGAGATGGCGTGAGGCCGTTCGGCCCGGTGCCATAGGGCTCTGTCGAGCGGTCTGGGGTGCTGTGAGATGAGCTGAGATTCGCTCAGTTCGATACCACGGCGGTACCACGAGAAACGCACCATCGCCTGTAGGCTCGCTCGGTGACCGCGGAGCAGACAGGGCCGCCCGAGGTCGAGATCATCGAGGCGGGCGCGGAGCGGCTCGACGACGTGGGGGCGCTGTGGCGAGCCATGCATGAGTACCACGCCGAGGTCGCCGGTGAGGCCCGCGAGGTCGCGCCATTCCGGCGCGCGGAGGACTCCTGGCAGCGGCGCCGGGATGAGTTCGAGCGCTGGATGCGCGCCGGTGACGCCTGGCTGCTGATCGCCGAGCGCGAGGGCTCGCCGGTCGGCTTCGCCTTCTTTCGGATTTGCGACGGCGACTGGAGCTTTGAGACCAACGAGCGGATGGGCGAGCTCGAGGCGCTCTCGGTCGAGCCCGAGCTGCGCCGCTGGGGGATCGGCTCGCTGCTCATGGAGGGCGTCGAGCGGCGTCTCGCTGCCGCGGGCGTGGGCTTCATCGGACTGGCCGTGATCGCCGGCAACGAGGACGCGCTGCGCTTTTACGAGCGCTGGGGGATGGTGCCGTCGCACGTCCGCTGCCTGGGGCGAACGCTCCCGGGCGGCGGCCAGTAGCTGCCCCCGCGCCCGTCCCGGATGTTCTGAGCGGCGAGCATCTCGCTGCCTTCAAGCTCGACTACTGCCACACCCGAGTCGCGCAGGGGCGGGACCGCGAATCGATCAAGGCTCGGCTCGTGAGCGCGTGCGCAGACCTCGGCGGAGGGGACGGATGCCTGGTCATCGAGCCCTGTCAGTACTGGCCGAAGTCGTTGCCAGCGCGGCGTCGAGCCCCGCGATCACCACGTCTGCCTCGTCGAGCCCGAAGACGAGCGGTGGGCGGATCTTCAGGACGTCGTTTCGCGCGCCCGTCTGCCCGACGAGCACGCCGACGTCGCGCATCGCGTTCATCACGGCGTTTGTCCGCTCCGCGCCGTCCAGCTCGACCCCGATCAGAAGCCCCAGCCCGCGCACCTCGACGATCGCGGGATGATCGCGACTCAGGTCCTCGAGACGCCGGCGAAGCAGCTCGGCGACGCGCCGCGTGTGCGGGATGATTCGCTCGTCCTCGATCGCATCGAGAACGGCAAGCGCCGCCTGCGCCGCCACCGGATTGCCGCCGAACGTGCTGAACATGCGCCCCGCGAAGGCGGACTCCTCGACGAGCTCCCGCCGCGTGAGTACGGCGGCGACGGGATAGCCGTTTCCCATCGGCTTGCCGAGGGTGACGAAATCGGGCGCGATGCCCAGGTGGGCGAAGGACCACAGGTGCTCGCCGCTCCGACCGTGTCCGACCTGCACCTCGTCGGCGACGAACAGGCCGCCCGCGTCGCGGGTGGCGTTGACGATCTCCCCGAGCCGCGCGGGCGTCGGCTGGTGGATGCCGTCGCTGGTGAATGCGGGGTCGATGAAGGTCGCGGCGAGCGGGAGCCCGCGCTCCGCGAGCCGGGCTGCCGCGGCGGCTACCTCGCCGCCGCCGGCGTCGTAGGGGATGCGCTCAACGTGGGCGGGGTCGAAGCCCTCCGGCCATTCCTCCGGCGACAGATCCGCCATCGCCGCCGTGACGCCGTGGTAGGCGTGCTGCGTGACGATCGCGCCGCTGCGCCCGGTGGCGCCCGCGGCGATCCGCCACGCGATGTCGTTCGCCTCGCTGCCGGAGTTCACGATCATGACGCTGTCGAGGCGAGCTGCGGGAGGCATCGACGCGAGCAGGCGCTCGGCGAGCTCGGCGAGCGGCTCGTACAGGTAGCGCGCATTGGTGTTGAGCCTGCGCGTCTGGCGCACGACCGCCTCGGTGACGCGCGGGTGGCAGTGACCGAGCACCGGCACGTTGTTGTAGGCATCGAGGATCCGGCGTCCGTCGGCGTCCACGAACCACGCCCCCTCCCCTCCCACCACGTGCACCGGGTCGTCGTAGGTGAGGGGGGTGAGCGCCGCGCCGAGCGCGGCCGAGCGCCGCCTCGACAGCGCCTCCTTGGCGATCGGTGGCCGCGATGCGCCGAGCTCTTGCGAGAAGTGATCGCCGCCGATCTCCCCGATCAGCTCCAGCAGCCGCCACGAATCGTCGTCCCAGGCCTGGATGTAGGTGGCGTTCTCGGGGTAGCGCGCGACCCGCCAGGCGCTGATCACCACGATCTGCGCGAGCCGCGTTGCGACCAGATCCCCGAGGAGCTCGAGCTCCTCGGGTTCGAGCGGAAGGTGCGAGGCGTAGCCGTCGATCGCGATCCGCCCGACGCGGAAGACCTCATCGGCCGGATGGCCCCGCATGAGCGAGGCGAGAGCGACCGCGAAGTCGGCGACCTGCGCCGTGTGGACGGCATCGCCGAAATCGACGATTCCCGAGATGCGCCCGCTCTCGTCGAGCAGCACGTTGTCGAGGTTGAGATCGCCGTGGACGACCTGTGCGCGAAGGCGCGGCCATCGCGGCGCGACGCGCTCCTCGTAGCGGTCGAGGACAACTCCAACGAGGCGGCGCCGGTCGCGGTCGGCGATCGTGTCGACATGCGGCCGGAGGCTCGCCGCCAGCGCCAGGTCCCAGAGCAGCTCGCGGCCCGCCGAGGGATGGAAGAAGCCGCGCAGGGCGAGGTTCAGCCGCGCGTGCGTCACGCCGTAGTCGCGCACGGCCGCATCCGAGAGGTCTCGGGCGGCAACGCCGCGGCGCCCGTTCATCCGCTCGAACAATCGGACGAAGTGCGTCCCGTCCGGGCCCTCGACCGTTTTGCGGTAGGCCGCCGCGCCCGAAGCATCCGAGACCGCGCGGGGGCGCGCGACGGGCAGCTCCGGATCGACCCGCTGGATGTGCAGGATCGCCGCCGCCTCGAAGTCGAGGGTCGCTGCCTGCTCGCCGAGGTTCGAGATCTTGAGGACGCCGGACCCCGCCTGCCCCTCCGCGAGGAACGTCTGGTCGCGCTCGCTGCCGAGATCTCTCACCGCGCCGTCGAGGCCGAACAGGTCGGCGGCGATCCGGGCGACGTTCCCGGCGCTAAAGCTCGGCGGCGTCGCCTCGAGGACGGAGGTCACACGCCGATCCTACGCGCCCCCGTAGAGGTCGATCCCGTGCGGCTCCTGGATAACGTTGCCGCCGTCGACGACGATCGACTGGCCGGTCATGTAGCTCGCCTCGTCCGAGCACAGGAAGGCGACGGCGGCGGCGACCTCGTCGGGCCTACCCGGCCGGCCAATCGGGGTGTGGCGGCCCGCTTCGAGCTCGTCCGGCTCCGACGACGCGGTCTCGATCCAGCCCGGCGCGACCGAGTTCGCAGTCACGCCGGAGCGGCCGTTCTCGATCGCGATCGTGCGCATCATGGCGTCCATCGCTCCTTTTGCGGTCGCGTAGCCCGTCGATCCGGGCGCCGTCACCAGCGGCCCGGTGACCGAGGAGACCATCACGATCCGCCCGTGCCCGCGCTCGAGCATCTCCGGCAGGACGGCCTGGGTCGCGTTGAACGCCGTCTTTAGCGTGATCTCGAGCTGGTGGTCGAGCCCGTCCGGCGACAGCTCGGCGAACGGCGCCTCGCCCGTGGCGACGCCGATCTGCACCATCCCCGCCGCGTTCACGACGATGTCGATCGCGCCGTGCGCCGCTCGCGCGCCAGCGGCCATGGCGAAGGCCTGCCCGCGGTCGGTGAGGTCGGCAACGAACGAGAAGGCCTCGCCTCGAAGCTCCGCCGCGCGCTCGTGAATCCGGTCCGTCGTCGAGGTAATCGACATTCGCGCGCCGAGTTGGGCGAGCATCCGGGCGCACGCGAAGCCGATCCCCTCCGCGCTCCCGCACCCCGTGACGAGCGCGTGGCGAGATGCGAGGTCAAAGGGCTTCGGCGGCATCGGGCGCCGCGATCGTAGCCAGCCGAGCGTGGAAGTAAGCGCGGAGGGCCACAGGAACGAGGCGACGCGGCGCCTTGCGCGGCCGAGTCGAGGACGGCGTCGCGGAGGTATCGTCGGATCCATTCCGCCGACGCCTGAGCCGCCGCTCGAAGCCCACGCGGGGCCTTTCGCGAGTAGCGGGGGTGGGATTTGAACCCACCACCTCCGCGTTATGAGGAGGCCCTACGCCGGCTTGAGGGCTGCTCCCGGCCGCTCTCAGGCATGGTGAAGTGCTCTCGGATTAGCTGAGATTCGCTCAGTTTGGTACCACGGCTGGTACCAGCCGCACCGCGCCGCCCTTGGCCCGCTCGCTGGTTGACGACGCAGGCTGACATCCGAAGGCACCGCGACCAGGGGCGATCTGGGCGGGGCAGTGGGTCGCTGCGCCGCACGTACCATCCTAGGAATGCCTCGCTTGGCCTCACCGCTTCCGAAATCCGCTGACGTGGTCATCCTAGGGGGTGGCGTGATCGGCACCAGCGCCGCCTTCCACCTGGCTGAGGAAGGCGTCGGTGTCGCGCTCGTCGAGCGGGCGCAACTCGGGAGCGGCTCCACGTGCCGAGCGGCCGGCGGCGTGCGCACCCAGTTCTCTGACGCGCTGAACGTCGAGATTGCCAAGCGCAGCCTGGAGGCGTTCCGCAACTTCGGCCGACGGCCCGGGTGGGAGATCGACCTCAAGCCGGTCGGGTACATGTTCGTCCTCAGCCGTGAGCCCGACGTCGAGAAGTTCGAGCGCAGCGTCGCGCTTCAGAACGAATACGGACTGGCTTCCCGGATGCTTACGGCCGGCGAAGCTCGCGAGCTATGCCCACTGGTGCAGGGGGACGACATCCTCGCTGGTGCGTTCTCACCCGGCGATGGCCATGCAAGCCCCGAGGCCGTGGTCCAGGGATACGCATTCGCCGCCCGTGCCCACGGGGCGGAGATCCGCGTCAACTGCGAGGTACTCGACATCAACATCAGCGGCGCCGAGATCACCGAGGTCGTCACTAGCCACGGCTCGATCCGGACGAGCACCGTGATCTGCGCCGCCGGCGCCTGGTCGCGAAGCTGCGGCGCCATGGTCGGTTTGGATCTGCCGGTCACGCCGTTGCGGCGCCAGATCCTGTTCACCGACGGGATGGACGGGCTCCCCACCCAGATGCCAATGACGATCGACTTCGAGTCGAGCTTCTACTTTCATCGCGAGGGCCCCGGCCTATTGATCGGGATGTCCGATCCACATGAGAAGCCGGGCTTCAGCGTCGAGACAACCGACGACTGGATCCCTGGCCTGATGGAGGTGGTCCGGCGGCGGGCGCCTCGGATCGCCGACGCCGGTATCCGCGGCGGGTGGGCCGGGCTCTACGAGATGACACGAGACCACAACGCGATCATCGGGGAGGCGACCGGCGTCTCTCGCTTCCTCTATGCGACCGGGTTCTCCGGGCACGGGTTCCTCCAGGCCCCCGCCGTCGGCGAGATCCTCCGCGACCTGGTTTTGCGTCGCCCCCCGTTCGTCGACATAGAACCGTTGGGCCTGGAGCGCTTCGAGACGTCCGCCCTTCGCCCCGAGTACAACGTTGTATAAGCGATCTTCATCTTCCGCCCATAACTCAGGGAGAAACGAATGACAACAACCCAGCCCCAGGCCGAGCTGTCCATCTCATCGACTGACGAACTTCGCTCCCGAGCCCGGGGGGCCCTCGAGAACTGCGGTGTCGATCTTTCCTCGCTCGGCACTGGACCGTCCCTGAGCGCGCGCTCGCCGATCACGGGCGAGTCGTTGTTCGATGTACCCGCCGCAGGGCCGGCGGAGGTGGAGGCGGCAATCGCCGCGACCGAGCGTGCCTTTGGCGAGTGGCGTGGCGTACCCGCGCCCATCCGCGGTGCGCTCGTCAAGCGTCTGGGCGCACTGCTGAGCGAACACAAGGCCGACGTCGCCGAGCTGGTCACGATCGAGGCGGGAAAGATCACCTCGGAGTCTCTCGGCGAGGTGCAGGAGGCCATCGACATCTGCGACTTCGCGGTCGGGTTGTCACGCCAGCTCGATGGGCGCACGATGCCGTCCGAGCGGCCAAGCCACCGGTTGATGGAGACGTGGCACCCGCTGGGCGTGGTCGGACTCATTACCGCGTTCAACTTCCCGGCGGCGGTGTGGTCCTGGAACACCGCGGTCGCCTTGGTCTGCGGGGACACCATCGTGTGGAAGCCTTCGCCAATGACTCCTCTCACCTCGATGGCGTGCTCCGCCTTGCTGGATCGCGCCGCATCGGACTGCGGAGCGCCGGCGGTGCATCGGCTCGTCATCGCTGGCGCTCGCGAGGGCGAAGTGCTGGTGGACAGCGCCGACGTCGCGCTCGTGAGCGCGACTGGATCGGAGCGCATGGGAGCGGAGATCGCGCCACGCGTGGCGGCCCGCATGGGGCGATTCCTGCTCGAGCTCGGCGGAAACAACGCCGCGGTCGTGGCACCTTCGGCCGATCTCGAGCTCGCCCGGCGCGGAATCGTCTTCGCCGCGGCGGGAACCGCTGGCCAGCGCTGCACGACCTTGCGTCGGGTGATCGCACACGATGACGTCGCCGACGAGCTCGCCGCGTCGCTGCGTGACGTGTTCGACCGACTCCCGATCGGCGACCCGAGTGCCTCCGGAACGTTGGTCGGTCCGCTGATCAATGAGAGGTCGTACCAGCGGATGGTCGCTGCGCTCGAGGAGGCACAGTCCGACGGAGGCGAGTTGATCGTAGGCGGCGGCCGGCGTGCGGCTGCGGGCCTCCCGAATGCCTACTACGTCGAGCCCGCGATCGTCCGCATGCCCGCCCAGACAGAGCTGGTGCGTCGCGAGACGTTCGCCCCAATCCTCTACGTGATGACCTACCGGGAATTCGAGGACGCGATCGCGCTCCACAACGGTGTTCCCCAAGGACTGTCGTCCAGCATCTTCACCGGCGATCAACGAGAGGCCGAACGCTTCCTTTCCTCCGATGGCTCCGATTGTGGGATCGTCAACGTCAACATCGGGACCTCCGGCGCTGAGATCGGCGGCGCGTTCGGCGGTGAGAAGTCCACTGGAGGCGGCCGCGAGTCCGGCTCGGATGCTTGGCGCGCCTACATGCGCCGGGCAACCAACACCATCAATTACTCCGACGAGCTCCCGCTGGCCCAGGGAGTTGAGTTTGGGTGAGGTCCGTGCCCTCTTACTGATGCGCGGGGGATAGAGGGCGGTTGTGACCGCGACCGACACACCGGAACAAGCGCTCGAGCGTCACTTCCGCGAGCGCGTGGCAGCGCTCAGCAGCAGCGGGGCTCGCAGCGTCGGAGCTCGATCAGCCGATCCGCGAGGGCACCCGGCTGACCGCACGGATGGCCGTCGCAGTGTTCGACGCGATGGTGGCAAGCAGGAATCTCGACCTAGCCGCGCGCTATCTGCGGGCGGAGGGCCCCGGCGTCTACACGATCGGATCCGCGGGCCACGAGTCAAACGCCGCGATCGCAGCGGCGCTCAGACCGACTGATCCGGCGCTCCTCCATTACCGATCGGGCGGGTTCTACTGCGCGCGGGCGCAGCAGGTCCCGGGCTCGACCCCGTTACGGGACATCCTCCTCGGCCTGGTCGCCGCCGCGGATGAGCCGATTTCCGGCGGGAGACACAAGGTGTTCGGCAACCACGCGCTCGCGGTGATCCCTCAGACCTCGACGATTGCGTCTCATGTGCCCCGTGCGATGGGGGTCGGGTTCGCGATCGAGCGCGCGCAGCGAATCGGCGTCAGCCCCGAGTGGCCGGCGGACGCGATTGTGGTCTGCTCATTCGGCGATGCTTCGCTCAACCACTCCACTGCCCTGGGAGCGTTGAACGCCGCTGAGTACACCGTGCACCAGGGGCTGCGGATGCCGGTGCTGTTCTGCTGCGAGGACAACGGATTCGGCATCAGCGTCCGCACGCCTCGCGACTGGGTGAGCGAGGCTTGGTCGAATCGTCCACATCTGCGCTATTTCAGCGCCGAGGGGACAGACATCGCCGGCCACCTATGACGCGGCTCTGGGGGCAGCCGAATACGTGCGCAGCACACGCCGCCCCGCGTTTCTGCACTTGCGTTGCGTTCGCTTCCTCGGTCATGCGGGCAGCGACGCCGAGGTCGGTTACCGCAGCCGCGCCGAGATCGGCGAGGACCTGGAGCGCGATCCCCTCGTCCACGCCGCGCGCCTGCTGGCGGACGCCGGGATCGCCGAGCCCAGCGACCTGCTCGGCAGGTACGACGCAGCGGCAGCGGACGTGCGGCGCCTAGCGGACGACGCCGCCAAGCAACGGCGGCTGTCGAGCGCATCAGAAGTGATGGAGCCGCTCGCTCGACGACGGCCGGAAACGGTCGCCTCGGACGTGAGCCGGGCGGCGAGCCCGGATGCGAGGGCGACTGCGTTCGCAGGAAAGCTTCCGGAGGAAGCAGGCCCACTGACATTGGCCGAGTCGATCAACGCGACGTTGACCGATGCACTCGCAGCCCGGCCGGAAGTACTGGTGTTCGGTGAGGACGTCGGTCGTAAGGGAGGTGTCTACGGCGTTACCCGTGGACTGCAGCGCCGTTTCGGCATCAATCGTGTGTTCGACACGCTTCTCGACGAACAGACGATCCTCGGTGTCGCGCTCGGCTTCGGCGTCTCCGGTCTGCTTCCGGTTCCCGAGATCCAGTACCTGGCTTACCTGCACAATGCCGAGGATCAGCTTCGAGGCGAGGCCGCGACCTTGCCGTTCTTCTCGAATGACCAGTACCACAACCCGATGGTGCTGCGGATCGCCGGATACGGCTACCAAAAAGGCTTTGGCGGCCATTTCCACAACGACGACGCCGTGACAGTCCTCCGAGACATACCCGGGATCGTCGTGGCGTCTCCAGCGCGCCCGGACGACGCTTCGGCCATGCTCCGCGCCTGCGTAGCGGCCGCCTCCATTGACGGATCGGCGTGCGTCTTTCTGGAGCCGATCGCGCTTTACCACACCCATGATCTGCATAGCCCGGGTGATGGCGGCTGGGTCGCGCCGTACCCCGTACCGAGCGAATGGTCGGCCGCTCACGCTCCAATTGGCTCGGCACGAGTACACGGTGACGGCAACGACCTGACAATCGTCACATTCGCGAACGGCACGTACATGTCGCTGCGCGTCGCGCAGCGACTCGCCGACGATGGGATCGATGTGCGAGTGGTGGACCTACGCTGGCTTGTCCCACTGCCGGTTGCCGACATCCTCCGAGAGGCCGAAGCGACCGGACGCGTGCTGATAGTGGATGAGACGCGCCGGAGCGGCGGGGTCTCCGAGGGCGTCCTGGGCGCGCTCATCGACGCGAACTTCGAGGGGGCGATCTCGCGAGTGACGAGCCAGGACTCTTTTGTTCCATTGGGGAAAGCCGCTGACCACGTCTTGCTGCAAGAAGCGGAGATCGATGCGGCCGCGCGAGCGCTCGTAGGTAGCTACTCATCACGCTCCCGCTAGACCGGCGTTTTCACCGGAAGAGCCCGAGCGCTCAAGCGACTGGCATCAGCGGAATGTCGTCGTGCATCTCCGCGCGCGGCTCGCGCGCCAGCATCTGCCCTGCCTTGGTAGCGAGGAAGGCGTCGAGGGACACGTCCTCCTGGCAGACGAAGCCCGCGTCCGGCAGCGAGCCCTCGGCAAGCAACTCGACCATCCCGACCGCCCCTGCGGCCGTCGTCCACGCGATCGCGGTCCGGGTGGCGCCCGCGACGGTCCGCGGACGGTAGACGCGGACGAACTCCTCGCGGGCGGAGCGTCCTCCCTCGTTTCCCTCGGCCGCCGCGTAGACGATCACCAGATCGTCCCGGACCGGAGGGTAGGCGTCCGCGAGAAGCCGCACGGCCGCCTCTCGCTGCCGGCTAAGGCCCAGCTCCTGCAGCATGAACCGCATCAGCTGCCGGTGACCGGGATACCGGATCGTCTTGTAGTCGAGCCGGTCGACACGTCCGGCGAAGGTTTCGCACATTGTCCCGAGGCCACCGGAGGTGGTGAACGCCTCGTAGGGCGTGCCGTCGATCACGATCGTCTCCAGGTCATCGAGCGACGGCACGGTCACGAGCTCCCCTCCACGCAGCTGCTCACAGTCGTTCAGATACTCGTTGACGATCCCGGCAGGAGACCAGTTGCACGCATAGCCGAGTGCATTGTTCGGGCTGCGCGGAAGGGCGCCGACGCGCAGCTCGATCAGATCGACGGTCTCAAGGCTGACCACAAGCGCACCGCCAACCACGCAGATGAACCCTGGGGCGAGACCGCAGCCCGGCATGAAGATCGTGTTCGAGCTCCGCGCGAGCTCCTTTACGACGCGCGAGGTGGCGACGTCTTCTGTCAGATCCAGGTAGTGCACCCCGACGGAATGCGCCGCCGTGGCAATCACGGCGTTCAGGTAGTAGGGCAGGCATGAGACGACCGCGTCGACGCCTGCGAACAGTTCCTCGAGCGCAGCAGGATCATTGACGTCCATAACGGACGCGCGCTCACCGGCCACCCTGCTCTCGTCGACGTCGACTTCCCACACCTCGAATCCGCGCTCGACAAGCATGTCGGCGATCAGCCGCCCGACATTGCCAAGACCGACGACTGCGACCCGCTCGACACGAGAGTGGGGGGCGGATGGCGAATCCATGCCTCGGAGTGACTTCTAGCACTGCGCACGTCGACCCGCGTCCCGGCGCCAAGCGATCTGTGAGAACGGGGGAGCTAGCCCAGGTGCTCGCGCATGCGCTCGACCGCCTCGGTGATGCGCTCATCAGGTGTCGTCAGCGAGATCCGGAAGAAGCCTTCGCCCGACGGCCCGTACATCGAGCCCGGCGAGATCACCACTGCCGCCTCCTCCAGGACCAGCTCCGCGAACGAGGTCGAGGTGTGGCCCTCGGGCACCGGCGCCCAGACGTAGATCGTGCCCTTGCGCTTCTCCACGCCGACGCCGATCTCACGCAGGGCGCCCACCACCAGGTCCCGGCGCCGCGCGTAGATCTCGTTCATCTCAGCGATCCGTTCGCGCGGGCCCTCGAGCGCCGCCGCGCCGGCGAGCTGCACGGCCTCGAATAGGCCCGAGTCGACGTTGGTCTTCAGCCGCCAGTAGGAGGAGACGGCGTCTGCGTTCCCCAGGATGGCGGCGCAGCGCCAGCCGGTCATGTTGAAGCCCTTCGAGAGCGAGAACACCTCCACCCCCACCTCCTTGGCGCCCGGCGTGGCGAGGAAGCTCGGCGCGATGTATCCGTCGTAGGTGGTCTCCGAGTAGGCGTTGTCGTGGACGACGAGGATCTGATGCTCCCGCGCCAGCTCGACGACCTGCTCGAAGAACCCGCCGGGAACGACGGCGCCGGTCGGGTTGTTTGGGTAGTTGATGAAGATCAGCCGGGCGCGCTCGAGCGAGTCGGCGTCGAGCTTGTCCAGGTCGGGCGCGAAGCCCAGATCGGGCTCCAGCGGCAGCAGGACCGAGCCGGCTCCGGCCAGCAGCGGGCCACCCGTGTATGGGGGGTACCCGGGGTCGGACGCCAGCGCGAGGTCGCCCGGGTCGAGGAAGGCGAAGCAGAGGTTGTATATGCACTCCTTGGCGCCGATCGCCGGAATCACCTCCGAGTCCGGGTCGATCTCGACTGCGAATCGGCGGCGGTAGAAGTCGCCCAGGGATGCCCTGAACTCCTCGCGCCCCCGGTTAGACGGGTAGGTGTGGGTGCTGGGGTCGGCGACGGCAGCCTGCATCGCCTCGACGACGTGCGGGAACGTCGGGTAGTCGGGGTCGCCGATCCCGAGGTTGATCACGTCGATGCCCGCGGCGCGCTTATCCGCCACCTGCTTCTGGAGCTCGGCGAACTTGTACGGCGGGATCGCGCCGAGGCGCTTGGCGGGATCCGTGAGAGCCATCTGGCAGGTCAGGCTATCGACGGTGCCTCGGAGCCATCCCGTAGCCAACTCGAGAAAGCGAAAGGCCCACCGAAGCGGGCCTTCGCGAGTAGCGGGGGCGGGATTTGAACCCGCGACCTCCGGGTTATGAGCCCGGCGAGCTACCTGACTGCTCCACCCCGCGGCGTGGGCGCAGATGTTAGCGGCGTCTAATTGGCTCGGGGGGGTTGCATCTCGCAGAAATCGCGAGATGATGGACACCGATGTCGCTGGTGCCCCACCCAGGCACTCCGATCACGATCCCGCTCTACGCGCACCTTGCGATGTGGCCGGCGCTCGTCGCGTGGATCGTGTTCCTGGCCCGGCGGCGGAGGGCTCGCTCGTGGCCGTGCTCACCGCGATTCGGGGTGGCGATGATCCCCGGATGCCTATTTGTCGACGCGGGTGCGCTGATGGCGGCGATCCGGTGGCCGTCCACCGCGTCGAACTCGTTCATCCTCGCGCTGCTGTGGCTGGCGGTGCTGTTCAGCGTCACCGCCTTCCTCGCCCTCCGCACGCCCGCCGATGGGGGTGGCGACGACGGGGACGACCAGCCCGAGGACGATCCCGAGCCGCCGTGGTGGCCGGACTTCGAGCGCCAGTTCCGCGACTACACGCGCCCGCGGCCACCCAAGCCCGCGCGGCCGCCGAAGGCACCCGCCGAGCCGCCGCAGGCGCCCGCGGGCACTCCCTCGTAGAGCTCCTCTAGTTGGAGGGCGCCTGGAAGTTCAGGTTGCCGTTGACGTGCGGCTGCAGCACCTGCGTGAAGCTCTTCACGTCCTCCTGGTACTGGGCCGGGCAGCTCTTGATGTCGCCGCTGGGGAGGATCCCCGCCTGGTTGATCTCGTTGTAGCGCTCCTGGTTGGAGCCGGCGATGTCGCAGATGATGCTGTAGGCGCGCTGCAGGTCCAGGGAGTGGGCGTCGGCGTAGTCCGCGATCGCCGGCGGGTTCTGGCGCCCGGAGAAGTCGGCCCAGAACTCGGCGGCGCCGAGGGCCAGCTTGTCGCCCTTCGGCGACTTGAGCAGCAGCAGCGTCGCGAGCGTGTCGGCCGCGTCCTCCTCCTTGCCCAGCACGGGGAGGTTGTAGATGTGGATCAGAGCGTGCGTGAACTCGTGCTCGAGGATGAACGCGATCACGGCGCCGGTGGCAAACCCGAGCTTGTGGTTGCTCCAGTCCGGGTTGTTCTGCCTGAGGGTCTCGAAGACGAGCGCGGCGAACCCGTACTGGAACGTGATGGTGTTGTTCGACGGGTCGTAATGGGGGCCCCCGTCGAGGCCATTCACGGCATCGACTGTGATGTGCTTGGGGATCTCGAACGTGCTCCCGAGGATCTGCGCCAGGCCGGCGATGCCGCCCTCCTTGAGGAACGTCGCCCCGATGGCGTCTTCCTTGCTGGTCGGCTTCGCGAACGTCGTGCTGATGTTGGAGGCCGCGCCCTGCTCCCCGGAGGTTCCCGACGCCCCACTGGCCCCGCTCGCACCGGTCGAGCTCGAGCTGCTGCCGCACGCTGCCAGCCCCAGGGCCACCACGACGACGGCGACGACCAAGGCGAAGCGCACCAACGTGGTCCTTTCGGTGGCGCTCACGAGGCGAGGACAGTACCCCGGGGGTCGGCGGAAGTCAATAGGGCCGCCCGCGCCCCGGATCACTAGGCTGCGCCGCCCGTGAGAGTGGCCGTGGTCGACATGGGAACGAACTCGACGCGCCTTTTGGTCGCCGACGTCGAGGACGGCGGGGTCAAGGAGCTGGAGCGGCGTTCGACCGTCACCCGGCTCGGCCGCGGGGTGGACACGTCCAAGCAGCTCGCCACCGAGGCGATCGAGGACGTCGCCAGCGTCGTCGGCGAGTACATCAAGCTCTATGAGCCGCTCGAGCCCGACGTGATCCTGGCGCTCGCGACCAGCGCTGTGCGGGACGCCGAGAACTCCGGCGCCTTCATCGCCGAGCTCCGCGAGCGCTTCGCGCTCAACGCCAGGATCCTGACCGGCGAGGAGGAGGCCCGGCTGACCTATGTGGGCGCGGTCGTCGGCCGGCCGCCGCCCGACGGCACTCTCGTGATCGACATCGGCGGGGGCTCGACGGAGATCGTCGTCGGCTCAGGCCGGGAGATGACCTTCCATACATCGCTCCAGCTCGGGACCGTCCGGCACACAGAGCGCCACATCCGCACCGACCCGGCGACGGCCCCGGAGCTCGAGGCGCTCGCGGAGGACATCCGCAAGCAGCTCTTCGCCGAGCTGGCGGCGGCCGACTTCTTCGAGATCCACACGGGCATCGCCGTCGCCGGCACCCCAACCTCGCTGGCGGCCATCGACCAGGAGCTCGACCCCTACGACCCCGAACGGGTCCACGGCTACGTGCTCTCGCTCGACGCGATCCAGCACATGTATTCGATGCTCTCGGGGAAGTCGCTGGAGGAGCGCCTCAAGGTGCCCGGCCTCCATCCGGGGCGGGCACCAACGATCGTGGCCGGGGTCGTGATCCTGATCCAGGCGATGCGGGCCTTCGGACTACAGGAGATCGAGGTGTCCGAGCACGACATCCTCTACGGCGCCGCGCTCGAGGCTGCCGGGAGCGCCTAGCCGGGCACCGCCGGCCCGGGTCACTCCTTCCCGGAGATCCGGTCCCACGCGCGATGAAGCTTGTCGCGCTTCTCGTCGGGGACGACGTCGTCCGGCCCCACCTCGATCTCGCCAGGGTTCGGGGCCGGCTCAGGCAGGCTCTGTGCCGCGGCCGCGTCCACCGACAGCACGACCCCCCGCTCGTAGACCGAGTCCACCTGGTCCGCGTCCACGAAGCGGTGGCCGCCCGGGAGGACGCTCTTGTCGAGGACGATCCCGTCGAAGAGGTCCAGGTCCGGGTCCGCGAGCACATGCTCGACCTTCCCCAGGGGCTGCCCGTCGCTCGAGTAGCAGGCGTCGCCCTTCTCGAGCGTCAGGTAGGAACTGGGCGCTCCAAGATCGTCCATGCCAGGCCCCATCGTACGGATCAGATCCATTCGAGGATCGGCCCGAAGACGATCAGCGCGGCCGCGACCACGCCGGCCATCGCGCCGACGAATCGGACCTGCCGGCGGGTGTCCCCCATGTCGTAGACGTAGGCGGCGATGAGGAAGAACCACAGATAGCCGAAGATCACGATTGGGAGGACGAACGGCACGTTCCAGAACCAGTACTCCCAGTGGAAGTACCCGGTCGCGTGGAGCAGCACCTCGACTCCGGTTGCGAGCAGCGAGTAGCCCAGGCCGATCGCCAGGCGGTTGGGCATCCCGAGGACCTTGGCTCGCGGGTCCGCGGGCAGCGTCTTCACGTAGATCACGCCGCTGATCGCGAACATGAACGAGATCTCGATCGTCAGCCCGATCAGGATCAGGTACGAGGTGCTGCCGGTCACGGTCCAGAGCGCGGCGCGGTCGGTGAAGTGCAGGACTAGCGAGTTGGCGATCTCGTTGACCCAGTCGGCGAGCCAGAAGGCGATGCCGGCGAACACGATGTCGAAGCGCCGCCGCTCGACCTCCTGCGCGTACACGTAGAGCACGAACGCCAGCAGCGCGACCGTGTACCACTTGAACGTCGAGGCATCGCGCAGGATGTTCTCGGCGGTGCGGGTGAAGTCCGTGACGGCGATGGGCGGAGCCTATGCGCCTCGCCGGCACCTGATAAGCCTCCGTGCATGGCCATGGAGGTCGCGGTCGTTGGCGGGCACGGGAAGATCGCTCTGCGGCTGCTTCGCCTGCTGTCGGAGCGCGGTGATCGCGCTCGCGGGCTGATCCGCAACCCCGAACACGCCGCGGAGGTCGACGCCACCGGCGCCACCGCGGTCGGGGCTGACATCGAGAACTTGGACGCCGACGCGGTCGCCCGCTCGATCGCGGGCGTCGACGCCGTCGTCTTCGCCGCCGGCGCCGGGGCCGGCAGCGGCCCGGCCCGCAAGCGCACGGTCGACTACGGGGGCGCGGTGAAGCTGATCGAGGCCGCCCGCCTGAGCGACGTCTCCCGCTACCTGATCGTCTCCGCGATCGGCGCCAGCCACCCGGAGAACTGGTCCGACGACATGCGGCCCTACTACGAGGCCAAGGCGGATGCGGACCGCGAGCTGGCCGAGAGCGGACTCGACTACACGATCGTCCGCCCGGGCGGTCTCACGGACGACCCGGGCACGGGGCTGATCGCCGCGACCGAGGAATTGCCACTCGAGCGCTACGGGCAGATACCCCGCGACGATGTGGCCGCCACGCTCCTCGCCTGCCTGGACGAGCCGAAGACGATCGGCAGGGCGTTCGATGTGGTCTCCGGCGACGTGCCGATTCCCGAGGCGCTCGCCGCCCTCTAGACCGGGCTGCGCGCGCTTACCCGGGCAGCGTGACCGAGCCGTCGTCGTTCAGGGTCCAGTGCGGGTTGTGGGCGACCTCCCACGGGTGGCCCTCCGGGTCCTCGAAGACACCGGAGTAGCCGCCCCAGAAGGTCTCGGCACCGGCGCGGGTGACCTTGCCCCCGGCCGCGTCGGCCTCGGCAAGGATCGCGTCCACCTCCTCGGGGGAGCGGACGTTGTAGGCGAGCGTGATCCCGCCCCACCCGCCGGAATCGGTCACGACGGTGTCCTCCGCGAGCCTTGCGCGATCCCACAGCGCGACGATGCACCCCGGCGTCTGGAAGAAGACGACGTCGTCGCCCGGGGCCGCGCCGCTGCTCCACCCCATCCCCTCGTAGAAGGCGCGGGCGCGCGCCAGGTTCCCGGCGCCGAGCGTGATCAGGCTCAGCCGCTGCTCCACGGCCCCATCCTCGCACGCCGGCCAAGGCCCGCCGGGAGAACATTCGTCCGAATTGAAAAAAAGATGTTTGAGACCAAGCGCACATGGGAAGCCATGCGTAGAAGCCCCCAGCACGCATGGAGTGCGGGCGGGCCTGGGTACGGACAACCAAGGGGGTTACGGCATGTATCAGTTCAGCCGCTCCATCTATCGGGAGTTGGCGCCTCGGGTGGCCGGCGACGAAGAGGATCCGACCGCGACTCGCAATCGACAGATCGTGTTGGACGCGTGCGAGACCGCCATCCAGCGCATGACCTATGACGGGCGCTACTTCGCGAATCCCGCCCGCTGGCTCTTCGGGGAGGTGCGTCCCTACATCCGCATGAACGAACAGGTCCATGCCTGGCGGGTGGTCGAGATGAACATCAACCTGGCGGCCAAGTTCCTGGCCAAGTGCCCCGGCGGGGTGGACATCGACGGCCGTCCGCGCCATTGCCAGGCGCACACCCGCGAGGGGACCCCGTGCCAGCGCGTACCGCTGCCCGGCCGCGACTTCTGCCCGTCCCACAAGCATTTCGAGGAGTTCCTCGCCGAGACCGAAGTACACGCAGCCGCCTGACCCATAGCGCCCGCCGGGACCTCGCCGGCGACCGTCCTGTGAGATGGTCAGTGCCGTATGAGCGAACACACCATCTCGCGGCGGGGACTGGTGGGGGCGTCGGCGGCGGCCGGGCTCGGTGCCGCCATCGGCCGGATCCCCGGCGCCGCGGCGGCGGGCCTCGGCCGGAAGAGGTGCAAGTGCGACGTGGTCGTCGTGGGCGCCGGGTTCGCCGGCCTCACCGCGGCCCGTGAGCTCCACCGGGCGGGACGGTCCGTCCTCGTGCTCGAGGCTCGCAAGCGGGTCGGCGGCCGTGCCCTGAACAAGGACATCGGCGGCGGCGAGATCTCCGAGCGCGGCGCCACCTTCGTGGGGCCGACCCAGGACCACATCCTGGCGCTCGCCAAGAAGCTCGGCGTGGGCAAGTTCCGAACCTTCGACAACGGCGACAACGTTTACGTCGACTTCGAGGGCGACCGGAGCACCTACAGCGACAAGGGCCCGACCGGGTCAGCGCCCCCGGACCCGGCCATCCTGCCCGACCTCGCGCGGACCGTCTTCGCGCTCGACCGGATGTCGACCGATGTCCCCGTGGACGCGCCCTGGGAGTCCCCGAGTGGAGCGGAGTGGGACGAGCAGACGCTGGCCACGTACATCGCCGACAACAGCGACAACCCCGAGTTCCGCGCGCTCATCCCGATCGCGACGCGTGCGATCTTCGGCGCGGAGCCCTCCGAGCTTTCACTCTTATTCACGCTCTTCTACATCGCCGCCTCCGGCAACGAGGACAACCCTGGGACGTTCGAGCGCAACTTCAACACCCGCGGCGGCGCACAGATGTGGCGCCTCGCCGGGGGCTCGCAGCGGCTGTGCCTCAAGATGGCCCGCGAGCTGGGTGACCGGGTGCTGCTGAAGACGCCGGTCCGCGGCATCAAGCAGGACGGTGGTCACGTCACCGTACGGACCCGCACGCTCGAAGTGCGGGCCAAGCGAGTGATCGTCGCCGTCCCCCCCACGCTAGCCGCGCGGATCTCCTACCACCCGCGCCTTCCCTTCCAGCGCGACCAACTCACCCAGCGGCTGCCGCAGGGGACGCTGATCAAGGCGACCGCCGTCTACGACGAGCCGTTCTGGCGCGACGCCGGCCTGAACGGCAGCGTCGTGTCCTACGAGGGCCCGTGCAACACGACCTTCGACGACTCGCCGCGCGAGGCCTCGAAGGGCGTCGTGTTCGGCTTCATCGGGGGTCGCGAGGCGCGTCAGTTCGCGCCGATGTCGAACGCCGATCGACGCGCCGCGGTGCTCGGAAACTTCAAGAAGTACTTCGGGCCGAAGGCGGCTCACCCGCGCGAGTACTTCGAGACCAACTGGTCGCAGCGCAACTGGACTCGCGGCTGCCCGGTCGCGATCGCCGGCCCCGGCACGATCACCGGGTACGGGCCGGCGATCCGCAAGCCGGTCGGCAACATCCACTGGGCGGGCACCGAGACGTCCACATTCTGGAACGGCTACATGGACGGCGCGGTGCGCTCGGGCGAGCGCGCCGCCCAGGAGGTGATCGACAGCCTCTAGGCCGCGGGCTGGGCCGGGTCCGCGGCCGAGGTGCTGGCGGCGCTCTCCGCGACCTCGTCGCGGATGCGCTTCGCGATGTGCGCCGCGGCGGCCCGCATCGCGTCGAGACCGAGGGCGCTCTTCTTGTGCCCCTTGACGTTGCAGCAGAGCACGCCGTCCTCGAGCTCGAAGGCGAACTTTTCCGGCGCGGAGTCCGTCATCCAGACGATGAACGTCGGGGAGAACAGCTGGCGCAGGAAGTTCTGGTCCTGCTCCTTCGGCGCGAAGATCTCGTATTCGGTGTCCGCTGCTCGCTCTCGAGCTTCACGCGCTCGTTGGAGCGGAAGGCGTCCTCGACCTTCTCGAAACGCGGAAGCCGACCTTGCGGTTGGCGTAGAGCTCCGGCGGCACCTTCTGGCACTCGGGGAGGTCCGTCATCGAGACGGTGAAGTGGTAGTCGGTCTCGTGCCTCCCGTCCTTGTCGTAGTAGACCTCGGTGTACGTGTAGAGGGCGATGCTGCCGTTGGCGCCCTCGCCGATCGGGCCCGACAGATCTCCTCGGCCTTCCGCTCGTCCCCTTTTCGCAGGAGCGGCGTCGAGCCCCGGAGGTGCCCCGATCGGTGCGGGTCAGGCGGCGCTGCTCGGCGTAGGTCTTGAAGAAGTCGTCCTCGGCCTTCCAGTTGGCCACGATCCAGCAGACGATCGTCGTGATGAGGAGCCAGAGCGCCACCAGGATGATCCAGACCCGCCCGAGGGGCCCGAAGGCGAGCGCGATCGCCAGCACCACGGTCGGGATCCCCGCCCAGAGCCAGGTCGACCGCTTGCGCATGAAGCCGCCGGCCGGGAGGTGGAAGCCCTGAAGGTCGTTGGCGTCGTCCGGCGCGGTGTCCGGTGGGCCGGGGTCCCGCGAGACGGCGGCGCCCTCGGGCCCGGTCGGGGCGGTGCGACGCTCCGGCGTCTCCTGCTCGGCGGCCATTGACGGCCCTACCTTAATCGCGCGGAGGGAGGCGGCGGTCCAGAACGCCCGCGATCTGACGCGCGCGCTTCTGCGACACGGGGCCCGGACGGCGTAGCTCCTCGGCGATCGCCCTGGGGCCGTCGATCAGGATTCCGCCCAGTTCGAGCTTGCGGACCCGCGGGAGGCCGTCCGGCTCGAGCCAGCAGATCGCGCCGTTGACCGGAACGCTCGGCGAGGCCGCGAGACCGAGGCGGATGACCTCGACCTGGCGCATGACGTCGCGCACCAGCATCGTCCGGTCCTCGCCGTCGATCAGCAGCCGGCCGTCGACGATGCGGGCGCGGCCGGTCTCGTAGGCGGCGTCGATGACGGTCACTCCGTGCGGGCCAACGGCGAGGTGGTCGACGGTGGCACGAGCCCCGGGCACACGGCGCTCGTTGAGGAGGCGCACGCCGGAGCCTGCGAGCAGGCCTTCGAGCCGGCGAGCGCGCTCCTCGCTGCGGGCCTGCCGAGCCCAACGGCTCTCCTGGCGGGTATCGGGCGAAAGCGCCTCCATCAACGTCAGGAAGCGACTGCGCCGCCGGCGCAGGCTCGACTGCCGCGGTGGGGCACTCCCGTTCACGCTCTGAATATCGGCAGCGCCGTGACG